>DATATB010000134.1:0-2988 GCA_036268995.1 Pirellulales bacterium | reverse complement strand
CGCCCGGCGTGCGCTCGTCGAATTCGCGGGCGGCGGTCAGCAATTCCTGGATATTCGCCAGCCGCTCTTCGTCCTCCGGCGACAGGCTTTCCACCAGTGCAGCCTGATAGCCAGACTCGGTCAGCACGTGCCCCAAGATTTCTTCCACCGGCCGGATGGCCACGAGCGACAGCCGATCGTACATCGACACGAATTTGGCCAAGGCCACCGCGGCCTTTTTCGGAATCGACTCGACCAGGCCGCTCTCGCGCGCGGCCTCCAATAGCGGCAAGGCCCGGCCGCGGGCGTATGCCGAAAGCTTTTCGAGCGTCGATTTGCCGATGCCGCGGGTCGGCGTGTTTACAGTGCGCAGAAAAGCCACGTCGTCGCGCGGATTGTTCAAGAGGGTCAAATAGCCGACGATGTCCTTGATCTCTTTGCGCTGGTAGAACTCGACGCCGTGGACCACCTGGTACGCGATGCCATGTTCGCGCAGGGCCGATTCAACGGCTCGGCTCAAGGCATTGGTGCGGTAAAACACGGCGAAGTCTCGCGCCTGCCGCCGCCCGGCTCCGACCTCGACAGCGATTCGTTCGGCAATGGCAGCGGCCTCGTCTTTTTGTCCCGGATAAAACACCAGCCGCACCGGCGAGCCTTCGTCGTTGTCGGTGAACAGCTCTTTGGCCTTCCTCCGCTTGTTGAAAGTGATCAGCCGGCCCGCAGCCCGCAAAATCCGTTTCGTACTGCGGTAGTTCTGTTCCAGCCGCACGACGGCCACGTCGGGATAATCCTGCTCGAATTCGAGGATATTGGTCAGATTCGCTCCGCGCCAGCCGTAGATCGACTGGTCCGGGTCGCCGGTCACGGCCAGGTTCGGATGATCGAGCGACAGGGCCCGCACGATGGCGTATTGGGCCAGGTTCGTGTCCTGGTATTCGTCCACAAGGATGTAGCGGAAGCGCTCGTCGAGCGTGCTGCGCACCTCGGGGTTTTCGCGCAGCAGCGTGGCTATGTGCATCAGCAAATCGTCGAAATCGACGGCGCTCGAGCGGAGCAGTTGATTCTGATACGGCGGATAGATCGCGGCCACGATGCTGCCGATCGGGTGCCCCGGCCGCGGCTGGTATTGCTCGGCCGTGATCAGGTTGTTCTTCGCCCAACTGATGTGGTGGGCAATCTGCTGAGGGGAAAACAAGCCGGGATCGATGTCCAAGGCGTTCATCACCCGCTTGAGCACGGCCTGGCTGTCGGACGTGTCGTAGATCGTGTAATTTTCGGTCAGGCCCACGAGCGGGGCGTATTCACGCAGCAGCCGGGCACAGAAGCGATGGAACGTGCTGACCCACACGCGCTGGCCCGGCGCCAGCCGCGCGATGCGGGCCTGCATTTCGTCGGCGGCTTTGTTGGTGAAGGTGAGCGCCAGGATATTCCGGGCCGCTACTCCCTGGCGCAGCAAATACGCCACGCGATGGGTCACCACGCGCGTCTTGCCGCTGCCGGGTCCGGCCAGGATCAGCAGCGGGCCATTCACGTGCGTGGCCGCCGTCCGCTGCGGCTCAGTCAGATGTTCCAGCAAGTCGTCGTGCAAGGCAGGGCGTTGGTGCGGCCAGTTGGTTGAAGGCCCCAATGGGGCGGGAAAACGACGCTAAAAAGCGGCTCTGGCTGGCTCGGCAGGGCGAACTGCGATTGCCGCGGCCTCCACCCGTCATGGTATACTTTTGCCGGTCGAGCCGGCTAGGGAGCGCCACCGTAGACATCTCGCTCCGCCGAGATGCATTCGTCTCGCGGAGCGAGACGTCTACGCTGGTGGGCGCACGAACTGTACGTGCAGACGGCATCCATCGGACGCGCGGACACCCGCTACGGGGTGACGGACCGCCAATCGGCAAGCCGCAGACCGGGAATCCACGAGAAGTGCTGCGTGTTCCCAGTCACCAACACGCGGCCCGCTTCGAGGGCCGTTGCGGCGATGATAAGATCGGCATCGTCGCGAGGATGACCGCTGTTGCGGGCATCGGACCAAAGATCCGCGGCGCGCATCAATACCGGCAGGTTGGCGGGCAAGACTTCGCTCGTTTCGACGGTCTTGAGAAACCCAGCGAGCTGCCGCGTGGCACCGGTGGCCCGCATTCCTCGGACGATTTCGTAAACCGTGATTGCCGAGAACGTGAACCGTTGATGCTCGGCCAAATACTGCCGGGCCGTTATCAGGACCTGCTGGTCCTTGCGCTTGAGCACTTCGGAAAGGACATCCGTATCGAGCAGCGCTTCGTCCATGAGCTACGGCAAGCTGCGGGTAAGATTGGCTCGCGTTTTGGCGATCTTGTCGATTGCCTCGACTTGCTCGTCACTCAGGCCTTCGTAAATGTTCGTCCAGTCTTGCAGCGTTTGGGGCGCGCGAGGAGGCGCGGCCGGCGGCGTCTCTAACTCCGTGACGCTGATGATTAGCCGCTGATTAGTTGCCAGTTGCCTGCCAAGCACTTCCTCAAGCGCGCGGCGGTGCGAATCACCGAGAGCGGCCACATCAACTTGCAGATCGAGTCCCATACCAAAATGATACCACGGCCCGGCCAGATTGCACGGGCGCTCGCGAAAGTCCGCCCTCCCTGGCCCGAAAGCGGCTTTCCGGCCCGTATACTATTGGCGACCCTCGCCGGACGAACCGAATCGCGTAAGTAAGGAGCGGATTGTGGCCGCTGACGGCAATTTGACTTCGGAAGCGCTCCTTAGCCAAGTTAGGGCGCTTGCCGAGCGACTTGGCAAGAGGTCGATATCCAGCCTTGACCGGCCTACTCATGGGTTGCTTCAAGCAGAGCAAGCGACGCGTGGCATTG
This sequence comes from Pirellulales bacterium, assembly GCA_036268995.1. Classification (GTDB taxonomy): domain Bacteria; phylum Planctomycetota; class Planctomycetia; order Pirellulales; family PNKZ01; genus DATATB01. The sequence goes on along the minus strand of DATATB010000134.1, from coordinate 175 downwards.
CTCGGCGGGAATCAACGCCCGTTGGTACTTGTCGTGGCCCGGCTGACCGCCCGGCTTTTTGCCGCTGCGTGGCTTCTGCGGCACCGGCTTGGCGTGCGGATGCTCGCTGCTGGGTGGCAGCGAGGAATTGCGGGGCGTCTTGTTCAAACGGGCTTCGAGTTCGGCAATCCGGCGT
>DATATB010000133.1:0-1852 GCA_036268995.1 Pirellulales bacterium | reverse complement strand
CGCACGGTGGTGTTCCGCGACTGATCGGCCCGGGCATTTTTCTCTTCGTTTTTCCCTTGGCTGGAATGCTCGCCACGGCCACCCGTCATCGTCATGGTCCGGCTTGTCCGGGCCACCTGTCGCGGCACCTGCTGAAATAGGTGGCCCGGTCAGGCCGGAGCCATGAGGACCTCGGCGCTATTCCAGTCACGGAAAACTGCTCTATTCTTACTGCGTCATAAATTTAGTTTCGTTCTCGTTGTTTTCCGTACGCCGCAACACGGACATCGCGGCAGATGCTCGACCAGGGCGACAACAAGCCGCCGCCTGAGCGTAGTGATGGAGTTCGGAATATGCCGCTCTGAACGTAGCGGCGGCGCCTGCGGATCGGTGACCGGCGGAAACGCCAATCGTCGCGGATCGGCTGTGTTTTCGGGGTCCTGAGGGGGGAAAAATCGCCCGTTCGGCGATCAGGAATCCGTAGGCCGCGATGCACAGCGTGATGTGGTGGTGTAGCCCGCGCCATCCGCGTCCTTCGTAATGACCCAGGCCAAGTTCTTGCTTGAGTTCCTGATAATCACGCTCGATCCGCCAGCGGAGTTTGGTGCGATCGACCAGTGCCTCGAAGCTGATATCGGCCGGCACGGTGGACAGCCAGTACTTGGTCGGCTCGTCCGCGTCCTCGGGCCATTCAATCACCAGCCACTCCTCGGCCGGTTGCTCCGCCCGCGTGACCGGGCGGACACGCCAGCGGGCAAAGCGTGAGGTGAACGCCTCGCCATTCTCGCGCCAGGTGACGGTTTGCCAGGCCTCGGCGGCCTGGCTGAGAGCCTGCTCCTTGGCGGAAATCTGCTGCGCACGCAGCTGCGGCCGCGACGGTTGCTCGCCATCCGGACCTTGCACCGGCAGAATGGTATCGGCCTTCCACATCAGCACATTCGACTGGATGCCCACGGCATAGCGCAGCCCCAGTTTCGTGATCCCGTCGCGGAACTGGCTGTCATAGCCGTAGCCGGCGTCGGCCAGCACCGTGCCAAGTGGGATACCGGCGGTGTGTGCGGCCTTAAGCTGCTCCAACGCGATCTGCGGTTTGGTCTTGAAGACGATGTCTTCCGGAACCTTGGCGGTTTTTCGCCGGTCCAGATCATCTGCCCAGCTCTGCGGCAGATACAGCCGGTGTGCGATGGGCAGACTGGCGTGGTGGTTGGCGATCGACAGTGAGACCACCGCCTGGCAGTTGTCCTGCTTGCCCAGTTGGCCGCAGTACTGCCGCGCCACGCCGACCGAGTGCTTGCCCTTCTTGGGGAACCCGGTGTCATCGATGATCGAGGCCTCGATCGCGCCGAGTGCTTCGATCTTCGGCAGCACCATCTGCCGCACTTTGGTCAGCACAGCCTCATCGGACCAGGGGGCGATGGCGACGAAATGCAGCAATGACTGGTGTTTCGCCGCCGTTCGGGCGGGCGCGGTGAGTGCGGCCATCGGCTCGACGCTCTTGCGCTCGCCGGGCAGCAGCAGCCCGGTGCAATAGTCGTGCAGCGGCACCGTGCGGTCGGCATGGCCGATGACGCTGGCCAGTTGCTCGACGTAGGCCTCGAACCTTAGCCGGCTCGCGTTACTCTCCAGGGGATCCATGGTTGCCTCATTGGGAGGGGCACGAATCTCCATCGTTTACGAGGGCGCGCTGATTCGGGGGAAGCTCGATTTTGCGACTCAGTAAGACTATCCTCTTGTCTGATCGCATGATTCACACGCTTTGAACGTTCCGCTCGGCGTGATCATGCTGTAGCACACTGCTGCACGCCGCGACCAAGCGCGGGAGCCGGCGTGCTGTATCTCTTGACCGACAACATCAGCCGGAGATTGAGCGTTT
>DATATB010000132.1:0-5616 GCA_036268995.1 Pirellulales bacterium | reverse complement strand
ATTGTTAAGTCGCTCAGGATCGTGCGATTCCCCCGCCCGATGGTGTTTCTGGCTGGCTGATCCCGCGCCGACGTTTCGAGTCAGGTTCGCCATTAGGACGACTCGGGCACTGGCGACCAATCCCGCGCCAGTGCGCTGTTCATCCGTGTTTGAGAACGCCATGTCGCAAGTGGAAGATATTCTTTCGCCCCAGCCAGCGCCGCCCGTGGCGCGGGCGGCCGGCGGCAGTTTGTATTGGTCGATGCCGTGGGCCGTGCTGGTCTCGGTGGTCGTCGTGGCCGCGCATGTGCCGCTGCTGGTGTTGCACTGTCAGCATTTGCTGGATCTCGTGCAGTATGGCTTTTTCCCGCTGGTTCCGGTGGGCGCTTTCTTTCTGGCACAACAGCGGCTGCGCGGCATCGGTCAGTTGACGCCCGGCAACCGACTGGTGTTTTCGCTGCTGCTGGCTTGGTCGTTCCTGCTGGCCGCATTTGGGGTGTTGGTTTTTTCGCCCAAATGCGGCGCGATCGCATTTCTTTTCGCGTTGTTCGCCTGCACGTATGGGCTCGGCGGCTGGCTGTGCGTGGCTCGCATTCTGCCGGCGTGGTTGTTCATGTGGTTCATCATTCCATTGCCATTCAATTACGACCAGCAATTGATCTTCTCGTTGCAGACGATCACGGCCCAGTGGAGCAGCCGCCTGCTGGATGCGATGGGGATCTTGCACGTGCTCGGCGGCAACACGGTGGAAATCCCGGGCCACAAATTGCTGGTGGAAGAAGCGTGCAGCGGCGTTCGCTCGCTGTTCGTGATTCTGGCGTTTTCCGTATTTTTCGTGCTCTATTTCCGTGTACCGCTCGTCCGCGGCCTGTTGTTGCTGGCCGGCAGCGTGCTGTTTGTGGTGATTGCCAATGTGGTCCGCGTGGTGTTGATCACGTTGCTCACGCTTCAGGGATTTTCGGTCGTCGAGGGATTGCCGCACGAATTGCTGGGCATTGGCGTCTTTTTGTTCGCGATGGGCGCGGTCTTGAGCTTCGATCGGCTACTGCTATTTTTCTTGCCGCCCAGGGTCTCCTGGCACAAAAACCGCACCGAGCAGTTGCAGGCAGCCGGTGGCCCGATTCTCTGGCCGCGATGGCAAAGCACTTGGCTGGCCAGTTGGCCGTCGGTTCCGGCGATGGCTTTGTACGCCGGGCTCGTCGGTGCGCAGCTCTACCTGCTGTGGCCGTCGCGTTTGCAGGCCGAGGCCGAATCCCAGGCCCGAGAGCTCGCTCTGCATGAAGAACGGACGGGCAAGGCCTTCGACAAGTTGTCGGCCGACCAATTGCCGGCCGAATGGAATGGCACGCCTACGACCTCCGAGCGCTTGCCCGCCTGGCGGCGGCTGGACTTCGTCACCAAGTCGCGTCCTCGTTTCGACGCTAAATTTTCGCGCTATTGGGCCTATCGAGCTGGAAACCACAAGGTGGTGACCTCGATCGATTATCCGTTTTTGGACTGGCACGATTTGCTGGTTTGCTACCGGGCCGTTGGCTGGAGCGTCAAGGAGAGCACGCAGCATGGTCCGGACCGCGATCCGCAGGCCCCCTACTACGAAGTCGAGTTGAACCAGGCGAACCTGCAATACGGTTACTTGCTGTTTTACCTGTTCGACGCCGAAGGCCGCCCGGCGCAATCACGCGATTTCTCGACGCTCGATCTGGTTATGAACCGCATCAACGGCATCGAAGAGACCTGGCGCACCGCTGGACAGGATCTCGCCAGTGGCGAACGGCAGGAGTACTACCAGTTCCAGGTGTTCGTCGAGAGCTATACCCCCTTGACGGAACAGGAGCGGGAGCAAACACGCGAATTCTATCGCCTGGCGTGCCAGAAGCTGCGAACGCAGTGGCTGCCCGACGTCCCCCACGCGGCCGAAGAAGAGCAATAGACGCCGCGATGCTGCCTGGGGCACCCGCTGGCGCGCCGGTGGCTGTCGAAGTCGGCGCCCTTTCAAGGGGCAGTGGCACTTGCTAAAGTTGTGGTCCGCAGCCGCTGGAGTCGGCGCTGCCACGCTCGTTCGAACCCCCCACGCGAAACTCAACAGAATTCAGTACCCATGGCCAAACCGCACCGCGGCCTGAAAAAGGCCAATCATGGACGTCGCCCCGCCAATAGCAAGGCTCGCCGTTTGAAGCGCAAGTTGGTGCGCACCTAAGCGTCCCAGCCAGCTTGAGGCCTGCTTTTGCCGTTTCACGGCCGCATCTGCCGTGATCGTGTGCCAGCGGAAACCGAGTTCGGCCTGGTGCCCGGGCTTCGGTGTCCAGGCAGCCGCTTGTGCGGCTGTGTTTGATCGCGCTAGGGCATGCCGCTAAAATGCCCGCCAGCAGCCGGTTCGATGGACAATGATCGAGTGCCGGCAGGCAGCGGTTTTTCCTCAATGACCTCGGCGATCTTCCCCTTAGGTCCGAAGGCTTCGACAAGGAGCAGCCCTGTGGCCGCCAAAGACCTGATCGTGGATCCGAGCCTTTACGACTTGAACCACGTGCTGGCCGATATCGAAGAGATCCGCCGCTACAATCCCCAGCGCTACGAAATGGAGCAGCTCACGGCGATCGTCTACGAGGATTTCGACCGCCGCGTGTGCGTGGGATACAAGGACCATGGTCCCGACGAGTTCTGGACGCGTGGGCACATGCCCGGTATGCCGCTGCTGCCCGGCGTGCTGATGTGCGAGGCGGCGGCCCAGATGTGCAGCTACTACACGATCAAGTACGATCTACTGGGCACCAAGATCGTCGGCTTTGGTGGCATGGACGAGGTCCGCTTTCGCGACACCGTGCGTCCCGGCGATCGGCTGGTGATCGCCGTCGAACTGCTCAAGCTGCGGCGCGGCGCCATGGTGGTTTCGCGCTTCCAGGGCTTTGTGCGCGAGTCGCTGGTCTGCGAAGGCCAAATCAAGGGCGTGCCCTTGCCGTCTGACCTGCTCAGTGCCCCCGCCGCCTCCGGTTTGTAGGCGCGTGCCATGGGACGCCGCGCGCTGCGGAAGCTTGACGCTGGCGTCGAACTGGCCCGTTGGCTGAAATCCTTCGAGCAGTTGCCCGAGGCTTGCACGTCCAAGTCGCTGTTCGGCCGCCGGGCGCCGTTGGAAATCGAGCTTGGCAGCGGCAAGGGACTGTTCCTCGCGTCGGCTGCGGCGGCCAACCCCGATAGCGACTACCTCGGCCTGGAAGTCGCCCGCAAATATGCCGAGTTCGCGGCCGCCCGGCTGGCGAAGCGCCAACTCACCAATGCCTGCATCGTTCACGGCGACGGCTTGCGGGTCTTTCGCGAGCGCGTGCCGGCCGGCTCGCTGGCCGCGGTGCACGTGTACTTTCCCGATCCTTGGTGGAAAGCTCGGCACCGCAAGCGGCGCGTGATGAACGCCGCGTTCCTGGCCGACGTCCAGCGAACGCTCGAGCCGGGCGGCCGGCTGCATTTCTGGACCGACGTCGAGGAGTATTTTCACAGCTCGCTGGAAGTGATTGCCGCGGCCACTAGCCTGCACGGCCCGCTGCCGGTGTCCGAAGGCCAGCCGGAGCACGATCTCGACTATCGCACGCATTTCGAACGGCGCATGCGGCAGAACGGGCTGCCCGTTTACCGGTCGGAGTTCATCAAGCCGGTCAGTGGTCAATAGTTTGTTGTCCGTGGTCCGTGGTCCGGCCGGAAATGCGCTGCGCTTCGGCAGGATTTGCTGCTAGCGGCCGGTGCTGCGCCACCGCCTCCGCGGTCTTCGCGGTTCAATTCTTTGGCGGCAACCTCCGGCGCTTGGAAGACTTAGAACCCGAGGTTCGCTCGCGCTCGTGGATTGGGCATGCTGATTGCTTTCCGATTTCGCACCTTGTAATCCGGCTTTTTGGGAGAGCAGCCACTATGGCGGTTAGCAGCATTTCGAGCTCCTTGGCGAGCATCATCACGCCCAGCAGCCCGGCCGACACGAGCACGGCGGCGCCGGCCACTCAATCGGCATTGGATGGCGGCAGCGCGGCGGGCGGCTCCAGCGCGGCCTTCCGGCAGGTCGTGTCGCAATTCGACATGCACGACATTTCGCCGCGCGAGTTCTCGTCGCTCGTGCAGCAGCTTTCATCCGCCGGGGCCATCAGCGCCAGCGACCAGCAGGAGCTGAACCAGATGCGGGTTCAGATGGATCTCAGCGGCGCGCCGCCCGACGAACCGCTCGATCTCGTCAAGTTTTTTCAGAAGCAGGCACAAGGCGTGAGCGACGTGGCCGCCAACAATTCCAGCTCCGAAACGAGCGACTATACGAACACTTCGCAGCGCCAACTGGAATGGGCCCAGAAATTCGCCACCATCCAGTCGTCATCCAGCCAGGAAGGCGTGAACACGGTCGTCTGAGGCGATGTTCAGCGATCACCCTCCCCGCGAGGCACTTGCTCTTGGGCCCCTTTCCGGCTATCGAATCGGGTATTCCTCGAATCGGTAGCCTCTTCCCAGGAGCTGATCCATGAACGGACTATCAGGCAAAGTCGCCGTCGTGACGGGCGCATCCAAGGGCATCGGAGCGGCCATCGCCAAGGGCCTGGCGGCCGCCGGGGCCAAAGTCGCCGTGAACTACGCCTCGAGCCGAGAGGGCGCAGACCGCGTCGTCGCCGAAATAACCGGCGCGGGCGGCAAGGCGATCGCCGTGCAGGGCGACGTGGCCAAGTCCGCCGACGTGCGCCGGCTGTTTGCCGAGACCAAAAAGGCCTTCGGGTCGCTCGACGTGCTCGTGAACAACGCCGGCATCTATCACTTCGCCCCTCTGGACGAGATTACCGAAGACGATTTTCATCGGCAGTTCAACATCAATGTGCTCGGGCTGATTCTATCGACCCAGGAAGCGGCCAGGCATTTCGGTCCCAACGGTGGCAGCGTCATCAACATCAGCTCGGTCGTATCGTCCAATCAAGAACCGAACTCCGCGGTGTACTCGGCAACCAAGGCCGCCGTGGATTCGATCACCCGCGTGCTGGCCCGAGAACTGGGCTCCAAAAAGATCCGGGTCAACTCAATCAATCCCGGCGCTACCGAAACCGAGGGTTTGCACTCGGCTGGCATTGTCGGCAGCGACTACGAAAAGCAATTCCTTGCCAACACGCCTTTGGGTCGCTTAGGCCAGCCCGACGAAATCGCCTCGACCGTCGTCTTCCTCGCCTCGCCCGAGTCCGGCTGGATCACCGGCGAAAGCATCCGCGTCTCCGGCGGGCTGCGGTAGCGCTGCCGGCGTTTCTTCCTCCCCTCTCCCCTTGCGGGAGAGGGGTCGGGGGTGAGGGGTTGGAGCGCGGACAGCGCCGTCCCTTGCCAGCGCCGCCAAATCAACTGGACGAACACAAATGACGAACCCCTACCAGCCGCCCGCCGAGCCGAGTGCGCCTGAATTGCAGCCGACCGACGCGACTTACCGGCGGCGGATCGAGAGCCAGCAATCGAAGGTCGATCGGCTCCTGAACCGGGGCGTAGTGTTTTCGGTCATCTGGCTGCTCGGCGGCGGCTCGATCTACGCCGTGCTGCTGGCGACCAGGGCCCGCCGGATCATCAAAGCCTCGGGCGGAGCCGTCGTCGGCATGCGCCGCGTCTGGTGGTGCTACGCCATGGGCGGCTTCGGAATCCTGCTGT
>DATATB010000131.1:0-23000 GCA_036268995.1 Pirellulales bacterium | reverse complement strand
GCTAATAGTAGTAGTTCCGGCGGCGTCCGTCGTCACACTATTCACTTGGATGCCCATAAAGATACCGGGAGTCAAATCAGTCAATCCGGCGGTGTTGAAGGTAGCGCTGTCCCCCAGCAGGCCGCCCTGCACGAGAATCGTTGACGAGCCGGCGCTGAACGTCGTGTTGGCACTTAGCCTCAGGTCGACATTGATCGTTTGGGGTCCGGTGGTGGTGATCGATCCACCGCTGAGCGTATCCATGGAGCCGAAGACGGCGCTGGAAGTAGCGCCAACGACCAGAGAGGCCAGCGGCGTAGTTGAGCCAATTGCTCCGACGAGCGACATATTTCGGCTATCGATCACCAAGGCGTAAGGCCCGTCGATCGTACTCTTAATATTGACAGCGGTACTGTAGCCGTTGGCAGCCAGGCCCCCATCCAGCGTCACATTGCCCGCCAAGGTCAGCGGATCATTGATATTGATGTTGTCGATCACGGCCAACGATGCGCCTATGACCGTTGATCCGGCCGAATCCGTGGTGAGCGAAGTAGGTTCGGCGTGACCTCCGACGGTTCCAGCAAATGTCGTAGCCCCAGAACTATTGATCGTGAGGCTGTAGCTGCCGTCGACCGTGTTGTTGAAAGTCACGTTGCCGCTGCCGGCCGACAAAGTCGCTGCGTTGGAGAGCCTGACGGGAGCGTTGTAGGTTTGATTGCCAGTTGTGGTCACGGAGCCAAGGCTCAGGGCCGTAGCGGTGATCGATAGGCTGCCGGCCACCAGAGTTCCCGGCACGCTCACCGAGTCGCTGCGAGCGCCGGTGATTGATACGAGCCCCGAAGCGTTCAGGGTGCCAAGCGTAACGTGGTCTGCGAAGTATGAGCCTCCGGTATTCACTGACACGCTCGCCAAGGACGTAAACCCCTGCGCAGCGCTGACTCCGGTCAGAGTGATCGAGTTGTCGTACTGGCCGGCAGAGGCGGTGATGTCGATAACTGTAACCGCGCTTGCCAGCGCCACGCCGGTTGTCGGGTTGTTGCCATCAATCAACAAACGCCCGCCGGAACTGCCGATCGACACGTTTTCAGGTCCATCGACATCAACGGTAAGCACGCCACCGGAAAAGGTATCCGTCGTAATAACAGGTGCGATCTGTACTACGACTGAAGTGGTGTCCGTTGCTGCCGAAAAGGCCGAATTGCCGCCGTTGGTTGTTGTATCAACAAGCTCGCCGCCGACACCCGCTTGGTCCGTCGCCCGATACGTAAACGTGGCCGTGCCGACTTCGGCCCCAGCGAGGAAGCGAACGATATCACTGGACAACAGTACGAGCGACTTAGTGGCAGAGACCGTGCCGAAGTCGGTCCATGTTTTGGCATCGTCGGACGAATATTGCCACGTGCCTCCTGAGGTCGACACGCTTTCGACAGCGATGTTGTAAACATCGTTGTCGTCGGTGGTCGAACTTCCGATCAAATCGCCGACGTCCTCCTCGGGGTAGCTGTCCGCATTTACGACGGTGGGATTCATCGTCGGAGCAATCGAAGTGAGCACTGGCGCTGTGCTAACGGAAGCCACCTTACTGACACTACCTGTCTCGGAGGTCAAGCTGACGCCCGTCGCAACGTTGACTGGCAAGCTATAAATCTGATTGCCCGTTGTGGTCACGTTGGCGTTAACGTCAATGCCGCTTGGCGAGCTGACCGTGAGGGTTTTCAGCGGCGTGTTGCCCACCTCGCCGTCAAAGGTAACAAGTCCTCCGCTGACGATGTTCAGGCTCGATGGCCCGTTGACGGTGTCCACGGTGACCACCCCAGCAGCATCGATCGCGGAGTTGCCGTCGACCATTGCAGCGCCGATGATATGGATGCTGCTTCCGGTAGAATCGTATAAGCCGTCGAGGTCAACCGTGCTGGCCAGGTAAAGCTGCGAGCCTATTGTCGTGACGTCCCCCAATGTCGCGACGTTGCCAAAAGACACCGTATCACCGGAGACCGTTAGCGACGCAAGCGGCGTGCTACTGCCGACGGCGCCAATGAACGCAGCGTAATAAGCGGGGCTTTGATCAAGATTGAGGTTATAGGTCCCATCCACGGTACTATCGAAACCAACGAAGCTATCGCTGCTCACCGTCATATCTGACGCGAGCACGACCGGATCGTAGAAGGTCATGCCGCTTGTCGTTTCCAGATACCTGCCCGCCAGGATGGTCGTCCCGCCGCCTTCCACCGTTAAACTGCCGAGCAAGGACGTTGTGCCAATGGGAGCATTAAACCACGTGGTGCCGATGGAATTGCACATCAATATGCCACCGTCGATGGAGCCATTGAACACAATGCCGGCGCTGCCGGCGTTGAGAACGGTGGATGTCCCTGCAGTGACCTGGCCGTTGTAAGTCTGCTTGCCCGTTGTGGTCAGATCGCCCTCGATCGCCGTGGTCCCACCGCCGTCCGTCGTCAGGCTAGCGAGCGCGGTTTTGGCGCCCAGATTGCCCACGAGCGTTGTCGTGGCGGACGTGTCAAATACGGCGTTGTGTGCTCCGTCAAGACTGCTGTCGAAGAGGATTGGTGACGAACCGGCGTTAAAGGTTGCATCCGACTGCAAGACAAAAGCGGTGTCGTAAGTCTGCGAACCGGTGGTTGTAACCTCGCCGCCATTGAAATTAGTTGAGGCAGCAATGATCGTCAGGGACGCCAGTGGCGTTATCGATCCTAAAGCAGCGGCGATTGACAAAGGACTCGATGTGTCGATCGTCAACGCGTAAGCACCATCAATCGTGTTCGCTATATCGAATGTGGCCGAGCCAAGCGTCAGGTTGGCGCTCAACGTCACTGGGCTGAAGAGGTCGAGGGTAGCTGCCGTCACCGAAGCAGCAAGTACAGTCCTGCCGCCTGAATCGACGGTGAGTCCGCTAAGCGGAACAGCACCGCCGACGGTGGCATTGAACGCAGTCAACTGGGGACTGCTGACGGTAAGCAAGCCGTAACCATTTACCGTGCCGTTAAAAGTTATGTCGCCGTTACTGGTCGAAACATTTACTCCGCTGGCAATAGAAATATCGGAGTTGTACAGTTGATCGCCCGTCGTCGTTATCGTGATTGCGGACGTCAGCTTCAAAGCCTCGGTTGTGACGGACACGCTGCCGGCCACAACGCTCCCGGAAGCAGCAGTCACGGTGGCAATACCTGTGCCTGTAATCGACACAAGTCCCGAGGCGTTAAGAGCGCCGAGCAAGATCTGGTCGCCGGCGAGCGACCCGCCCGCGTCGATTGAAACGGTATCGAGCGAGCTAAACCCCTGCGCGGCGCTGACGCCTGACAGGTCGATCGTGTTGTCGTACGTGCCAGCAGTACCGGTAATGTCAATCGCCGTCACTGCACTGGCCAAGACTGCTCCAGCATTGGGGCTAGCGCCGTTGACAAGCAGTTCGCCGGCCCCGCTCGCAATCGCTACATTTTGCGGACCATCCAGACCGATAGTCAGCACACCATCGGAAAACGTTTCGGACGTGAGCACCGATGGGATTTGGACTGCGATCAAAGCCGTCGCGGAAGCGACAGAAAAGGCCGTGTTGCCGCCATTGGCCGTGGTATCCACCACCGTCCCGGCGGCGCCCGTGGATTGATCCCAGGCGCGATAGGAGAAAGTAGCGGTCCCTGTGTCAACTCCGTCGGGCACGAAGCGTACGAAGTCGGCTGGAGCCAACAGCAGCGATTGCGTTGCGCCGACCGCACCAAAATTGCCCCACGTCGACCCGTCGAGCGAATATTGCCACGCACCTCCCGGCGTCGTTTGGCCATTGATGGCAATGCCATACGAATCGTTGTTGTCGACGATTAAGCCGCCAATCAGTGTTGACACGGTTTCTGTCGTGCTGGCAGCTTCATTCGTGCTCACACCAGGCAGCGTAGGGGCGGTCGACGTCAGGAACGGTGCCGTACTCGCATAACTGATCGTACCGCCGGTCGATGTCAGGATCGTGCCCGACCCAATTGTAGCGGGATGCGAATATACCTGGTTGCCGCTCGTTGTTATGTCGCCATAGAGTGTGATCGGGCCCGCCGCAACGACTGAAAGCGTCGTCGGCGGACTCGAGTTGCCAATCGCTGCGGTTAATGACGCCAGACCGGCGCTTGTAATCGCCAATGCGTGGGCACCATTGACGAATCCGAAGGTGACGCCGCCCGAACCAACATTAATCGTGGTGTCGGCAGAGAGTGTGGTAAAGCTGGCAACAACATTCAAGGCGTTCAACGGCGTTGTCCCGCCGATTGCGCCGGCGAAGGTCGTATTACCTGCTTCGGTGGAAAGGCTGCCCGGGCCGTCAATCGCACCTGCAAACTGCGTGGAGCTGGCATCGATCGATGTGTTGACCGGCAGCACCACATTGTTATTGAACGTGACAGCGGAATTTGTGTCGATTGAGCCAGCGTTCAAAACAGTTGTGCCGCCGGCATCTGTCGTTAAGCTGGCCAAAATGGCGCTGGTGCCCACCGGCGAGTTGAATGTTGTCGTGCCTTTAGTGCTCGTTTCCAGCCCACCGCCCTCGATTGGACCGTTGAACGTGATGTTACCGGTGCCGGCAATGAGCGCACTATAGCTTTCGACCGACACGGCATTGTTGTACGTCTGGTTTCCGGTGCTGTTTACATCTTCGCCAATGCTCGTGGTACCGGTACCATCCGTAGTCAGATCGGCCAATGGAGTACGGCTCCCTACGCTGCCGGTGAGCTCAATTAGCCCAGCGCTTTTGAGCGTAGCGGCGTACGCTCCGTCCAGCCCGGACTGGAACAGGAGCGTCGACTTACCGGCGTCGAAGGTCGCGTCAGCTGCCAGCATGATGTCGTTGTCGTACCACTGATAGCCGATGGTGGTGATTGAGCCGCCACGGAACGTGGCGTTGAACGATATATTGGTGCTCAACGAAGCCAACGGCTCGCTAGAACCGATGGCCCCATTCAAGGCAAGATCCGAACTATCAATCGCCAGCGCGTAGTCCCCGTCGATCGTGCTGGCTATCGTCACCGGATTGAAGCCGGCGGACAGCGTGACATCACCTCCCAGCGTAACCGGGTCATTGAGCGTCAGGCCGCCGGAGCCGGACGTAGTGATCGAGGCATCGATGACAGTCGAGCCGGCCGCGTCGGTTGTAAGCGAACTGAGCGAGTCGGCGCCGCCGACGACACCTGCGAAGGTGGTCGCGCCGGAGCTGTCGAGCGTGACGTTATGAGCGCCATCCAGCGTGCTGCCAAAGGTGATGTTGCCATTGCCGGCCGACAGCACGGCGTCGGCCTCGATCCAGGCCGGCGCAGCGTAGTCCTGCGCGCCGCTGGTGGTCACGCCGCCGTCGAGATAAATATCGCTGAGTATGCCAGGAGCAATCACCAAGCTGCCGGCTGCAACACCCGCGGCCAGGGTGATCTGACTCGGGCCAACGCTCGAGACATTGACGGCCCCCGAGGCATTCAGTGGCCCCAATAAGATGGTGTCTCCGTTGACTGCACCGCCGGCCGCGATCGTCACGGTCGCAAGATTGCTGAACCCTTGGGCGGCGCTCACGCCCGAGAGGTCGATTGTGTTGTCGAAGTTGCCGGTGCCGGTGATATCGATAGCCGTCACGCTGCCGACGGCCGCGGCACCGGTCGTCGGACTGGAGCCATTGACCAGCACGTTGCCGCCCGAGCTCGTGATCCCCACTCGATCCGCCGCGTTGAAGTCGACGGTCAGCACCCCACCGGAAAAGCTGTCGGTGGTTAGCGAGAGCAGTCGCCGCTCTTCCAGCGATTCCAGCCGCAAGGGACGCAGACGCAAGTCGGCTTTTCGCTGCCGGCGGCGCCGCGCGGAGCGCGAGGGGAACTGAGCGCGGTCGAACCAGCGTGTAAATCGAGACAAGGCGGTATCGTCCTTCGCCGAGAAGTTTGGCGTGCTAAGCCGTGCGGGCAGCGGTGGGAAAAGGCTAAGCCGGCAGTGGAAACGAACGAATCTTCGCTACCGCCTGCGAATGGGGCGTGGGCCGAGCCAGCATGTAACATAACCGCTCGTGATGGCTCCACAAGCGCGCTAACCCCAAAGGTCCGGCAAGGATTGTTCTCCGCGGCAGTATCTGGCCACGCATTTCAGGACGTAAGTCACATATTTTGAACGCGTTGTGACTACGGGCCAATACTCCTGCGGCGTCCTAGCGACGGCGCGCTTCTATTGTTTTTCTCACCCGGTTCGCCATCCGTGCGGCGCGGCGACCCCCATCAGGCAGCCGCGATGAAGACGGCCAACGGTAATCGGACGCCGGGCGACCGATCCAAGTGGAATGCGGAATCGGCAGTTCGAGTTGCGTAGCGACTTGCGGAAGGGCGGCGCTTTCCGTTTCCACGCAGGGCACGGCGATTTGCCGGCGGGGAAAGCGGTATACCCAAGCCCAGCTCACCAGGAATGCCGTGTTGCTCCAGCCGCTTCCCAGGGGTTCAACTTCGACGGTACGCAGCTCAGTGAACCGTTCGCCGACCCGTCTGCCCGCCAGCGGCAGATAAACGACGTGCTCGGCTGTCCAGTCATTCTTGGGCGTGCGGCGCTAGACGCAAGTGCATGAGGCGCGTTGCGCGCTCAGGTGCGATCCACCGACGCGCGCTAGCTGGCCTTGTCTGCTCGTTTCGTCGAGCATTCGGGACCGCAAGCGATGAGGCGGCCTGAAGATCGCCACAAGATCGTGGAGGATGGACCTATCGCGAGGCTTCCTGATAGCCGGCAGTCTCGCGTAGTGGCGAGCAGCCGACTGGTGGATGACGAAGCCCTGCCAGGCCGATCAGCGTTTACTGTCGCGCCCTGGCCAAAGGCGAGACGTGGGCAGTGTCGATTACGCCGCCAGCCGGCAAGCCGCCAAGTAGTGGGTCCGCAACCAAGAGAAATGGAAGAGCCCGTATTACTGGGGCACTTTGTGCCCATCGGGCCGAATTGACGAAGTACGGGCTGCGATATGCCCCGGCCCGCGTCTTATTTCCAGCAATAGCGCTGCGGCCTCTTTACCTTCGGAATTTGCGCATAATTGTATCGCAAAGCCAATCTCGCGCTTTGCAGGTTCCCACAGCGAGCTAAACTTCGACGAAAATCGCGGCATTTTTAATGAGTGGAGCGGTTAGCTCTTGAGTCTTGGGTTGATAACGCCAGGAGTCGCAAGTTGCCCTAAATTTTTTCACCAAACGCGTCATAATAGATGACGGCGATGGATAGCTTTGGCAGGGCCGCCATAAATCCTTTTTCGCTCTTGCGGGCGTCAGCAGCGAGTCCATCGAAAAAGCAAAAGTACGACGCGCGATCTTGTCGTCGCTGCCGCCTTTAAACGACGGTGGATAGTAGGTTGGTTGAGGCGGGGCAGCCGATAGGTGCAGGGCTTGTGACCGAAAGGCGTCAGCCCCCGGCGGCTTTTTTGCGCTGCAACACGGTGCCGACAAGCCCCAGTTTCACGCCGGTAGTCTGGAAGACAGATTCGCGAAACGCACGAACGGCTTCATGAGCTAAATTTTGGGCCGAAATGCGTCATAATGCTTGATGCCGGAAATTAGCTCCTAAACCTGCAGAAGGAATAGGGCGTCGCCCTTGCCGAACTAAATAATGGCGAAAAAGCTGGCATATTCAGTAAGTTGTAAGCGGCGAGCTATCAGGAGTTGGCAAAAGAATGTCTGCGATCGACCGAATCGTACGCGCTTTGGCAGTGGACGCACGGTTGACTGGCTGGCGCGTCGGACTATCGAAGGCATGCTGGCTTATAGCGCTCGGCTGGAAGCCGTGCTGGATCCATGGAAGAAAGGGATGGACCAATGGAAATCATTGCTCGCCCACCGTTTCAATTGCGATCGTTGCCGGTCGCGATGCGGCGGGAGGTGACACGGCGGAACCCATATTATTTCGTGTGGTGGACGCTTGCCCGCGACGAACATCGCAGGAAACTCATCACGTCACCGGAAGCCGGCCTTCTCAGGCAGGCCGCGATTCCAATTCTCGCGATGATCGGCGTCAGCGGCGAGCCGCCAGATCCCGCGTCTACGTTCGCTGAGCTTGGCGCCGAAGACCTGGCACGAGGTTGGCTGTCGGGGGCAGTCCATCCGGTAAGCATGCGCGGTTTGGCCGCAATTCTGCTTGGCGCACTTCCCAAAGAAACGCTCGCGAGACTCAGGTCGATATTTGGCATGGCCGCCGACGAGGATGCCGACAACGAAACTCCGCGTAAGCTCGAAGCGATGCAACAATTGACGACGATTGACATGCCCGGCCTCGATGATTTTCCAAACGAGCCATTTGTATCGATCAATCCCGCAGCATCAGAGCGAAAAATCGGCGAGGCGATTGGTGCGCTGTAAATCAGCGAAGAGCTGGAGCTTCCGCTGGAGGCTATTACCTACATTCGCAATCGCGGCGACATGTCGTCGCTCCGGTCATAGCTGGCCCGTTCCCAAAATATCGCGCGCATTATTTGGGAAGAGGAAGAGAGTGGGTCCAACCACGACCTGCTCTCGAACCGCGGCATAAGCGGTTCGGCTTCCAACGGCACATGCCGCGATGCCTGACGCCGCGCCAATTGATCGCGAAACCATTTCGCCACAAAAGTTTGTGGCGGCAAGTGGGCTCTCGCTGGCCACGGTTCGTCGGTACCTCGCCGACGGCCGTCTGCCTTGCATTCAGCTGGGCGGCCGCCGCTGCCGCGTGCTGATTCCGCGGTCGGCGCTTACCCAATTCTCCAAGTCTGCCGACTCCAAATCGGCTGACCAGCAACCAAAGGAACCATCGGCAGCCCAACGGTCTCGTCCGACAACGGCCAAGTCGCTGCCGGGGCCCGCTCCGCGGTGGCGCGCCGATTCGTAAACACCCGAAACATGCCCAAGAAACCCAAATACGAACTCATTCGCTGCAACCACTTCGCTTGGCGCCTTTCGCGCCGCGACGGGGTGTGGTACGCCGACGGTCGGACTAATCCAGTCAATGTCGGTCGTCATTCCCTTGGTACGCGCGACAAGACCGAGGCCATGGATCTCCTCGCCCGACTCGATCTCTCATGCGCCATCAAGTTTGGCTTGATCAAGCCGACGGTCCCGGCTCCTACCCCTAACCACAAACTCTCGCTTAGCGAAGGGCGGCGTTTGTACGAAGAGCACATTAGCCGCGCCCGAATCATTGGTGGCGTCAAGGCTTCGACCAAGAAGAGGTATCGCACGGTATTCGACAAGTTTATCGCGTTCGCCGGCAAGACCGCTATTGGGAATTGGGACCAAGTTGATGTGCCCATCCTCGAGCGCTATGCGAGTCACCTCGAAGGCTTGGGCTACGCTCAGAAAACCCTGCTCAACGAACTAACGACACTCAAACAGGCCGTGAAATGGTTGATCGAAGCCAAGCATCTGACCGGATGCGAGCCGATCGAATTGCCTCTCCGCAAGGTGGAAAGCGAGCGGGCCTATTGCTATCGTCCGGCTGAGGTCCGGGCGATCGTCGAGCGCTGCCGCCAGATTCCTGCCGTCAACTGGCTCGGCGATGTTGTCGTCGGGTTGGCTTGCACGGGTATGCGGATCGACGAACTGGTGAATATGAAATGGGCAGATGTGGCCTTCGAAAATGGCGGGCGGATCACGCTGACCGATGAATCCTACCGTGGCAATACACTTGGCCTCCGGCGAACGCTCAAGAGTGGGCGTAGCCGATCGTTCCCGATTTATGCCGAGTTTCTGGCGGTTCTTCAGCACTTACCCAGAATTGACCAATTCGTATTCCATGGCCCGCGTGGCGGCCGGTTGAAGGCCGACACCGTGCGCCGTGTGCTGGTGCGTGACGTGCTTGTGCCCCTAGTCGGCAAGTTCCCATCGAGCAACGGCGGCAAAGGGTTCGTCGACGGCAGGCTGCACTCTTTTCGTCACTATTTCGTCAGCATGTGCGCGACCAATAAGAATATATCTGAGCGGGCTGTCATGGAGTGGGTCGGCCATGCCGACAGCGCCATGGTCCGTCATTACTTCCATTTGCACGAGGAGGAGGCGCGGCGGCAAATGCAAAGTCTCGACCTCCTCGGTGGCGCCGCTGGGCGTTCCAACGGCGATAGTTCGGAAGGTTCCCAAACAGAGGAGGCAACGCCGAGCCCGTGATTTTCGTGGCCGCAAGGGTTCGCGATTGACCCAGTGATTGGCACGGTCGCCCAGCGCAGCAAAAAGCCGTCGTCGTAAGAAACTGCGGATCAGCTGCTTACGGCGACGGCTAGCTAGAAGAGCGGAGGGCACGGGGCTCGAACCCGCAACCCCTTGCGGGGCACCACATTTCCAGTGTGGCCGCTAACCATTCGCTTACCCTCCGTACGCGGTCCCTGCCGGCTGGCGGCCAGCGGAACGTCGTCGTGCAATTTTAGCTGACGCCGACGCAAGGTGCAAAGTTCGATCCGCGAGCCCCGGTCGCGAGAGTGGGGCAAACCGGCGGGCACGAAACATGGGCCAGGCAACGCCGCGCTAATCGCGAGCGGCGCTGATCAGGCTGATGAATTCTTTGTTGCTCTTGAACTTGGCCAGCTTGCTGGTGAGCTGCTCCATGGCGTCGACGTGGTGCATGCTCGAGAGCGTCCGCCGCAGCATGGTCACGGCATGCAGCGTCTCGGGATCGAGCAGCTTTTCTTCGCGGCGCGTGCCCGACTGGCTGATGTCGATGGCCGGCCACACGCGGCGATCGGCCAGCTTGCGGTCCAGCACCAGCTCCATGTTGCCCGTGCCTTTGAATTCCTGGAAGATCAACTCGTCCATGCGGCTGCCCGTGTCGACCAGGGCCGTGGCCACGATCGTGAGCGAGCCGCCTTCTTCGAACACGCGGGCGGTAGCGAACAGCTTTTTAGGAATGTCCAGCGCCTTGATGTCGACGCCGCCAGACATGGTGCGGCCCGTGTTGCCGACCCACTTGTTAAAAGCCCGGGCCATGCGCGTGATCGAATCCATCAGCAGGAACACGTCGTGTCCCATCTCGACCAGCCGCTTGCAGCGTTCGACCACTAATTGCGACAGCCGCACGTGGCTCTCGACGTCGCGGTCCAGGCTGCTGGCGATGACTTCGCCATTGACGCTGCGGCGCATGTCGGTGACTTCTTCGGGCCGTTCGTCCACCAGCAGCACGTACAGCTTGATGTCCGGATAGTTGGCGCTGATGGACTGGCTGATCTGCTGGAGCAGGATCGTTTTGCCAGTGCGCGGCGGGGCCACGATCAGCGCCCGCTGGCCTTTGCCCAGCGGCGTGAGCAGGTCCATCACGCGCGGACTCAAGGGGGCGGCGCCGGTCTCCAACTCGAGCCAGGATTCGGGATTGATCGGCGTCAGCGAATCGAAGCTTTTGACCTGGGGATAGTCCTCGGGCTTCAGCCCGTCGACGTCCAGGATTTCCTTTAGCCGGGGGCCTTCCTGCCGGCGGTTTTGTTGCACCATGCCGTTGATCAGCACGCCTTCGCGGAGGCGAAACTTTTCGATCATCGTGCCGGGGACAAACGGGTCGGTGCGTTCGCGCTGAAAGTTGTTTTTCGTATCGCGCAGAAAGCCGTAGCCGTTGGGATGCAGTTCGAGCACGCCGGAAGCCGGCACGGTGGCCAGCGGTTCGCCGTTCTCCATGACTTCCATTTCGGGACCGGGCGGCCGACCGCCACCATCACCGCCGCCGCCACCACCACCTCCCGGCCTTGGCCGGCGATGGCGACCGCGCGGGTGGCCGTTGTTGCCCTGAAAATGTCCTGGACCGCCGCGTCCCCGACCTCGGCCCCGTTTCTTCTTACCCATGACCTTTCGTCTCACTTGAAGTGACGGCGTAAAGATGGAAAGTGCGCTTGCGCTTGGTGATGGCGCGCCGTCGCCACCGCCCACATCCTGTAGCTGCATGGATCGCGAGCGCGAAATCATTGGCTCGCGTCGGGAACAAAGCTCCCAAACCGTCCGGCAGGACCGGAACCCAGCGCACCGAGCGCGTGGATCACCTAACTAGAGATCAATTCTCGTCTTAGGACGAAAATCGTAATAATAAAAAATGCTAGCCGTCGACGGAAAGGCAACGGAACCTGGATTGCCACCGGTATTCCATACCCAGCGGCGTCGCCGAGCGAGCAAGGGGGTTACCCGACAACGGCAGACCGCCGAAAAACTGACTTCCGTTCCTTTTATTGAGCGTGAGGCACTCGTGGAGAGTGAGGCACTCAAGGAGCGGAGGCGTCTACTGTCCCCCCGCTAACCGGCCGGGGAGAGAGGCCCACACGAAGTTTATTCGCGGGCCGACGGTGCCTAACTGTCAGGCAGAACTTAAATCTACATCAATCTTACCGATGTTTTGTGCGGTGTCAAGCGATGCTCGCGGCGGCATTTGGGACGCAGCAGCTTGCTATCTTCGATCCGAAACCTGTCATCCTCGATCCGAAAAACGGCCGGCGGCCGGCAGCATCTGCCAGCCGAACCCACCACCCGTCGGACCCCCATGATTAAAACCTGTCCCACCTGATAGGTCAAGCCGCTAGCTTCGCGCGGCAAGCATGCACGCGGCACGACCGTGCAAATCGGAACGATCGCTAAATTTGACACAATTTGCAGTCGCGCCACAACCGATAAGCATTCCCAGTGCGTCAAGCACACCGCAATGACTGCCCGTTGGGAGATGTGCAATGTTGGCTCGCCGTGGATGCGGTTTGGCGATCTTGGCCCTGCTGTGCTTGCAGGGCACAAGCTTCGGGCAACAGGCATTTTGGCAACCCGACGTCGAGGCTGCCAAACGCTTGGCCGCCCAAACCAATCGGCTTGTGCTGATCCATTTCTCGGCCACCTGGTGCCAGCCTTGTGCGCGACTGGAAGACAATGTCTTTCGCAAGCCGGGCTTTTCGGCCGCGATGGAGCGTCAGTACGTCGGCGTGAAGCTCAATTTCGACGACAACCGCAAACTGGTCGCCCAGTACGGCATCCAGGCGATTCCGGCCGATGTCATCATCACCCCGCAGGGCCAGGTGGTGCAAAAGGTGCAAAGCCCGCCGACGATTGAGAATTACGTCGGTGTCATGCAACAAGTAGCCGCGCGGGCAAGCAAAATGCCTGGCATGGTGGCCAGCACATCGCCGCCGGCTGCCGCGGCGCAAACGCCGTCGTCCGCGCCTGCGATGTCGCCGCCGCCGGCGGCGCAGAAATCGAATCTCTCCGACGATCGCTATGCCGACTACTTCGCAGGTCTGCGAGCGTCGCAAGGAACAGCCGGCAACAATCCAATAGCTGCGGCAGCTCCGGAGGCACAAACCGCGATGCCGGGGCAACCCAGCAATGCCATGCTCGCGACGCAAGCCATGCCGCCAAGCGCCTATGCCGCTGCGCCGCCGGCAGCCACGACGCCAGCGACACCGATGGCGGCCGCCGGGCTCGATCGTTCGACGCCGCCGCCCGCCAATTCGGACGCACAGATGTACTGGGCGCTGCAATCATCGAAGCAATCCGCCGCCCAGACGTCCGCCGGCAGTCCGCCGGCCGCGGCGACCGTAACCGCTCCTCCGGCCGGCCGTACGCTGCAACTGCCGCCTGGCAGCCCGCCGCTGGGCCTGGAAGGCTATTGCCCGGTGACGCTCGTGGAAAGACAGGCTTGGAAAGAGGGCGACGTGCGCTATGGCGCGATCCATCATGGCCGCACGTATTTATTCGCCAGCCAGACCGAACAGCAGCATTTTCTCGCCAATCCCGATGCATTCAGCCCGGTGATGTCGGGCGACGATCCGGTGCTGGCGCTGGATGAAAACAAGTCGGTGCCGGGCAAGCGCAAGCACGGCGTGTTTTTCGGCAACCGCATTTACCTGTTCTCGACCGAGGCGACGCTGACAGCATTCAGCAAGAACCCGGGCCGCTACGCGCCCGAGATCACGCAGGCCCGGCGGTGAATGGATGAACAGCCAGACGCACCCCGTACAATCAGGGCGTCCTCTTTCGGTGAGGGTTTGAGCGGGCTACTGGTTCCAGGCAGCGGGTAGAGGGTAGCGCAGCGCGAGCGAAGCCGGGAGCGATTGGTTTGTGGCGGGGAGCCGCGAGTGGCTCGGCCCCACAACGCTACCCTCTACTCGGCCTGGACCGTGGGGAAAGTCGGAATGATGAATGATGAACGATGAATGAAAGAACGCATGCGAAGCCTCTCTTCATTCATCATTCCGCATTCATCCTTCATCATTGCTGTCCCAGTTCCGACTCCGCTCGACCGCTTTGAGCCAGCCGCGATACATGCGGTCGCGCTGTGAGTCGGGCATCTGCGGCTCGAAGCGCTTCTCGATCGTGGCGTGACCGGCAAGTTCCTTGGTGTCGCTCCAAAAGCCCACGGCCAGCCCGGCCAGGTAGGCGGCTCCCAGGGCGGTCGTTTCGCACGCAGCCGGCCGCTCGACGGGCACGCCCAGCATGTCGGCCTGGAACTGCATCAGGGCATCGTTGACCGCCGCGCCGCCGTCGACTTTCAGCGCCTTCAGCGGATGCCCCGCGTCCTTTTGCATCGCCTCGACCAGGTCGCGGGTTTGATACCCCATCGAGTCGAGCGCGGCCCGGGCGAGATGCGCGGCTGTGGTTCCGCGAGTGATACCCAGCACGGCGCCGCGCGCGTAAGGATCCCAATAGGGGGCTCCCAGGCCGACAAAAGCCGGCACCAGGTACACGCCGTCGGTATCGTCGACGGAAGCCGCGAGTGCTTCCACTTCGGCCGAAGTCTTGATCAGTCCCAGGCCATCGCGCAGCCATTGCACCACGGCCCCGGCCACGAACACCGATCCCTCGAGGCAATACGTCGTGCGGCCGTCGAGTTGCCAACCGATGGTCGTCAGTAGGTGATTATGCGATTCGACCGGCTGCTGGCCCGTGTTCATCAGCAGGAAGCAACCGGTGCCATACGTGTTCTTCGCGCTGCCCGGCTCGAAGCAGGCTTGCCCAAACGTGGCGGCTTGCTGATCGCCGCAGGCGGCCGCGACGGGAATCGCCTGGCCGAACCATTCTTCGAGCGTCTGGCCGTAGACCTCGCTGCTGGGGCGGACTTCCGGCAACATGCGCCGCGGAATTTCGAGGATTTTCAGCAGCTCGTCGTCCCAGTCGAGCGTGTGAATGTTGTAGAGCAGCGTGCGGCTGGCGTTGCTCACGTCGGTCACGTGGCGGCCGCCGGTCAGCCGCCAGATCAAGTAGCTGTCGACCGTGCCGAACAGGATATCGCCATGATGGGCGCGGGCCCGGAGGCCGGGAATCGTGTCCAGCAGGTAATCGATTTTGGTGCCGGAGAAATAGGGATCGAGCAGCAGTCCGGTCTTGCGGCGAAAGGTGGTCTCCATGCCTTCGCGTTTGAGCCGCTCGCAGATTTCGGCGCTCACACGGCTTTGCCAGACGATGGCGTTGTGTACGGCGCGGCCGGTTTTGCGGTCCCACAGGATGGTCGTTTCGCGCTGATTGGTGACGCCGATGCCCGCGATCTGCGACGCTTCGATGCCGGCGTCGGCAATCGCCTGTCGAGCCACGGCCAATTGCGTGGCCCAAATGGCCTCCGGATCGTGTTCGACCACGCCGGGCCGAGGCAGGATCTGCGGCAGCTCTTGCTGGGCGATGGCCACTGGCCGCCCGTCGTGCGAAAACACGATCGCGCGGCTCGAGGTCGTGCCTTGATCGAGAGCGAGAATGTAAGAGGTGGTCATGGGGCAGAACTCCGGTCGCTCACGCTCCCGGCTCGCCTGGGCAGGTTTAGTCGATCAAACTTGGTTAATGATGTAGTCACTCGACCAGCTGTTTGCCGAAATGCGTTTTCAATCGCGCGACTTCCGCATCGATTGCGGCGTTGCGCTCGGTCGCGCTCAGCCGTCCCTCGGCCACGAGCACGTCGGCCAATTGTTCGACGCATCGGCGCGGCAAGCCACGATGGTACACGAGCATCAAACGTCGCTCAACGAGATCAGCCAGCCGCTGGGCGTGCTCCTCGCGCACGCACCAGGTCGCCAAAGACAGGGGCAGCGGCGTGCCGGCCAGCAGTGTTTGCGGGTGCAGGTTGCCGCCCAAGGCTTCGAGCACTCGCCCGGAGCGTGTGCCCCACAGCGTCCAGATGCTGCTCGCAGCTTCGGCCGACAGGTCGTGAGCGGCTGCCAATGCCGCTAGGCGCCGGCCAAGCTCTTGCTCGTCGCCTGGATAATCTTCGCCGCCTGGCACGATCCGCTGCCGGCTGTCGGCCACGCGCTGGCGGCCGAGCCGAGCCAGCAGCATGTCGGCGGTGGTTTCGGCCAGCGAGCGGCAGGTCGTTAGCTTGCCGCCGATCACCGAGAACGTCGGGATTGGCGCTCCCGGCTGCTCTTCGACCCAATGCCGCCGGGTCACCGCTCCCGGCGTGGCCGCCGAGCTGGCCGGCAATGGCCGCACGCCGCAATAATGCATCTCGATGTCGCTGACCGTGAGGCCCGGCTGCGGAAAAATCGCATTGACCGTATCCAGCAGATACTGCACTTCCGTCGGCGAAGCCACTGCTTCGCCCGGATCGCCGCTGTAGGGCAGATCGGTGGTGCCGATCAAACAAGCGGGGCCGAAGGGCAGTACGAAAACCGGCCGGCCGTCGGCCGCTTCGGCATACACGCCGCCACGCGCAAGCGCTGCCCGCAGTGTGGGATTGTAGGTCACCAGGTGGCTTCCCTTGGTCCCGGCCATCATCCGCCGGGCCGGAACATCCAGCCGCTCGAGCGTGAGATCGACCCAAGCCCCGGTGGCGTTGACAATGGCCGCCGGCTCGAGCGATGCGACCACTTGCCCGTTGCGTTCGTCGATGATTTCGACCGCGTGCCCGCGGAGCCGCGCTTCGTGGTACGTCCAAACCTTGATGGTGGTGCCCTGCTCGGCGGCCGCGGCCTGGGCATCGGCCAGCAGAGCCAGGACAAAACGCTCGGGATAGCGCAACTGCGCATCGAAGTACGAGCAGAGCCAGCGATAACGCCGCTGGTCCACTGGCGGAGTGCCGGGCTCGCCATGCCGCCAGGCTCGGTGATGCGGCAGCGTCGGGTCGCGGGCATAACGGTCGTAGAGCCAGAGCCCCGCTTCGACGAGCCACAAGCCCCGGCTCTCGCTGCGGCCGGGCAGCCAACGCTCGAGCCGGGCGAAGCGCGCCAGCGAACGAGCCACGCCGCCGAAGCGGTTTTCGACCGGAATGAACAATTCGAGCGGCTGCACGAATTGTGGCGCCAAACGCAGCAGCCGGGTGCGTTCGGCCAGCGATTCGCGCACCAGGTCGAATTCGCCATATTCCAGGTAGCGCAAGCCGCCGTGGATCAATCGCGACGAATGGGCCGTGGCCCCGAAGGCCAGATCGGTCGATTCGACCAGCGTGACCGGCACCCCATTGATGGCCAATTCGCGCGCCAAGGCCGCGCCATTGATGCCGCCGCCCAGAATGAGCACTTCCTGCCGATTGCCAGCCATGCGGCCACTATAGAAGATCGCCTTGGCAGTAGGCGAGAGGCTGGCGGGATTCAGACGTCTAAGGACGGCTTTTCAGCCGATCCTTACGAATCGCTCTGCTTTTTCAATCGCCGCTCGATCATGCCGATGCTGGAGCGCACGCCGTCGAGCTCACCGTTGATGGCCAGGGCGCGCCGAAAGTTTTCGAGCGCCCACAGGTCGTTGCCCAGCCGCAGATAGCATTGACCCAAACCGGCCAACGCGCCGAAATGAAACGGGTTGAGCTGCACGGCCCGCTGGCAATCGCGGATGGCCGCGTGGTATTGCTGCAAGCCGAATTGGGCAATGGCCCGTTGGTTCCAGGCTTCGGCCAGTTCGGGGGCGCGGGCGATCAGTTCATCGGCCGAAGCCAAAGCCTCGCGATGCTGACGCTCGGAGTTGAACTGCATGACGGCCGCCAGCCGCTTGCGGTTTGCCGGACGGCCATCGCGGCACCAGACAGCCCGCAGGGCGGTTTCGGCCAGTAAGCGCACGGTGCGATCGTCGTCGCCCAGGGCCCGGCCTAGCACGCCATTGGAGCGATAGTCGCCGACCAATCCCAGGGCCAGCGCGGCGGCCCGCCGCATCTCGCGCTGATTGCTCATCAGCAGCCGCTCGAGGCTGCCGGGAAGATAATGCACGATGACCCGCTGCGCAAACACCTGGCTGTCTTTATCGGCCAGATATTGCCGATACATCGACGCCAAGAGCGGCTTGCCGGCCTCGCCCACGCACGCACCTCTAAGTCAGTCCGCCAAAACGTGGCCCGAATCATTTCAGGCCGACTCTATCCAGGTTAGCTAGCACCCCGCTTGAATGCCAAGCAAAAATGAACATTTCACCGCCGCGCCCAAGCCCACGAACTGCGGTCCGTGGGGCTCTTGCGCCGTGCGGCCATCTCCGCGCCGCTTCTCAGCGCCGGCAGGAGAGGTTATGACAAGGATGCCGGCATTTTCTGCCGCGGATGAGATGAAAGGGCTATCGCCGTCCATGCTCTCGCGCAAATCAAGCAGTCCTGCGGTGTTGGCAGTGGTCTCGCTGCTGATCGGGCTGATCTGCTCCCCTGCCCTGGCGGGCGGAGTGGCCGGCGAATATCTGTCGGGCCGCGAACTGGCGACAAAGCTTGCCGAGCCGGTCACCGTCGCCTGGGCCGGGGCGCCGCTGAAGCGGGCGATCGCTGATCTGTCACGGACGCATACCATCGGCCTGTTTCTCGATCGCCGGGTCGATCCGGATCGGCTCGTCACGCTTTCGGTCAAGAACACCCCGTTAGTCGAGGTCTGCGACAAACTGGCGGCCAGCGCCGGAGTCGGATTCTGCCAGCTCGATGCACTGGGCTATTTCGGGCCGGCCGGCACCTGCGAAACCTTGCCTACCGTGGCTGCCTTGCGCGACGACGAAGTCGCGCGCTTGCCCACCGCTGCACGCGCGGCATGGAGTCACCGAGCCGTTTGGAGCTGGCCCGATTTCTCCACGCCGCGCGAACTGGTCGAACAACTGGCCCAAGCCGCGCATGCCAAGATCGAAAACCTCGACCACGTGCCGCACGACCTTTGGGCTGCGAACCAACTTCCGCCGCTGACCGTGGCCCAGCGGCTGACACTGATCGCCGCCGGATTCGATCTTACGTTTGAATTGGAAGATGGCGGCAGCCGCATTCGCTGGGTCGCCTGGCCCGAGCGGCCGGTGATCGAGCGCACGTATCCAGCCGGTGCGAAGGCCAAGGAGCTGGCCGCCGAGTGGGCCGCGCTGGCCCCGCACAGCACGTTTAAAGTCGAGGGGACGAAGATCGTCGTTCGCGGCCCACTCGAGGACCAGCAGCGAATTGCCGCCGGCCGCAAGCCAGCCGCGCGGCCGGCCCCGAAGCCCAAGCGGCCGGGCACGCAGGTTTATACGCTCAAGCTGGCGGACGTGCCTTTGACCCGGCTATTGCACGAACTCGAGCAGCAACTCGATTTGCATTTCGAGGTCGACCAGGCGGCCGTCGATCGGGCGAAAATCGACATGCAGCAAAACGTCTCGCTCAAAGTCGAACAAGCGACGCTCGACCAATTGCTCGAAGCCGCGCTCAAGCCCGCCGGTCTGACGTTTGTCCGGCAAGGGACAAACGTCAAAGTTCAGCCGAAATAAGCATCGCGGCCAACCCGTAGGCCCGGCGAGCCGAGCCGGGCTTGTAAAGCAGCGCGAACCGCGCCACCGGTGCCGCTCGGCTCACGGCACCTACGGACGCGCCGCGCTCACGGCTATTCGTTGGGTGCGGGGCGAGGGCCGCGCTCGGGCATCGGCGGCGTGACGCCTTCGGGCGCGGGCGGGCGGATGCCAGGCCGCGGCGGAGTGGGCACGGGGCCGGAGTTGCCGACGTGCTGCCGTGCGTCGCGCACGGCGCTCGCCAGCGCACGGATCGCCGACTTCACGTCACCGGCAATGCGCTTGACTTGGGTTGGGTAGCGGCTGTCGAACTGCACCTCGCGGTCGAGCACCCAGGTGCGCACCAGTGGCTGGTTTGGTGCGCCGCGCTCCAGCAGTGTGTAGCCCATCGAACATGAAAAGCTGGTGTTCATCCGCCTTTGAAATTCGGCCCGCACCAGCAGAATCGCGGTGTCCGGCCCGGGTTGCTCGACGACTTGCAGGCCGGCGGCTCGCAGTGATTGCACGCATTGGCTGGCAATCATGTTGACACTGGGTTGCGAATCGCGCGGAGCGCGCAGCGGATCGCCCGAATCGAGGATCACGGCCACGGCCACCTGCTGCAACTGGGCCAGCAGTTGCCTGCCTGCCGGCGTGTTGACGCCGTCAACGACTTCGCGCCGCCCGCCTCGGGGGCCGGCATTGCCCTTGCCAGGGCCACCACCGCCCGGGCCGCGCTGCGGTTGGCGCACGCTGGGCACCAGCGGCCGCGGCTCGTCCGCGGCGGTAGCGATCGCGCGTTGCAAATCGACGGCCGACACGGCGAAGTTCAGGTTCTGGCCCAGCTCCGGAATCGAGAGCGTGTTCAGCCCCACGACTTCGCCACGCAGGTTCACCAGCGGGCCGCCGCTATTGCCGCGCGAAATCGGCGCGGTGGTTTGCAGCCAGGTGACGCGCGGGTCGTAATCCAGGTTGAAGCCGATGCCGCGGAACTCGGAGTTCAGCTCGGCGCCGTTGCGGATGGCGCTGATCAGGCCGTCGGAAGCCGTGAACGAAAAGCCCAGCGGCGCGCCGAAGGCCACGACCTGCTCGCCTTTGCGCGGTAGTCCGGCGGCGATCTTCAGCGGGCGCAGCGGCCGGCCCGATGGCGGCTCGATCGAGAGCACGGCCACGTCCTTGTCGGCGAGATCGGCTCGTACGCCGCGCACCCGGGCCTTGCGGCCGTCTTTGAAAATCACCTCGGCCGTGGCGGCCCCTTCGATGACGTGATGGTTGGTGACGACCGTGCCATCGGCATTGGCGATGAATCCGCTGCCCAGCCCCCCGCCGCCAGGGCCCGACACGTTCACGCGGACGACCGAGTTTTCGACGGTGTCGATCAGATCGGCCAGATCGGTCGAACGCCTGGCAGGCGTCTCTTCCGATTCAATTTCAGTGGCAGCATGAATCGGCCGCAACGCCGTGAGGCTCGCCGAAGATTGAGCGCTGCTCTCCGATCCTGGCTGCGCGGGTTCGCCGGCAGGCGGCAAGTTGGTGACCATGGCCAGCGGCGAATCATCAGCACGTCGCCTGTCCGACATCGCCCGGTCGGGCGAGTTTGAGGCATTGGCAATCGTTTGCGGCACCGGCTGCTGGCCATGTTGCTGCACGAATTGCCAGATGAACACGGTGGCTAAACCCAACGGCAAGAGCGAAAACAGCAGACCGCAGAGCACGGCCAGCAGCACGAACTGTGTCGTGAGCTTGCGCGGCGATGGTCGTCGCGTTGCACTGGCGTGTTCGGCCGGTAACACCGGCGGCGGGCGAACCGAGGCCAGCGGCGGCAGCGTTACGGGTTGCATGGCTGCCGGCTGCTGCACTAGCACCGGCAAGTCGGCGCCGCAGCCGGAACAATATTTCGGCGATCGCCCGGCAATCACCGGTTGCGAATTTCCGCAGGCTGCACACTGAATCGACTGGGACATCGATGGCCGCCCATAAGAAGAAGCGCTAAGCGCAATCTAGCACGCGGATCCGGGCCGAACAAACAAATCGCCAGCCGCGTCTGCTGGCCAACTGGGGGGCCAAACCGGAATCGCATCCGGTTATGAGACTTGCGCATGCGCCCGTGGCAAAAGTCGTGCGACTTATGCCTCGGTGGCGAGCGCTTCGGCTGCACGCACTACTACGAAGCCCGGGGCGTGTTGGATCACGTCAACCAGCGCTCGAGCGTGCTTTTGAGCTCTTGCTCGATCCGGCCTTTGAACATCATGGCCGCAAACGGCAGATCGGCGTCGACGCGCACTTGCTGCGGCTCGACGTGCATCGCACCTTTGATGCCGAAACCAAAGGTTTTGAAGGAGAAATTCAGCACGTCACCTTGCCACTCGTCTTTCAAATCTGAGATCTGGCCCTGGAAGCGTTCCTTCATCTTCTCCAGAATGCCTTGCAGCCGCGAGGTGACTTCTTTCGGATCGAGCTGGTGCGGCACATTTACCGTCAACTTCGGCATGATGTTCTCCATTGGGGAGGGCGAGGCTCCTGCCGAGCCGTGCTTGATGCGGCTTGCGGCTCGGCAGGAGCCTCGCCCTCCCGAAATCGTTTGAATAAAGCGTCAGCGGCCGACGCCGAGTTTGGCTTTCAGTTGGTTGAGCAGGTTCACGGCGCGGCCGATTTCGGCTTTTTGCCGCTCGGGCTCTTGCGGAATTTCGCGTTCGATGGTCAGTGGACCGGTGTACCCGATTTCATCCAGCGTCCGCAAGTAGTTTTCCATGCCGACGTCGCCTTCGCCCAGCGGCACTTCGGCGCCCCACTCCTGACCGGGATTCTTGGCCCAGGTGCCGTCTTTGCAATGCACGCTGCGCACCAGGTGGCCCACCTTGCGCAGGGCCTCGATCGGTTCGCCGGAACCGTAGAGGATCATGTTGGCCGGATCGAAGTTGATGAACAGATTCTTGCGCCCCACGTCGCCCATGAATTGCAGCAGAGCATCGGCCGGCTCCTGGCCGGTTTCCAGGTGCAGGGCCTGATCATGCCGGGCGACGTGGTCGCAGACCTCTTGGGTGACGGCCAGCACCTGCTGATACAGCGGATGCTGGCGATCGTGCGGCACAAAGCCCACGTGCAAGCCGACGACGCGGCAACCGAGCAGGGCCGCGAAATCCGAAATGGCCTTGAGCTCGGCCACGCGTGCAGCCCGGGTTTCAGGCGGCACGAGTCCCACGGTGCGGCTGACGGTGGGAATATTGGCGTAGCTTTCGCCTTCGAAGCCGGCGAACACGGCCGAGAGCTCGATCTGATCGTGCTTGAGCCGGGCCAGAAAATCTTTCGCCCGCTGAGGAGTCCGCGTGGCCTGCTCCGGCGCGTGCAGTTGAATGGTCGGCACGCCCAACTCCCGGGCCACCTCCAGCTTGACCCCCAGCCCAGCGTCGATGCTGGCAAACACCCCCAAGGCCCATTTTTCCACGG
>DATATB010000130.1:0-20016 GCA_036268995.1 Pirellulales bacterium | reverse complement strand
CTCGAAGAGTTCCTGGAAGAAGCTTGCCTGGTCAACGACACTGATGACTGGCAGGCCAGCGACGATCGGGTCACGCTCATGACGCTGCACGCCTCGAAAGGGCTGGAGTTTCCGGTCGTGTTTCTGATTGCCCTGGAACAGGGGCTGCTGCCGCACGAACGCTCGCGGCAAAACGACGCGGAGCTGGAGGAGGAGCGGCGGCTGCTGTTCGTCGGCATGACTCGGGCCCAGCAGGAGCTGCACTTGAGCCTGGCCCGGCATCGCGAGTTTCGTGGCCAGGGCAAAATGACGATTCCCAGCCAGTTTCTGATGGAGCTGCCGGTCGACGAGTTCGACTCGCAAAAGCTGAGTTGGACCAGTCAGCCATTTGACGATAGCGGCCATGATGATGCCGGCCATGAAATCGACCAGGAGCACGAGCATTCGCACGAGGATTGGCACGCCGAGGACGACAGTTTCGAACCGGCGGAACTGGAACGCAGCAGTTCGCGGCCGGCCGCAGCCCCGCCCCGGGCTTTGCATCTGATGACCGCGGCCGAACTCGGCCAGGATGCGGCGGCCGCCCCCAGCGTTTCGCCAGAGGTTTTTGCGCAAAGCATGCTCGTGCGCCATCCCGAGTACGGCCTGGGCACGATTGTGGCCCTCAGCGGCAATGGGCAGGCGCGCAAGGCCGTCGTCGAGTTCTCGGGCGGCATTGGGCAGCGGAGCTTTGTGCTCAAGCACAGCGGCCTGCGGCCCGTCCGACCGGCCTAAAGCCGCTGAGCAGGCGTCGGATTTGCAATGTGCTGATTCGCACACCTCCGACTGCCAAAACGGCAGCCGTCGGTGGCTCTATCCGGCCGGCTGCAGGGAGCCAATTTTTCCTGGTCTTCCTAAACTCTAGCGGCGACGAGGGATCTGTGAGCGCGTTAACTCTAAGCCGTCGGCCGGCATAGGCTTTGCTTTTCATTGCTCAAGGCCTGAGAGGCTGACGATGTTGTTGGCGGTCTGCCAGCCCCGGCGGAATCAAAACGAACACTAAAACGCTGGCCGAAGCAACTTCCGGCCGGCGCATAACACGCGACTGAAAAGGAGCCGAAACTATGGCCAAAGGCGAACGGATCATCGGCATCGACCTGGGGACGACGAACTCGGTCGTGGCCGTGATGGAAGGTGGCGACCCCAAGGTAATTCCCAACGCGGAAGGCAACCGCCTGACGCCCAGCGTCGTGGCTTTCACTGAGAAGGGCGACACGCTGGTCGGCGAGCCGGCCCGGCGGCAAGCAGTGACCAATCCCAAGCGGACAATCTCCTCGATCAAGCGGTTCATGGGCCGCCGGCACAGCGAAGTCGCAGGTGAAGAAAAGATCGTGCCCTACGAGGTCGTGGGCGGCGCGAACGACTACGTCAAAGTCCGCATCGGCGACAAGGAATACACGCCGCCGGAAATCTCGGCCCTGGTGCTGCGCAAGCTCAAGGAATCCGCCGAGGCCTACTTGGGCCACAAGGTGAACAAGGCCGTGATCACGGTGCCCGCGTACTTTAACGATGCGCAGCGGCAGGCCACGAAGGATGCCGGCCAGATCGCCGGGCTCGAAGTCGCGCGGATCATCAACGAACCGACCGCCGCGGCGCTGGCCTATGGCCTGGACAAGAAAGAGGCCGAGAAGATCTGCGTGTTCGACCTGGGCGGCGGCACGTTCGACGTGTCGATCCTGGTCGTCGATCACGGATTCTTCCAGGTGAAGAGCACCAACGGCGACACGCACCTGGGCGGCGACGATTTCGATCACGTGCTGATCGACTACGTGGCCAGCGAGTTCAAGAAGGAGCACGGCATCGACTTGCGCAAGGACCACATGGCCTTGCAGCGGCTGCAAGAAGCCTGCGAGAAGGCCAAGAAGGAGCTCAGCTCCAGCGCGTCGACGGATATCAACCTGCCGTTCATCACGGCCGACGCGTCGGGGCCCAAGCACTTGCAAATGAACATCGCGCGATCGAAGTTCGAGCAGTTGGAGGATCAACTGTTCGAACGTTGCCGCGGCCCGGTGATTCAGGCTTTGAAAGACGCCAAGCTGCAACCGTCGGACATCGACGAAGTCGTGCTGGTCGGCGGATCGACCCGCATCCCGAAGGTGCAGGAGTTGGTGCGCAAGATCTTCAACAAAGAGCCGCACAAGGGTGTGAACCCCGACGAAGTCGTGGCCGTGGGGGCCGCGATCCAGGGCGGCGTGTTGGCCGGCGAAGTCAAGGACGTGTTGCTGCTGGACGTGACGCCGCTGTCGCTGGGCATCGAAACCCTGGGCGGAATCATGACCAAGCTCGTGGAAAAGAATACCACGATTCCCACCGAGCGCAAGCAGGTTTTCAGCACGGCCGACGACAACCAGACGGCCGTGACGGTGCGCGTGTTCCAGGGCGAACGCGAAATGGCGGCCGACAACCGGCTGCTGGGCCAGTTCAACCTGGAAGGCCTGCCTCCGGCCCCGCGCGGCGTGCCGCAGATCGAGGTCAAGTTCGACATCGACGCCAACGGCATTCTGAACGTGGCGGCCAAGGACCTCGGCTCCGGCAAGGAGCAGACCGTGCGGATCGAGCAATCCAGCGGCCTGAACGAAGCCGAAATCGAGCGGATGCGCAAGGACGCCGAAAGCCACGCGGCCGAAGACAAGCAAAAACGCGAACTGGCCGAAGCCCGCAACCAGGCCGAGTCGATGTGCTTTCAGCTCGAAAAGCTGATGAAGGAGCATGCCGACAAGCTGGGCGACACGGACAAGCAGCCGCTCGAGGCGGCGATTGCCAAGACGCGCGAAACGGCCAAAGGCAGCGACACTGGCGCCATCAAGGCGGCCATCTCCGAGTTGGAGCAGGCGTCGCATGCCGTAAGCAAAGTTCTGTACGAGTCGGGCTCCAAGGGCGGCGACAGCGCCACCGCACAGCGGGCCGCCGGCGCAGCGCCCAAGTCGGGATCGCCCGACGACGAGGCCGAGGACGTCGAGTTCGAGGTCAAGGACAACAGCTGATTCAGCCGCCAGGCGGTGAACACATTCGGACGAAGTGCGGCAAGGCCGACGGGTATTCCCCGTCGGTCTTGCCAATTAAGGAAAGAACCAAATGGCTTTTCGATTCGAAAAACTCACGATTAAAGCCCAGGAAGCGGTGCAGCGCGCGCAATCGCTGGCTACCGATCGCGGCAATCCACAGATCGAGCCGGTGCACTTGCTGGCCGGGCTGTTGGCCGAAGACGATGGCATTGCCCGGCCGATCATCGACAAGATCGGCGCCAACCGCGCGCAACTCGAGCAGGTCGTGACGGCCGAGATCGAACACCTGCCGCGTGCCAGCGGCGGCGCTCAGCCGCAGGCTTCGCAACAGCTCATGAAGGTGCTCGAAGCGGCCCAGCAAACCGCGGACGCGATGAAGGACGAATTCGTCTCGGTCGAACACCTGCTGCTGGCGCTGGCCAAAGTCGATACCAAAGCCCGCAACCTGCTCAAGCTCAATGCCATTGGCGAGAAGGAGCTGCTCAAAGCGGTGCAGGAAGTGCGCGGCAACGTGCGCGTGGACAGCCAGGAGCCGGAATCGAAGTTTCAAGCCCTGCAAAAATACGGCATCGACCTGGTCGAGCGGGCCCGCGCCGGCAAGCTCGATCCGGTGATCGGCCGCGACGTGGAAATCCGCCGCGTGATCCAGGTGCTGTCACGCCGCACCAAGAACAACCCCGTGCTGATCGGCGAGCCGGGCGTGGGCAAGACGGCCATTGCCGAAGGGCTGGCCCTGCGAATCGTCAACAGCGATGTGCCGCAAACCTTGCGCAACAAACGCGTCATCGCGCTCGATATGGGCGCCCTGGTGGCCGGCACCAAGTTTCGCGGCGAGTTCGAAGAGCGGCTCAAAGCCGTGCTGCGCGAAGTGCAATCGTCCGGCGGCAATGTGGTGTTGTTCATCGACGAACTGCACACCGTCGTGGGAGCGGGCAAGGCCGAAGGCGGCTCCGACGCCGCCAACCTGCTCAAGCCGGCGCTGGCCCGTGGCGAGCTGCGCTGCATCGGCGCCACCACGCTGGACGAATTCCGCAAGTACATCGAGAAGGACGCCGCGCTGGAGCGGCGCTTCCAGCCGGTGTATATCGGCGAACCGTCGGTGGAAGACACGATCGCGATCTTGCGCGGGCTCAAGGGGCGATACGAAGCCCATCACAAGGGGGTCAAGATTAAGGACTCGGCCCTGGTGGCGGCGGCCAACCTATCGCATCGCTACATCACCGATCGGTTCTTGCCGGACAAGGCCATTGATCTGGTCGACGAAGCCATGAGCCGCCTGGCGATGGAGCTGCAAAGCGTGCCGGCCGAGATCGACCAGGTGCAGCGACGGCTGGTGCAGTTGGAATTGGCCGCACGACAGTTGGCCGACGAGAAGGAAGAGCACGCCCGCGAGAGGCTGGAGGAGATCGAGCAGGAAATGACCGACCTGCGCCGCGAGTTGGCCAATTTGCGCGAGCAGTGGGAGGCCGAAAAGTCGGGCATGGGCGACGTGGGCGAAATCCGCGCTCGGCTGGAGAAGGTGGAGCTCGAATTCAACCAGCTCAATAGCGGCATCAAGGAGCGGCAGGCCGCCGGATTGCCGATCGAAGAGCAGAACTATCAGCGGCTGTATGAACTGGATAACGAGCGCCGCAAGTTGGCCGCCAAGCTCGAAACGACCGGCACCTCGCCGCCGCCGGCCGGCAAGCGTCGCTTGCTGCGCCAGGAAGTCGGCCCGGACGAAATCGCGGAGGTGGTCAGCGCCTGGACCGGCATTCCGGTCACCCGCATGCTCGAGACCGAGCGCGCGAAGCTGCTGGTGCTCGAAGAGCGTCTGCACCAGCGCGTCGTGGGCCAGGACGAAGCGGTGCAGGCCGTGGCCAACGCGGTTCGGCGCAGCCGGTCGGGCTTGCAAGATCCGAATCGGCCGATCGGCTCGTTCATCTTTTTAGGTCCCACCGGCGTGGGCAAAACCGAACTGTGCAAGGCCCTGGCCTCGATATTATTCGACGACGAGAACGCGATGGTCCGGCTGGACATGAGCGAGTTCATGGAGCGGCACACGGTCAGCCGGCTGATTGGCGCCCCGCCGGGGTACGTGGGTTACGAAGAAGGTGGCCGGCTCACCGAGGCCGTGCGGCGGCGGCCGTATTGCGTGGTGCTGTTGGACGAAATCGAAAAGGCCCATCGCGACGTGTTCAACATCCTGCTGCAGGTGCTGGACGATGGCCGGCTGAGCGACAATCAGGGGCATACGGTCGATTTCACGAACACGATCATCGTCATGACGTCGAACATCGGCAGCCAGGCGATCCAGGAGATCTCGCGCGAGGGGGGCGGCCAAGAGGCAATCCGCGAGGCCGTGAAGGGGGCGCTCGAGACGCGTTTCCTGCCCGAATTCCTGAACCGCATCGACGAAGTCATCACGTTCCATCCGCTGGAGCGCAAGCACCTGGCCAAGATCGTGACGATCCAGCTCGAGCGGCTGCGGCATCAACTGGAGCAAAACGAGCTGGGCCTCGAGGTCACGCCGGCCGCCATGCAGGCGCTGGCCGCCGAGGGCTACGATCCGGCCTTTGGAGCCCGACCGCTGAAGCGCGTGATTCAGAATCGGATTCAGAATCCGTTGGCTACCGAATTGCTCAAGGGCGAATACCCGCCGCACTCGGTCGTGCGCGTGGATTATCGCGGCGACGAGTTTGTCTTCGAGCGGATCGAGCCCGGCGAGGAGGCGACGGTGCCAGGCGGTGATGGAATCGTGAGTTCAAGCCGCTGAAAGTAGCAGGCACAGTCCTCTGTGCCGTAGCTGCCGTGCTTTCGACCGGGCATCAACACTGAGGCAGCACGTATCTGCGCGCAGCGACGGCATACGGAGTATGCCTGCTACTTTGGGCGCTCGGAATTCTCGCGAATTTCGCTACGGCTGCGACGCAGCGGCAGCCTAGCGCTTCGATTCGGCGAGACCGAAGTTTTTGAGAATCACCTCGGCGCCGGTCGTCAGATGGCGGATCTTGTCGCCGATGTTGGTGCGCTCAGAAGCGGTGGCCTTCTTGAGTTTGCGGGCAAAGACGTTCAGCTTTTTCCGCCGATGCCGCCGGCGCTTGATTTCCTTGTGTCGCTCGCTGATGCCGCCCACAGTTAAACTCCTGGCAGATGCCGGTCTGGACTATCCCGACTGAAAACATTCAGTCCAAAGGGAAGCGCGGTTTCTAACACGAACGGGCCGGAGAGTCAATCTGCCCAGCGTGCCGTCAGGCCCAGCGTGCCGTCAGGCCCAGCGTGCCGTCAGGCACTGGCGCGGGGGCAAAGCTTTTCCATTACCACGCAATTGCCGGTCTCGTTGTACTCGACGCGCGACATATAGGCCCGCATCAGCAGCAGGCCGCGGCCATTGGGCCTGGCCAGGTGCTCGGCGTCCGTGGGGTCGGGGACTGCCCGGGGGTCGAAGCCGCACCCCTCGTCGCGAATTTCGAGCCGCAATCGGTCCGCCCCCAGCTTGCAGCTAAAGTGGACGCACTTGCTCGTGTCCGAGCGATTGCCGTGCTTGATGGCGTTGACCAGAGCTTCTTCCAGCGCCAGGCGGACGCCGAAAATGTCTTCCGGCGGCCAGCCATGGTGTTTGAGCTGCCGGATCACGTCGCCAATGGCGCGACGGCTCGATGCGGAGCGGCTTGCGAGCTTACGCTCGGTGGTCCAAGACCACCCATCAATAGACATCGCAGCGACGTTGGTTCCTGGCAGGTTCAGACCGGCCCCGACGATGAACCGATCTCCCCAATCGGTCGGTCCCCAGCGGTTTTAGGTGCGCTGCCCCCTGGCAATAGCGCTCAAAACCGGCGAGGGATCAAAATCACGCTTCGGCGAAGGCGTGCAGGGCATTGGCTTCGTCGTCGCGGATGTCGAACAGCTTGTTCAACTTCGTGATGGCGAATACCTCGTAAATCTCCGGCCGAATGTTGCTCAGCCGGAGCGTCCCGCCATGGGCCTTCACCTTCTTATCAAGTGTAATCAGTTTACCCAGCGCCGCACTTGATAAAAATTCGACCGAAGTAAAGTTCAGCAGCAGCTTTTGGCGTTTCTCTTCTTCCACGAGCTGGAACATTTCCTGCCCCATCTCGTGAATGTTCGATTCGTCCAAGATCCGGCGATCGACGAACCGCACCACGGTTACATCGCCCATTTGGGACACTTCTAGTCGCCTGCGCGCCGCCATGACAGCTCACTCCTCTCGAAGCCCGTAAGGCCTAAAGGGCGGTTGGTCGCCGATCCAGAAGCTCGTCGCCGATTGAATCACTGGCTCGAAACCAGCCACCAAAATCTCGAGCCGGCTTGGAGTTGCGACGCCTGCCGGACGCTGACGCGACGGGCGTGCGGGCGAGCCGCCTGCACAAATGCCCGATTAAAACTTCACTTGGCTGGACGTAAAACCGTAGCCGCCATGATATTCCGACGCCCGGAAGTGTCAAGCGGAACGGCATTTTCCGCCGACTGATGGCTCGAAATCGCCATGGCCTGACCCGCCGGCATGGATTCCGATGCCTGGGATTTACACCTTTTGGGTGTGCGCCCGGCAGCGATCGCGTCCCCGCGCCGCCAGCGGCCGTTATCCGCCTGGTTTGGGCATCGCCAGACTGTGGAGCACCAAGACCGAGCCAATCGACATCAGTGCCCAGCCGAGCCACTGCGGAGGCCGGAGCTCCTTACGCGGCGTGGGCCCCACGGACGGCAGGAACTGGCTCGGTTTGGTTGGTGCGGCGTGCGATACCAGGGCCTTGCTGACTTTTTCGTTCAGCACGTACGACTCGACCGTGCGGAACTGAATGCCCAGGCACAGCAGCACCAGCCCGGCCATGAGATAATGGTGGCGGTTAAAGTCCATCGCCTTGCAGGTCCTGGCGAGTACGCGACGCGGAACAAAACTTTGGAAAACACCCCGAAAGGAGTCCGAGAGTGTTTATCGTGTGTTCTGCGACTCTCGCTGCACGAAGCCGCACGCACCTCGGCACATACGATGCATTCCGATGCGTCGGCCGCGGCCGCGGCGGACCTTGCTGGCTGGCCGGCCCTACAAAGCGCGCAGCTTACCAGACATCAAAATGCCGAGCTGGCAATTCCCGCGAGGCGCCGGAATTCTCACGAATTCCGCCACCGGCGGATCCGGAATTCTCACGAGTTCCGCTACCGGGGTGCCGGGCTTAGCCGCCGCCGGGGGCGGCACCGTGCATGTCTTGAACCAGGCCGGTCACCTGGTCGCCCATCGTTTCTACGGCCGAGCCTTGAAAGATCGAATCCTTCTTGGCCCGCACGATGGCGGTCACGACCGAGCGATGCCGGGTCCAGTCCGAGAGCCCGAAACTGCGGGCGTCGAGGTAGGTCTCGGTGAATGTGGCCGAGAGCTTGGGTACAAGCTGCACGCCATCATTGGTGCGAATGAAGTGATAGGACAGCGATCCGAACACCAGGGCGCCGCCCAGCGCGGCCCCGCTCAAGAATGACCCGA
Source organism: Pirellulales bacterium (assembly GCA_036268995.1). GTDB lineage: Bacteria > Planctomycetota > Planctomycetia > Pirellulales > PNKZ01 > DATATB01. Next base: position 11,514 of record DATATB010000130.1, on the reverse strand, counting down.
AACTCATGCAAGTCTCCTTACTGTCGCTTTTGCATCCATGCAAGGCGGGGCAATGTACCCGCGTGGCTCGCTTCGATACAAGCCGAGATTAGCGGCCGATGAGCGTCCGCCGGCGGTAATATCTTCTGGCCAAGCCCTGTTCGACCGGAAACAATGCAGCACAGAGCGATTTCAGGCTGATTTCTTCGCCACTGACAACTGACAACTGACGACAGATCATGGAAGACGAAGATTTCGATCTGGAATCCCTGGCCGAATACCTGCACCTGGGTGCCGCCCTGCTCGCTCGCCTGGCCGAGCGCGGGCAATTGCCGGGTCGCAGGGTCGCGGGCCAATGGCGTTTTTCCCGCCCGGAGATCACCTTCTGGCTCGAACAGCGGATCGGGCTGGCCGAGCCGGCCGATCTGGCGCGGATGGAGAATGTGCTGGAGCGTGCCGAGACGGTCAGCGCCGACGAATTGCAATCGATCGCGGACTTGCTCCCGATCCAGGCGATTGCCGTGCCGCTAGCTGCGCGCACGCGTGCCAGCGTGATCGAAGGGATGGTGCAAGTGGCCGCCCGCACTGGCTGGCTGTGGGACGAGCGGCGGATGATTGAAGGCGTCCGTATCCGCGAGCAGATGTACTCGACGGCCTTGGATGAGGGCGTGGCGCTGATGCACCCGCGCCGGCCCCTGGCCGGCGTGCTGGAGCGCCCGCTGATCGCCTTTGGCCGCACCGAAAGCGGGATCCCCTTCGGGCATCCGCGTGGCGTGCTGACCGACTTGTTCTTCCTGCTCTGTTCGACGACCGATCGGGGGCACCTGCACGCCTTGGCGCGGCTGAGCCGCCTGCTGAGCGATCCGAGACTGCTGGCCGAACTCCGCTCGGCTGAGGACGCCGCCGCCGCACACGCCGCGCTTCGCACGCGCGAGCAGGCGTTGCTTCAATAGCCGCCGGGGCGGTACGCTACGCGGTCACATGATCGATCCAGCCCCCCAGCAAGGCTTGCCACACGCTTTGGCGCTCCGCGCCCTGGCCGTCGGCGATCGCGCAAGTCGCGAGTTGGCCGATTCGCTGGCGCTGCTCGAACATGCGCTGCCGACGCGCTTCGTGCCCACTTTGTCCGCAGCCATTGCCCACTGGTCCCCGGACGTAGTGCCGCCCGATCTGCTCGTGCTGTTGCAATCGCACAGCGGACAGTTCCTGGAATCGGAGCTGCTTGGGCTGCGGTCGCGCATGCCGCTGGCCCGAACCGTGGTGGTATTGGGGAGTTGGTGCGACGGCGAAATGCGGAGCGGCCGCCCGTTGGTTGGCGTGCGGCGCGTTGCGTGGCACGCGTGGCCCCTGCGCCTAGTGCGTGAGCTGGCGGCCTGGCAAGCCGGCGGCGGCGGGACCTGGGCTTTGCCGGCGACGGCGGCCGAAGAAGAGTTGCTGCTCGAGGCCGATGGGCCGGCGCTGGTGCCGCGCAGCGCCGGCAATGACGGGCCGATTGCCGTTCGCACTTCGAACACCGATTTTGCCGCCTGCCTGGTCGAGGGGCTGGCGCGCTACGGCTATCAGGCGGTTGCATTGCCTTGCGGCCAAGCGTCGGCGGCTGAGCCGTTTTCGGCTTTGATCGATGATTTGCGGCTGCCGACCGACGGGCGGGAGTTGTCGAGCGTGTACCACCAGTGGCGACCGCGGCCGATCGTGGCACTTGCCGATTTCCCACGTCCCCACGACGAGCGGCTGATCCGCGAGGCCGGAGCGACCCTGCTAATGGCCAAGCCGCTGGATTTCGCTGAACTGGCCCCGCAACTCGATCGGCTCAAAAAAAGAGGTCGGGAGTTGTCTTAAAAAACAACGACTCCCGACCCCTTTTTGACACACACGTACGGAGATTCGCTGCCTATTTCTTCGCGATGGCTTCGGCTTGCAGGTTGGCGAGTTCGGACGCCAGCTCCAAGCCGCCGGAAATGACGACCCGCTCGCCGATCCGCAGCGACTGATAGCCGGCCCGGCGCTGTTCGTCGGTGAGCCGCCCTTCGATATAAGCCAGGTTGTCGCGGCGGCGGACCATCAGCACCCTGCGGCGCGTAAAACCGAGTTCAGCCGGGTCGGGCTGCACGAAGATATAGGTGATCGCGTCCTCGTCGATCAACGAACTGACCGGAATCGCGACTTCGGCGCTGTTGGACGGAAGATCCACTTCGGCCGTGACGAATTGGCCGATGCGCAACCGGCCGCTGAGATTGTTCACCCAGCCCATGACGAGGGCCGTATGCTGGTTGGGATCGATGATGTTGCCGATCTGGTTGAAACTACCCGACAGCGGCTTGCCGCCCTGATCGCTTTTGAGATGAATGTGCCAGTGCCGTTCGTGGGGCGGCAAATCTTCAAGCAGCGGCAAATCTTCTTCGTAAGCGTGGGCCAGCACGTCCAGCCGCGTGAGGTCGGCAATCTTGAACAAGTCGAGCTGCGTGTCGACGACGTCGCCGACCGTCACGTTCTTTTCGACCACCACGCCGTCGATCGACGCACGGACTTCGACGCGAGCCCATTGGCCGCGGACGTCTTCGTCCCATTGCCCCTTGTTGCGATGAATCCGCACGGCTTCGGCGCGGATTGCCTCGATATCGGGAGTGCTGAGCCGCCACGACCGCAGCGTTCGCTCGGCGCGCGAGACGGCGATCATATCGGACTCGACGCTGCGCTCGGCCTCGCGCACGCTGCGCTCCGGCACGGCGCCCTTCTTCCACAGCTCCTCCAACCGCTTCTGCGTTTCCTGATCGAGGAACAGTCGCGATAAGCAGTCGACCAATTCGCTTTTCTTTTCTCCCAGATCCTTGCTCCACACCACGCACAGCAGTTGGTTCTGGACGACCCGATCGCCGAAGCGGACGGGCCGCTCGACCGGAGTGGCGCGATCCTCGGGATCGTCGGGCAAACCGCTCACCGCGCCGATCTCGACCACCTCGCCGGCAAACCGCGTGTGCACGTGGGTCAGACGGTTGGGATCAAGAAACAGCGACCCCTCGAGCTTGAGCGGCGCCGGCGGCGGGGCCGTCTGGGCCGACACCGTTTTGATGCCCAGCGAATTCACCACTTGCGACGGGATGCGAATCGTGTTCGGCTGCGACGTCACCAGCACGGAATTCGGGACGACCTCGTCCGGCTCGCGCGCGCTGGCAACCGGATGCTCCCTTTTAATCAGCACGTACACGCCCGTGGCCACGACAAACGCCAATAGAAATAAAGCGATGCGAAACAGGCGCGGTTGCGAAGCCATCTGATTTACCCCCGACTTCTTCTGTCATCGAAGCGTGCTAGCGAAATCTACAGCCGCCTGCCGCATGGCCGGCCGCGTCCGCACAGGTCAAAAAAAGAGTTGAGGTTCCGCATCCGGCAAGCGCCATACCAATCGGCAAAGTCTCGCAGCGGCCGGATCGAACCGGCGGAACCGGCCGGGGCACCACACAATTCTAAATCCTGTTGGCGCAAAGTCGCTAGACTCACGCAATTAAAATTCTATTATTCGGATCCCTTTAAACCGGTGGCGGCGGCCTGGGCCGGGCGTCGGATCGGGGCGAAAATGGTGGAAAAAGCCGCCGGAGGAAGTGCCGCTGTGAACCAACATCGCTGGCGTCAAGCGTTTCGGGCGTTCTGCATATGATACGCGACTACTGCCTGCTGTGTTTGACCGCGGCCCTGGCCGGCGCAGTGAATTCGGTGGCTGGCGGCGGCACGCTGCTGAGTTTTCCGGTGCTTTTCGCGGTTCTGGCCCGCCGCGACCAGAGCCTGGCCGTGGCCTCGGTGGTTGCCAACGCGACCAGCACGGTGGCCCTGTTTCCCGCATCATTGGCCGCCATCTGGGGCTATCGCCGTGAACTGCGGACCGCCTGGGGGTGGGCCTGGCTGCTGACGCTGCCCAGCCTGCTGGGCGGCCTGCTGGGCAGCCGGCTGCTGACGACTCTGCCCGAGGAATGGTTCCTGTGGCTTGTGCCATGGTTGATCCTGACGGCGGCCCTGCTGTTTGCCTTGCAGCCACTGATCGCCAGGCTGACCGGCATCGGCCAGCCGCATACTCGGCCGGGCGGGGGCACGCTGACCGCGATCGTGCTGTTTCAGTTCGGCGTCGCCGTCTATGGCGGCTACTTCGGAGCCGGCATCGGCATTCTCATGCTCAGCGCGCTGGCCATGATGGGCCTCGCCGACATCCATGTGATGAATGGGCTGAAAAGCTGGCTGGGCTCCTGCATCAACGGCGTCGCCGTGGTGGTGTTCATCGTCGGGGGCCGGGTCGACTGGCCCTTGGCCTTGGCTATGGCGATCGCCGGCGCCGTCGGAGGATACGGCGGAGCGAGCATCGCCCGCCGGATGAATCGCAACCGGGTGCGGCGCGCGGTCGTCGCGATCGGTTTCAGTCTGGCCGGCTTGTTTTTCTATCGCCAGTGGAGCGGATAGCAGGCGGGCTTGTTCGCTCGCGTGCCGTAGCGGAAGCCGTGAGACTTCCGGCCTGCGCACGTTGCTCCGGAATTCTCACGAATTCCGCTACTGGCGCGGTCAGCTCAGCCCTGCTTGGCAGGCGCTTTTTCTGCGGCTTTTTTCTGCGCGGCCTTAGCCTTTTTTTGCTCGGCGGCTGCTTTCGCCTTCGCCTTGCGCTCTTCGACCAGACGGCGGACCGTTGCTTTGCGCTCCTCGGGGGTCAGCTTGGGAGTGCTCGATCGCGTCTTGGGTTGCTGGAGACTCATCTGCTGACCGTTTCCGCCGCCGCCACCCATGCTGGGATAGTTGGGGGTGACGAACGGATTGGCGACGCCCCGGCGCGGGCCGTAGGAGCCGCCGCGCCCGGCAAGGCTCTGCATCATCATCATGCCCATGTACTGGTTCATGCTCAGCCCTTGGCCGCCCATGTTTGCGCCGCCGGGAACAAAGCCCGAGCCGTTCATGCCCATGCCCGGCATGATGCCCATGTTCCCCATGCCGGCGCCCAAGGGATTGACGAAGGCCGCGCTGCCGCCCATGCCTTGCCCTCCGAGCCCCAGCGGCGCAGTCACGGCCTGCGCCCACGCCGGAGCGGCGAGCAGGGCCAAGACCGTCAGCGGCAAAAGGATGCTTCGCATTGCACTACCCGAGTGAAAGAGGTTTGCAACAGAACTCGGCCCCGTCGTAGCGGAAGTCGTGAGACTTCCGGGCTTCCACCTGCGTCCCTCCGGAATTCTCACGAATTCCGCTACCGGCCGCGGCGCGCTGCTGTTGACAGCCCGCGCCAATTACCGAGTTTAATTCGGGCAACCCGCGATGCAATGCGATAAATCCCGATTTTTCACCCTGCTGGTGAACGATCCGGCCGCCAGATATAGCGGCAAATCTGCCGGGAATTTCGGGACTGGGCGCCATTTTCTACATGAAACGTAGAATATTGGCGACTTGCACTCTGAGGATGGGCCGCGGGGGAGATGAAGGTGCCGCCCCGGAGCAGGTAGCCCGGGGACGCGCGGCTTAGAACCGCGCGTCCAGGCCGGCGTTGACGCCGTAGAGAAACAGATTGCCTGCGTGGTTGAGCCCGTTGCCGGAGCTCGTGATTCCATTATTGGAGGAGTTGCCGTTGAGGTTGAGCTGATCCGCGCCCAGGGCAAGCCGGTTGACAAACATCACGTTGTAGCCAAACCGCAGGGCGATGAAGTTGGTGAAGTGGTACACGCCGCTGAGGTTGAGGTCGCCGATGAACGACGCGGTATTCGTGCTGCCAGAACCATTACGCAACACCGTGCCGTTGTTGATCAGGAGTTGATTTTGCGTCGCGTAGTTGTCGAAAGCCCCCGCCTTGCCGCTCAGTTCGACCGAAAGCAAGTCGAAGTTCTGGCGGAACAACGCGCCGGCTTGTCCGCCATACAACTGGTTCAACGTGTTCATGGAAAAGGTGCCCAAGCCGTTACCAGGCCCGCCGTTGATCGTCGACGAGTTGGAATTGAGGCCCAGCGAATCTTTCACGTCGAGGTAGCGAAAACCGCCGATGAGCGACAGCCGTTCGAAAACGGTCGTGGCGACGTAGTTGAATTCGAGGCCTTGCAGCATCGTGCCGTCGAAGGCGCTGACGGCACTGGCTTGGGAGAAGGCCGTAGCCGTGGAGGCCAGGTTTCCTGCCAAAAACAGGTCCGCCGGACCTGTGGCACTGGCCGAAGCAACGTTGTTCTGCAGCGCGAGGTAGGTCATCTCGAAGGCCGAGCGCTCCGAGAAGGCGATGCCAACCGTCATCCGCTGGCCGAGTTCGTTGCGAAATGCCAGATCGTTGGTCGTGATGGCCGTGGCCTGGTTGGGCAACTGCAGGTTGGTGACAAATAGCTGCTGGCCGCCGCCGGGATTGCCGCGGCGCATCATCATGGCCTCGGCGCGAACGTACACTTGCCCGATGCGGGAGCGAATGATTTGCCCCCAATCGCCGAACAACCCTGGGCTGCACCCATCCGCATCTTGCAAAGCCGCATAGGGCGGCCCAAGTGCCGCCCCGATTCGCGAGCCCGTCGGCGGCGGATTCCAGGTGAATGGACGGCAGGGCGGCGGCATCATGACCGGCGCTTCGAACGGCTCGCCGCCGATTTGTTCGGAGAATTGGGATTGGCCGTCCAGCGGCGCCTGCATGCTGGCGCCAGGCATTTGACCATCCGGCATCCCTTGCGCGGCATAAGGCTGAGCGTTTTCTGTGGGATAGGAACCGCCCGGCTGCTGCATGTCGGCCGGTTGCACGGTTTGCATCCCGGCATACCCCGCTCCCATGCCTGGCTGCATCACCGGCATGCCATAACCCTGCTGCTGGTTGCCATAAGGCAACGGCGAATACCCCTGCGTTGAGTATCCGGCGTAGGTGCCGCCTGGGCCATATCCGGCCATCGCGCCGGGAGGATAACCCCCGGAGCTTCCGGCCGGTTGGCCAAAAGCAGCAGTCGCCAGGCAAGCGATGAGCAGGCAGGCAATCAGTGTGCGAGCAATACGCATAGACAGGGCCCTCAAGCGGGCATCCGCAGCCTTGGTCCGAAAAGATGCCGAGTCATGCCGCGACCGCAGAAAGGGCGCGGCCGCTACTACCGGATTAATCGGGTTAAACGGTTCGTTGTCTCAACCGGAATAATCGCCAAAAGCCGCCGACGAGAGATAAACAGGCGGCGCAAGCGATAAGCTGAGCAAACCTTGCGGGTCAGGAAAGCTAGCAGCGGGCCGGGCGGGGCATGGCAGCTTAGCGGAGCGGTAAATCACCGCTCGTCAGAGATCGCCCCGCCAATGCATGAGGCCAGGGCCGCTTGCGAGCTGGCCCGCATCCGGGACTGGGATGATATCAATCGAGTATTGCCGCCGCCAGCAGTGGCCCGGTGGCCGCTGACTTGCGCAGGCGAGCCGACTGCTAGCCGAGGGACAAGCCGCCTTGCACCGACGAATTGATCGCCAGGTGTGCGATTTCCTGACCGGAAAAACCCCACAGGACGTTGATTCCGCCGGCGGTATCCCCGCCAGCGCCTTGGGCAGTGAAGAGCTCCATGCGGCCATCGCCCAGAATATCCTTGAGCGCGATGCGGACGGGGGCTTCGGCCGTGGACGTATACGTCGGCGTGCTGGCGCCAGGCGTGGGATAGGCGTAGAACGTGGTAATTTTCGAGGGGTTCGAAGTGCCGCTCATGGCACTCGCACCGTTGGTCACCACGATCTCCGAACTGCCGTTAACGCCGGCGGCCACGACGATGTCCGTTTGGCCGTTGCCGAGCACGTCGCCCAAGGCCACGGTTGCGCCCAGCGTGTAGTTGCTGGGCAGGGCCAGGTAGTTAGCTTGTGGGTAAAATGCACCGCCGTGAGCGACTTGCAAACCATCGAATACGAGCACGTCGGCAGCCGCCGCGCTGTACGGCACGGTGACGATATCGTCGTACGTGGCACCCGGTTTCATGGGAGCCACGGCAACCGAGACCCCGCCGGTCAAGGACTTGCCATAGGCGCTGAAAGCGGTGACGACGCTTACTGCCGGCGAAGCGGTATTCAACGTGGCGCCGTTGTACACGTACACTGCCGTACCGCCGCTCTGCTGGGCCACCACAATGTCCGGGATGCCGTCGCCCGTCACGTCGCCGACGGCCACATTGACGCCGCCGGTAAACGAGGATCCGAAGGCGTAGAACTGGGTCACCAGCGTTCCCGTTTCGGTCCAGACTTTTACCAGGTCAGGCGTGCCGGGGCCCGGCGCAGTGACAACGTAGTAAGTACTGGGTTGCGCGGGCAGGAACTGCCCAACCGCCACCTGCACGCCGCCTTGGAAACTGGTGGGATAAGCGTCCCACTGGTCCACAAATTTGCCGGTTGAAGCGTCGTAGACCCGCACCAGCGGTTCGCTGGCATTGCTCGAGCTGGCGCCGCCCGATACGACCAAGGGCGTCACGCCGTTGAAGGAATTGATGCCCGTGAAATTGATCGGCTTTTGTTCGACCGGTTGGGTCGCAGTGTTGAACGTCCAGGAGCCGTTCTCCTTGGTGGCATCGGAAGGATCCGGGCTGTCGGTCAGGATCTGCGACTGCGTTCCGTAGAACAGCACGCCAAGGAAGTCGTTGCCGGAATTGCCGTTGATGTTGTAGGTCGTCGAGGTGCTGGGGCCGACCAGGTACTTGGCGCTCGTGCTCGAGGCGCCGTTGACCGTGACGCCGGTGACCCCGCTGTCGAAGGTCACGCCATACCAGTTGCGCAACGTTTCGCCGTCGGGCTCAACCGAATTGTTGAACATGTCATACCAATACCCGAGCGTGCTCCCGCCGTATCCGCTGCCCGTGGTTCCCATATCGTTGAGCGTGATCGTGCTTCCGCCGCCGCCTTCGATCACGGCCGGCCCCATGCCGGCCAGCGTGCCGGTACCGGTGGCGCCGAGGATGAAGGTATCGGCGCCGCTGCCGGCCGACAGATTAAAGCCGCCGCCCCACGAATTGACGGTGACGGTGTGGATGCCGGCAACCGTGTTCAGCACGGCGCCGGTGATACCGAACAGATTGAACGAGCCCGCCGTGCCGTTGCTGCCGACCAGGAATTGGCTGTTGCTGAGCGTGAAATTATTCTTTTCCGAAGCGATCAACACGTTGCCCGAGCCGCCGGCGACGAGGTTGGCTTGGAGGTCGAAACCAGACACGTTGTAGAAGTTGGTGCCTGGACCGCCGAAGATGTTGTACCACTGGATGTTGCCCAGGATGTTCACCACCGCAGACGTGCCGGTGGTGATCACCGAATCCGTGATGGTGAACGTGGTATTGAGTTGCGTCGTGCCGACGAGCACGGCGTTGCCGTTGCCCGTGCCACCGGTGAGATTGGAAGTGCCGGACCAGCCCTGATCAAAGAAGTTGACGTTCTCGGTGCCGGTGAGATTGATGGTTTGCAGGTTAGCCAGCGCGATCAGCGGCCGGTACAAGGAGTTGTTCGACGGCATTCCTTCTTGAATATAGCCGTCAGCGTAATAGATATAGGCGCCAGAGACCGTCGCGGTGTCGGTGAGCGAGTTGATGGTGCCGGCCGGGCTGCCGACGCCGCCCACGATCGACCCGCTGCCGAGCCACTGCGTGATGTCGAAATTATTGCTGCCAGAGCCGCCAACCAGATTGGCGGCGGAAATGCCGTTGAGCATCAAGGTGTCGTTGATCGCCGTGCCGCCGTTGGCCTGCGTCAGTTGCGTCGGGGTGAGCACGTAGCTGATCGCGGCAGTGCTGTTGGACGTGTAAAACAGGGTGTCGAAACCGCCGCCGCCGTTGAGCGTGGCCGGCACGCTCCAGGCGTTGAATGTAAAGGTCGTGTTGCCCGCTCCGCCCGTCAGCGTCGCGCCGGTCGTGGCGGTCTGCAAGGTGATGGTCGTGGGGCTATTGCCCAACGACAACGAGCCGCCGCCCGCGCTGCCGCTGAGCGCAATCGTCGGCGTGTCATCTTCCACCTGGATGACGTTGCTGGTGCCGGTCGAGGCGTCGATGAACCGGCCGGTGGGAATCGGATTCACTGGCGGGCTCGCCGTCGTGAACGTGCCGTTGCTATAGGTCGAGTTGAAGTTCAAGTCGAGGGTGTTGCTCGTGGCGGTCGTGGCAACGTTCACTTGCTGCACCAGCGCCAATTGGATCGGCCACGTGGCGGCTTTGCCACTGATCGTCACCGTGTCGGGCACGCCGTTGAACAGCACCGTGAAAAAGCCGGGTTGCGTAGTCGAGGCCACGAACTCCACGTCGGCCGCCGTCCCGCCGCCGGTCACCGACATCGTGTAACCAGTGTTGCTGTTGGCAAAGCTGGGCAGCGTCCATACGCCGCGGCCCTCGGTGGTCACCACCAGCACGTCGGCCGTCGCGTTGTAGGTGATGGCGGTCACCGCCACGTGCGGCAACTGCGGCTCCTGGCCCGTAATGCCGGTTTGCACGCCGCTGGCCGGAGCGCCGACCATGCTCCAAGTTCCAGCGGCCAGGCCCGTCGTTTTGTTGACCAGGATTTCGTACACGCCCGTATTCGTCGGGCTGAGGGGCGACCAACCCGAAACGACAATCGCATCATTGGGCGACGACACGGGCAGAGGCACGTACGTGATTCCGCTGATCTTGAAGCCACCGCCCGGCCCGGCCAACGACGTGAACTTGGTGTTGCCGGTCGTGTTGGTGCCGTTGAAAGGCACGGAAGCCAGATAGACGTTCGTGTTGTCCGCAACGTAAGTGTTCGTCCAATTGCTCGGATTCTCGGCGATGCCCACCACCGCGCCGCCAGGATAGCTCGTCTGCGGCACAAGCACGTTGGCCGGATTCAGGTACGTGCCGCCATTGCCGGTCGTAAAGGTTTGCAACACGCGCAGATACAGGCCGTACGAGCCCGAACTGCCGACCCACAACACGTACTGGCTTCCCTGGTCGTTGCCCTGGTACACGCCGCCGTAGGCCATGGCGGTCACGGGGCCGACGCCGTTGACGGGCACGGCACTGCTGCCGGTGCCCGACAACCCTTGAATGGCCGTCCAGGTGGCGCCGCCATCGAAGCTTTCGTACACATAATCGGAGCCGACGACGAGCCATTTGTTGCCCGCGATCGCGTCGGCATTGGCCACGATCGGCGTCTGGAAACTAAACGTGGGGCCGGTCCCCAGATTGTCTTCCACCTGGTAAACGGTCTGACCATTCGAGCCGTCGACCAGCATGGTGGGCGTGCTGGTAGTCGGCGGCGAGGTCATCGTCGAGCTGAGATTTTGGGTGAAGAAATTATTGAAGTAGTCGTTGCTGGCATACAGGATGTCGTTGCTGGATCCGGGATCAGCCGCCACGGCCACTTGCCCACCACTGATGCCGATAGGGCTGACCGTCGTGAGATTGGTGGTCGGCGTCACCGACTCGTTGGGATCGCTGACCGAGACTGTGTTCCACTGGTCGGCGTTTTGGGCGATCTGTTCGGTGACTCCCAGATTCTGCGTGCCACCGATGATCGAATTGGCCAATGGGTTATAGGCCACGGAATAGTACTCGGTGGCCGAGAGACCGTTGGACGGAGTCGTCGGCGTGCTCGGTATTTGGCCGT
>DATATB010000129.1:0-61889 GCA_036268995.1 Pirellulales bacterium | reverse complement strand
GAGCCGGCCTTTCCCTTTTCCAAGGAGTTGACCATGCAGCCGTATTCGAATTTTGTCGTACGGGCCCTCTCGCGGGCCGGTGGAACCAGCAGCCCGCGACGGGCCGCAATGACGCTGATCGAACTGGTGGTCGTGATGGTCGTGCTGACTACTCTGGCCGCGCTGGTGATTCCCAAGCTGGGATTCATTCAACAGGAATCGGTCAACGTAAGCGGGGTGGCGGCCTCGTCGGATCTAGCGAGCAATTTGGAAACGTACAAGGTGAGCACGGGCTATTACCCGCTGCGGTTCGACTCTTTGTTGGCGTCGGGTGCAGCTGGGCTGAGCCCCTCGCTGTGGGCGGCGCCCGGTGGCTTCCCGCCCACTCCGTACGTGTTGAACACGACTTGGGACAACGATCCGGCCACCGTGGGGTCGTTCGGCGGCGCCTTCGGTCCCGGCAATGCCAATGGCGGCGGCACGTATTACATCATGGACCAGGACGCCGGCTACGCCGGCGAAGATGTCAACCAGAGCTTCAATACCGGGCGGGCCTTCACCTTCAGCGGAGATGCCGTGGCCACGGTGACCCAGGCCAACACCCAAGGCCAGATGATCTGGCAAGCGGCCGGCTTCCCGAGCACGACACCGTTCAGCGTGAGCCCCACGGCCGGCACGTCGGGAACCTATACGCCCCCGGCCACGGCGACGGGCGTGACGTTGGTCGCGCTGGGCGTCGGTCCGCAGTGCAGCGCGGTCGGCCAGACCATGACCAGCGCGCCGCAGCAAGTTTCACAGCAGACCGCCGTATATGGTCGCTATGTCGCGATCTTTGCCACCTACGGCACCGGCTCGGCCAGTCCGGGGCGCGCGGCCGAGTTGAAGTTGGTTGTCGATTCCTATTACCAGACGGTCGCCAGCAATATCGCCATGTACAAACAGGGCGGCCCCGTCAATCAGTAGCCCCGTCAACCCGTGACGGACAGAGGCAATCCTGAATCCCCAATCAACAACCGCAAGGAACCATTCCATGAAATATCTCTTGGCGGCGATGGCGCACTTGCTGCTCGCGAGCGGTGCGTCGGCCCACTTCGCGTTTATTTTGCCGGCCGATGACGGCCGTTGCGTGGACGTCGTCTTCAGCGAACAGCTCGAGCCTGACATGAAGGTTTCCATCGACAAGATCGCGGCGACCACGCTGTTCGAGGTCGACGCCGCGGGCCGGGTCGCTCCGCTCGAGTGGGCCAAGCACGAGCACTCGCTGACATCCGGCACGCTCGGCCGAAAGACGTTGGCCGTCGGCGGGCTCGCCGACTATGGCTTCGCGCAATCGAAGCACACCGGCAACAAGCCGGTCGACGTCCGGTATTACCCCAAGGCGATCCTGGGCGATCCGGCCGCCGCCACTGCGCCGCTGTTCGGGAGCCAGGTGCCGCTGGAAATCGTGCCAGTCGTGATCGAAGGCCGGCTCGCGTTCCGCGCGCTGCTCAAGGGCTTGCCCTTGGCCGATGCCGATTGCGCGGTCTTGGTCGCCGGAGAGGGCAAACCGGCGCGTGCCAAGACCAATGCCGAAGGCCTGCTGCCGGTGGCCATCGAAAAGCCCGGGCTCGTCGGAGCGCGGGTCAAGTTCGTCGAGATCAAGGGGGGCGAGGCGAACGGAAAAAAGTACGACGAGATCCATCATTTTGCGACGCTCACGGTTACGGCCGGTGGCAAGAAGTAGGAGATAAAAGAATTTCGAGACGGCGGGCTGGCCGGGCCGATGAGCCAGCTCGCCGCTTCTTCCGTAGTCCGAGGCGTGCAACTCATGACGATGTTACTCAATTTACAAGCCGCGCCCGCGAGCCTGGCGATGCCCTCGACGCGTCGCCGGCCGCTGGCCCGCGCAATCGTGCATTGGACCCGGCGCCTGCACCTTTATTCCGGACTGTTGATGTTTCCGTGGGTGCTGCTGTATGGTCTGACGGCGCTGCTGTTTAATCACGTGGAGCTGTTTTCCGACCGCGAGCAGTGGTCTTTTGGACGAGACGATTTTGCCGGAACGGCGTTGGAGCCCATTGCGGATCCGGTGGCCGATGCGGCGGCGGTCGTGGCCGCGCTGAACGCCGAAAACGCGCGGGGGCAGCACGCCACGTATCGATTGGTCGACGAGGGCAGCGCCCTTTACACTCGCGACGTGCTAATGGCCCGCGCTCGCGGCCCGGGGCAGAATCATTCGATCCTGTACGACGTGCCCAGCGGCACCGCGCAGGTGGGGACAGCCGAGCAGCCGGCGACCGAGCGCCCTCCTTTTGCCGGCGAGCGCCTGAAAGTGGCCGGGGCGCTCACCGAGCGCGTCAAGACCGGGCTGCCGCGGGCGCTTGCCCGTCACGGGTTTTCGGCCCCGGACGTGAGCGTCTCGGTGGGGCCGGAACTGGTCTTCTTGGTCGAGGGGGCCGGCCGAGTCTGGCGCGCGACGTACAACACGCAAACCGGCAGCGTCAACGGCCAACCGAGCGATGGCCCGGGCGAGCTCACGACCCGTCAATTCCTGACCCGGATGCACCTGGCACACGGCTATCCGTCGCGGCCGGGACTGCGGTGGTTGTGGGCAGCGGTCGTCGACGCGATGTTCGTGTCAATGGTGTTTTGGGCCCTCTCCGGCTTGGTGATGTGGTGGCAGATCAAAGCCGTGAGAATCACGGGCGCCGCAGTCGTGGCGATAAGCCTCGGCGCGGCGGGATTTTTGGCGGCGGGCATGCACGGCATCCTGGCCGCGGGATGATATTTTTGTTTTCGACCAGCAGCCTTTTAACCAATCTCGCAAACGAGTTTCAGCCACGAGGAGTTATGGCACATGCGTAAACGCAACATCTGTTTTCCGTCGACAGCCGTTTTTCAGTTGGCGGCCCTAGCGGCACTGTTGACCCCGATCGCCGCGGGCGACGTTCGCGCCGCCGAGGCCGGCAGTCCGTCCGCTTCCGTGCCTTCCTCGTCAAAAATCGCCGAGTTGCCCGTCGGCATCGCCAGCTTCGGCGCGGCGTTGGACGGTGATTGGCTGTACGTGTATGGCGGCCACACGGGCGAGACGCATTCCTATTCCACCGAGGAAGTCACCGACGCGTTTCGACGCGTGAACGTGCGCGAGGGAGGCGCGTGGGAGAATCTGCCCACCGGCCCCGCGCTGCAAGGCCTGGCGCTGGTGAGCGATGGCGGCTACCTGTACCGCATCGGCGGAATGGTCGCGCGCAACAAGCCGGCCGACGCCGACGACCTGTGGTCGCTGACGGACGTCGCGCGCTTCGACCCGCGGACCAGGCAATGGACCGCAATGACTCCCCTGCCCGAGGGCCGCTCGTCGCATGGCGCGGTCGTGGTGGACGGGCGACTGTATGTGATCGCGGGCTGGGAGCTGCGCGGGGCGCAAGGGCCGCGTTGGCACACCACGTCGCTGGTGCTCGACCTGGCGGCCAAGCAGCCGGAGTGGAAAGAACTGCCCAAGCAGCCCTTCGAGCGGCGCGCGCTGGCGGCGGAGGCGGCCGGCGGCAAGCTGTTGGTCACCGGCGGACTGATCCAGGGCGGCATCTCCAGCCAGACCGACGTGTTCGATCTCAAGAGCCAAACCTGGTCCAAGGGAGCCGACATTCCCGGCTCGAAGATGAACGCGATCGGCATGGCGGCCTGCACCCAGGACGGCCGGATCTACGTCAACGGCATGGATGGCACGATCTATCGCCTCGGCCAAAACGGCGCGAGCTGGGAAAGCGTGGGCAAGATGCAGCCGCCGCGCTTTCATCATCACCTGTTCGCGCTGCAACCGGGAGTGCTGCTCAGCGTCGGCGGTGCCACGCGCACCGGCAAAGTGCTGGCCGTCGAGTCCGTCGAAGTGTCGCGCGCGGCGGCGCATTGATGCCGCGCGACGGCGTGACTCACTTCGTGCCGAGCCGCAAGCTGGGGGGCAACACTGCACGCTCGTTAATTTGACACTGGCCGGACCGGGCGATAGAGTCCTCGCTATTCCCAGTTGGGAATAACGGTCCGAAACCCAGTTTTGACTTAGGGGGATGCAATGATGCCTGGACAAATGACGTGCTGCTGTTCGTCGCGCCGCCGGGGGCTCACGCTGCTGGAGTTGGTGGTGGTGATGGCCATTCTGGCCGGATTGGCCGCGATCCTGATTCCGCTGTTTCCGAACTTGCTGTCGCAGTCGCATTCGTCGGCCGCCGCAACCAACGTCGCCGAGGTCACCAAGGCGGTGCAGATGTACTACAGCCAGAACGCCCTGTATCCGAACAATCTCGATTCGCTGACCAGCGGCGCCGCTCTGTTCACCTCCCTGCCGATGGTCACCAGCGGGGCCATGGCGCAACTCAACCAAGACCTGGTGGTAACGGCGGCGCCCAGCGCCACCGACGTGTCGGCTTTGAACAGCGCCGGACTCACCACGGTGCTCAACATGCAACAGGCCGCTACCACGGGCGTGACCAATAGCGTCTGGAGTCCGACGTTTTATCCCTATGGCGACGGCACCAACGGCCTGGTCGTCGCCCCGACCCCAACGACGATCAGCATTGCGACGCCGCTGGTCCAATTATCGGCTGCGGCTGCGCAGCGATTGGGACTCGAATCGAACGGCGTGACAACGAACATCTATTACGTGTTCGGCTTGGGCGACTACAGCAGCATGCAGGGCACGGCAATGGACCAGGCCCCGGTGCATTGGATGGCGAACATGACGATGAACGGCGCGACGATGTCGATGAGCCCGTCGACGGTCTACTCGCGGTTCGGCCTGATCTTCCAGACCGCCTCGGCCGGTACCGCGCTGAGCACGGCGAAGTTCGTCGGCACGGTGCTGCTGACGGGCGCGGGAGTGGCCAACGGCACCAAGCCGATGTCCACGTACTTAGGCACGCAACAGTAAGGTTTGACTTGGCAGAAATTGGCTTTAGCAGGCGGCCCAGGGCGGCTCGGACGCCCCCTGCCGGCCGGCTGCGCCTGCGACAATTTGCCACATTGTAGACCCCCTGGGTAGGACTAGGCTGATGCGCTTGATGCACTTCGTCCGCCTCAGCTTTTTCCAGGGAGACCACGATGAACCCGACGCTTGCGCAACGATCCGCCGCCACTGTTCGCCGGGGCCTGACCCTGATGGAGTTGGTCGTGGTGATGGTGATCCTGATCGGGCTGGCCGGCGTCCTGCTGCCAATGCTGCCGAGCTTTCTCACCAAGACCCACGACAGTGTCACGACCACGAATATCTCCGAAGTGAACAAGGCCATGACCGGCTATTTGAGCACGAACCTGGGCTATCCCGATCAGTTCGACTCGATTATCGACACCAGCGGAGCCATGTATTCCGGGGCCGTGTTCAACTCGGCGAACACCTTCAACCCGACGGGCACGGCGCAGTTGACCTTCACGCCGTCGGGCAACCAAACGGCCGGCAGCGTGGGCGCCAACGCGTTTTATCTCGCCAAGCCGCTAGGAAGCGAGTTGAACAGCCTGACGACGGGCGGGATCCTGAATCTCGTCCAAATGAACCCGACACCAACCGACGCCACCTTCAGCGCCTATACCGGGCTTCCGCCTACGGGCCTGCAGGCCGTCAGCGGGTATGCGCAGCTATTGTTCGCCGACAACGACTACATCTACCAGAAGCTGAACATCGCGCCGAAGCTCGACAGCAATGGCAACCCGTGCAACTACGTGGTCCTTGGCTTGGGGCCCTATTGCACGATCGTCGGCTCGCGCAGCTTCGGCATCTTCGACGCGCCGGTGGCTTTCGGCGAACACTTTTTCGAACAGCCGTCGCACTCGTACGCCCGCATGCTCTGTGTGTTTCGCGTGTACCAGGACGGCTCGCGCTGTGAGTTCGTGGGCAGCGCGCATCCAGATCCGACCGGCCTGGGCACGATGGACATGCACACGCAGGAATACTACCAGACCACGAACTAGCGCTCGTTGCTCGGCCGCGATTTGTTAGTGTCGCATCACACGTAGTGATTCATCACTCTTAGACGAATGATCACCGCCGGTTACCTTCTGGCGTGCTCACACAAACTACGGCGTCCTTGACAACGCACGCGAGTGCCGCTATCATGCGACCGATTTCCTTTTTCGCGTTAACGAGCCGAGCGGACGATGAAGGCTGGCGTTGGAAAAATCGCCGTGTGGCTGGCGCTGATCGCCTATGTGGCGATCAGCGGCCTGGGCACCGGTCTCCACTCGCTGGTTCATCACGAGCACGCTCTGCACGTCTCCTTGGACCACGTCTCCTTGGACCACGTCTCCTTGGACGGTGCCACCGGTACCGTGCTGGAAGCGGGCGAGGAACACGCGGATGACGACGACGCGTGCCCAATCTGCCATTTCCAGCGGCTTGTGCAACTCTCCCCTAGCGTCGATCCGGCGCCGCGGGGCGTCGCCGTCGCGTCCGCCCCGGCTATCCGGCACGAGGCGCCGCGGCTTTCTCCCGTCTGCCTGCCTTACTCTCCGCGCGGCCCTCCCGACCGCGCGGCTTGTCACGCCTGAGCTTTGCGACCGGCATGCCGTGCCGCTCGACGAGCCGGGCCATCATGGTTCCCCCGCCAATGCGAGTTGGTTCCGCGCTCCGGTCGTCCGACCCTGCGCGGTCATCCAACGGCCCGAGCACGGCTATCAGCTCGCCATGCGCTGGGGGATTGCGTGTCGCTTATCGCCAGCGGGCGATGGTCGAGCGCTCTGCCAGATCGATCGATGGAATGCCGCCAGCACCACGCTGCCGCTCTTTGCAGAGCGGCGCCTGTGGTGTGAGACCGCGGACTGCCGCGGCGGGCATTCCATTGCTCCGAGGCTAGCGCTGCGCCAATCCCGCGCCGGCGAGTCATACCGACGAGCGCTCATGGGCAAACTATGCGCGCACCGGTTGGTCGCCTCACTTACATGCACAATAAAAATCACATTTCGGGAGATTGTGAGATATGAACGCACTGAATATTCAAGTGAATCGAAATATCCAAGCGGGCCACGATTGCGCCGCTGGCCGCCGTGGTTTGACGCTGATGGAGTTGGTCGTTGTGATGGTCATCCTGATTGCTCTGGCGGGGATGTTGCTGCCGCTGTTTCCCAACATGCTCAACCGCGCCCACACCACTACGTCCGCGACCAGCAACGTCGAACTTAGCAAGGCGATCATGACGTATCAGGGACTGTACTACGCGTATCCCAACCGGCTCGACAATCTGGCCACGGGTTCGGGAACCCTGTTCACCATGTTGCCCGGCTCGGGTTCGGACGCGGGCGCCTATGCCACCGGGGCGCAAACCCCGGCGGGCGTGCTGACGCAAGCGGGCAACTTAACCGCGGCCCAGTTGACCGCAGGCACGCTGGCCGCGCTCAACAGCGTGGGTATCACTAACGTGGCACAAGTCGTCGAAGCGGCCGGAAACTCAACCGGAAATTGGAGCCCTACGTTCTTTCCTTATGCCGCTGTTCCGTCATCCGTCAACTCCACGGCGCTCGCCGCAGGCACGCCGGTCGCCACGCTAGGCTACCAGGCGATCCAGAATATGGGCCTGTCTTGGAATGGCGCCACGGGCACGGGAGCCTATCCGACGTATGTCGTGCTGGGCGCGGGTGACTATTCGACCATGTCGGGCAAGACGATGGACGAGGCGCCGGTGCATTTCGACGACGATCCGAATTACAACCCCAACAATGCCTACGGCCGTTTTGGCGTCTTGTTCCAGGTCACCGACGTCAATGGCACCGCGCTGCCGCAGGCGATTTACGCCGGAGCCGTGTCGTTTCATCCGGTGAGCGACGGCGGCGCGGTCGGCACCGATGCGCATGTGCAGGAGTATTTCAGCAACATTAGCACGAACCAATAGCCTGGCGACTGCCGCCAGGGCGCGGCAGCGTGATTGACGTGATTGCCGCCGGCGGGATCAAACCTCCCGGTGGTCGCCATGCGACCATCGGGAGGCTCGCCGGCATCCTGAATTTCGAGGTTGATTTTCGATCGTCCGAAAGGCTCATAAAAAATGCCGCGACTCGCCGCCAGGCCGCTTGCACACCGCCAAGTCAACGCCTATCGTGTTGGCTTGCTGGCGGCTTTCCAGCGGCTGGCATCGGGCGAGCGCAGGGTATCGCGTTATGAACTGCCATCGCGGATTCTTCTGGAAGCGAAGGATCAAACTCGCCCGGGCCGCGCGCGGCGCGCTGGCCTTCTGGTTCGCAGTGCTGAGCCTTGGCGTGCCGCTACCGGCGCCCGCAGTACGCAGCATATCGGACTCGACCGGGACCTCGGCGGATGGGTCGCCGCAGCAGGCGTATCCCTGCCAGGATCATCACTGCGGCTGCCGCGATGCGGAACATTGTTGGCGAGCGTGCTGCTGCATGACCCGCGAGCAAAAGTTCGCCTGGGCCGTCGAGCACGGCGTGACGCCGCCGGCCGCGTTCTTTGCCCAACTGCCGATCAGCCACGCGAGCATTGCCAAGAAATCGCCTCCGGCAGCACCGCGCAGTTGCTGTGCGAAGCACCGGTCGACGTGCGCTGTTACGGCCAGTTCGAAGCCAGGGGCCTGCACTCCGAGCGGCAAATCGGCCTCCGGCACGCAGGTGTCGTTGATCAGCGCCCTGGGTTGCCAGGGTTCGACCATGAATTGGATTGCGACCACTGGACCCAGCGTGCGGCCCGAAGCCGCGCTGGGCGATCTGGCGGCCGAGCCTGTCAGCACCCCGCTGGCCGGCGAGCCGTCGCTCGAAATCTGCTCCCCTTCGTTTGCTCCTCCCGTTCCTCCTCCTCGCCACGGCTGAAACGAGCTGCTGTCGTCGTTCGTTTCCCCGTTTCTACTGCGGTTTGGCGCGCTTGCCCGCGGGCCGTTGCGGCTGATGCCGTGCGCCCGGCTTGCGTGTTGACCGTGCTGATTTGTCGGCGGCTGGAACCGCGCGCTTGCGTGTTGTGCTGCGCGCCGTGCTTCCGGCTGTCGCGAGAATGGAGCTTGATACCCATGAAACCTTCCGCACCTTCGTCGCTATTTTTCGTCCGCTGCACTCGTCGCCAACGCGCCGGCCTGACCCTGATGGAACTGGTCGTGGTGATGGTGATCCTGATCGCCCTGGCGGGCATTCTGCTGCCACTGTTCCCCAGCATGCTCACGCGTGCGCACACCTCGAGCACGGCCACCAACGCCACCGAGGTGAGCAAGGCCGTGCAGCTCTATTACAACTTGTACACTGGTTACCCGAACAATCTCGACAACCTGACGACTGGAGCCGGTACGATTGCCACCTACCTGGCCGCGGGCCAGAGCACCGACCTCCTTGCGTATACGCTGACAGCGGCGGACCTGGCCGCGCTCAACAACGCCGGCATGACGAATGTCTTACCCGTCATCGAGAACCCCGCCACGGCTGGCAGCGTTTGGTCGCCGACCTTTGATCCGTACAGCGCCCTCCCGATGACCAGCACGCTGCTCGCCTCGTCCTCCACGACCATCGCCACGGGCACGACGGTCGTAGGCGTCACGCAAGCGGCCGTAACGCGCGAGTTGGGCATGATTGCCAACAGCGCCAATCAGACGACGAACCCCGGCACCTATGTGCTCTTCGGCCTGGGCGACTTTAGCAGCATGGCCGGCAAGACGCTGGAAGAGGCGCCGGTGCACTTTGATGACTCGTCGACGGGGCAACCGAACCTGATCTACGGTCGCTTTGGCCTGGTGTTCCAGACCCAGGACGGGTCGGGCACGGCAATGGTGGCCGCCAAGTTCATCGGCACGGTCGACCTGGCCGACGCCGACGGAATTACCACCGCCTCGGATCACATTCAGACCTATTACCAATTGAAGTAAGCGGGGCAGGGCACTTCGGAGCCCCAGGGGAAGCATCCCCTGGGCTTCGAGGGGCTTTGCCTACGAACCTGCGTGAGTGAACGGAGGGTCTAAACAATTGAACAGTTCCAGGATCGTTTGCCGGCGCTTGAGCGCGGATCTGAGCACCGGTTAAAGAACCGTTCGACGTGTCGAAGAAAACTGCCACGCCGCCAAAAAACCGCCATTCACTTGCAATTGAGACTCAGTATCAGTAGGATACGCTCCTTTCGCCGGGCGGAGTGTTGCTAGCTCTGCCGACGCTTTGGCAAACGGCTGCCAACGGGGCCATTTTCTCGAAGGGAGAACTGCTTTATGAAGAAACGTCGATTCGGGTTTACGCTGGTCGAATTGATCGTGGTCGTGGCCATCCTCTCCTTGCTGGCAGCCCTGGTGCTGCCGCGTGTTGGCACGCTAATGAAAAGCGCCGGTCATGCGGCCGGTGCTTCGTCGATGGCCGATACGACCACGTTGATTCAGGCGTGGAACACGGCGAACGGCAACTATCCCGACGGCTGGGATACGCGGTTGGGTTCGAGCGGCCAATTGCTGACAGCCAGCACCGGCATCACCCCGACTGCCGGCAGTACCGCGGTGTTGCCGACTGAGTTGGTGGGCGCGACCGGCAGGTTGGCCACCTATACGTTGAGCGCGGGCGACGTGCAGGGCTTCAACAACGTCGGCATTACGACGGTCTACAACATGGACACCGCGCCCCCGACGGAGCTGACGCGCCCTGACGACTGGTTCAACACGCAAGTCCCGCTGGCCACCGGCACGACGGTGGCGGTCATCAATGCGGCCCAAGCCACCGTTGCCGGGACCGGCACCACGAACAAAATCATCGACCACATTTACCGCTCGAACCTGACCAATGGGGGCAAGTTGGGCACGATCGGGGGCACCGGGAATACTGACACCATCGAGCTGGTGGCGTTCGGCCTCGGGGCGCACAACACCATGGTCGCCGGCAATAACGGTAACAATTTGACCAGTGGTTTGATGGTCGAAGCGCCGGTCGACGGCAGCTTCAACTCGGCGCAAATATACAACCGCTTGATCGTTGTGTTCGCGGTGGACAGCTCGAAAACCCCCTCGACCGTGACCTTCGCGGGAGTGTTCGGCGCCGACGGTGACTTGGTTACCGATGACGCGGCGGCCATCAACAACGCTGTCCAGTAAGCCCGACTTTTCGCAGCAGATGTCAACTTATTAAACCAGAGGAGCAGCCTCCTGAACGATGCACTTGGCGAAACCAATCCAGCATCGTTCGGGAGGCTCTCGTCGCGCTTGTTAGGATCGTAAAAATAGCCGTGGCTGTCGAAAACATCGACAGCCACGCCCAGGCCAGAGCCCCAGCGTGTTGCTGATGAGTTTTATTTTCTCTCGAAAAATGCGGCGAATTCGGCGATTCCGATCGCCCGGCCGCGGATTGCCGACGTTGGTACGTCGATTGCTTTCCGCTGCCGGTCCCCTTCGGGTGTCCGGATTTTCGCAAGCATTTTTTTGGGAGGCACGTTCGATGAATCGCAAACGCTCGGGTTTCACTT
This sequence comes from Pirellulales bacterium, assembly GCA_036268995.1. Classification (GTDB taxonomy): domain Bacteria; phylum Planctomycetota; class Planctomycetia; order Pirellulales; family PNKZ01; genus DATATB01. Next base: position 50,527 of record DATATB010000129.1, on the reverse strand, counting down.
TGATGGAATTGGTGGTCGTCGTGGCCATCCTCGCGGCTTTAGCCGGATTGGTCATCAACAAGGTCGATTGGATCCGCCGGCAAGCCAACATGGCCATGGGGGCCGAAGCTTCGGGCGACGTCGCCCAGAATATTCAGACCTACATCGCCACGACCGAACGGCTTCCCAGCGGACTGGATTCGCTGATCACCAGCGGCACGTCCCAATTGTACTCCGGGCCGGGCGGCACCGGTTCCGGCGGCGGGATCATCGGGCAGATCGACGGCGTGGGCAATATCCCTTCGCAGACCGCGATCGCCACCACCAGCTACTCCAGCACCGACAAGTCGCTCAACTCGCTGTTTCGCGTGGGCATGAACTTTGTCAACGACCACAGCGCGACGGCCAGCAACGCCAACGACAGTGGCACGGTGCTGCGCACCATCGGCACGATCAGCGGCGGCGCGTCGAGTTTCACCAGCGGCCAGTTCGTCTACGCCACCACCGGCAGCGCGATCTGGAACGCGGTCTATCCGCAAAACGTCTGGGGCGCGAGCTATGTCGACGCGCAGCACATGATCGTCAATGCCTCGGGAGTGACCGTGTCGCTGGTCTGCCTGGGCATCGGGCCGGGCAACTCGATGATGGGCAGCACGATGGTCTCGCCGCCCCAGTATGCCGGACCCAACTCGAACATTTACTACTATCGCTACATCGCCGTGTTCGCCGTGTATTCCGACGGCAGTCGGGCGCAATTGAAGACGGTGATCGACCCCTACGGTCGGACAATCGACAGTTCGATTCAGCAGTACAGCACCTCAGGCCCCGACGACTTGCCGATCGGTTCGCGTACGCCTGAATAAACGTGGAGAAAACCTCGAGCAAGAAGTGCTTCTTGCTTAGTTAAGAACCGCTACATGCGGACGCGCCGCCGATGAACGCCACCACGCGTTCATCGGCGTGCGGTCCGCACGTTTGCAAAGTAGCAGGCACCAGCCGCCGGCTGAACCCAGTACACAAATACGTGCCAATTCGGCCAGTTCGCCGAGGGCAAAAAACATGCAGATGAACGCGATCACGACCCAGCACCAGCAACGTCAGCAGCGCCGCGCGCTCACGCTGATGGAACTGGTCGTCGTGCTTGTGATTCTCGTCGCGCTGGCTGGGTTGCTGCTACCGCTGTTTGGCGGCCTGGCGTTTCAGTCCTCGACCAACGCGACCAAGGAGAACTTGCGGCGGCTGCAGGAGTTGATCATCAACCACTACGTGCCGGACATGCGGGGTATGTACCTCACTCAGGGCACGAGCCCGGGGGCCAACCCCGATGGCCTGCCGCGGGGGACGTCCACGTCCGCCCCACAGCTGAAGTACCTCTATCTCGATCCCAACGCCAACACTACGTCTGCGGGCTACAACCCAAGCACCGGCCTCGGCTGGAATGGCCCTTACGCGCTCGCCGGCCAAGGCACTTACCCGGGTATGAATTCCGACGCCGTGGCCGACGGTTTCGCCTATGGCGCCAATTACGCCTTTGGCAACACCGGTGATCCGACGCCGCTGGACGCCTGGGGAAATCCGATTGTCATCGCGCAGATTACGGACCAGAACAACTCGACCTACTACATCTTGCTATCTGCCGGTTCCACCGGAACGCTCGGCGCGGCGGTGCAGCAGTACAACACTACTGCCGGAGCGGCGCCCGTTGCCGCCACGGTGACCGCGACGAACTCGACCGTCGCCGAGGGCTCGTCGACCCTCGACACGGCGACGTATGGCCCGACGCTGACTACGACCACCGACGGGGTCGGCTACCAATATTGGCTGCCACTCAAATGACGCGCGCCAGCCGCTGGTCCTTCCAGCAAACTCAGGGGAGAACACACATGAACGCCACCTTTTACAAACTTCCGCGCACGAGGCAGCGGCATCGCGGGGGCCTGACGCTGGTCGAACTGGTGGTGGTGCTCGTGATCCTCGTCGCCTTGGCGAGCATGATCATTCCGCACGCCGACACGGCCGCCGAGCAAGCGCGGATCGACGCCACGAACGAAACATTGCGACGATTGCGCGACGTGATCGTGAACAACTACATGCCCGACACGAAAGGGGCCGCGTTCACCGGCACGACTTTCTCCGGCACCACCGGCGACGGGACTATTAACTATGACGGCATGCCGCGCATGGGAAGCCTCAACATGCCGCCGCAGATGGCCTGCCTGTTCCTCGCCCCGGGCTTGCAGCAGTACAACACGACGACGCACTTCGGCTGGCACGGTCCTTACCTGACTAGCGGCACGGCGGTATTTCCCGGCGGCAACCCGACCACCGCGGCCGCCCGCGGGTTCTTGCCTACCAGTGGCACGTCGGGCGCCTTTGGCAATGCCACGTCGGGCACCACCTACGCCGGCGACCCAACCGTGCTCGACGCCTGGGGCAACCCGGTCGTGATGGTGCCGATCCACGATACCTCGTACGGCCAGTACTATTACGCACTCATTTCGGCAGGTCCCACCGGCGTGCTCGGGCCGACGGTCGCCGCCTACGGCGCCAACGCGGCGTCGTCGTATACCAACACACAATACGGCAGCGCGGGCTCGAGCACCGGCGCCATTTGGGCGGTAGCCGCCCCGCTCAGCGCGACGATCGCCGTCGATACAACAGGCCTCAACAACAATGCGCCCACTGGCGCGCGCGTGCTGACCATTTCGGCCGCGGAATATTATCCGTACTGGATTCCGCTGCAATGACCGGCCGACTAGCAGACCACCACCGCGCCGGCTTCACGCTGGTCGAGATGCTCATCGTGCTCGCGCTGCTGGCGATGATCACGACGATTGCCGTGCAGTCGATGGGACCGCTGGCCGACCAGGGGCGGTACGACACGACGATGCGGACGCTGGGCGCGGTGAAAGCGGCGATCCTCACGTCGAACAACGTTGGTTCGGCCGACGCCGCGCCGTCGGTCACAGGATACATCGCCGACACCGGCCTGCTCCCGCGGCTGCAGTACGACGCAACGACCGGCAGCATTGTCAACGACTTGCTGGTGCTGCCCAGCGACCTGAACGTGCCCGCATACGGCAATCAGGCGGCCGGCGGTGTCGTGCCCGTGCCATTCCCGCAGCTAGGGCAGACGTACAGCGCGACGAACTCGTGCCCTACCGTCAGCTATTCGTGGGGTTGGCGCGGCCCGTACGTCGAATTCTCGACGGGCAGCGTGGTCTCGGGTGCCTGCGTTAGCGACGCTTGGGGCACCCCAATCCAAACTCAAGCGATCGCCGCGACAAGCAGCCCCATGCTGATCGGCTCTCAAACGTTCTCGTCGCTTCCGTTTGGCGCCCTGGCGATTGTCAGCGAGGGAAATGCCGCGCTTACGTCCGCCGCCCACGCCGCCGACGTGTTTGGCTCGACGTGTGACATCGCCGAGACGCTGAACGCCTGGAATTGGTGCGGAACGATTACCGGCACCCTGTACACCCAGAGTGCGCAGGGCACCAACAGCCCGCCGGCGGCGGGAGCGTATTACCAAGTCGTTTTGTTCGGGCCGGGCCCCAGCGGCGTGACAGCGTACTACGCGGCGCTAGCCGACACGACGACCCAACTTTCGCCGAGCTACCCGAATACTACCGTGGAATCGGACGCGACCACGCTGGCGTACTATTTCGACTCCAGTGTCAGCAGCGATCCAACAGCCGAGCCGCTTGCCTGCGTGAACCCGTGGGCCGGCAGGCATGTGCTCTACGTGCAAAGCTCGACCTCACAGAGCGGGCCGTTTTACCCCGTTGGGCAAGCGGTGTTCGTGAACGTCCTGCCCGCGACAAGCCTCCAAATTGACCTACGCCTTCAATAATGGCGCCAACATTCATGCGATCGATCGCGTTGTCGAGAACTTCTCGCTGCACCCTACTCCTCATTACGCGCGAGCGCCTCGTGCGCGCGGATTTTAGCGCGGGCAGCGCGCCGGTGCTGGTGGATTTGCAGCAGCGGGCGCGGCCGGAAACCGATGACCTGGCGCTGCTGGTCGATACGGCGCTCAGGCTGGGCAAAAAACGGGCGAAGCGCGTCTACATCCTGTCGAGCGATCTGTGGGTGCAGACGATCCGCATGCCGGCCGATACGATCCGCGGGCTGGCCGACAACGAACTATCGCGCGCACTCTGTTTCGAAGCCGAGCCGCTGTCGGGCATACCGGCCATCGAGTCGCAAGTCGCAATGGTGCCGCTGCCCTCGACCAGCGCGCAGCGCGATTTCTGGATCGTGCAGGCCAGCAACTTTGACGTGTCGCAGGCCGATGACGCGGTACACCATGCCGGCGGCCGGCTGCAGGGCCTGCTGCACCCGAGCGGCATCGGTTGGCCGCCGAATGCCCAGCACGAAACGGCCTGGCGGCGAGTAGAACTCTGGCCGGGGGCGGTTTTCTGCCAACGGCAAGCACCGGGGGCGGCGACGCAGACGCACGTCGTCAATGCCGATCCGGCGCAGCGCGGCTGGCAAGCGACCGTCGACGCCTGGCTGGGCGATACCGACCCGGCCAATCCCGTGCAATGGTTGCTGCCCGACGCCGGCGTCATGCCGCCACCGGAGGCGACGAATGTCGTCGATCTGGACGACGAGACGGCGCTGCGCACGTGGCTGACCGGCTGGGCCGGGCAACTGTCGGCACCGGCGATCGCGACGCCACTGCTGCGCCCCGCGCCGCGGCCCATGTCGAAACAGCGCCGGCAGGCGATCACCGTCGGCCTGGCCGCCGCAGCCGCCATCGGTTGTTTCGGCCATTACACGTGGAACAACTCGGCCATCGCCAGCCTCACGGAGCAGAGCAAGTTGCTGAACGCGCAGGTGACCGCATTCACGGCTACCAAGAAGCAAGCCACCGACCTGGCCAGCAAGGTCGAAAAGGCGCGCACGCAACTGGATGCGGTCAGCCACAAGGTGCAGGACACCCAAGGCGCGCTGAACGCCCATCGCCAGCGCTGGCAGAAACTGTTGAAGCTGCTGTCCGATTTGCGGCCGAGAAACTTGCTGGTGCAGAAGATCGACTCCAGCGGCGAAAAGCTGAATATTTCCGGCCTATGCATCGGCCCGCACCCGGCCAACGAGTTGGCCAGCGACCTGGGCGAGCGCGTCGGCAGACTCGGCTGGCAGGTGCAGCCGGCCAAGCAAGAGTCGGACAAACGCCTCACCAACGGCGAGCCCTGGAAGTTCGACCTGGTGTTGACCGATCTGCCGATGGCCAAGGCCGTGGCCGCGGCCGAACCGCGGGCTCTGCCCCGGCCGGTCGGCCCTCAAGGGCCGGTGAACAAGGTGGTGAGCTTTCAAGAAGAAATGATGCGTGATGAATGATGAATGGAAATGCGGTGTGTGCGTGTTTTTCATTTAGCCGCGGCATTCATGCCGCGCTGGGGCGACAATGGCTTTGACAACGAACCGGGAAAAAGTGCTGGTGCTGGTGTTTCCGGCGATCTTGATCCTGGGAGTTTATGGTCTCAAGCTGTCGGGCATTCGCACGCGATTGACGGCTGCCACGGCCTCGCTCGAGAGCGCAAAGAAGAGCGTGCCGGCGCCGGCGGCGGTGCAGGCCGAGCAGATCCGCATCGCGGATTTGAACCGGCAATTGGCCGACGTGGAAAAGCAAACCGCCGACTGGGACCAGCAGTGGCACGAACTGCAAGCCACGCGGGCTGTCGATTCACACGCCCGGATCGAGGCCATCGAAGGGCTGACGGCACTGCTGAATCGCAACCGGCTGGACTTGCAAGAAGGGGGGCCGGCCGAGGCCAACGAGTCGGCCCGGCTGCCCAAGGAATTGGACGAAGTCATCAAGCTGTTGGCGGAGAAGAAAACGGAAGTCCGGCCGCAATTGTGGCGCGTGCGGTTCACCGGCCGGTATGCCGACGTGCTCGATGCGCTGGAAGAATTGCAGACGGCCGAGCCGCTGGCGGTTCCGGTACACTTGCAAATGACCAACGCATCGTTGGAGACCGACCAGCGAAGCTGGACGCTATACCTGTGGATCTAAACGGCATGACCAAAACGGCGATTCTGGACGATACGGCGCAGACGGCTCGCGACTATCTCGAGCGTTTGCTGGCCGATTGCACGCGCCTGGACGCCTCGGACTTGCACCTGGCCGTCGACCTGGCGCCGTATTTCCGCATTCACGGCGTGCTGGATCAACACACGCACTACGGCACGGTGTCGGCCGAGCAGCTCGAGGGATTTGCCGTCGAGTTGGCCCGCGCATCGCGGCTGCCTCCGCTAGGCGCCAGTGGTTCGCTGGACGGAGCGCTCACGGCGGCCGACGGCACGCGGTTCCGCTTCAACGTGTTTCGCCGGCAGGGGCGCGTGTCGGTCGCCCTGCGGCGGCTGGAAGATCGCTTCCGCGCGCTGGCCGACCTGGGTTTGCCCGACAGCTTGTACGACCTTTGCGATCTGCCCGACGGGCTGGTGCTGGTGGCCGGGCCAACCGGAGCTGGCAAGAGCACGACGCTGGCCACGCTGATCGATCGGATCAATCGCACGCGGCCTTGCCATATCGTCACGATCGAAGACCCGATCGAGTACCTGCACGCGCCGCTGATGAGCCTCGTCAATCAGCGCCAGCTAGGACTGGACACCGACAGCTTTAACGAGGCCTTGGTGGCTTCGATGCGGCAGGACCCCGACGTGATATTGGTCGGCGAAATTCGCGACCTGGCCACGATCCGCACGGCCATCACGGCGGCAGAGACCGGCCACCTGGTATTCACCACCGTCCACGCCGGCGATTGCGTCGGCACGATCGAGCGGCTGGTATCGGTGTTTCCGGCCGACGAGCAGCTCGGCGTGCGGCGGCAAGTCGCGCTGGTGCTCAAGGCCATCGTGGCTCAGCACCTGATCGTCGCCGACGGCCCCGCCAATCGCCCCAGCGAAAACGGCCAGCCGGCTAATCCCCGTCGCCGCACGCGGGTGGTCACCAGCGAAGTGCTGATCGCCAATCCGGCCGTGGCCAACCTGATCGCCACGGGCAAGTCGAACCAAATTTATTCGTCGATGGAAACCGGCGGCAACCAGGGCATGCAAACGCTGGAAGAAGACTTGGCCCGGCTGTTGGCCGCCCATCAGATTTCCGAAACTACGGCTATGACCATGGCCCGCAACCCGCAGATTGTGCGCGACCGCATGGCGATGTGGCAGCAAAACGGCACGGCCGCGCACCTGCGCAGGAGCGTACGATGAGCGAACGACACGCGAGCGAAGTCCAACAGGCGCTACTGGACATGGACGAGGTCAAGGTCGACCCGACCTGGGCCTTGCGCGTGCCGCCGGCGCTGGCCATGCGGCGAAATGTGCTGCCGTTTGCCTCGATCGACGGGCACGTGTACGTGGCCTGCGCCAATGACCAGGACCAGGCAGCGCTGCAAGCCGTCGAGCGCTACGTCAATCTGCCGGTCCGCGCGGAGATGGCCGATCATGCTTCGCTCAAGCGGGCGCTGAACCGAATTTTCGGCCACGCTATGACGAGCCGGGGCGGCGAGGGCAAGCCGCTGATGGCCCGCACGATCGACGTCAAGGCCGCCGCCGATCCCGACTCGAGCGACGCCGTGGCCCTGTGCGATGAGCTGCTCTATGCCGCCATGGTGCGCGAAGCGTCGGATATTCACATCGATCCGGGCGAGGCCAACGTGATGGTCCGCTTCCGCGTCGACGGCGTGCTCGAACCGTATCGCCAACTGCCGACGCCCGCGCTGACCGGCGTCATCAGCCGCTTCAAGGTCGTAAGCGGCATGGACATTGCCGAAAAGCGGGCGCCGCAGGACGGCCGCTTTTCGCATCGGCTGGGAACTTCGAGCCAGAAGGTCGACATCCGCGTGGCTACGCTGCCCACAAAGTACGGCGAACGCATGACGTTGCGATTGCTGGCCTTGCAGACCGAGTCGCTGACGGTCGAGCGCTTGGGCATGTGCGAGCGCGATCTGGTGTTTTTTCAGCAGGCGATCGCCAAGCCGCACGGCATGATCCTGCTCACCGGCCCGACCGGCAGCGGCAAAACCACCACGCTGTATGCCGCGTTGCGGCGGCTGATGCAGTGCCGCAATGGCAACATCGTGACCATCGAGGATCCGATTGAATACGATATTGCCGGCGTGGCGCAGGTCGAGGTCGATTCGGCCGACAAGGTGAGTTTCGACCGGGCCTTGCGGAGTGTTTTGCGGCACGACCCCGACATCGTGATGATCGGCGAAATCCGCGACCGCGAAACGGCCGGCGTGGCGATCAAGGCCGCGCTCACCGGCCACCTGGTCTTTAGCACGCTGCACACCAACGGCGCCGCGGGCGTCGTGACGCGGTTGCACGACATGGGCGTGGATCGGTTCTTGATTGCGGCCACGCTGCGGCTGGCCGTGGCCCAGCGACTGGTGCGGCGACTATGCCGGCGCTGCCGCAAGCCGCGACCGTTGGAAGCAGCCGAAGCCCGGGCATTGCACTGCCCGGAGGCGGCCGGCCGAACCGTCTACGAGCCGGGCGGATGCTTGTATTGCGCCAATCGCGGCTACGCCGGCCGGTTGGCGCTTTTCGAGCTGATGCCCTCAGACGAAGCCCTGTCGCGCGCAATTGCTGAAGGCTGCGACGAGGCGTCGATGGTCGACCGGATGCACCAGGCAAAGATCCCGACGCTGCTCGAGGATGCCGTGGAGAAGTTGTTTACCGGCGAGGCGACGGTGCGCGACGTGCTGGCGACGGTGATGGTGTGGTGATTTCGGAATTGCCGACAACCGTAGGGTTCGAGTGACGATGGCCAGTTTTTCGTTCGTAGCGCGAGACGTCGGCGGGCGCGTGCAGCGCGGCAAGCTGGAGGCCGCCTCGCCTTCGGTCTTGATCGCCAACTTGCGCGAACGAGGCTGGCTGGTCTTCGACGTGCAGGCCGACGCCCCGGCCGGTCCCGATTGGCTGGCCCAGCTAGCGACGCTGAATCCCGGCCGTTATCTGCCGCCCCGCTCGGCCGACGTCGAGCTCAGCTTGCACCAGATGGCCGTCATGCTGCGTGGCGGGCTGACGCTGCTGGCATCCATCCGCACCGTGGCCGAGCAAGCCCGGCGGCTGGCCATGCGGCAGGTTTGGGAGCAGGTGGCCCTGCGCATCCAGGCGGGCGTGAGCATGGCCGACGCCATGGCCGAGCACAAATGCTTTTCGAACCTGGTCGTACAACTGGTGCGTGTCGGCGAGCAGACGGGCAACCTGGAGCAGGTCGTGGTGCGGGGAGCCGATATCCTGGAGAAGCGCCGCAATCTGCGCGGCAGCCTGCTCACGGCCATGGCCTATCCGGTGATCGTGCTGCTGGCAGCCATCGGCGTCACGATCTTCATGCTGGTCAGCGTGATTCCCAAGCTGCAAGTCTTCCTCAGCGCGCTGGGACGCAAGCTGCCGGCCATGACGCAATTCCTGGTCGACCTGGCCGACTGGATGCAGGTCTATATGCCCTATCTGTTGGCGGGAATAGTGGCCTTGATTGGCGCGGCCGTGGCTGTATACTCCTGGCCCCCCGGTCGGTACTGGGTTGATCGCTCAGCGCTCCGGGTTCCCGTCCTTGGCGGTTTGTTTCGTCTGGCGTCGACCGCCACGTTTTCGCGCAGTCTCGGCATCCTGATCCGCAGCGGCGTCACGTTGTTGGAAGGCTTGAGGACCGTCGAACGTTTGCACCACAACCGCTATCTCGCCGGCCAGGTCGTGGCGGCTCGCGATTCGGTGATGCAAGGCGGAACGCTGGCCGATCCGCTTCGCACGCCGCACGCGTTCATGCCGATGCTGCCGGCCATGGTGGCCGTGGGCGAATCGACGGGCACGTTGGACGAAGTGCTGGATGAAGTAGCCCGGTTCCATGAGTCGCAATTGCAAGTCGCCATTCGGCGGTTCAGCGTGATCATCGAGCCGGCGATCATCGTCATCGTGGGCGGCATCGTGGGGTTTGTGTACATCTCGTTTTTCATGGCCCTGTTCTCTACCGCGGGACAAGCAAGATGAAACTGGGCAGGACGAAATTGAGGTCGATCAAACTCACCCATCGGTTATGGCTCGCGGCAGCAGCGTGCCTGTTGATCGGCGGCACCGTGTCGCTGTCGCTGGCCCAGCCGCCGCGAGGCCGACCTCCGGGCGGCGGCATGCCACCGCGGCCGCCGGCCGATGCCCGTTTCCGCGATCCGACGCAGCCCAGTCCCGAGATGCGCGAGGCGATCGAGGCGGCGCAGACCGTGCCTGCTGGCCCCGGTCCGGCGGCTGCGGCGCCCGTCATGCCAGAGATCAAAATGAAAGCGCGGCTGCTGGGGGCGATCGGGCCGCCGGTTGCCATGCTCGAGGTCAACGGTCGTTTGCTCGTGATGCACCAGGGAGAGGAATCCACGATCGCCAACCCCGGCGGCGGAATCTTGACGCTGGTCGTTCGCGACTTGAGCGCCACAGGCGTCACGATCGAAGTGCTGCCACTGAAAAAGATCCTGAACTTGCAATAACTCGGCAGCGCCGCGTCTGACGACGTGTGCTGCCGGCAATTTTTCAAAGCGAAGAGCCCTGTCCATGGATGGACGACGTCTGCACGCTCGATGGCTGTTGGCCGCTGCGCTGCTGGGCGCTTGCCTGAGCACCGCGCTGGCGCAGGCCCCGCTGCCGCCGCCACCGGAGTCTGCGCCGGCTGGGATTGTAGAACAACCGGGGAATCTTGACGCGCCGGCTGCGAATCCGGACCTGCCGGCCGAAGCGATCCGGGTGCCGGACCAAAAGCCGCTTGATCTGGTCGAGTTCAATGACCTGCCGATGAGCGAAGCCGCGCGGCTGCTGTCGGACCAGACCGGCCTGAAGATCGTGCCCACCTCGGAAGCGGCCAAGGTTTCGGTCTCGCTCTATCTCCGCAATGTGCCGGCCAACATTGCGATCGACGCCCTGACCCGGGCCAATGGCCTGTTCTATCGCCAGGATCCCGAGAGCGAAATTATTCGCATCTACACCATCAAGGAATACGAGAGCGATCTGGGCAGCTTCCGCGAAGAAGAAACCGTGGTCTTCACGCTGCTGTATCCCAATCCCGTCGACGTGGCCGTGGCCATCCGCGACGTATTCGGCGCCGATCGCGTGCGTATGAGTTTAGGCATCGGCGAAATGCAGATGTACCAGGACTTGATCCAGCGCTTCATTCGCTATCGCCTCCTCAGCAGCCAGAATCAGCAAGGAACGATCAGTGCCGGCGGTGGCGGCGGCGGCATTGGCGGCGGCGGCGGCATGGGTGGCTTCGGTGGAGGAATCGGCGGTGGCGGGATGGGCGGCGGCATGGGTGGCGGCATGGGCGGCATGGGCATGGGTGGAATGGGCGGCGGCATGGGCGGCATGGGAATGGGTGGAATGGGCGGCGGCATGGGGATGATGGGTGGCATGGGCATGGGCACACCGGGCCAGCAGGCCCAGGTGGAAGAACCTAAGCCGATGCCGTCCCTCGATCTCACGGCCGAACAAATCCAGGAGCTGGAAAGAGCCCGGGCCGACGCCACCAGCGACGAAGGCCGCGACGCGGTCGACGAACTGTTGCGGCGGCATCGGGCCCGGATCTACGTTACGGCCGTGCGCCGCAACAACCAATTGGTCGTACGCACCAGCGATCGATTGACGATGAAGCGCATCCGCGAGTTGATTACGCAGCTCGACGTGCCGACGCCGCTGGTGCTGTTGGAAGTCAAAGTCTTGCAGCTCGACCTGGGCGACAATTTCACGTCGGCCTTCGATTATCAATTCAACAGCAACTCGGGCGAGATCGCCGGTCAATTCACCAGCGGCGACCTGCTGGCGCCGCCCGCCTCGCCGATCGGCACGCACGTTCCGCTGGGGTTGGGCGCCGCCGCCGGCGTGATTGCGCCCGTCGTCGCCGGCGCCAGCGTCGGCAACGGCCAGAGCCAACCGGGCCCCAGCAATGGGCCGTTGATCTTTCAGTACGTCAGCAACAACTTTCGCATGCGCATCCAAATGCTCGAAAACGACAATCGCGTGACCGAGCTGGCCACGCCGCTGCTGCTCACGGCGAACAACGAAGTCAGCCACATTTTCATCGGGCAGTACATTCCGATCGTGATCGGGTTCACGCAGTCGGGAGCGGTCACCGGTGGCAACACCACGACCGCCGTGCAGCCCACGCCGCAGACCTCGTACACCTCCGTCGGCCAGGGCCTGTTGATCACGCCCAACATCAACGCCGACCGGTCGGTCATGCTGCGCGTCTCGCAGCAGAACTCGTCGGTCAACAAGGGCGGCGCCAGCATTCCGATCGCGACCACGGGAACTACTGGCACCACCGGCACCAGCACCACCACCACCACGCTCACCAACGTGGCGGTCGATACCGTGCAGACGCAGGTCGTCACCGGCACGGTCGTGGCCAAGGACGGGCTGACCGTCGCGCTGGGCGGGCTGATCACCGAAGGCGTGGCCGACAGTCGTGCCGAAGTGCCGGTGCTCGGCAAGCTGCCGGTGATCGGCTTCTTCTTTCGCCGGCAAGTCACGATCCGCAGCCGCACCGAGTTGGTCGTGCTGATCCGCCCGTTCGTCTTCAACACACCCAGCGAATCGGCGGCACTGAGCGCCGACCTGATTCCCGACAATAGCCTGCACCCGAAGGCGGTCAACCCGGTCGGGTCGCTCAATTCGTTCAATTCACAGGAAGTGCTGCGGCCCGACCCGCCGCAGAATCCATTGCAAACGATCTTTCGGTTCCATAGCGTCGACCCCTTGGTTTATTGATTGCCGGCGTCACATGGAACTTATTGCCCACAGCACCTTCACAATGCACCGCACACGCCACACCCTCGTGACCGCCGCGACATGTCTCGCGCTGGCACTGTCGGCCGGGTGCAGCAATTCGTTCAAACTGTTCAAGCCGGGCGACAAGGCCGATGCCTCCAGCGATCCGCAACCCAACATGCAACCTGGCCAGATGCAGGTCCTGGCTGAGGGAGGCCTGTCGCTCGAAGCTCGCAAAGACAAAGAGCGGGCCTGCGGCGAGCTGCTGACGACCCTCGACGGCCTCTTGCGTCAACAGCGGCTAACCACTGCCCGGCGGCTGATCGATCGCCATCCGGACTTGAGCCTCGAGATCTTACAGACGGCCGCCGGCAGCCGCGCCAAAAGTTCCTCGGTGCAATTCGTAGCGCAGGCTCGCGACGGGCAGTGCGGCACGGCGGCGACGAGCACCGGTTGGGAAGCCCTGCTGGCCGACCGGGTCGCCCAACCGGAACGTTATCTCGCTTACGACGAAGCGCGCGGCCAATTGTTCGAAGCGTTCAAGCTCGGCGATAGCCAGAAGGCCGTCGATCTACCGCTCGTGAAGCTGGCCACGGCAGCGGACAATCCGATGCTGACTATCGACGCCACGATGCTGTCGGGCACGGCGCTGTTGTTCGCCAAGCGGCCGGTCGAGGCCGCGGCCGCGTTTCAGCAGGCCTTCGAGCTCGGCCGGCAGCATGATCCGCACCAGGCCGTCCACGCGCTGCTGTTGCTCGGCAATGCTCAGCGTTTGGCCGGCGACGCCGCCGCTTCGGCTCAAAGTTGGCAGCAAGCGACGACGTTGGCTGCCGAAGCGTTGGCCCGGCCGGTTCCGATTACCGATCCGGCCCTCTGGGAACGCGCGTCCTACCTGCGTCCGGCGCAGTTGAACTGGCCCGATGCGGTCGAGCGGCAACTTCAGATCACCAGCGGCTTGGACTATGGCGGTCAATCGCCAGAGGGGAAACCGCCGAGCGGTTTGGGCGAGGCGCCGCTGTTCGCCTGCCTGGGCCAATGGCGCTTGGCGCGCAACGAGCCGCAGGCTGCGCTACTGGCCTTCAAACGCGCCGACACCGCCACGGCCGACGCACACCTGCAGGACCAGTTGCGGCTGGACGAAGCGAAATGCCTGACGCGGCTGGGGCAAACAGGCGCCGCCACCGCGGTCTTGATGGGCATGGCCAAGAAGCCCGAGCCCCGCCTGTCGCGCCCCGCCCTGGGCGTGATTGGCGGCATCAAGCTGCAAAGCGGCCAGACCGAGTTCGCCCAGAAAGTGCTTCAGCGGGCATTGGAACAGGAACCGATCGTCGACTGGCCGCAGCGCAGCGAAGCCGAGGCGGACTATGGACTCGCCTGCTTGATGCTCGGCGACGAACAAGCCGGCCTGCGCTGGCTGCATTCGGCCCAGAAGCGCTTCGAAGCCACCGGCCAATTCGAGCTGCTGACCAAGTGCATCTGGAACGAGTCCCGGTATTTCGAGCACACGGGCAAGCACAAGGCCGAAGCCGCCGAGCTCGACGCACGCTTGCGTTCGCTCGAGACCGACGCATCGTCGCTGACCGGCATGCCGGATTCGGCCACGTCTCGCTAGCGGGCAATTCGCCGACGGCGTCCACTGGGTGCCACTGCTGGCTTGTCCAGCAGTGCGATCCCGCTCGACAGATGCCGGTTTACGCGGAGGCCGCTCGGAACCAGCGGGGACGGCTCACCCGCTCGCTCATCCCCCACTGCTGGACAAGCCAGCAGTGGCACCCGGCGTGAAGCGAAACACCGCAGCAACCCAGTTTTGCCGGGATGCCCGCAGCCCCAGGCGAGTTTGCGGAATTTGACGCCTGCGCAATGCAGCCCGCCGCCAGGTCCAACCGATGAAGATGCATATCGGTTCCGCTCATCACGCAGCCAACAAGGGGCGCACTGCCATGCATGCAATGCTTCGACGGGCGTACTGGCTGCTTGTCTTGCCGGCACTGGTTTGCTGCATTGCAAACATCGCGGATGCCGGCGACTGGCGTTACCGGCTCTATGGATATCGGCCGCGCAACTACGGGTACTTCCCGAGCAACTACGTCTTCCCGCGCTACGGCTTCGTGCGTGGCTATGTCTACGTCGATGGGCCGCCCTACGGCTCGCCGGCGCTGGACGATCCGCGCCGAGCGCCGCCGATCGTAGTCGACCCCGCTCTGCCGCAGCCTCCGGCCGAAGAGATTGGAACGGGCACCGACGGTTCGACCGCATCGGCTTGCGACTCAGCTCCGCCCGTTGTCAGACCGGCCCTTGCCAGAAAAGGCAATTGCTTTGTGAAGCCGCCCGAAACTGAAACGCGGTGAAGAGTGAAGCACCTGGTAAGGGCTCATTGGCGGTCGCGCCAGACTCGTTGCTTGGCCCGCAGCAGACGCGCGGTGTAGTCCTCCTCCGCAGGCTCCTCGGGTTTCGGCTCGGGAGCGATCTTGGGCGGCGGCTCGTGTTCTCCGGCAGCAATGACCGGGGCAACTGCCGAGCCTTCGCCATGCTCGACCGGTGGCGAATAGGCCGCGCGCCGCTGGTCGATGTGCTCGGCAATTTCGGTTTTCCGGTTTCGCAGTCGGGCAATCGCTTCGGACGCGGCGCCTTGATCGGCCTGCTTGCGGCCCAGGGTGCGCAGCCGCTTGACGAGGGGCTCGACGACGGCCGAGCCCAAGTCCACGCGGCGATTGAAGACGTCGACCAGAAACAGGCAACCGGCGGCCAGCAGCAGCAGGTTCCACGACGGCTGCCGGTTGGTCGGCCGCTCGAGATCGCGGCGAAAGACATTCGGGATTGCACCGACCGGCGCTTCTGATGGTGAATCCTCGATGTCGATGATCTCGCCCGCATGGCCCCCTTTCGGCTCGAGCGCTGCGAGGCTCGCCAGCAGTGTTTCGTTGGTGGGCAGGTTGCGAAACTCGCTCCCCTCGGTCACGGTCACGCCGGTCCGCAGTGGTGCCTGGCGTTCGCTGGGCGCCACGGTCACGAAATAGCTGCCGGCCCTTTCGACAGGGCACTCGCCCACGTAGCGCCCCGGCGCCACTTGCTTGATCGGCAGGTGCAGCGGCGTGAGGTCGGGACCGACAACCATGCCATCCATCGTGAGGAAATTGAGAAGTTGATTGCCGGGCTCAAGCGCGCTGACCACGACTTGCAGCTTCCGATCGCGAACGTCGGTGGCGATCGTAAAGCCCGCCTCGCCGCCCAGCGGGCGCATCGACCAGCGGACCATCTGTGAAAACAGCTTGTCGTAATTCGGCCAGGCCAGCCAGTCCTTAGCCCAGCGCTGCCCCGCGTCGGTGGTCAAAGCCACGGTACGGCCCAGGCCATACGTCCAACTCGCGAGGATGGGGTTGTGATCGGCCGCCGGCTGCGGACTCGATAGCAAGACTTCGACCAGCGGGTTCTGCTTGACGCTGGTCAGCACATAGCCGGTGATCGGTGGCGGCGAGTCGATGCCTTTGAGCATTTCATGCGACAGCTCAATCTTCGGCTGAAAACCGCGATCATCCTCGAACACCAGCGGTCGGGCGACCCGCCGGGCCTCGTTCATGAAGATTCGCGGCACGGCCTGGGGATTGACGACATGATAAAACTTGCCGCCGCCCGCCTGGGCAATGCTCTGCATCAGCGGGTTGGCGGCGTCGGCGCCGATGGCCACGCTCGTAGTGGTGATGCCCTGGCGATTCATGCGGGCCGCAAGCTCCGGGTACCCGGCCCCGGCCGTTTGACCATCGGTCAGCACGATCATGTGCTTCACCGCCGAATCGACTTTGGCCAGCGCCTGGTAGCCTTGTTGCATGCCCGGCATCATGTCGGTGCCGCCGCCCGCTCCGATGCGCCGGAGCAACTGCACGATAGCCTCGCCGCCGCCTACGCGCCGCGTCGGCACGATCCAGCGGGCAGCGCTGTCGAAGCAGACGACGCCGAGGAAATCTCGCGGGCTAAGCACTTTAAGCGTGGCAATGGCGGCCGCCTTGCTCATCTCGATTTTCTCGCCCGACATCGAGCCAGAGCTGTCGATCACCAACATCAGCGCGCCAATCGGCACGACCTTGGCGCTCTTGATTTGAAAGTCGACCGGCATGGCTGCCTCCAGCCGCGTATCGGCCCATCCGCCGGCGCCGAAACTGCGCGGGCCGCCGAGCATCACCAGCCCGCTGCCCATCTGCTGGGTATTGCGCACCAGCAGCTCGATTTGTTCGTCGCTAAAAACCGGCAAATCTTCGGCCGTTTGGCTGCTGGTGCGCGGCACATTGGCCAGGATCACCGTGTCGTAGCGCTGCAAATCGGCCAGGTTCGTGAAGCACGCGGCGCTGCCGGCCACCGTGATTTCGTTGCCCGCCTCGCGCAAGCGGCGCGCAAGGTCATCGAACTGGCCGCGATGCTCGCTGTCCTCGATGAGCAACACCCAGCCCTTGCCTCGCACTTGCGTAAACGCGCTGCCGCGGTCGTTCTGCGGCACCGCGTCGTGGGCCGGATTGTCGGCCGTGAAGCGGACGTTGTACGTATAAAAGTCGGCGGCTTTCAGTTTGTCGCGCAGGCTGAAGACGTGCTTGCCCGGCCGCACGACGATCGCCTCTTCGCTGAGCAACTGCTCGCCATCGCCCGTGCGGCGAAAGACCTGCAATCGCCCGGCAACGGGCACGGCCCGATCGGCTTCGGCTGCCGAATTGTTCAGCACGACGCGAAGGTCGAAGGGCACGTCGCGTCGCACTTCGGGCGGCGCCGTCACTTTTTCCACTGCCACGTCGTTGCGATGCTGATGGTGCAACGGCACCACGTCGACACCGACGCCAGCGGCGATCAAATGCTGAACCGCTTCGGCCGCTTCGCCCAGGTTTTCGTTGCCGTCGCTGACGATCACCACGCGCTTCGCGCAATCGGGCGGAAAGCAGGCTTCGGCCAGGCCCAGCGCGTCGGCCAGGTTCGTGCCGTCGGGATCGACGTGCGTCTCGATCCGCGCGATCTTCAAGTCCTCGTCGATCGGCGGCAACTCGACGGCTGCCCGGCGGCCGAAGACGATCACGCCGGCCATGTCGCCATGCCGGCGATCCAGGTGCTCGGCACGCGAACGGTTGACATACTCGATCGCGGCCCGGGCCTGGTCAGGGGATACGCTCCAAGAGCGGTCAACGAGGTAGATTACGGCCAGCCGGTCGATCGTGCGGACGATCTGGACTTCGGCCAGCGCGGCCACCAGCAGTACGAAAATCGTCGTGCGCAGCAGCAAGGCCGCGAACCAGCGCCCGCGGCCCATCGCCGCCAGGCTGCCGCGCACGCCGAACCAGATGGCCGGCGCCAGCAGCAAAAGCAGCAGCAGCGCCGGCCGGTCGAAATCGAGACGGTAATCGAACATCGTGACTCCCACCGCATTCTAACCAAACGCATCGCCCCAGGGATAATCAAGCAAAATCGATGCTACGAACCGGCGGCTACCGCGGGCCGCGGTGCTTTGCGATGCCGGCTGCCATCGGTTAGCTTGTCGGGGGCACCTGGCGACCGCACTCCCAGCCCGGCCACGCAGAGCACGACAAGCCATGAAAATCAGCCATCTCGAAGCCTACCCAGTGCGGATTGCGCTCAAGCCCGAGCGGCGCATGATCACGTCGCTGGGAATCCACAGCGTGAGCGAATACGTGCTGGTGCGGCTGGGCACTGACGACGGCATCGAAGGCGCCGGCGAGGCGACCGTGTCGGCGCTCTGGAGCGGCGAGACGGTGTGGAGCTGCCAGGCAGTGGTCGAGCGGATTTTCGCCCCGGTGCTGATCGGCTGCGAGGTGTCGGACATTGACGAGATCGCGCGGCGGATGGATTTTGCCTGCAAGCACAACTGGTTTGCCAAGAGCGCCGTCGAGATGGCCTGCTGGGACGCCTGGGGCAAAGCTCAAGGCAAGCCGGTGTACGAGCTACTCGGCGGCCGGCAGCGGCCGCTCACGTTTCGCTGCCGGTTTTCGATGGGCGCGTATGGCGTCGACGAAGCCCGGCGCGTGGCGGCCGAACGCGTCGCGGCCGGCTTCACGACCATCAAGGTCAAAGTCGGCGGCGAACCCGACGACGACATCCAACGCGTCGGCGCCGTGCGCGACGTGATCGGGCCCGGGTTGGCCATCGATATCGACGCCAACTGCGGCTGGTCGCCCGAGACAGCGATCCGCAAAATTCGCGCGCTGGCCGATTGCCGTCTGGCCGTGGTCGAACAACCGACGCCGGACGGAGATTACGAGGCGATTGCTCGCGTGCGGCGCGAAACCGGCTGCACCATGATGGCCGACGATATGTGTTTCGACCTGGTCCATGCCCGGGAATTGGTCCGCCAGCAGGCATGCGACGTGATCAACGTCTATCCCGGCAAGCACGGCGGCATCGGCAAGGCCCGGCGGATCGTGGAGTTCGCCGCTGCGCACGGCGTGGCTTGCACGATCGGCTCGAATCTTGAGCTGGACGTGGCCACCGCCGCGATGGCCCATCTGATCGTCGGCTGCGGCAACATGCAGGTCGAGCGCTTTCCCGGCGACGCCCTGGGGCCGATCTATCACGAGGTCTCGGTCGTCAAAAACCCGATTGCGATCGACGGTCCGCTGGTTACCGTGCCCGACCGATCCGGCCTGGGAGTCGAAGTTGACTGGTCCGTCGTCCGGGCGAACGCCTGCCCGGGCTGAGCTCTTACGCGACGCGGGCATCGTCCGCCGCGTCGATCGGCCGGGAGACGTCGATGAAAAGCCAGCAGATTCCGCCAATCAGCAAGACGACGACGTAGACGGCCAGCGCCGGATCCCATTGCTCGCGGCCGGTAAAGCCTTGCTTGCCCCGCCAATCGGCGCACGCGCCGAAGAAATATTGCGAGGCCATCGCGCCGGGCACGCCGAGCGAGTTGATGAGCCCAAACACGGTGCCGACGTGCCGACCGCCGAGTTCGGTGACAGTGGACCACCAGCTCGGATGCTGACAAAGCATGGCAAAGCTGGATGCCGCCGCCAACAGTGCCGAGACCGAAGCCGAAGGCGCCGCGATGCTGGTTATCAACAAGCTTGCGGCCAGCACAAAAAACCCGCAACCCACGTACCTGCGGACGCGCGCCGGGCGCAGGCAGCGATTCTTGATGCGGTCGGCAATCAGCCCGCCGACGAGCGTGCCCAGCGTGGCCCCGGCCAGCACCAGGCCGGCCAGCCAGCCAGCGTCCACCATCGGCACGCCCCGGCCAGACTGGAGATATGTCGGGTACCAGGAGAAGTACAGGTACGAATTGAAGGAACTGCACGTGACCACGGTGCCGAGCAACCACAAGTTGCAACTGCGCAGGATGGCCGGCCAAGGAATCGGGCCGACAGTATGCGTGGCCGTTGCCGCACAACCTTCTGCCAGCAGCCGACGCTCCGCATCGTTCACGCCCCGGTGCGTGGCCGGGTTGTCGCGAAACCAAACAACGAAGGCCGCAGCCCACACGATGCCCAGCGACCCGAAGATCACGAACGTCGCCCGCCAACCGTACAGGCTGATCAAATGGGCGGCGACGACCGGCGACACGGCGCCGCCGACGTGGGATGCGGCCAGCAGTACGCCCTGCACGCGGCCGCGTTCGCCCGCCGGAAACCAACGCGCAATCACGCGGGCCGAATTCGGAAAGGCTCCGGCCTCGCCGGCCCCGAACAAGAACCTCGCCGCAAGCAAGCTGGGAAAACCGGTACACGCGGCCGTCAGCGCCGTGAACGCCGACCACCACAGGGCAATCCGTGTCAGAATCGCGCGGGAACCAAAGCGATCGCCCCAGCGGCCAGTCGGCACCTCGAACAGCCCGTACGCCAGCGTGAACGCCATGAAGACCAGGCCCATTTCGGTGTGCGTCAGCCCAAGTTCGGCCTGGATCGCGCTGGCCGCCTGCGAAATGCAGATGCGATCCAAATATAAGATGAAGAACAGCGTGCCAAGGAAACCCAGCACGCCCAGCCGGGCGCGCGACGGCCGGTCCGGCGGCGCGGCGGTCGACGGCGGATTCGGCAATGCGGCACGATTCGACATGGCACCGTTAGAACACAGACCGTAGCGACGTGCCAGCTTGACGCGGCCGCGGATTGGGCATAGCGTCGCAGGCTGATTCACTGCGTTTATCGCCAAAGGGTTTGGCATGTTGATCGGTTTCGTCAGCGACCAGCGGTACATGGCACTCGCCGACGTGTTGGTGGAATTCACCAACGATCGCGGCGATTCGTGTGAAGCTCGCTCGCGCGCCAGCGGCTCCATCCACGCCGATTTGCCGCCGGGCGAATACCTGGTGACGCTGGCCAAAGACGGCTTCGGCTCGAAGCGCGTCCGCATGACGCCGCAGCCGGGTCGGCCGTACCAGTTTCGCCTGCTGGCCGACGGCCTGCTCGGCTACGCCTGGCCCAAGTGCGTGCGGGCGGGCGAGCAAGCCGAGTTTCGTGTCCACTCGGTCGAGCCGTATCACTTGCAGCTCTGGCGCTATGGCTGGAGCAAAGAACTCGTGGCGAGCCTGGGCTGGTACGACGAACACGGGCCGCGTGCCGTCATGCAGATTACGCCCGACGGCGACTACACGCAGACCGGCGTCGGCTGGAACAAACTGGGCTACGCCAGCGCCTACCATGGGCAGCGCGTGACCGCCCCGCCACGGTCAGGGCTGTATTATTTCCACGCCAGCACGGCCGCCGGGGCGACCTTTGCATTTCCCTGGGTCGTTGCCCCGGCGCGGCCGCAGGCGCCAATTGCCGTGTTGCTCAGCGACATCAATTGGAACGCGTACAACTCGTTCGGCGGTCGCAGCAATTACATTCACGCCGACGGCTTTCCGGCCAGTCCCACGGTTAATTCGCGGCTGGAGCTCAAACGCTACGTCGATCCGCATCATCAGACCTGGGGCGGATTGCACTATCCGCCGCTCAGCTTCGATCGGCCCGAGCCGGCCAACGACATCGACCCTCAAACGACAATTACCGACATGATCACCGGGCGTTCGGCCTGTCACTTGGCGCCGGCCGAATGGCGACTGCTGGGTTGGCTCGAGCGTGAGGGCTTTGCCTACGACGTCTATAGCGAGACGCAATTGCATCGCGGCGTGTTGGACTTGAACGCCTATCGTGTGCTCGTGCTGGGGCCGCATCCCGAGTATTGGACGTGCAAGATGTACGACACGGTCAAACGCTGGGTATTCGAAGGTGGCGGCCGGCTCGCGTATCTCGGCGGCAATGGGCTGAACTGCGAAGTCGAACTCACCGACGACGACACCATGCTCGTTCACAACGGCCAGATTACGAGTCTCTGGCCCGAGGGAATCGGCGCGGAAAGCCGTTTTGCCAAGCGTCAAGAATCGGAAGCCAACCTGCTGGGCGTCGTATTCACGCCCGCGGGCATCATGACCGCGGCGCCTTACCGCGTGGTCGACCCCGCGCACTGGGCCATTGCCGACACCGGCTTGGGCCCGGATGACTTGTTCGGGCTGCGCAGCTTGCACGAGCGCTGTCCCGGTGGAGCCTCCGGGCACGAGACGGACAAGATTTCGGCCAGCTCTCCGCCCAGCGTTCACTTGCTGGCCAAAGGCACGAACGCCGACAACGGCGGCGCGGAAATGGTCTATTTCGAAACCGCCAGCGGTGGCGCCGTATTTTCGACCGGCTCGATCTCTTACATCAGCTCGCTGCCAGTCGACGACTCCATCTCACGCATCACCGCCAACGTCTTGCAGTGCTTTCTCGCTTCAGAACCGCGCTAACCCGCACTCCCCCATTCATCATTCCACTTCATCATTTCTTGATAACCGTCACCAGCAGCGGCGGGCCGGCGTAGTTGAACTTCATCACGAAGTTCACCGAGGCACTGGCGATGACGGGCACGACTTGCTTCTCGACCGGCTTCGCGTCGGCGGCGGCGGTGAGCACGATTGCACCTTCGCTCAATTTACCGGTCAGCAGGGTGCGGCTTTTCTTTTCGTCGAGCGTAACGCCCGGCGGCAGCGAGTTGCCGGAAACTCCGCCCAAATGGCGATACATCACATCCAGCGTGATGTTCTTGTCAAAACCTTCGGCGCGGCGAATCTTGACGTCGATTTTTTGCGACTCGCCCGGCTTGAGCGTGATCTGCGTCTGGCTGACTTCAACGGCCAGGATGTCCATCGGCCTGGAGATGGCCACGGTGTGCCAATCGACCGGCACCAGTCCGCGACCGCCGCCGGGCATGTACGTCTCCTGCAAGGGTCGGCCGACCGCTTCCAGCTTCCAGTTCTTGCCATCAGCGGCGAAGTCGGCTTGGCCCACGACGCGCACATTGGCAATCGCCGGCATCGCGGCCGCGTCGGCTTCGAGCACGATGCAGCCATCGGTAGCACCATCCAGAACGCGTCCGCACGTAGCTTTGAGACCCTTGGGCAGCCCCTCGACGTGCAGCTTCACTTCGCCCGTGAAACCATGGTGACGGAACACGCGCACAAATAGCATGGCCGCGCCGCCGGCACTAACGATCGTTTTGTCGGTGTCGACTTGAAGCGAAAAGTAGGGTTCGCTGCGTCGGGCCTGCAAAAAGTACACGTACTCAGGACCGCCGCCCAAGTGCAGGTCACGGACTTCCAGTAAGTAGCGGCCGGCGGCGGGCGCGGTCCAGTGCTCGATGCGCGCATCGCCGGTCAGCACCTGGCCTTCTGCAAAGTCATCATTTTCGATGGCGCGCGCACTCTTTTCGTTGAGCACGGCAATGATCGGATCCAGAGCCGATTGCAGTTGCCGGCCAAGCACGTCAAAGGTGAAATGCTCGCCCTTGGCAGCCTGAAAGCGGTAATAATGCACCTCGCCCGGCCGGTCGACGCGGCCGCTGACACCCAGCGGCAGCTCGATCGGCTGAGCCTTGGCTGGCTCGAGGTTGTCGCCGGCGGCCACCGTCAGAGGCAGATCGCTGACCCACACCACGGCCGGATTGGCTCGGGTTTTCAGCGGCAGGTCGATCCATTGGCGGCCCAGCGGCGTGCTGCCCGGCAGTGTGAGCGTCGCGGTCTTGTCGGCCGGAAGATTAAAACCCACCAGTTCCAGCCGCGTGGGCTTCTCGCGAGCCACGGCCAAAGGAAACACGGTCGTCACCAGCGGCCGGTCGTTCACTTCGACCGCATACTGCCAATAGATGTTGCCCATGTACCGCACGTCGCGAATCTCGAGGGTGTAGTCCCCTTCGGCAGCGAAGCGATAATGCAAAAGCGGGTCAGCGAAAAAATAATTGTCGCTCATGGCCAGCACGGTGCCCGAGGCGTTTCGCAGCGTGATGATCGGGTCGATGTGTGCCTGCAAGTCGTGGATGCGATCTTCGCAGCGGGCCGAGCGGACATGGAACGTGAGGGAACTGTCCTTGGCGGCGTGAAATTTGTAATAGTCGACGTCCTCAGACTTGCCGACTCTGCCGCAAATCGTCGCGGGGATTTTCACCGACTTGGCGGTTACCGCCGTGTCGTTCGGTTCGGTTTCGACCACTACCGGATCGCGCGTGACGACCATCTGTCCCAGCGTGGAAACCCCGTGCGGGGTAGCAATGCGAAAATCTCGCACTCCCGGCAGCGCGTCCGCCGCCACTCGAAAACGAATGGTTAACTGATCTTTTGCAGGGGTGACCTTCGGCTTCGCAGCCGCCGGCTTGGCGGCTTTAGCAGGCGGCGCTTTCGCTGCGACCGGCTCTTCCGGCGGCACGACTTCGGCCGTTACGCCGCTGCCGCTGACTAGCACCTGGTAGGCGCCTTCCAGCGTGTAGCGCGCATGAACCTGAACTTCGGCCGTCTGGCCGGCCTGCACCGCCAGCGGCAGGGTGTCCATGAGCATCGGATACGTTTCAACTTCTTTGGCCGGCGTCTGCGCCCGCGCAAGAGTCGGCCCAATCGAGCACGCGGCCAACAAGTATGCGACGAAACGAACTCTCATGAACACCACCACCTCGCCGGCTGCGGACACTGCGGTTGCAAGTACCGACTACCGCACGAACAAAAACTGCTTCGAGTTGATCAACGACCAGAGCAGGTCTTCGTAAAACACGCGCGGGCTGGGACTCGACTTCAGCAGCCGGGCGCAGGCGGCCTGCTCCTGCTTGTTGGGGCGGCGCGAGAGCGTGGCCAGGTACAGTTCAGCCACGATTTGCTCGTGCGTCTTCTTAGCGGCCAGCAGGTTACTCACGCGGCCTTTGGCATTCGCGATCTTGGCGGCCAGGATGTCGCCATTAAGCGTGTGCAAGGCCTGCGACAGGTTCTCATCGGCTACGCGCTCGCATTCGCAGACGCTAGCCCGGCGCGGCTTGCCGAACGTGGTGAGAAAATAATCCGGGTAATCCGCATCCGGCAACTCGATGGCCCGCGTGCCCAGCGGCATGTCCTTGAACTTAGTTTGCACATTGGTGGCATAGTCGATCGCGTCCAGCAGCGGCTCGGCGGCAATTCGCTTGACGCGATAATGGCTGAAAAAACGGCTGTCGCTGGCGTTGTCCTTCGTCGGTTGCGAGTCGAGTTGATAGAGCCGGCTGGTCATGATCGTGCGGATCAGATGCTTGACGTTAAAGCCGCTGGCGGCAAAGTCATCGGCCAAGGCCTCCATCAGCGGCGGATTGCTGGCCGGATTCGTGGCCCGCAAGTCGTCGACCGGCTCGACCAGCCCACGGCCCAGCAGGTAGGCCATATAGCGGTTCACGATGTTGCGGGCAAAGAAGCGGTTCTCGCGCGAGGTGAGCCACGCGGCCAGTGGAATGCGGCGATCGAGCGGGTCGTCGATGCTCTCGCCTTCCAGCGGCGTGGGCTTCATGATCTGCCCGCTGCGCGGGTGACGGACGTCGCCGGCCGAGCGAACCATCACCACCTGTTCGCGTCCGAACAGGCCGAAGTCGCGGCTGGCTTTCGAGCCGACTCGCGAGAAAAACGCGGCAAACGAGTAGTAGTCGGCCTGGCTGTATTTTTCGAACGGATGATGATGGCACTTGGCGCAGGTGAGCCGCACGCCCAGGAACAACTGGGCCGTGGTCTCGGCCAGGTCCAGCGGGTTGGTCGCCACGCGATAATAATTCGCCGGCCCGTTGCGATAGATCGAGCCTTTGGCAGTTACCAGCTCGCGCACGAACTGATCGAACGGCTTGTTCTGCCGCAGCGATTCCTTGATCCAGTTGTGCATGGCCCACATGCCCTGCTCGCCCAACGTGCCGCTGCTGGAGCGAATCAGATCGGACCATTTCACCGACCAATAGGCCGCGTACTCGTTGTTGTGAACGTCCAAGGCCGGGTCGCCGGTGAGGCCCAGCAGCCGGTCGACCAGCTTGCTGCGTTTTTGCGGATCCTTGGAATCGAAAAAGGCCAAACTCTCTTCGATCGTGGGCAGCGTGCCGATCGCGTCGAAATACGCCCGGCGCAGAAACGTCGCGTCATCGCATAGCAGCGAGGGGCTGATGCCCAGCTCGCGGAACTTGGCCGCGGCCAGCCGATCGATAAAGTTGTTGTCGCGCCAGCCGGTCAGGTTCACCCGGTCGGAATACGGCACGACCAGCATCGCGATCTCGGCCTGGCCTTCAAAACGCACCATCACGGCCGTCTGGCCGTCGCCGATGGCCTTGAACATGCCGGACTGCGAAACCGTGACGATGCTGTCGTCCATGCTGTCGAACTTGGCCCACGGCGTCACGTCGCGCTTGGTGCCATTGGAATACGTCGCCTCGACACGCAGTTGCTGCGTGAGGCCGATCTTGCCCAGCCGCTTGGCGGGAAACACGCTAACGGCCGTGACCAGCGGATCATCCTTCTTCGGCGGCTGAGCACCGCTAGCCAGCCAATTGCGCAGGATGTCGTAATCGACCGAGCCGTAGGCAATGCGGCGGTTGCCGCCGTGCGGAATAGTAAGTGTCGGCTTAAGCAGGATCAGGCTCTGTTCCGGGTCGAGCTGATTCACCCGCCGGCCCTGCCGATCACGAACGATCGCCGCGTAGTCTTCGTCCGGCGCGTAGCCAAAGACCGACAGCTTAAATCCGCCCTTGCCATGCTGGCTGGCGTGGCAGGCCGCCGCATTGCAGCCGGCCTTGCTCAAGATGGGCACCACTTGCTCGGTGAACGACACCACTGGCGCGGCCACGATGCCCGACACTTCGACCGGCACCGTCCGCGACAGGCCGCCGACGCTGATGGTGAGCGTTGCCCGGCCGTTGGCTTGTGCCAGCAGCCGGCCGCCCGGCAGAGCCTTGACGATCTTGGGATCGGACGAAACGTACTTGGCGGCGGCCGTCAAATCGGCGGAGCGCTCGTCGCTTTTTCCGCCGGGGCCGGTGGCCGTGACCACCAGTTGAACTTGCGAAAAGTTCCCACTAAGCCGCGGCTCGGCCGGCGTGACTTGAAAGGCGGAAGCCGGAACTGCGACCCCCGACGATTTGCCCGCCGGCGAAGTGCCAGCGGCGCTTGCCGGACGCAACTCAACCAGCCCCAGGCAGCATGCGGTCAAGACGATGGTGCGGAGCGCGTGCGCAAACATGGGCGGGATCCTCCCGGAAAACGAACTGGCATCTTATTGAGCGCGTGCGTGCATGTCCGGCCCGGGGGGTGCAGTCTCCTCCCGTTATACCGGCGCGCATTCAGGCAGGGTAACGCATAAGAGTCGCATTATGAACGATTTGTGCCGCCGCTGCCAAGCTTTTTTTGGGGCCGGCGACGCTGCGAAAGCCCCGGGGTTGCAATCCCTGGGTCCCGATCGCATGTAAAAACCTTGATTCGTTTGGCCTTTGACCTTATATTGCGCGCACCTGCCTGCAATTTTTCCCGCCTGCATACTCTTGGAGAGAGGGCCGAACCATGCTCAACCTATCGCCGCATTTGGTTCGCGACTGCGAAGGCATCCACCGCCGTTCGTTCTTGAAAATCGGCTCCCTGGCCGGGCTGGGCATCGCGCTGCCCACCGTGCTGGCACAAAAGCAGGCACTGGCTCGGGCCGGACAGTCCAGCAAGGACACGAATTGCATCCTGATCTGGACCCAAGGCGGCACGAGCCATCACGACACGTTCGATCCCAAGCCCGACGCGCCGGTTAGCATCCGCGGCGAGTTTGGCGTGATCAAAACGGCGGTGCCGGGCACTCAATTCACCGAAATCTGCCCGCGCATGGCCAAGGAAGCCAAGCGCTTCGCCATTCTGCGAAGCTGGAATCCACAAAACGGCAGCCACGGCACGGCCGACGCCGAAGTGATGACCGGTCACAAGTTCAATCCGGCCATGATTTACCCGTGCTACGGCTCGGTCGTCAGCCAGCAAAAGGGCTTCAAGACGGTCATGCCGCCGTTCGTGCAGTTGGGCGATTCGATGGACCATCGCAATGGCGGCGGCATCGCCGGCTACCTGGGCCTGGAGCACAATCCTTTCATGCTCCTGGCCGACCCCAACGGCAAGGACTTTGCCGTCCGCGACATCACACCGCCCAAGGGTGTCGACGCTGGCCGGATTGCCCGGCGGCGGAGCATGCTGGACGAGATCGACCGCCTGCAACAGCGGACCGACATGCAGCCCGACGCGTTCAAGGCCCTGGACGAACACTATGAAGCGGCGCTGAACATGATCACCGCGCCCGAGACGAAAAAAGCCTTTGCCCTGGATACTGAAGACGCCGCCCTGCGCGACGGCTACGGCCGTCATCGCTTGGGCCAGAGCTGCCTGCTGGCCCGGCGGCTGATCGAGGCCGGCGTGCGGTTTGTCACGGTCACCGATCCCGGCTGGGACACGCACTCGGGCAACTTCAAGTCGCTCAAGGACACGCGCATGCCGCCGATGGACCAGGCGCTGCCGCAACTTCTGATCGACTTGGAACAAAAGGGGCTGCTGGACAATACGCTCGTGGTTTGGCTCACCGACTTCGGCCGCACGCCCAAGATCAACTCGGCCAGCGGCCGCGATCACTGGGCCAGCGCGGGCTTTGCCATGATGGCCGGAGCGGGCGTGCCCGGCGGCGCGATCCTTGGCAAAACCGACGACGAAGGCGGCATGCCCGTCGACGACGAATACCGCACGCCCGATATTGCCGCCACGATTTACTCGAAGCTCGGCATCCCGCTCGACCTGCAAACCATGACGGCCGACGGCCGTCCCATCCGCTTGAACGAAGGTCGCCCCATCCGCGAGTGGATGTAAAACGCGGCCGATTTAGCCGGCTCATGCATGAGCCGTTTGCGAACCCTACAACCGCGCGAGGCACGCCATGCCGCGGAAGCGAGATGAGCGCAGTGCCGCTCTGCGGGCCATCGGCCCCACGCCCTGGAATCGTCGCGACGCCCTCCGCATCGGCGGGCTGACCGTGGCCGGCGCGCTGCCGGCCCGTGCGTTGATGCCCGGCGCCGCGATTGCCGCTCCTGCGCCGCAGACCAAGCCGCCCAAAGCTCAATCCGTCATCTACCTGATGATGATGGGCGGCGTAACGCACATCGACTCATTCGATCCCAAGCCGCACGCGCCGGAAGAAATTCGTGGCACGCTCGAGGCCATCGCCACGCGGCTGCCAGGCGTGCAGTTCAGCGAGGCCATGCCGCAGTTGGCCGCCATTGCCGACCGGCTGACCTTGGTGCGCAGCTATTCGCACGGCAACAACGACCACCTTATGAGCCAGGCACTCGCCCTCTCGGGTCGCGTGGTCGGGCCGGCCAATATCAAGACCGAGCCGAACATCGGTTCGATTGTCTCGTTTCTGCAAGGTCCGCGCAATCACTTACCGGCCTACATCGCCGTGCCAGGCGTCACGCGACCCGGTCCGCCGCCCAATAACTTGTTTGGCGGAGGCTGGCTGGGCGGCGAGCACGATCCGTTTTGCGTCGGCGGCGAGCCCGAGCAGCCGGACTTCACCGCCAACGAAACGCTCGACAATCCGGCGGCCACGGTCGACGAGCGGCTCATGCCTTCAGTGCTGCAACTCCTGCCGGAGCTGGATGTCGACCGGCTGGCGAGCCGCTCACAATTACGCGAACTGCTCGACGCGCATTTGCGCGGTGTCCAGCGGCAAGAAGTGTTCACCACGCTCGACGCCCAGTGGGGACATGCTCTGCATTTGCTGTCGTCGACCCGCGTGCGCGAGGCGTTCGACACCAGCGGCGAACCGGCTGCTTTGCGCGAGCGCTACGGCCGCACCAAGATCGGCGGCCGCTGCCTGCTGGCCCGGCGGCTGGTCGAAGCCGGTGCTCGCTTTGTGATGGTCGACTACGGCTACGACAACGACTACGGCAATCTCTGGGACCAGCACAACGTTCCCGGCCAGCACTATCCGCACACCAGTGAGATGGCCAAGCGCGGCTACCACGTCGCCGGCATCGATCGGGCCTTTGCCGGGCTGATCACCGATCTCGACGAGCGCGGACTGCTGGACTCGACGCTGGTGGTCTTCATGACCGAATTCGGCCGCTCGCCGAAGATCAACAAAAATGGCGGCCGCGATCACTGGGCGCCCGCCTGCTCGATGTTTTTCGCCGGCGGCGGCGCGGCGCGTGGCCAAGTCATCGGCGCCACCGATCGTCAGGGCGCCTACCCCACCAGTCCCGGCTATTCGCCGGCCGACATCATCGCCACGATCTACCGCGCCATCGGCATCGACCCCACCACGCGTCTCTACGACCGCCAGCGCCGCCCCCTCTTCGTCCTCCCCCACGGCGAGCCGATACCGGGCGTGCTGGGGTAGTTGTGCAAACAGACGCGGTTTTCTATCGGGTGCCACTGCTGGCTGTCCAGCAGTGCCGACGCAACCACCGCGGTTGCCATTCACAGTTATTTTCCGTCAGGTTCGACAAGGGATGCCCTGGCGTCGTTAAAGCGACACCGTTTGGTCGGCCCTCGCACTGCTGGACAAAGCCAGCAGTGGCACCCGACAGCTTCGCGGATCGCCTTTGTATCAACGTGATCGTGCGCACCACGCGAGTCCCGGCTCGGCTCGCCGGACCTACCGGATGAGAGCTAGCCGCAGCAGGTTCAGGGCTTGCTTGGCGGATCGGGGACGGCGAATGGAGGGGTGGCCGGCGAAGGTGGTTTGGACGGTTTTGACGCCGGCGCTCGAGGCGAGCGCGAGGTGCAGTTCGCCGGAGGGTTGAGCGTCGGCCTCGCTGGGAAATGGGCCGATGGCCAGGCCCCAATCGGTCTCGCACTCTTCGCGGCAGGCGGTGGCCATCGCGGCGGCCACGTCGGCCGGGCCGGCATTCGAAGTGGCGTGTTCCGCAAACAGCACTGCCCAAGCGGCGGCGCTGCGAATGATCGAGCCGCCCACGTAGCGCTCGCCCGCCGGGTCGGCTGCCGAAAGCCAATCGGCCAGCAGGCCACCGGTGCCCCATTCGCTCGTGGCCAAAGTCTGGCGGCGCTCAACCAGGAGTTTGAGGACGGCGTGCTCGAGTTCATCGTCCTCGGTGCCGAAGACCAGCGTGCCCAGCGATTGGCGGATCACCGCTTCGGTCGGATCGATGAGGGCGCGACACGCGGCTTCATCGGCTCCCAGGGCGGCGATCCGCAGCGTGATCGTGGCGTCGTGTACCGTGATGCCGACTTGCGGCTCGCGGCCGCGGCGGATCAGGTCGGGCAGCATCTGCTCCAGATCGCTTTCGCCCACGCCGAAACATTTAATCCGCCGATACCGCAGCACGCGCGTTGTGCCGCCTAGCGAAGCGATCGCCGGGGCCACGCTCGCCTGCCACATCTCGCGCATTTCGGCCGGAACGCCCGGCAAGGCAAACACGTGCGCCACGCCGCCGCCGGGCCGGGCCAGCTCGATGGCAATGCCCGGCGCGGTGCCGTGCGGATTGGCGATCACCCGGCTGCCACGCGGAAACATGGCCTGCACCGTATTACTCTCGGGCATCGGCCGACTGCGCCGCGAAAAAATCTTGCGGATGTGCTCCAGAGCCGCCTCATCGAGCACCAGCTCGCAGCCGGAGGCTTGCGCCAGGGCTTCGCGCGTCAGATCGTCGGCCGTGGGCCCCAGGCCGCCGGTGGCCACGACCACGTCGGCCCGCTCGGCCGCTTGCCGAAACACGTGGACGTTGGCCTCCAGCTCGTCGGCCACGGTCGTGTGGTAAATGACGGTCACGCCGAGCATGGCAAGTTGCTGGCTCAGCCACTGGCTGTTGGTGTCCAGCCGCTGGCCGCTGGTCATCTCGTCGCCGATCGAAATCACTTCAGCCCGCATCGTCAGTTCCGGCCCCTAATCCAAGGAATGTTATCGAATTGCCTGATTGTCTCTTGCCGCGGCACCTGATGCCAGTCGCGCACCTGCATATAATTGACGCGACGAGGCTTCCTTTTTCGGATGTCCCTAATCCGTTGTCCGTGACTACGAACGACGGACCACGGACCACGGTCCACGGACTAGCAAATCATGCCCGAGCATCTGATTCTGGATATCGAAGGCATGCACTGCGCCAGTTGCGTGGGCCGGGTCGAAAAGGCTCTCAAGAGCGTGCCAGGCGTCGAGCACGCGGCCGCCAATCTGGCCACGAACCAGGCTGCGGTCGATTTCGACGAGCGGCAGGCCAAGCTCGACATGCTGCTGGCGGCCGTGGCGGGAGCCGGTTACCAGGCGCATGTGCCGGGCGCGAGCGGGAAGGACGATCCGGTCGCCCGGCACGAACGCGAGGCACACACCTGGCGGCAGCGACTGCTCGCGGCCGCGATCATCATGGCCGGCCTCGTGCTGGTCGACTATCGGCTGGCGCACAGCGTGGCCGGCAATTGGGCCGCATTGGCTTTGGCCACGATCATGCAGGCGTACGTCGGCTGGCCGTATTACCGCGGAGCCCTGGCCAGTCTGCGGCACGCGAGCGCCAACATGGACACGCTCGTCGCGCTGGGCACCACGGCCGCTTATGCCTCCGGCCTGGCCGGTTGGCCGCACGCGGCCGCCATGCGCTTCATGGATGCCGGTATGATCCTGCTGTTCATCACGCTGGGCAAATCGCTCGAAGTTCGAGCGCGCGGCCGAGCGTCGTCCGCCATTCGCGCTCTTGTGGCTCTCACACCACCGGAAGCCACCGTGCTGCGCGATGGGCGCAGCCAGCGCGTGCCGCTGGAAAAAGTGGCGGTCGGCGAAAAGCTGATCGTGCGGCCGGGCGAGCGGATCGCACTCGACGCCCGCGTGATTGCCGGCGGCAGTTCGGTCGATCAATCCTGGCTGACCGGCGAAGCGCTGCCGGTCGAAAAGGCAATCGGCGACGTGCTGTATGCCGGCACGCTCAATGGCGACGGCGCGCTGACGGCCGAAGTCACGCGCCCGGCCGGCGAAACGATGCTGGCCCAGGTGGTCGAGCTGGTTCGCAACGCGCAGCAATCGAAGCCCGACATTCAGCGGCTGGCCGATCGCGTGGTGGCGTACTTTGTGCCGGGGCTGTTGCTGCTGGCCTTGGCCACGCTGTTGGGCTGGGGCCTGGCGGCCGGCGATTGGCAGCGCGGGCTGTCGTCACTGGTGGCCGTGCTGGTGGTGGCGTGCCCCTGCGCGATGGGCCTGGCCGCACCGGCCGCCGTGCTGGTGGCCAGCGGACGCGGCGCCCAAGCCGGCATCCTGGTCAAGGAGGCCCATGCCTTCGAAACCGCGGCGATTGCCGATTGCGTCGTGCTCGACAAGACCGGCACGCTCACGCTGGGCAAGCCGCAAGTCTCGGCCCTCGAGCCGGCCGGAGAACATACACCGGCCGATCTCGTAGACGTGGCCGCGGCCGCCGAGCGATTGAGCCAGCACCCCTTGGCCGCCTGCGTGGTCGCGTATGCCGAAAGCGAAGGCGGCGCCCATTTGGTGGCCAGCGACTTGTCCGTCGTGCCCGGCCAAGGCGTGCGTGCCATCCTCGACGGCCAGACGGTGTGGGTTGGCAACGAGCGTTTGCTGCAAACGGCCGGCGTGGTGGTCGACGAGGTAATGATCGAAATCGTGAAGTCGCTGCGCGATCGCGGCAATACCGTGCTGCTGGTCGCACGCGGAAAGCAATTGCTTGGCGCGATCGGCATTGCCGACACGATCGGCCCGCACAGTCGCCAGGCCGTCGAGCAGTTGCGGCAGCTTGGATTGGAAGTGCAGATGGTCTCGGGCGATCATCGCGCGACGGTCGAGGCGGTGGCTCGGGAGTTGGGCATCGAGCAGTTTACGGCCGAAGTGCTGCCGGCCGAAAAGGAGCAAGTGGTGCGGGCCCTGCAGCGCCAAGGGCGGCGCGTGGCGATGGTCGGCGACGGCATCAACGATGCCCCGGCACTGGTGGCCGCCGACATTGGCATTGCCATCGGCAGCGGCGCCGACGTGGCGATCGACTCGGCCGACATGGTGCTCGTGCGGGGCGATCTGTGCGGCGTGCCCGAGGCGATCGTGCTTTCGCGAGCCACGCTCCGCACGATCCGCCAGAATCTGGCCTGGGCCTTTGGCTACAACCTCGTGCTGATTCCCCTGGCCGCCGGCCTGCTCGTGCCTTTCACCGGCTGGAGCCTGCCCCCGGTCGCCGCCGCGGCGGCCATGGCCGCCAGCAGCGTCTCGGTCGTAGCCAACAGCCTGCTGCTAGCCCGGCGCAAGCTTGAAGCGCCCAGCTGAAACTACTACTACTCCGCCGCGGCGCCTGATCAAAACCCTTCTCCCTCTGGGAGAAGGTGGCCGAAGGCCGGATGAGGGTTCGTCGGGTCACGTTAAGGCTTGCTGCCGCACTCCCGCAGAATCAACTCCAGCACCACGTCCAACTCGCGCAACACGTCATCATTGGCGATCCGCAAAACGCGCACGCCGGCCCGCATCAAAGCGGCCGTTCGCTCCGCATCGTACGCGGCCCGCCCCGCGTGGCTGTCGCCGTCAATTTCGATCGCCAATCGCGACTCATGGCAGTAGAAATCGACGATATACGTCTCGATTGGATGCTGGCGACGGAATTTGTGTCCCGCCAGCCGCCCCGCTCGCAGCCGTCCCCAGAGCAGTCGCTCGGGAAATGTGGCATTGTGGCGTAGGTCACGCACATGGTTTTTCTGTTCGTGGCTTAGGGGTTTGTGATGTGGCATGGAAGGCGGTTTCACTGAGAGAGAAGGCGCTGGTTATTTCATTTGTTCCCGGCCCAAGCGTCGCATCACCCTCATCCGGCCTTCGGCCACCTTCTCCCAGGGGGAGAAGGATATTGGCCGCTGCCGGCCTGTTGTATTCTAAATCGCCCGCCCGGCTGGAGCGACTGTTTGATGGGCGCGCTTCGGCGTCCAGGGCTCGCCGAGCGTTGACAGCGGTTGCGAATGGCGGCTAGGTTGGGCCGGGCGTTCATTGGCCACGCAATTCCGAGTCCTCCAACATGTCTCAACCTGCCGCGATCGTGACGGGCGCCTCGCGGGGCATTGGTCGGGCCATTGCGCTGGAGTTGGCCCGATCAGGCCAGTGCGTGGTGGTGAACTACGCACACAGCGCCGCGGCGGCTGACGAAGTGGTCGAACAGATCCATGCTTCCGGCGGACAAGCGGTGGCCTGCCAGGCCGATGTGGCGATCGCGGCCGATCGCGGGCGGTTGATCGAATGCGCGCTAAAAGCTTTCGGCCGGTTGGATGTGCTGGTGAACAATGCCGGCATCACGTCGCCTGGGCGGCGCGATCTGCTGGAAGCGACCGAAGCGAGCTGGGACGAAGTGTTCGCCACCAATCTGAAAGGGCCGTTCTTCCTCACGCAGTTGGCGGCCAACGAAATGCTGCGGCTGGCCGAAGCCGACCCGGCCGCCGTGCGGACGATCATCAACATTTCGTCGATTTCCGGCTACGCGGTGAGCACCGATCGCGCGGATTATTGCCTCACCAAGACCGCCCTGCGGACCATGACCTGGCTGTTCGCTGATCGGCTGGCCGAGCATGGCATCGGCGTGTTCGAAGTCTGCCCCGGCGTGATCGCCACCGATATGACCGGGCCGGTCAAGCAAAAGTACGATCGGCTGATTGCTGAAGGCCTGTCGCCAATCCGCCGCTGGGGGCAGCCGGAAGACGTGGCCCGGGCGGTCGCCGCGCTGGTGTCGGGCGCGTTCGGCTTCTCGACCGGCGAAACGATCAATGTCGACGGGGGCTTCCACATCCGCCGCCTGTGACGGGCCACGCTGGTTATTCTTGCAAGAGCCGAGAGCTTGATGAAGTTTTCTTTGTTAGGGACCGACGAAACGACGATCAAGCTGGCCCATGCCATTGCCGAGTCGCGCCAGCAGCTCAGCGCGGTGTATCAACCGGCTGCCGGCCACCTCGAGCAGTTGCGGGCCTGGGCCCCGCGCATCGAACTAGCCGAGAGCTGGCAGGAACTGCTGGCCGAAGGCATGGCCGACGTGATCATCGTGGCCCGCGGCCAGCGCGACGATCGAGTCGAGCCCCTGCGGCTGCTGCTGCAAACCGGGATTCCGGTCGTGGTGTCGCATCCGGTTGTGCCGTCGATGCTCGACTATTACGAGCTGGACATGAACCGCCAGGACGGGGGTGGCGTGGTGATGCCGCTGGTGCCGGCCTGCTGGCATCCGGCCGTCGAGCAGTTGCGGCAGATGATTTCCGAAAGTGGACCGGCCGGGCTGGGACGCGTCGAACAAATCGTGTTCGACCGGCAATTGCAGCAGCGCAGCAAGGAGCAGGTGCTTGAACATTTTGTGCGCGACGCCGAGTTGGCTCGACTGCTGGCGGGCGAATTGACCAAAGTGGGGGCCATGGCCCTGCCGGGCAGCGAAGGCGGTAACCGTGAAGCCGATTACAGCGCGCTGGGCATTCAAATGTCGGGCCCCAGCGGCATTGTCGTGCGCTGGTCGGTGCGGCCGGTCGAGGATCTGCCGGGCGTGCGCATCACCGTGCGCGGCGCAAGTGGCAGTGCCGTGCTGACTGCCGGCGACGACGAGCGGCCTTGGCTGCTCGAGCGTCGGGCCGAGGGGCAGTCGCAGCAGTGGGAATTTGACGACTGGGACGAGGCCGCCGACGCGCTGGCCCGGGTGGTTCAAGCGGTCGATACCGGGCAGGTGCAACCCGACTGGCAGGATGCGGCGCGGGATATGGAATTGGCCGACGCGATCGAGCGCAGCGCGCACAAGGGGCGTACGGTCGATCTGTATTTTGAGGAGCACACCGAGCATGGCACGTTCAAGGGAATGATGGCGGCCGGCGGCTGCGCGCTGCTGATGGCGGCGCTGGCCATGCTGGTGATCGCGACGACAGCCGTGAACTGGCGCATTCCGCTGGCCGAGTATTGGCCCTACATCCTGGTCGGCGTGTTGGGAGTGTTCTTGCTTCTGCAATCGCTCAAGCTCGTCTTCCCGGGTGCTTCTGCACCGCCGGGCGAGTCGGAACCGCGCCAGCCGCGTTGACGGTCGTGGGCGGGCGGCATCGGCGTTGGCGGCGCGGCTTCGCTCGCCGCGAAATCTTCTGCAAGCGCCTTCACGCACCGCCGACTTGCGTGTTTCCTTCAATTTTCGCCCGTGAAAATTGGTCGCTCGCGCTTGTCGGTGGTATGGTTCTCCGGCTTCAGATTTTTTCGTGGTCAGTCAGGAGGATCGGAGACGAATGCCCACCGTTCAGACGCAGCCATCGCTACAACTTACCCATCCACTTCCGTATGGGGCGATCGTTCATAACGAGGGTGTCGAATTTGTCGTTTTCAGCCGTTCTGCCACCGCCATGCGGCTGCTGTTGTACAACGATGTCAACGACCCGAATCCGGCCCAGGTGCTCGCGTTCGACCACGACCGCTGGGGCGATTTGTGGAGCCTGTTCGTGCCGGGCATCGGGCCGGGCCAGCTCTATCACTTGCAAGCCGATGGCCCGTTCGATCCCGACCACGGGCACCGGTTCGACGGCACGGCGCGGCTCATCGATCCGTACGCCCGGGCCCTGGCCGGCGACTTTTTGCCACCGGTCGATGGCCTGCTGTGCCCGCCGAAATGCGTGGTCGTCGACGACCATTTCGACTGGGCCGGCGACCGCCGCCCGCGGCGCAGCCTGGCCGATACGATTGTATACGAGTTGCACCTGCGCGGCTTTACGCGCGACGGCTCCAGCGGCGTCGAGCATCCGGGCACGTACCTGGGCGTGATCGAAAAGATTCCGTATCTGAAATCGCTGGGCATCACGGCCGTCGAGCTGATGCCGGTACACGAGTTTCCGATTCGCACGCCTTGGGGCGAGCAAGACAGCCGGCCGAACTACTGGGGCTATCATCCGCTGGCCTTCTTCGCGCCGCACCGCGGCTACGCGGCCGGCAGCGAGCCGGGCGCCCAGGTGCGCGAGTTCAAGCAGATGGTGCAGGCCCTGCACGCCGAGGGCATCGAGGTGATTCTCGACGTGGTCTTCAACCACACGGCCGAGGGCAACGAGCTGGGGCCCACGCTCAGCTTCAAGGGCCTCGAGAATCGCGTCTATTACATGCTGGGCAACGGCGGCAGCTATTACCGCAACTTCACCGGCTGCGGCAACACGATCAACGGCAACCATCCGATCGTGCAGGAGATGATCTTCCGCTGCCTGCGCTACTGGGTTCACACGTATCACGTCGACGGGTTCCGCTTCGACCTGGCCTCGATCCTCAGCCGCGACCGCAACGGCACGCTGGTGCCCAATCCGCCGGTCGTGGAAATGATCGCCGAAGATCCGCTGCTGGCCGACACCAAGATCATCGCCGAGGCTTGGGACGCGGCCGGCGCCTACCAGGTGGGCTCGTTTGCCACGATGCGCTGGGCCGAGTGGAACGGCCGCTACCGCGACGACATGCGGCGCTTTTGGCGCGGCGATCCGCACATGCGCGGTGCGCTGGCCACGCGCCTGGCCGGGTCGAGCGACTTGTACCAGTGGAGCGGCCGCTCGCCGTATCACAGCATCAACTTCATTACGGCGCACGACGGCTTCACCCTCAGCGACATGGTTTCGTACAACGAAAAGCACAACGAAGCCAACGGCGAAGGCAACCGCGACGGCGACAACAACAATTGCAGCTACAACCACGGCACCGAGGGCCCGACTACCCGCAAAAGCATCGAGCGGCTGCGGCTACGGCAAATCAAGAACATGCTGGCCACGCTGTTTTTGAGCCAGGGCGTGCCCATGCTGCTGGCCGGCGACGAATGCCGCCGCACGCAGCGGGGCAACAACAACGCCTACTGCCAGGACAACGAAATCAGTTGGTTCGATTGGAGCCTGGTCGAAGAGAATGAAGAGCTGGTGCGGTTCACCCGCTCGCTGATCGAGTTTCGCAAAGCCAATCCCACGGCACGGAACACGCATTTTCTCTCCGGGCTGCCGGCCGCGGCGGGCAAGCTGCCGGACGTGAGTTGGTTCAACCATTGGGGCGGCCAGGTCGACTGGTCCAGCGGCGACAAGACGCTCGCCTGTTTGTTGGGCAACCCGCCGGCCGACTGCTGGGGCATCGGCCGCGAAATGCTGCTGATGTTTAATGCGGAATGTTATGACCAGGAGTTTTGGATCCCGCTGCCGGCCCGATCGTTTAGCTGGCGGCGGCTGCTGGATACGGCGGCCACGAGCCCGCGGGACATCTTTCCCGCCGGCGACGGGCTGGCCGTGGATTTGACGCGTGCGATCCGGGTCGTATCGCGATCGTTGGTAGCGCTCGTAGCCGAATGAGCGCACCTTAGCCGGTACTCGACGATCGCGTGACTTTGGTCGCGCCTGCCATGCCGTTCCCTTAGCCCCCGGCGACGACCGCCGGGGGCTAAGCGGTGCGGCATTTTCTTTTGCCGGGCGACTTCAGAGGGCACAAAGGTGTCAGGAACCAGATATAGATTTGGTTCCTGACACCTTTACCTGATCGGGATTTGGGCGCGTGACCCTGATCACGGAACGGCAAAGTGGCTGAAGGATCATCCCAACGACTACAAGCCGGTCCCATAGGGGATGTTTCCGGCGTTCGGGCTCTCCGGCGCGTTGAACTCGACGCGGTGCCCGGTAAGATTGGGGGTAGCCGCTGTGCTAGCCAAATTGCGCGAGGTCACGAGCGTCAGACCGTCGCAGGCGCACCGCCAGGCGAGGTGGTCTCGAACAGTAATCGAGGCAGTGAACCTGTGCTCCCGGTTAGCGTGTCGACGCTGGAGCGACTCCCTAGGAAATGCGATTATGTTGTGCTCGCATGCTTCGTAAAAGCGCGTACTTGGCGGTTGCGGTTGCGGTGCTGCTTGCCGTCTTAGGGGCTCGCGTGGCGTTTACTATGCGCCTACAGCGGGATGTGATTCGCAGAATCGAAAAAGTAGGCACAGTCAACTATCAAAGCGAAATGGTTGATGGCAAGCCATTTGGAAAAGACTTTTCGGACGTGTTAGAACCGTCGGACAACTGGCTCATTTGCAACTCTAAGCTAAAACCCGACTTCGTGTACATGGGTCGGATATACCCGATCGAGCCCCTGGTTCCATTACGCCAGGTGCGCGGGTCTCCACCAATTGCGGTACAGGCCCCCGATCCAATCCTCAAGGACATTTGGGTACTCGGTTCGATTCGCTACCTGGTTTTGCGTGGGGCGGGCATTGACAATTCCAGTCTTGAGTACGTCCAGAAGTTGCCTGAACTCGAATATCTGGATATTGGAGAAACCGGCGTAGATGACGATGGTGTCGCCACGGTCGAAAAGATGTCGCGTTTAAAGTATATCCTCCTCGATGGGACACATATCTCTCCCGACGGTGTAAGTCGTATACGACGCGCGTTGCCTGACCTGCTTATCATGGAATAAACATCCGGGAGGGAGGACAAAGGGGTCACCCTACACCTCGGCATTGCAGCCGACGGGTTGCCGCCACCCGAATCACTGCGGAACCGCCCTGAGGGCGGCTTCAATGCCGATGCCGCTTCGGGAATTGACTGCGAATACTGGCCAAAACCCCGCGCGTCGATGAACGGCGGCGGGAACAGTTGGAATGGCTGGGTGCGATCTCGCCGGAGTACGCGCGGCAGCTCCGCGATTTGCGACGCGAAGAAGTGATGGCGGTGGACGTGCGCGAGCGCAGCCGGCAGATCATCGAGCGTTTGTGGCGGGAAAGGGGGAGGCGGGAAAGGGGGACATTCTGCATTACCGAGCTGCCAAAATGTAGAATGTCCCTCTTTGCAGGTTCTTTACCTGACCAGGGAACTCCTTGGGTGGCAACCTCTCGCGGCGCCCCCATGGCGGCGGCGGAGGGTCATGAGCGCAACGCTCGTGTGGGGTGCGGCTCGCCCAGCGTCCGCGTACATGCGGGATCCACGCGCGGCGCGAGGGTCGCTAATTCGACGACGCGTGGACTTTCACGTCGACACGCGGCAGCGCCGCCGTCAGGCGCGCGACGTCGGCGCGAGGTATCGGTCCGCTGAGCACGAGCAATTCAAGGGAAGTGAGTTCGCGCAGCGCTGCGATAGCGCTGACAGAAACGCAGTCGGGTCGGTCGAAACAAACGACCAGGCCATGGACCTTGTGGTGCATTCGAAGTTGCGCAACGCCCGCCTCCGTGAGCTGGCAGCTCCTGAATCCGAGGATCCCCAAATCCTTTAACGGCGACAGAGTCCCCAGGTCGTCGTCGTCCAGTTCCAGTGACACTTGGACGCTCTGCAATTCCGTCAACGTGGCGATCGCGGCCACGAGCGCCTTCCGCTCGGCAGGCGTCACATCTCGAGCACCACGATGCGACGGCTCGCGCCACCCTTCCACCATGCAGTTGGTCGATGAAGGTGACGACGTGGCACGAAGCGTTATTTCGGAGTCTAAGTCCGCATAGGCGCGGCGCCACGGAGATAGCCAATCGGAAGCCCAAGTCGGCAGCACGCGCCAAGGCATGTCGTCGGCGCCACGGTCTTCCTCCGTAACGTGAATGCCCCACTCGTGGAGCAACGCGACTGCCTGGGTGCGTCGCCGCAACCGGTTCGCTTCCCAGCCGCAAGCCAGGCATACTACCGAAAGCAGCACGAGCAGCGTGCGCAGCCGGATCGATCGGAGGCACTTGGATCCTTGACGGGCGGCTGTCGCTGTTGCCATGTCGGTCGTTTCCCGATTTAGTAACCCGGCTTTGCGCCGGCATAATACGCGGCGAAAGCAATTACCCAAATAGTGCTTTCACCCCAACGCCGGTGGCGCTTCGGACGGCCGGAAAACACCGCCGGGGGGGCGCAAAAAAAAGGTTCTTCGTGGAATTCCGGGGAGGTTGAGGGCGGGGTATTAAGCCAACGGTAGTCCTGGGGCAAATAAACGGGACAGGGGCAAATAAACGGGACAGGTCTAATTGTTGGGGTGCTGGCTTACGGCTTCTTCGGCCGTCCGCGAGGCCGGATGGTAGCCTGCAAGCCGAGACGCTTGACGGTCGCTTGCACCCAGGCGGTACTGCCGTAGGGTTGCCCACGTTGCAGACTGCGGCGCAGCGATTCCAGTTCCGCACTGTTTTGGGGCTGATGCACATACTTGGCCCAGGTGGCGGGGCGCGGTATCGGCCAGGCGCTCAGCATGGCTCGCTGCTCCGCAGTGCCGTGCGTCTCCCGCCATAAGCTGCCCCAGCGCCAATCCTCCGCGCGCCGCGCCAGGTTCGCTCGCAAGGCGTTGCGCTGGACGTAGCGCACGACCTGATAAAAATGCTCGTCGCTCTCCACCGGAAATGATTTATAACGCCCTTGATACAGGTGCCCGTAGCCCACGCGGCGGCGGTGCTCTTGCCAATTGCGGGCGTGCGTGATCGTCAGCTTCTGCATGAACGCGCCCAAATCGCCGTCGCGCTCGGGCCAGAGCACGAGGTGCCAGTGATTTGGCATCAGACAAAAGGCCAGAATCCGCATCGGCCGCGTTTCGAGCGTCTTCACGATCATTCGTTCGAACGCTTCGAAGTCGGCATCCCTGAGAAACAGCCGCATCCTGCCCACGCCCCGATTCAAGACGTGGAACACCATTCCTCCCGGGGCAATACGAGCGACTCTGGGCATGCCCACACTCTAACGAATGCCCTTGCGGTCGTCAACAATTAGACCTGTCCCGTTTAATTCGCCCCGTTTAATTCGCCCCAGTTGGAATCACCGCTTCTTGGACTGGGGTGCGGAAGCCCGACGGGACATGGTCATTTGACAAAAAAAATGACGATATCGTGCGTATAATGAGACTGGATTCGGCCACACAGCAAGCCCGTGCGGTCCTGGGGAGCATGGGATTTGAGCTTCAACATCGCTCCCTTGGTCTCGCGGACAGCGGTTATGACATCAAGCAAAAGTCAACGCCATAGTATGTGCGGCCCGGAGCATGGGATGATTGCCGTCGTTCGGCACCGCACAAATG
Organism: Pirellulales bacterium; assembly: GCA_036268995.1. Taxonomy (GTDB): domain Bacteria; phylum Planctomycetota; class Planctomycetia; order Pirellulales; family PNKZ01; genus DATATB01. The sequence continues at coordinate 7,577 of DATATB010000129.1, read as the reverse complement.
TCGTCATCGGCAGGGCCCGTGGCGAGACGCAAATTCCCACGAGTGTTGGGCAGAGCCGCCACGGTGAGGACACGATCCCGACTGGTTGGGCCGCATCAGGATTTGGGTGGCGCGGCTGCCCCCGACTGATGACTTCCGTCGCTTTCAGCGGCTATCGCGACTTCTGCGTACCGAGGCTCCGGTTGTCCCGTTTCGGCCGGTGATCAGCCATGCTTCTCCGACACCAACGAGCGACTGCCCGCATGGACGAGAAACCCCGACGCTGCTGGTTCTGGTTTAGGCTGCGGACGCTGTTGATCCTGTTTGCTCTTGCGTCCCCCGTATTGGCGTGGGTGTCGTACTCGCTTGGGTGGATCAGATCTCGTCGCGAGTGCTTTCGGAACAACCATGTGTGCAGCGCTGTAGAGTCCCATCGTGTGAGGGCAGCGCCCTTTGGTCTCTGGCTATTCGGCGAGCCGGGCTACGACCTGATTGTGACACATCCCGACGTTGATGACGCTACGATCGAAGAACTGAAGGACCGGTCTCCGGAGGACGCTGACGAAGCGCTGCGCTCCCGCTCCGACAGGATACGGCAGCTGTTCCCGGAGGCCGAAATACGGCAACGCGAATGGCTTTAACTCATCGGCCGGGGGCGCACAGATGCGGACGGGGCAGTTTAACGTTTACCTCCGGAAGAACTGGAGCTGTTCCCCGTTCCCGCCCCCCGTTCCCACCCGCGTATGATCTGATAATTGCCCCCGGCACTCTGATTTGCTATTCGACATGATTTCGCCAAACATGCAAATTCACAAGCGTACAACCGTAGCCGTTGAAATGGCGCGATTGGCTAGCAAGCGAAATCGCGGCAACGCCAAGCGACGCGCAAAGACCAGGGACTCGGATAGCGCCGGCCGGCAGGGGCGAGCAGTAACCTGCTGGGACACTTCCCAGCGGCCGATTTCCATTGACTTGCTTCGGGAAATCGCCTCAAAATGGCGCACGTGAGCGGCGGCGCCGCACGGCGCGCTGTTCTTTCCCGACTGGATCCAGCACAAGGGCCTTGAATAATGACAGTGATGAAGACATTCTGTTTCGCACTCTCCGCAACGCTGGCTTGCTGGATGCTGCCGGCGGCGGTGGCCCAGGCCGATGTGACCGTCAAGATCTCGGGGCTGCACAACTGCTGCGGCGGCTGCTTGAAGGGCATCACCGGTGCAATCAAGGCGGCCGGCGCCCAGGCCGAAATCGCCAAAGGCGACGACACCGTCACGATCACCGCGCCCGACAAGGCCACGGCCCAGAAGGCTTTGGACAAGCTCGCCGCCGCCGGCTATCACGGCGCCAGCGACACGCCCGGCCTGCAGATGAAGGACGACAGCGGCGCCCCGGACGGCAAGACCACGCGGCTGGTGCTCAGCGGCGCTCACAATTGCTGCGGCGGCTGCACCGACGCCATCAAGGATGCGGCCGGCGGCGTGCCGGGCGTCAGCGGGCAGACGATCAGCCCCAAGAGCAAGACCTTTGTCGTCGAAGGCAACTACGACGCCAAGGCCCTGATCAAAGCCCTCAACGACGCCGGCTTCCACGTCAAAGTCGCTGCGCAATAGCACCGCGGGACGGCAATCGGAAAGTACAGCGGTCTCGGCGGGCCCGTTGTCCGTGGTCAATTGTGAGTGGTCCGTTGCAACGGACGACGGACAACGGACCACGGACCATTAGCAACGCGCCGATTACTTGCGGTGGCGGATGCGAGCGCGCATGCGGCGTTTCTTGCGACCGATCTTCCGCCGACCCTTGCCAGTTTTCTTGACACCCACGCCACTCTCCGTCGTTCAATTGATGGTGCGATTGTTTCGTACGGCCGCGGTCGCCACGGACCCAGACTAGCTAGCAGCCTGCGGCCAAACTCGTATTCTAGCCCCCGGCGGGGCTGCGGAACAAGCCCGCAAGAATCGGCGTGCAAAACGCGGCCGCCGGCCGATCTTGGGGTTTTGCCGCCCCAGGGGCTATGATGCCCGGCGGCAGTGCCTTTCGATGCCCGGCGGCAATGCCCTTGCCGCCTCGGCAAGCGGTACGGCCGCCAGCCAAAAGTATCGTCCCTCAAGCATTTTTTGATCTTTACCGATTATGGCCAAACCTCGCACAGTCTTCACCAACGGCTGCTTCGATCTCCTGCACCCCGGTCACGTCGACCTGCTTGAAAGGGCCCGGGCACTGGGCGACCGGCTGGTCGTAGGCCTCAATAGCGACGCCTCGGTCCAGAAGCTCAAAGGCAAGCACAAGCCGTACGTCAACGAAACCGATCGCCGCCGCATGCTGCTGGCGCTCAAAGCCGTGGACGAGGTCATCATCTTCGACGAGGACACGCCGCTGGAGCTGATTCTGCGAGTCGAGCCCGACGTGCTGATCAAAGGTGGCGACTGGCCGGTGGAGCGAATCGTGGGCGCGCCGGAGGTGATGGCCCGCGGCGGCCAGGTGTTTTCGCTCACCTTGCTACCCGGCTACTCGACGACCACCGTGGTGGAAGACATCGTGCGCAAGGTGGCCGGATCGGACGGCGTGCCTGGGTCGCAATCAGGTGGCCGGAAACCATGAGTACGACTGCGCGGTCGCCGCTCGTCGAGCCCGCCTCCGGCCTTCGCCGGTCGCGCGGGTCCTGGCGGACGCGGCTGGCCGTGGCGTGCGCACTAGCGGTGCTCGTCGTCTGGCAGGGTTCGCTGCGATTGCCGGCCGGGCCCGATAGCGGAACGCGCTTGAATGCCGCAGCCAGGCTCAACTCGACCCCACCCGCCGGCGCGAGCGTCCCGATGGCCGGTGATCGCATCCGGCTGGGCACCTACAACATTCATAGCGGTCGCGGGCTGGATGGCCGCTTGGACCTACAGCGCACGGCGGCGAAACTCGAGCGGCTCGATTTCTTGGCCTTGAACGAGGTGCGCGGACCTGCCTGGCTGGGACGGCCCGACCAGGCCGAGCAACTCGGCCGGCTGCTCGCTGCGGATTGGCTGTTCGCCCCCACCGAATGGCGCTGGTGGCACGACGATTTCGGCAACGGCATTATCAGCCGGCTGCCGGTGCGTTCGTGGCAGCGCATTCCGTTGCCGCATCGCACGAGCAACGGTTGCCGCAACGTGGTGCTGGTGCGGGTCGACGTGGCCGGTCGAGCCTTGAACCTGTTGGTAACGCACGTCGAAGACACGGACCGGCAGGCTGCGGTCAGCCAATTGCAGGCGGTCGTCGACTTGTTTCTGTCGCTCGAGCCGCCGGCCGCTTTGCTGGGCGACTTGAACGCCGCGCACGGCGAGCCTCAATTGCAGCGGCTGCTGGCCACCCCCGGCGTCTCCGACCCGCTCGCCAAACTGCCACATACCGACGGGCGCATCGACTGGATCATCACCCGCGGCCTGGAGTGTACCGATTGCGGCCTGGAGCCGGCCGGCGCCTCCGATCATCCGCATTACTGGGTCGAGTGCAGACTGGTAAGATAATGATGAAGTAGGAATGATGAATGGAAGAGGACAATACGATGGCCGGCTGACACTTTAGGATTTTGCTTTTTCTTCTATTCATCATTCATCATTCCTACTTCCGCATTCTTCCCATGAAACGTTTCTCTGCTCAGAAAATCTACGTCGCCTGCGTGCTGACCGGATGCGCGCTGCTGGTCGGCTACGTACTGCTGTTCGATGGGCGCGACGATCTGCTCAAGGCGCAGAATAGCCGCAGCCCGCGGACGCTGGCCCAGATTCCGTTCGATGGCACGGCGGCCATGAAGGATCTGACGGCGATGTGCGACCTGGGGCCTCGGCCCAGCGGTTCGGCGGCGATGAAGAAGCAGCAGGAGATGCTCGTCGAGCATTTTCAACGGCAGGGCGCGAAGGTCGAGCGGCAGGAGTTCACGGCCCGCGATCCCAAGAGCGGCGCGATGGTGCCGCTGGCCAATCTGATTGTGCACTGGCATCCGGACCGTCGCGATCGAGTGATGGTGTCGGCGCATTACGACACGCGGCCGTTTCCCGATCGCGATGCCAGCAATCCGCGCGGCCGATTTATCGGCGCCAACGACGGTGGCAGCGGCGTGGCCGTGCTGATGGAGCTGGGCCGCTTCATGCCCAAGCTGCCCGGTGCCTATGGCGTGGACTTTGTGTTGTTCGACGGCGAGGAGCTGGTCTACGCCGAAGGGGACGAGTACTTCTTAGGCTCGAAGTATTTTGCCCGGCAGTATGTGAATCAGCCGCCGGCGCATCACTATCGTTTCGGGCTGCTACTGGACATGGTGGGCGACGCCCAACTGCGCTGTTTCTACGAGCCCAACAGCATGCGCTACGCGCCCACCGTGACGCGCGCCGTGTGGGACACGGCCCGGCGATTGGGCGTGTATGAGCTGGTGCCGCAGATGGCCAACATGGCCGTCAACGACGATCACATGCCGCTCAACGAGATCGCGCACATTCCCACCTGCGATCTCATCGACTTCGACTATCCGTATTGGCATACGCAGAACGACTTGCCGGCCCAATGCTCGGCTTTGAGCCTCGCCAAGATCGGCTGGGTCGTCCACGAATGGCTGAAGACAGCCGTGCGGGCACGCTAAGTTCGGTGTCGCGAGTACCGCGATCCAGGCTCGCCAGCCCGCTCGTTTCAAACAAGCGGGGATCTGCGTCCCATCACCAACGAGACGATGAACAGGACGATGAATACAAAGAACAGGATCCGGGCGGCTTCCATCGCCGTGCCTTCCAGTCCCCACATCCCGAGAGCACCCGCCACGAGCGCAATCACCAGACAAATCAGCGCCCAACGCAGCATGTTCCGCCCCCTGCTCGGAGATCCGAGCATCTAATCGCACAAATCGAGCAATCGGCACCGCGACGCCGCGTGCCAACCGCTTCAAGTCTAATCCGAGCGCTCCAGCAAAGCATTACATAAAAGTGATCGCAGCCTGACGGCGCGCTCAGCCAGCGGCGGCGTTTTGCGGCACCCTGAGTTCGGCCGTGACGACGGCGATGGGCCACCCCTCATGCGTACTAATCGATGCCTCTGATTTGGGCAGAGCCGTGTTCATTCCAGACGGCTGGGCACGGAAACGCCGCACACGAAACCAAAATATCCGGCTTTTTTGCGCCAAGCCCAGGCGCGAAACAATTGCAGTCCTGGCCAAGCTTTGCGGAAATCTCAGTGGGCTCCGGCGCACACGATTCGACTCTGTTGGCCGTGCTTTGGAACGCCATCTGCTGTAGCCGGGCAACAACATCTCGCCCCGCTCCGCTAGCAGCGATCGTCGTATTGACGCACCTGCCTGCGAGCCGGCCCGGATCGGGTTTGATCCGGGCTCGAAACGAATTCTTTCACGAGCGATCCCTGTTTGCTGGTCAGATTCGCGTTTGCGAATCTCGACCTGCGACGGGCGCTCAATCGGCAAAACGCATGCAGAAACGGAACCACGACATGCGACATGGCTTTCTGATCGACATGGATGGCGTGATCTATCGTGGCACTCATCTGATTGCGGGTGCCGACCGCTTCGTCAAGCGCTTGCGCGAGTTGGAAATCCCATTCTTTTTCCTTACCAATAACAGCCAGCGGACCCGGCGCGATGTCGCCACCAGACTTCAGCGGATGGGCATCGAGGCCGAAGAGCAGCACATTTTCACGTGCGCGATGGCCACGGCCCGGTTTCTCGCCCAGCAAAAGCCCGGCGGAACGGCCTACGTCATCGGTGAGGGAGGCCTGCTCAACGCCCTGCACAGCAACGGCTATTCGATCGTCGATCACGACCCGGACTATGTCGTCGTCGGCGAGGGGCGCACGCTGACCACCGAAATGGTGGAAGCCGCCTCGCGCATGATCGTCAATGGCGCCAAGCTCATCGCCACCAATCTCGACCCCAATTGCCCGACGGCCAATGGGCTGCGCCCCGGTTGCGGGGCCACGGTAGCCATGCTGGAGACTGCCACGGGGATCAAGGCCTTTAGCGTCGGCAAGCCCAGCCCCGTGATGATGCGGGCAGCCCGAAAAGAACTGGGCCTGGGATCGGAACAGACCACCATGATCGGCGATACGATGGAAACCGACATTCTCGGCGGCGTGCAGCTCGGCTATCGCACGATCCTGGTGCTGTCGGGCGGAACGCAGCGGAAAGATCTCGCCCGCTATGCTTACCGGCCTGATATCGTGGTCGAATCGGTGGCCGATCTTTGCACGCTCGACTTCCTCGCGCCACCGGCTGCGGCGCTGCGTTCGAACAACCAAGCGGCCGAGCCGGCCGTGCCGCGCCCACGTTCGCATCAACAGGGCGAAGCTCGCGCGGTCCTGCCGCGAGCCGCGTCTTAGCGGGCCTCGACGGGGCTGGCGTCAATCCTTGATCCAGCGCACGTGGCGGGCGACGCGCAGGGCGGCGTCATAGAATTCGGTGTGGCCGGTGATCTGGGCGCCGCCTGCCAGGGACATGACGATGGCCTTGGTGTCGAGGGTTTTTGCGGCGCCGGAGCGGCCCGACTCGCTGTTGACCCGCGTGCTTCCGGTTAGCGAGACCTCGCCGTCGGCGTCGATCTTGCCGGCTTCCCAACCGAGACCCCGGACGAGCATCCCGCGAACCTGCTCGCGCAGCGCTTGGTCGTGACAAACGGTGTAATACCTGCCGGCCAGCAAGAGCCCGACGGCCTGATAGCTGACGTCGTAGCCAGCCTTTTCCGGATTCACGCCGTCGGCTAGTTGCAGCTTCAAGCCGTCGCGCGCCATGTCGGCCGCGGCGCGGGCTAGCTCGGGTTCGCCGGTCACTTCGCCGGCCAGGCCCCAGGCCGCCGCCACCAGCCAGCGGCGATGCGTATAGGGCTGATTGTTCTTCAGCCCGCGCTTGAGCACGTCCGGCCGCAACATCCAATGCGCGGCGGCGGCGATTTTCGGGGCGTAGCGAGCCGTAAGCTGCTGCGACTTGCGGTCGCCCGCCTCGCGCGCGGCGAGCACGGCACGGGCCGCGGCTTCGACGAAGAAACTCGTGCTATGAAACGGATCGCCCGTATCGCCAAAGCCGCCGTCGGGCTGTTGCCGCGCAAAGCCCCAATCGAGCAGCTTCCATCCCAACTTGCAGACTTCGACGTTATCAGCAATCAGCCCGGCCTCGACCAGGTCGGCCCCGTAGCGCTGGTTTTCGATGAACCAATGCTCGGCCGCCTTCTGCTCGTAGTCGACATTGCTCGAAGCCGCGCCGCTCTCGGAAAAGCGGACGTGATGGTCGGGGGTGCGGGCCAGCCGCAACATAATCGCCCGGACAATCAGCGGGTCGCGATCGAGCTGGGCGATCGTCGGAACCGCCGGCGCAGCCTCAACGGACGTCAAGCACGCAAGGATCAAACAACCGCAGCCCGCCGCCAACCGCAGCGTCTGCTTACCGAACGGGGCCAAAGGTTTGGATCGCGACGGTCCTGGTAGGCGCATGGACCGCATTCTACTTCTGATCGACAGCGGCAGTAGATGTTGCACAAAGGGTACGAGCTGAAGGTGTTCTTCAGGGGGGGGGAAGAGTGTGAATACTCCTAGCATTGCTTGGAGCGTTCGCCCTAGCCCGACATAAAAGTGCATAAAAATATAACAAA
>DATATB010000128.1:0-47410 GCA_036268995.1 Pirellulales bacterium | reverse complement strand
CCGAAATCCCTCCTTCCCATTCCGATGCGGCCGGTGGCCGCATCGGAATGGGAAGGAGGGATTTCGACCGCGGACGGTAAGCCCAGCCCTAAAAGGGACTGGGCTACGGAAAACGGGTGGCGGGAAGCCGCCGGCTAATGCGGAGCGGCTTCCACCAACTTTCGAGAGGCCCACACGCGGGCAGCGGCAAGAACCCATCGCAGCGCGGCTGGCAATGCCTGCGATCGCCGTCGGAATTCTCACGAATTCCGCTACCGGAGAATCGGCGGGTCAAAGTCGGTTCAGTGCGGCTTGTGGCCTAGCGCGGAGCGGAAGTCGTCGATTTCGGCGGCCCTGACGAGCCAGGCGCCGGTGGACTTGCTGAATTGAACCTTGAGGGCGATCGGCGGCGCGTCTTCGATCGGGCCGCGGCCCTGTTGCGCGGAGAGCCGGACGATCAGGTCGGCCTCGGCCGTGGGAGGTACCGTGTTGTGGTCGACGCGCACGACCTCGTGCGTCACGCGCAACTGTGTGATGCGCGCGTGGGCCAGCTCGGAACGGATCTGGCGGCGCAATTGGTTGGCTTGCGGCTCGATCAAGGCCTCGATGCCGGGCATGTCGTTGTGCAACGCGGCCTGCACGGCCTGGTCGATCACCAGTTCAACCTGCTCGCGATCGGTGACCACCAGCCTTTCGACCACAACCACCGCCAGCGCGAGCAGCACAACGCCCGCTGCCGGCTTCCACAGGGCCCAATGACCGGTGGCAAACATGATGAGCAGGATCACCAGCAGGGCGCAGGCCGCCAGTGCCACGGCCCAAAAGGGATCTTCTGTCAGCCAGGTCATGGCGGATGTTTCTCCGGAATCGTTGGCCCAGTCCCGCGTCGCCACCGTGCCGCCAGCAAGCCGGCTGAGGCCACCACCAGCAGCAGGCCGAAAAAGGCCATCAGCGGTAGTGTGCTTACCTCGTCTTCCGCTGGTTCAGCCGCTGGCTGCACTTCCGTGCCGCGTTTACCGGCCGCCACGTTTTCGCGGGCGTGCTGCATCCGCACCAGCCGCTGCTGCCGCCGCACGTGTTTTGGGCCGATCACGAGTAGTGCCGCCAAGCCCACCACGGCAAACAGCAACAACCAGAACCACGGCGAATCGCTCGCGCGCGCCGGGGGTGGGTCGCTAGTGGAGGACATCGTGATCTTCGATTGGCTCGACACCGGTGCCGCTGGAGCTCGCGGCACGTACGGCGCGTTACTTCCGCGGCCAGCGGGGGAATTGCCGGCCGCCGTATTGGGCCGTGTCGCCCAGCAGCTCTTCGATCCGCAGCAGTTGATTGTACTTGGCCGTGCGGTCGGTTCGCGACAGCGAGCCGGTCTTGATCTGGCCAGTTGCCAGGGCCACGGCCAGGTCGGCGATCGTGGCGTCTTCCGTCTCGCCGCTGCGATGGCTGGTGACGCTGGTGTAGCCGTGGCGTCGGGCCAGCTCGATGGCGTCGATCGTTTCGGTCAGCGTGCCGATCTGGTTGACTTTGATCAGGATGCTGTTGGCGATCTGCTCGTCGATGCCCTGCTGGAGACGCTTGGTGTTGGTCACGAACAGGTCGTCGCCGACGAGCTGAATCTTGTCGCCCAGCCGCTTCGAGATCAGTTTCCAGCCTTCCCAATCGTCTTCGGAGCAGCCGTCTTCGATCGAGCAGATGGGATACTTGTCGACCCAGCCGGCCAGTTGGTCGACCAGGGCCGCCGAATCGAGCATCTGGCCGCCGAACTTGTAGGTCTTCTTGGCGGTGTCGTAGAACTCGGTGGCGGCCACATCCACGGCGATGCCCACCTGGTCGCCCAGGTGGTAACCGGCCTGGTCGACCGCTTCGCTGATCAGGTCCAGGGCCTCGCCATTGCTGCGCAGATCGGGGGCAAAGCCGCCTTCGTCGCCCACGGCCGTCTTAAAGCCCTTCTTTTGCAGCACTTTCTTGAGCGTGTGGAAAATCTCGACCCCGCAGCGCAGCGCCTCGCTGAAGCTGTCGAAGCCCAGCGGCATGACCATGAACTCCTGCACGTCGACGTCGTTGTCGGCATGGGCCCCGCCGTTGATGATGTTCATCATGGGGGCCGGCAGCAGGCTGGCGTTCACGCCGCCCAAGTAGCGGAACAAGGGCAGGGCGGCATGCTCGGCCGCCGCTTTGGCCACGGCCAGCGACACGCCCAGGATGGCGTTCGCGCCCAGGTTCTTCTTGTTGGGAGTGCCGTCCAGGTCGTTCATCATCTGGTCGACACTGCGCTGATCCAGGGCGTCGTGTCCCAGCAGCTCGCTGGCGATCTTTTCGTTGATATTGCCGACCGCCTTGGTCACGCCTTTGCCAAAATACTGCCGGGCTTCGCCGTCGCGCAGTTCCCAGGCCTCGTGCACGCCGGTGCTGGCTCCGCTGGGCACGGCCGCCCGGCCAAACGAACCGTCAGCCAGCCGGATATCGACCTCGACGGTCGGATTGCCGCGGCTGTCGAGAATCTGCCGGCCATGAATGTCGACAATCGTGGAACTCATAGCGTTCTGCGCGTCCTTTTTTCGTGTGAAGAACCGGTCGCGGCGGCCTCGAAACAGGGCAGCGGCACGCACCGGTCGAAATAGTCGAGCGATTTGCCGCCATTGTGCCGAATCGCCCGCCGACTGGCTATGGCCCGCCGCCGAGATTTCGGGACTGCTTATTCGCCGCCGATGGCCGCGGATCGCACGTATTGGGGGGTATCGCTTCTCAATCCATCGGGCCGCGGCTACGATTGACAGCGGCGTCACTGAAAACCATACCGGCCAAGGCAGTTAGCGATTCTTGATGCGTGCCGGCGATACCACCTTCGAACGGGCCGTGCCCGAGCCGCTGCCGGGAAATATCCAGAGCATTCAGCCGGGTGGCGGGGCTTGCTATACCCTCGAACTTGCCTGGGGACGCTGGCGGCGCTGGTACCTGCGGACGTTTCGGTCCGGTTATGTACGGCACATGGCGACGCTGCGGCACGGCGACCCGGCCGGTTGTCCGCTCGAAGTGCTCGATCCCCGCGATCTCAAATACCACCGCAACCAATGCGATTGTTACTGGGACCCGGCCGACGATCCCTTTCGCTGGCGGGACCATCTGTGGCTGGCCCGCTGGGGATTGGGCGAACTCGTTTTGATGGGCGTCCCGCTGCTGGTGCTCACCGTGCTGCTGGCGGCCATCTGGTGGCCCCTGGCCCTGCTGCCGGGCGTGGTGCTGGTCTGGCTGGTTTCGTTCTTCCGCGATCCGGCGCGAGCCGTTCCCAACGAGCCGGGAGTCGTGGTTTCGCCGGCCGACGGAAAGGTCGCGGAAGTCACGCCGCTGGATTACGATGAATTCGTCGGCGGGCCGGCGGTCCGCATCGGCATTTTTCTTTCGATCTTCAACGTCCACATCAATCGTTCGCCGCTGGCGGCGCGGGTCATTCGCTTGCGATACTGGCCGGGCAAGTTTCTCAATGCCCTGAATCCGGCCAGCGCCTGGCAGAACGAAAACATGTGGATCGGGCTCGAAGAGGAAGCGCCGCCGTATCGCCGGTTGATCGTGCGGCAGATTGCCGGCTTGTTCGCGCGGCGGATCGTCTGCGACTTGCGGCCGGGCGAGCGTTTGGCGGCCGGGGCGAAATTCGGGATGATCAAGCTGGGGTCACGCACTGAGTTGATCGTGCCGGCCGAGGGTTTTAAGCCCGCGGTCGGCGTGGGGCAGCATGTCGCAGCCGGAACGACGGTGATCGGCCGCTATGCCGGAACCGCATATCCGTAGCGGCCTGCGCGAGATACCGAAAGCTGCCGCCGGCGGCACGTCCTAGAATTGGATTATGAGCAAGCTCCGCACCATCGCCATCCTGCCGACCCTGTTCACGCTGGGCAACCTGGCGTGTGGGTTTTTCGCGATCGTGGTCGCCGCGCGCGTCGAGACGCCCACGTCGGCCGCCATTCCGCAGACGGCCGCCATTCATACGGCCAGCCCGGGCATGATCTTCGCCGAGTTCGACAAGTCGGACCCGGTACACAATTGCATGCTGAGCGGCTGGCTGATTTTTCTGGCCTTGGTGTTCGACGCACTCGACGGCCATGTGGCGCGGCTCGCGCGGACTACCAGCGATTTCGGCGCCCAGCTCGACAGCCTGTGCGACGTGGTGACGTTTGGCGTGGCACCCGCGTTTCTATTGGTCAAGTTATGTCCAACCGAGGCGTTCTTGCATTCCTGGCGCATCTGGGTGATTGCCGCTTCGTTTGCCGCCTGCGCGGCGTTGCGACTGGCGCGCTTCAATGCCGAAACGCACGAAGACGACGATCACCTGCACTTCAGCGGGTTGCCCTCGCCGGCCGCGGCCGCGGCGATTGCCGGCTTTGCGATCATGTTTTACACACTGCGGCGCGAAGACAATCAATGGGAATACGCCACCAGCCTGGACGGCGCCTTGCAAGTCGTGCTGCCGTTCTTCGCGGTGCTGGTGGCCGTGCTGATGGTGTCGCGCGTGCCTTATCCGCACGTGGTCAACCAGGTATTCAGCGGGCAGCACAGCTTCGGCCACCTGGTGGCGCTGATCTTTGCGCTCGTGGTGATCATGTTGATCCGCGGCTACTCGGTGCCGCTGATTTGCGGCGCGTTTGTGTTCTGGGGTCCGCTGCATTACGCCTGGCAAGAGGCCGTCCAGCGCCGCCCGCACAACGAGCCGATGTTTTGAAGTTACCGTTGTACGGTACGCTGTAATTCGTCGTCGGCGAGCCGGGAGCGTTAGCGACCGGAGGTTTTGGTTGATTCCTCCGGTCGCTCACGCTCCCGGCTCGCCTGGTTAATTTTTTGGCCGATGGCCTGCCGCTGATGTTCACTGGTCTGATCGAAACGCAAGCCACCGTCGAAGCGGTGATCGACGAGCACCCAGGCCGGCGGCTTGTCGTGCGTTCGGCCCTGCTGGCCGCCGATGCGAGTCTGGGCGACAGCATCGCGGTCAACGGCTGCTGCCTCACGGTCGTGCAAGTCGACGGCGAAAAGCTCCACTTCCAGGCTGGCCCGGAGACGTTGGCCAAAACCACGCTCGGGCAGTTGCAAGCCGGCTCGTCAGTCAACCTCGAGCGGTCGCTGCGCGTGGGCCAGGCCTTGGGAGGCCATTTTGTCACGGGCCATGTTGACGAAGTCGGCTGGCTGGAGCGTCGGCACGATCAGGGCGACTGGTCGACGTTCGTCTTCCACGCGAGTGGCCGACTCACGCAGCAGATGGCCCCAAAGGGCTCGGTGGCCGTCGACGGCATCAGCCTGACGCTCGTCGACGTGGAAGCCGAGCACTTCAGCGTGGCCTTGATCCCACACACGCTAGCCGTCACCACGTTGGGCACGCTCGAACCCGGCGGCCGCGTGAACCTCGAAAGCGACCTGCTTGCCAAGTACGTCGAAAAGCAACTCGCTGGCCGTGCGCTGAGTTGAACGCGCGAAGAAATCAAACCACGGATTTCAGGGATGGCAGGGATGGGCAAAAAATCCATTCTTCTTCATCCGTGTTATCCGTACGATCCGTGGTCACTCCTCTTCTTTGGATCTTAACGATGGACTATCGACAGCAGATGTTGCTCGAGCGGATTCATCGCACCGACCTGAGTCGTCAGCGGCTGGTCGGACCGATGGTGCTCGCCGCGTCACTCGTCGGCTCGGTGGCGTGTATCGTTTTGTCCTACACCGATGCGCATCCGCCGGTGTCGCTGCCGGCCGCCGCCGTCGCGCTACCGACCTTCGGTGCGCTCATCTGGTTTGTCCGCTCGCGCGTCTTGCTGCTCTATGCATTGATTCAGGAACTGTCACGCGAACAGGCCGGGGCTGCCGGTCGCCCTTCTCCCGCCAGGTAAACAAGGCGCCTTAACATGAAAACAGCGTTCCACGCAGCTCTCTGGATTGCCCTGGCGGCTGCCGTGTTGCCGAATCCCATCATGGCTGCCGTCAAAAGCCGCGTGCTGCGCGTGCCGGCGGATCATGCTACGATCCAAGCCGCCGTGGATGCGGCGGCCGATGGCGACACCGTGCTGGTGTCGCCGGGCGTGTATACCGGTTCCGTCAAGGTGCCGGCCGGCAAAAAGCTGACGCTCGCCTCCCAGTATTTGCGCAGCAACGATCCTCGCGACGTCGAGCAGGCTGTGCTGGATGGCAAAACCAACGGCAAGCACACCGGCCCGATCATCAGCATTGCCCGCGGGGCCAGCGCGCGGATCGTCGGCTTCATGATTCAAAATGGCGACCATGCCGTCGTCAACGCCGGACACGTCGAGGCGCTGCACAATCATTTCCGCAAAAATAAGGACGCGCTGAGTTTCGAAAATGGCGCAGGCGTCGCACGCTCGAACGTGTTCGAAGACGACAGCGACGACGGCATCGACATGGACGACTCGAGCGAAGCGCTGATCGAAGACAACATCTTCCGCGGCATCAAGGACGACGGTATCGAGATTCGACTGCACAAGCATTCCGGCAAGCTCTTGGACATCGTGATCCGCCGAAATGTGTTCATCGAAAGCCGGGAGGATGGAATCCAGCTCATCGACTATCCAGGCAAGTCGAATCGCACGATCCGCATCGAGCGGAATGTGTTTGTGCGTGGTGCGATGGCCGCCATCGGCTGCATGCAGGATGGAAACACCAAGGAGAATTACGAAGGCGCCGACATGCTCGAACCGGTGTTCGTGATCAACAACACGCTCATCGGCAATCACTACGGCATCACCGGCGGCGACAACATGGTGCTCGTCAACAACGTGATCGCCGATACCGAGCGGACGGCCCTCAAGCGAGTTCACGGTGACTCCGTGGCCGGCGCGAACTTGCTATGGCACAACGGCACGGATACCGAGGACTGCGACCTGGACACCGCAGGCTTCGTCTCCAAAGCCCCCTTGCTGGACGACCAATACAAGCCGCGGCCGGGCAGCCCCTGCATCGACGCGGGCGCCGCGCAGTTCGAATATCACGGCGAAAAGCTCGTCCTGCCGCCCGACTCCTACTCCGGCGCCGCTCCCGATCTGGGCGCGTACGATTTCAAGCGGTTCGAGCTCAAGAAGTGAACAAGCGTCGCCACATCTCGTCGGTAAATACGAGCGGCTGGCGGGGCAAACGCGACCAATCAAAATCAGCCAGCAGCTCGCGGGCCGTGATGGGCGCGGGCGTGTCCCGCAGGCCGCAGGAGTGGGCCAGCAGGCCGATCAGCTTTTCGGGCGCCACGCCAGCTTGACGCAGGGCCAGCAGACGGGTGTCGCCGTGCCGCTTGGCTAGCCGGCGGCCGTCGGGGCCAATGACCAGGGGAACGTGCGCAAAGCCGGGCGGTTGCCAGCCGAAGAAGTCGTACAGTTCGAGCTGGCGAAAGGTGCTCGGCAGCAAGTCATTGCCGCGGACCACTTCGGTGATGCCCATGGCATGGTCGTCGATTACGACGGCCAATTGATAGGCGGGCGTGCCGTCGGTCTTGGCCACCACGAAATCGCCCAGTTCGTTGGCCACATGGGCTGCGCACCGCCCGGCCACGGCGTCGTCGAACTGCCACAGGCGGGACGAAGCGCGAAAGCGCCAGTAATACTTAGCTGTCAGTCCGGCAGCCGACGCGGCTGTATTTTGTGCGCAGCGGCCGGAGTATTTTGGTCCCTCCTGGCCGATGTGCGGCGCGCTGGCCGCCGATAGCACATCCGCACGGCTGCACGTACACGGATACACACGCTCCGCTGCCCGCAACGCCGCGAGGGCTTCGTCGTACAGCGCCAAGCGCTCGGTCTGCACGTACGGCGCATGCGGGCCGCCGACGTCGGGCCCCTCGTCCCAGTCGAGCCCCAGCCAGCGCAGATCGTCGACGGCCAACTGATCGGCGCCCGGCTTGATGCGCGGCGAGTCGATGTCTTCGATCCGCAGACACACTCGACCTCCGCGGGACCGGATCGAAAGCCACGCGAGCAAATAGGTGCGGGCGTTGCCGACGTGCTGCGCGCCGGTGGGCGAAGGCGCCAGCCGGCCAACGGGAGAATTTATCATCAATTCTGAGCTGGGATTCACCGAACCGCTTTGTTTTGAGGTATCGGAGATACATTAACGATTCGTAATTGAGTTCGGCACGGATTAAAAGTTCGTAACGGTATTTTGCGACTGCGCTGTTGCTCGCTAGACTCGGCTATTAGCTCGCTTCGGCGAGCGGGCCTCGGCAGGTTCCTGCCCCACCTTCCGGGGCTTTTTTATGCGCGGTGGTCAAGGTTTGTGCGCGGTGGTCAGGGCCGTGCGATCGCCATCAGCCAGTTGGGGCCAGCAGAGCCGCCGCGTCATGCCCGTCACCATGTATCGGCCATGCCGCAATTGCGGCGAGCGGATTCCACTGGCCTTGTCCGAGTGTCCCTACTGCGGCACCTTCGCGCCGGCCGCCGGGATGTTTGGCCGCGGCCGTCGCCGGCTGGTGATCTTATCAGTCATCGGCATCGTCTGCCTGCTCGCCGTGCTGGTCACGCGGTATTACTTCTAGCGCGGCTTCGTAGCCGGCTCGCCGAAGCTGACATCCGCTATTCCCCCCCGCTTGCCGGCGCCCGGCGGCTTTTGTAGCTTAGGGTGCTTCGTCTCTTCCAGTCTTTCATTTCCCAGCGTGGGGCCCATGAGCGACCCTTATTTCCAAAGCCTGTTTGCCGAGCGGATCGGCGGCGTGAACTATGGCAAAGGCACCGAGATCTACAAGTTCGAAAAGATCAAGCGGGCCAAGCGCAAGGCCCTGGCCGAGCATCCCCAGCGCTCGCTGATCGACTTTGGCATCGGCGAAAACGACGAGCCGGCCCCCGAGCCGGTGCGGGCAGTCATGGCCCGCGAGATTAACGATCCGGCCAACCGTGGCTACGCCGACAATGGCATTGCGGCCTACAAAGAGGCGGCCGCGCGCTTCATGCAGCGAAATTTCGGCGTGACGCTCGACCCGGCCAAGGAAATCAACCATTGCATCGGCTCGAAGACGGCCCTGGCCATGCTGCCGGCCGCCTTCATCAATCCCGGCGACGTCACGCTGATGACGGTGCCCGGCTATCCGGTGGCCGGTACGCACACGCGTTACTACGGCGGCAACGTGTTCCGCTTGCCGTTGGCGGCCGCCAACGATTTTCTGCCCGACCTGGAGAGCATTCCGGCCGACGTGCGCGAGCGGGCCAAGTTGCTGGTGCTGAATTATCCCAATAGCCCGACCGGCAAGCTGGCCACCCGCGAGTTCTACGAGCGGGTGATCGAGTTTGCTCGCAAAAACAACGTGGTGGTGGTGCAGGATGCGGCCCACATCATGCTCAGCTACGAGGCCCCGCCGCTGAGCTTTTTGTCGGTGCCCGGCGCCAAGGAAGTGGGCGTCGAAATCCATTCAATGAGCAAGGGCTTTCACATGATCGGCTGGCGGCTGGGCTTTGTCTGCGGCCACGAGCGCATCGTGCAGGCGTTGGCCGACGTCAAGGACAACAGCGACTCGGGTCAGTTCATCGCCATTCAGAAGGCCGGCGCCGCGGCGCTGGACAACGAAGCCATTCCCGGCCAGGTTCGCACCAAGTATCGCCGCCGGCTCGAAAAGCTCGTGGCCACGCTCAAGCGTGCCGGGTTCGAGTGCCGCATGCCCGGCGGGACGTACTTCCTGTATACGCCCAGCCCGCGTGGCCTGGCCGACGGCACGCGTTTCGACGCGGCCGAAGCTGCCAGCCAATACCTGATCACCGAACATTCGATCTGCACCGTGCCCTGGGACGACGCCGGCGCCTTTTTGCGTTTCTCCGTCACGTACGAAGCGCCGGACGAAGCGGCCGAAGACGCGCTGATGCGCGAGACCGAAGCCCGGCTGAAAAAAATCCAACCGGTGTTTTGATTCCAGCGATGGATGCCTGGGTGCCATGCCCGACCGACTGCACCAGTTTTGGATCGACGTCGGCGGCACGTTTACCGATTGCATCTGCCTGCGGCCCGATGGATCGCTGGCGCGCAGCAAAGTGCTCAGTTCGGGCGTGGTGAAAGGCGCGGCCGCGGCCGGTCCGGATGCCCGTATGATCGTTGATCCGGCCCGGATGGCCGACCCGCCGGATTTTTGGGTTGGCTATCAGTTGCGCGTGCTCGCTGCGGATGGGCAGCCGCTCGACGCGGCCACGGTGCAAGCCTTCGACGCCGCACGGGGCCGACTGCTGCTAGACCGAGCGTTGCATACTCCTCCTACCGCCGGGCAACCCTACGAGCTCACCAGCGGCGAAGAGTCACCGCTTTTGGCCATTCGCCATTTGCTGGGCCTGCCACTAGCCGCGGCCATTCCGCCGGTTGCGGTGCGGCTGGGCACCACGCGCGGCACCAATGCACTGCTCACGCGCCGCGGCGCGCCCACCGCCCTGGTCACCACGCGCGGCTTCGGCGATATCCTGCGCATCGGTTATCAAAACCGCCCAAAACTTTTCGAACTGACCATCCACAAGCCCGAGCCGCTGTTTCGCGAAGTCATCGAGATCGCCGAGCGCGTGACGGTCGACGGCCAGGTGCTGCTGTCGCCCGACTTGGGCGAAGTTCGCCAACTGCTAACCGCCGCACGCCAGCGCGGCATTCAATCGCTGGCCATCTGCCTGCTGCACGGTTACGCGCATCCGGCGCATGAGCAGTTCGTCGAGCGCATCGCGCGGGAAGTCGGCTTTCGCCATACGAGCACGAGCCATCGTGTGGCGCCGCTGGTGAAGATCGTGTCGCGCGGCGATACGACCGTGATGGACGGCTATCTGAACCCGATCTTGCAGGACTACGTGGCCGGCTTGCAGCAGGCGCTGGGGCACGGCGAGCTGCGGATCATGACGTCGTCCGGCGGGCTGGTGTCGGCCGGGCAATTCGTGGGCAAAGACAGCGTGCTCTCCGGCCCGGCGGGCGGCGTGGTCGGATTCTCGCAGGTCGCCCGGGCTACCGGGTTCGAGCGGGCCATCGGCTTCGACATGGGCGGCACCAGCACCGACGTGGCCCGCTTCGACGGCCGTTATGAACTGGAGTACGAAACCGAAAAGGCCGGCGTGCGGGTCGTGGCGCCGATGCTGGCCATCGAAACGGTGGCTGCCGGCGGCGGTTCGATTTGCGGCTTCGACGGCGTGAAGCTGGTGGTCGGCCCCGACAGTGCCGGCGCCGATCCCGGTCCCGCCTGCTACGGCCGCGGCGGGCCGCTGGCCGTGACGGATATGAATGTTTTTCTAGGAAAAATTCTGCCCGAGCGGTTCCCGTTTCCGCTGCGTCGCGACGCGATCAAAGCGCGTCTGGCCGCGCTTGTTGTGGAGATCGCCAGGTGTACCGGCCAGACGTTCGATCATGCCCGGCTGTGCGAGGGTTTTTTGCAGGTGGCCAATGCCAACATGGTAAAAGCCATCCGGCGCATCTCGCTGGCCAAAGGTGCCGACCCGCGCGACTATGTGCTGGTGGCGTTCGGCGGCGCGGCGGGGCAGCACGCTTGCGCGGTCGCCCGCGAACTGGGCATGCGGCAGATTCTTAATCATCCCGACGCCGGGCTGCTGAGCGCCTACGGCATCGGCCTGGCCGACGTCAGCCGGCATCGCGCCGCCGGCGTTTATCGCGATTACGGCCCGAAGCTGGCAGTCGAGATCGAGCGGTCGTTTCAATCGCTCGAGCGCGAGGCGCGGGCTGAGGTGCTGCGCGAAGGCATTCCCGACGATCGGATCGAAGTCCGCCGCGCGCTCGATTTGCGTTACCGCGGCTTGGACAGCTTTTTGACCATCCCCGAACCGCCAGCGGCCGACTGGGTGGAAAGCTACGAGGCCGAACACGAGCGGCTCTACGGCTACCGACAGCAGGGCAGGGCGGTGGAAGTGGTGGCTGCACGGGTCGAAGTCATCGGCCGCAGCGAGAGCGTCGAGCAGCCGGCCGCCGAGCTAGTGGAGCGTCAGCCCGAAGCGGAGCGCAGGGTGCAAGCTTATTTCGACGGCGCATGGCGCGAGACGAACGTCTTCGATCGCTCGCGGCTGCGGCCGGGCGACCAGATCGTCGGGCCGGCCGTGATCGTCGAGCAAACGGCCACCACCGTTATCGATCCCGGCTGGCGCGGCCAGGTGCTCGCGCGCGGCGAGCTACTACTGACCGATGGTCCCGGCTCGCGGCCTACGGCCGTTTCGACCGAGGCCGATCCGATCATGCTCGAAGTTTTTAACAACCAGTTTGCCGGCATCGCCGAACAAATGGGCGTCGTGCTGCGCAACACGGCTTCGAGCGTGAACGTGAAGGAGCGGCTCGATTTCAGTTGTGCGCTGTTCACCAGCTCGGGCGACCTGGTCGTCAATGCGCCGCACATTCCCGTGCATTTGGGAGCGATGGGCGAGACCGTGAAGCGGATCGTGGCCGACAATCCCGATCTGGCGGCCGGCGACACGTACGTGACTAACGACCCGTATCGCGGCGGTTCGCACCTGCCGGATGTCACAGTCGTCACGCCGGTGCACGACACGGGCAGCGGCCGGCTGCTGTTCTTCACGGCCAGCCGGGCCCATCATGCCGAGATCGGCGGCGTGCGGCCGGGGTCGCTGCCCCCCTTGTCGCGCAACCTGGCCGAAGAGGGCGTGCTCATTCGCAATTTCAAGCTGATCGATCGCGGCCAGTCGCGCATCGACGAGCTGGCCCGGCTGCTGACTGCGGCCCGTTATCCCACGCGAAATTTGCACGACAACCTGGCCGACGTCACGGCGCAACTGGCTGCCAATCGGCTGGGGGCTCGCGAATTGGGCCGGCTTGTCGAGCGGTACACCCTGGACGTGGTCGAGGCCTACATGCGGCATATCCAAGCCGCTGCCGAGCGCAAAGTTCGGGCGCGACTGGCCGAGCTGCCGGCCGGCCGCCGCGAGTTTGTCGATCACCTCGACGACGGCACGCCCATCGCCGTGGCCATCACGCTCGCCGGTTCGCAGGCCACCATAGACTTCACCGGAACCGGCCCCGTCGTGCCCGGCAATCTGAACGCCAACCGAGCGATTGTTACGGCAGCCGTGATGTACTCGTTGCGGGCGCTCTTGGCCGAGGACATTCCGCTGAACCAGGGCGTGCTGGCCCCGGTGCAAATCGTGCTGCCCGAGTGCGTGCTCAACCCGACCGAAGGTCCGACGCCCGAGCAAAGTCCGGCGGTGGTCGGCGGCAATGTCGAGACTTCGCAGCGGACGGTGGACGTGTTGCTGGGAGCCCTAGAATTGGCGGCGGCCAGCCAGGGCACGATGAACAGCGTGGTCTTCGGCGACCAGACGTTCGGCTATTACGAAACGATTTGCGGCGGCTCCGGAGCCACTTCCGGCGGCCCGGGCGCCGACGCCGTGCATACGCACATGACCAACACGCGGCTGACCGATCCCGAAGTGCTCGAGCAACGGTATCCGGTGCGGGTACAGGAATTTTCGATTCGCCGCGGCTCCGGCGGGCAGGGGAGGCATCGCGGCGGCGATGGTATCGTGCGGCGATTGGAATTTCTGCGCGAGCTGGAAGTGTCGATCGTTTCGCAGCGCCGCGGCCCCTATCCGCCGTATGGCCTGGCCGGCGGCCAGCCCGGCGAAGTGGGCCGCAATGCGCTCCAGCGCGCCGACGGCCGCAGCGAGCCGCTGGCCGGCATCGTGCAGTTTCGCGCCCAGCCCGGCGACGTGCTCACGATCGAAACCCCCGGCGGCGGCGGCTGGAGTGTCGCCGATTCATAAAGCCGCGACCGCCGGTCGCGGGACTCCACCACGACTACAACTCCGACTCCATCCCCGCGGTCGGCTCGATCGGGCGTGCGGCGGCGCCGGGATAATCGCGGCCGCGAGTGCTTGCCATCATGACCAGCGCGAGGCCGATGGCCATCATCCCGATGGCGAGCCACAGCGGCGCGTTCTGCCGCCAAGAGAACAGCGGGATTCCGATCATTGGCCCCAAGATGCGGGCCAGCGAACTCATGCTCTGGGTCACCCCCAGGATGCTGCCCTGCCGGGCCGGGTCGCTACGGCGGCTGATGAGTGAGTTGAGGCTGGGCGTGATGAAGGCAAAGCCGCTGACAATGATCGCCAGCGCCAGCAGAAAAACCGTCAGCGAGTAGTTCTCGCCGACCAGCCACAGCATCGAGAAGCCGATGATTTCGAGTACCGCCCCCGTGCCGGCCAGCGCCGCGTCGCGTACTTTGCCCGCCAGACGCCGCACAATGCCGCCTTGCACCAGCATCAGAACCATGCCGACGAAGGCGAACGTCAGGCAGATTTGCTCCAGCTCGAAACCGAACCGGTTGTCCAACGACAGCGACAACGTCGATTCGAAGTTGGCGAACGAAAAGACGCAAACGAACGAGGTGAGCAGCAGCAGCCCGACCGACGGCATACGGCAGGCTTCGGTCAGAGACTGGAAATCGAACCATTTGCGGGCCGCGTGCGGCTGGCCATACCGTAGGGATTCGCGCAACAGGAACCAGGCCAGCAGCAGCGCGATGCTGGACAGCGCACTGGCTGCGTAACCAGGCCCGGCGCCCAGCCCTTGGCTCGCTTCGAGATCAATGGCCAGCCAGGCGAAGATGGGTCCGAAGGTAAAGCCCAGCCCGAAGGCCGCCCCGATCAGGGCCATGCCCTTAGTGCGGTTTTCCACGGCCGTGATGTCGGCGATGTAAGCATGCGCGGTGGAGATCGTGGCCCCGGCAATCCCGGCCCCGATGCGCGACACGAACAATAGCGCCAGGCTCTCATAGATGCTGGCCACGGCAAACAGCAAGTAGAACACCACCGACCCGGCTAGCCCGACCAACAGCACCGGCCGGCGGCCGATGCGGTCGGACAGCCGCCCCCACATCGGTGCCACCAGAAATTGCATGGCCGAGAAGCTGGCCATCAGCAGCCCGATCGTCAGCCCGCTTTTGCTGAGCGTGAAGCGCGCGGCATATAACGGCAACAGCGGCAGCACCATGCCGAAGCCGATCAGATCGATAAACACGATCAGAAAAACAACCAGCAACGAAGCTTTGCGCGGCGTGTCGGGCATGCAGAAAAAAATGCGGAACGATGAATGGCGGAGAGGCGAGCCGGGAGCGTCAGCGACCGGAGTCCCCCCGTCGAGCGCAGTAGTACGGTCCTCCGGTCGCTGACGCTCCCGGCTCGCCAACGATCGACCGAAGTCTCGCCAAAATGGCTGCGATGAACGTACCTGCTTTGGCGGCCGGCCGCAACCGCTGGCTCCCGGCAGCGGCAATCCGTATGATTTCAGCATGGCCAGCACCAGTTACGACCAGCGTCGCAATTACGAACGCCTGGATGCCGCAGCGCTCGAGCAGCACCAGCTCGAGCGGCTGAATCGGCTGCTCGGGCGGATCCTGCCGCACAATTCGTATTATGCCGAGGCGCTTGGCGACGTGCGGCTGCCGCTGGATTCGTTGGACGGCCTGGCCCAGCTCCCGTTTACTTTCAAAGAAGACCTGCTCGGCGGGGTGACCACGGGCGATTTTGCCCGGCACTTAACGTATCCCGTCTCTGAATACGTCCGGTTTCATCAGACATCGGGCACGCGCGGCCGGCCGCTGGTCGTGCTGGACACAGCCGAGGATTGGGAGTGGTGGATTGATTGCTGGCAATACGTGCTGGATGCGGCCGAGATCAGCCCGCAGGATTGCGTGTTCATGGCGTTTTCGTTCGGGCCGTTCATCGGCTTTTGGAGCGCGTTCGATGCGGCCGCCTCGCGCGGGGCGCTGATGGTGCCCGGCGGCGGGCTGAGCACGCTGGCGCGGCTGGAGTTGATGCGCACCAGCCGGGCGTCGGCCGTGTTCTGCACGCCCAGCTATGCCTTGCACATGGCCGAGGTGGCCGCGGCGAGAAAATTTTCGGTGGCCGATCTGCCGGTGCGCACGCTGGTGCTGGCCGGCGAGCCGGGCGGCTCGATCCCGGCGGTGCGCGCGCGGATCGAAGAGGCCTGGCAGGCGCAGGTTATCGATCATGCCGGGGCGACGGAAGTCGGGCCTTGGGGTTATTCCGATCAGCAGCGGCGCGGCGTACACGTGCTGGAGACCGAGTTCATCGCCGAGTTCCTCTCGGTCGAAAGCGGGCAGCCGGCGGCCGAAGGCGAACTGGCCGAGTTGGTGCTCACCAACCTGGGCCGCGTCGGCAGCCCCGTGATCCGCTATCGCACCGGCGATCTTGTGAGGCCGGTCTGGCAGCATGACCTGGACAATCGCTTCGTGCTGCTCGACGGCGGGATCGTGGGCCGCACCGACGATATGCTGACCGTCCGCGGCGTGAATGTGTTTCCGACGGCACTGGAACAGATCATCCGCAGCTTTCCCGAGGTGCTCGAATACCAGGCCGTTGTCCGCAAGATCGATGCTATGGATCAGATTGCGATCGAAGTGGAAGACCGGCTCGAGCGGCCCGAGCGGATTGCCGAAGAGGTGCAATTGCGGCTGGGATTGAAGGTCGAGGTCCACTGCGTGACGCTGGGCACGCTGCCGCGCTTCGAAGGCAAAGGGAGCCGCCTGGTCGACCAGCGATGACAACGCCCTGCGCGACCCCATTCACTTCGCCGGCCGCTTTGCGCCAGGCGATTCGCGACGGCCAATTCACCGGCCCCACCGCCGGCCAGGCGCCCGGCTTTGCGCAGGCCAATCTGGTGATCGTGCCGCATGCGGCCGCGCACGACTTCGAAGCATTCTGCCGGCGCAATTCGCAGGCCTGCCCGCTGCTGGCGCAAACCGAGCCGGGAAATCCCGAGCCGGCCGGCGCGGCTCCCGAGGCCGACCTGCGCACCGACGTGCCGCGTTACCGTGTCTTTCGCCATGGCCGCTGCGAGGCGGAAGAGCCGACCAAGATTCGCGAGTTGTGGCGCGCGGACCTGGTCGCATTTCTGCTCGGCTGTTCGTTCACGTTCGAACATGCGCTGGAAGCGGCCGGCTTGCCGGTGCGGCATCTCGATGAGCACCGCAACGTGCCGATGTACCGCACGAACCGCGCCTGCCGGCCGGCCGGCGTGTTTGCCGGGCCGCTGGTCGTGAGCATGCGGCCGTATCTTCCCTCGCAAGTGGAGCAGGTGATTGCCGTCACCCGGCGATATCCCCGCATGCACGGCGCGCCGGTACACGTGGGCGACCCGGCCGAGCTGGGCATTGCCGATCTGGCGCGGCCGGATTTCGGCGATGCGGTTTCGATTCGCCCGGGCGAAGTGCCCGTGTTTTGGGCCTGCGGCGTGACACCGCAATTGGCTCTGACCGCCGCCGAGCTCGATCTGGCGATTACACACAGCCCGGGCCGCATGTTTGTCACCGATCTGGATGAGCGCCAATTTCTCACGGATGCTTGAAACCATGAGCACAACATCCATGGCTTTGGACGTGCAGGCCGCCCGGTCGCAATTTCCCGCGTTGCAGCGGCCGATCGACGGCCGGCTGCCGGTGTACTTTGATGGTGCCGCGGGCAGCCAGGTCCCCGAACGCGTGATCCGGGCGATTGCCGATTATCTGTCGACCAACAACGCCAATCACGGCGGCGTGTTTGCCACCAGTCGCGCAAGCGATGCCATGCTCGACGAAGCGCACGCGGCGGCGGCTGACCTGCTCGGTTGCCAGGATGCCGCCACGACAGTCTTCGGCGCGAACATGACGACGCTCACGTTGGCCTTGTCGCGCTCGATCGGCCGCACCTGGAAGCCCGGCGATCGCGTGATCGTCACGCAATTGGACCACGATGCCAATGTATCGCCGTGGGTGTTGGCGGCCCGGGATGCCGGTGCGATTGTGGAGCACGCACGCGTGCGGCCGGAGGATTGCACGCTGGACCTCGAGCATCTGCACGCGTTGCTGTCGCGGCCGGCGCGGCTGGTCGCGGTGGGGGCCGCATCCAACGCGGTGGGCACGATCAATCCCGTGCGGCAAATTGCCGATTGGGCACATGCGGCCGGCGCCGAGGTGTTTGTCGACGCGGTGCATTACGCGCCGCATCGGCTGATCGACGTCGCGGCCTGGGATTGCGATTATCTCGTCTGCTCGGCCTACAAATTCTTCGGGCCGCACCTGGGATTGCTCTGGGGCCGCCGTGAGCATCTCGAGCGGCTGCCGGCATACAAGCTGCGGCCCGCGCCCGACGACCTGCCCGGCCGATGGATGACCGGCACGCAGAGTCATGAGGCGATCGCCGGGCTGCTGGTGGCCATCGACTACCTGGCCGAACTCAGCGGCATCGCCGCCGGCAGCAGTTCGCGGCGCGAGCGGCTGGCTGCGGCCCTGGCAAGCATCGAAGGCTACGAAACTCAGTTAGTGCGTGGGCTGCTGGATGGCGTGGCCCAGTTGCCGCATTTCAAAGTCTGGGGCATTCAAGCCGCCGATCGGCTGCACGAGCGCGTGCCGACCGTGGCCCTGCGGCACGATCGCCTGACTGCCCGCGAGTTGGCCGAATACCTGTCCGAGCACGGCATCTTTGCCTGGCACGGCAATTTTTATGCGTTGCCGCTGACCGAGGCCCTTGGACTCGAGCCCGAGGGCCTGCTGCGGATCAGCCTGCTGCATTACAACACGACGGACGAAACCGAGCGGCTGCTGGCGGCGTTGGAAGAATTGGACGATTGAAGTTGCGAGGCGACGGTGGGCCGTGCCCACCCTACAAATGGGAAATTCGCATGGACCTTAGGCCGGTTAAGTTGTCACTCACCTCTGGCGGCCAATTGCTCATCGAGTGGAGCGACGGCCAGCGGAGGGTGTATCGGCCGGGCGAGCTGCGCGAGGCTTGCCCCTGCGCCACTTGCCGCGAAAAACGTAACCTGCCGCCCCCGCCGGCCACCATGCTGCCAGTGCTCTCGGCCGCGGAGACCCGGCCCACGGCCATTCTGGAAATGAAGCCCGTCGGGCATTACGCCTATGCCATCCATTTCAGCGACGGCCACGACACGGGCATCTACACGTTCGAAGTTTTGCGCGGGCTTGGCCAGCCTGAACCCGGCTAAGAGCGTGTGCTGAAGTTCGATTTCGGCGTGAGATTTCCGGGAGGGCGAGGCTCCTGCCGAGCCGAGCGTCGAACATGGTCTCGGCTCGGCAGCAGCCTCGCCCTCCCATGATGACACATGCCATAGGGTAGTTGCTTATTGGCGCGGGCGTGCGATAAATTGGGCGGCGTCGAACTTCGATCCCACTCGCTTCGCAGGTAGTGAGGGCTGGCATGCTTTCCGCACTTGGCGGCATTCTGCTGATTACCGTGTTGCTGATCTTGGTGACAGGCGTCGTGGCGCGAGCAACCCTGGGCGAATGAAGTTGCGGGCTCAGGTAGCTGGCGCCGGCGGGCGCCAGGGATTTTGCCAGTCGCCCCAGCGCTCGAGATACAGGGCATACGCCCGGCGGTCGCCCGCGCGGGCCATCAACCAGCTTTTGGTTGTGTCGATAATGCCCTGCTCCTCGTCCAGCGACAGCTTGCCGAGCAAGACTTGGCTGCGCAGAAACACGAAGTACGTGTCCAGCGCGTCGCAGCGGCAATACTCGTTGATTTCATCGATGCGGCCGGCATTGTAGAGATCCTGCACCATGTGCCCTTGAACGTCCATCTTGCCGGGTTTGCCCAGCAGATTGGCCGCCAGGTTCAATCCGCCGGTAAAGCGCGTCGAGCCAAAGTTCGTGAGTAGTTCCTGAAGATCGAAATGCGCTTCGAGATTGAAGCGATTGCGGGCCTGTTCAAAACTTTTGGCCGCGAGATTGAACCAGCCGGGGATGCTCAGCCCGAAGCGGAAGGCGGCCAGCTCCAGCAGCGGGATATCGAACGTACGACCATTGAAACTCACCAGCGTCGGCCGGCCGTAACGTTCCCAACCGCGCCAGAAATGCTCGGTAATGATGTGCGGCCGATACTGCGGATCATCGAGCGTGACGAGGTCTTGCAGGTGCAAGTCGCTGCCGATTTTGGCAATCGCCACCGAAACGGGCAATTGAAACGTGTAGGGAATGAAGTCGCTCTCATACTTGTCCATTAGCTCCTGGCGATAGCGGGTTACGGCTTCGGCACCCGACTCGCCGGGATAGCGGATTCGGGCCACCAGGTCCGGATCGGCCACGCTTTCGATGTCAAATACCAGGTATCGCACGCCGGGCATGAGAGCAGCTCCTTTCGGGCACTTGTCGGCCAGTTGCTTCGGCTGTACACCGTAGCAAATCGGCCGGTCGATGGCGAACCGGCCAGCGAGCCAAACGACCCATGAATGGGCCGGCTAGACGATCAACCGACAAACCGAGCCCACTGGTATATGCAGCCCGCGATTAATACCGAGCGTTTGCTCTCCCGGTTTTTGACTTATGTGCAGATTGATACCACGGCTAAGCCCGAGGCTGCGACGTATCCCAGTTCGGCCGGGCAGTGGGAGCTGGGGCGACTGCTGGTCGGCGAGTTGCAAACGCTCGGCCTGACCGACATCAGCCAAAGCGAGCACGCGATCGTCATGGCCACGCTGCCCGCCACCAGCCGGCGATCGGTGCCGACAATTGCCTGGACCGCGCACTTGGACACCTCGCCCGAGACCAGCGGGGCAGGGGTGCGGCCGCAGGTTTGGCGCAACTATGACGGCGGCGACCTGGTGCTGCCGGGCCGGCCGGACTGCATGATTCGCCGAGATGAAAATCCCGAACTGGCCGACTGCCTCGGCCACACGCTGGTCACTAGCGACGGCACCACGCTATTGGGCGCGGACGACAAAAGCGGCATCGCCGCCATCATGGAAGCAGCCGCGCTGCTGGTTGAGCATCCCGAGATCGAGCATGGGCCGGTGCGTCTCTGCTTTACCTGCGACGAGGAAATCGGCCACGGCGTCGACCATGTCGACCTCGCCAAGCTGGCGGCGGTGTGTTGCTACACGCTCGATGGCTCGGCGGCCGACCAGATCGACGTCGAAACCTTTTCGGCCGACCTGGCCACGGTGACGGTTCGCGGCGTCAATATTCACCCTTCCATCGCCAAGGGCCGGATGGTGAATGCGGTCCGCGTCGCGGCCGAGTTTGTAGCCGGGCTACCGCGTGTGCGCCTCGCGCCGGAAACGACCGACGACCGGCAAGGTTTTTTGCACCCCTACGACATGTCCGGCGGAGTGGCCGAGGCGACAATTCGGATTCTGCTGCGCGACTTTCACAGCGACCGGCTGGGGGTGTATGCCGAGCGCTTGCGGCGGCACGCGGCAACGGTGGCCGCGATGTTTCCGGGCGCGGCAATCGACGTGACCGTCAAGAGCCAATACCGCAACATGGCCGCTGGCCTGGCGCGTGAACCACGGGCGGTAGAATACGCCCAACAGGCGCTCCAGCGTTTGGGCCGCCCGGCGCGGCTGGGAGTGATCCGCGGCGGCACGGATGGTTCGCGGTTCACCGAGTTAGGGCTGCCCACGCCGAACCTGGCGACCGGCGAGCACAATCCCCACTCGCCGCTGGAATGGACCAGCGTCGAAGAGATGGCGAGCGCGGCCGCGTGGCTGGTGGCGATTGCCGAGCGCTGGGGAGAGCGAGGAAATGCGGAAGGATGAATGCGGAATTCCGTAGGCGAGCCCCTTGGCGTCAGCCTGGGGAGTCTTTGTTTTCAGCGAAACGCAAAAAACGTTTCCGGAGCACTGCTAGCGTCTGCTAGCAATTGTGACTGCGGGGTTTGCGGCGGATATTCGGCAGTCGATCCGGAAATCGGCGCAGTGCCTTCAACCCGGCGCATCATCCTTGCCGAGAAAACCCGAGCAGGCAAAGCGCCTGGTCGGCGCCGACGGTCCAATTTCGCACCTGTCGGGCATGGCCCTGCTGCTAGGGGCGATTGCCTGCCGCGGAGTTTGTTTTGCGCATGATGCGCGTCGGGCTTTAGGAACCTCGCCGTGTTGCGGCTCTCGATTGTGATTCCGGCGTTGGGCGATCACGCAGCCCTGGAAAGTGGCCTGGTCTCGGTGCTCGAGCATCGGCCGCCGGCGAGCGAAGTGCTCGTCGTGTTCAACAGCGAATACGCCGACCCGTATCATTTGCGCGACGAGATTCGCTTTATCGATGCGCCCGCCGGCGCGGGGCCGCTGGAATGCCTGACGATCGGCACGCGAGCGGCCCAGGGCGAGATCGTGCATTTTCTCGCGGCGGGGCTGGAAGTCCGGCCGGATTGGGCCGAACATGCGCTGGCCCCGTTCGCGGATCCTGCGGTGGCCTGCGTCGCGCCGCTGATGATCGATTCGGCCTCGCCGGACGAAACGGTGCTGGCCGGCGGCTGGGGATATCGCCCGAGTGGCCGGGCCACGCTCGTTGCGGCCGGTTTGCCGGCTGCCGCGGTCGAGGACGCGCCACTCGTGGGGCCCACGCGCCTGGCCGGTTTCTTTCGCCCGCAGGCGCTCGCGCCGTTGGCCACTCTCGCAGGCCTGGGCGTTGGCGATGAGCTGGCGCTGGTGGCCCTGGGTTTGCACCTGCAAGCGGCCGGGTATTACGCGTGCCTGGCTGCCGAGTCGCGCATCGGCGTGCCGTCGTCATGCCTGCTGGCGAGCGAAAGCGGATTCCGGCAGGGCTTGCACCAGGAATGCTTATTCTGGCGCTCGGCCGGTTTGACGGGCTGGGCATCTTCGCTGGCTGCGCATGCCGCACTGCTTGTCGGCGAATTGACGCAAGCGGTCGTACGGCCGCGGGATTGGGCCCGGCTGGCCGGTCGGCTCGTGGGCATGACTGCCATGCTCGGCCTGGGGCGGCGCAGCGATTTGCTGTTCGAGCCGATCGAAGAGCCGCTGCCGCTCGACGGCGAGATTCTCAAGCGCCGTACCGACCTGCGGCACGCGCCGATCTCTGGCCGCGGCCAAGGACTCAACGCCGGCCGCTCGCTGCGCAGCGCCTAAGGCCAGCGATCATCGGCCGGCTCGCGGCCTGCGTCCCCTCGCGCTTCGTCACGCAACCACGTTCAATCGCACGCCGACAATGGGCGGCGGCGCCGGCGGAACTGGCGTCGACGGCAGGGGAAAGGCGTAGATGCTCAACAGGTTCACGCCGCCGGCGAAAAATCCACCGTCGCGCAGCACGCGCTTGTACTGGGTGAGCGTCTGGTAGTCGGGCGAAAGCCACACGGCCGGCATGGCGGCCGCCAGCGTATTCGCCTTGGCGGCATACTGGCCGAAAACGACCAGAATGCCCACGTGTTCGAGGCGTGCTCCGGTTTGTCCGAGCACGTTGATCTGGGCCAGGGCTTGCTCGGCCGTCAGCGTCCGTTCCAATCGCGATGGCGGCCCAACCTCGACCGGGAGCCTGCCCGAGCACCAATCGGGCTCCCCCAGCGGGCCGGGCGAATCATCGGGCGGCGCACGGCCGGCGCTGCCTGGCCGGTACGGCGATGGCGGTGCAAAGGCACCGCCGCCAATGGGCGGAATAGCGGGCATGGGCCTCGAGTGCCGTCGCCGGCCGCGCACGGGGCATCCTTGCAGCCGCGAGCGCGCGGCAATAGCCGGGCGCGCGCGGAGCCGTGGAGTGCGAGCGATTGATGGCGCGAAAAGAAAAGAAAAGTTGAACGGAGGCCGAACGGCCTGCCAACTCAACTCTACTACGGCCGGCTGCCGGCGGCGCAAGATTTTTTGCTCCGCGGTGCCCCTTGCCCGACAAATGCCACTCGTGGCAAGGGGCAGGTCGTTGTGCTATGTTGTGGGCGCCGGCCGGCACAATCGATTCGTTCGTCGTGGCCGGCAGCCGGTTCCATGCCGCTTCCGAGATGGGGCAGGCTCGGATGGCGACGTCGACGCGTTTTTATGGCTAATGGATAGGGATCGATCGAAAAATAACTTCACCGCGCCCCCTCGCCCCTTGCGGGAGAGGGCAGGGTGAGGGGCCCGAAAAAAACGGGAAGTTATTTTTCGATCGATCCCAGGACTTTTTCGAGGTGGGAACATGACATCCCCGTTGCAATCACTCGTGGCTAGTGGCACGAAGCTCTGGCTGGATTCGATCGATCCTGATCTCGTGACCAGCAACCGCGCGCTGGGCGCCACCGGCGCCACGAGCAATCCAATCATCGTGGGCGATCTGATCAAGACCGGCCGCTTCGATCACGACATCGACCAATTGATGCAGAAGGGCCTGGAGGACGACGATCTCGCCTGGCAACTGACCGACAAGCTGGTGCGCGACGCCCAGCAGGTGTTTTTGCCCGTCTGGCAGGAGACCGGCGGCGACGACGGTTACGTCAGCTTCGAGCTGGATCCGCTGCTGGAAGATCAGCAGTCGGCCCCGCCGCACGATGAGCGGGTCAAGCGTTACATCGAGCTGGGCAAAAAATGGTCGGCCGGACACAAGAATCGCATGATCAAGGTCCCCGCCACGCCGGCCGGGCTCGACGCCCTCGAGCCGTTGTCTGCCGCCGGACTGACGCTGAACGTGACGCTGATCTTTTCGATGGAGCAGTACCGCGCAGCCCGCGACGCGATCTGGCGCGGTGCCCGCAAGCGGCCGGACCTCAAGACGTTCAAGAGCGTGTACAGCATTTTCGTGTCGCGCTTGGATGTCTATACAGAGAAGGCCGTGCCGGAACTTTCGCCGGCGGCCCAGGGCCAGGTGGGCATCGTCAATGCCAAACGCATCTGGATCGAGAACCGGCAGTTCTGGCTCGACAAGAAGACGCCGCTCAAGCAAGAAATGATTTTCGCCAGCACGGGCACTAAGAAGCCGGAGGATCCGGCCTGGAAATATGTCGAGGCCTTTGCCGGTAGCGACATCGAAACCAATCCGCCGGCCACCAACGCGGCGGTGGAAAAGAGCGGGCGGACGATCACCCGGCACATCGACGAGTTGCCGCCGCAAAACGTGTTGGACGAAATCGATCGCCTGGTCGATATGCACAAGCTGGAAGAGACTTTGATGCGCGAGGGGCTCGAAAAATTCGCCCATCCGCAACACGCTTTGTTGGAGTTGATTCGTGACAAGCGAGCGGCGCTGAGCGCCCGATAGCGAACAGCGCACGGCGGCGGGCACTTGCCCAGTGTGCTCGAACAAAGCCTCACCGGCCGGCGGCGAATTCGCAAAATTGCCCCGGCCGGCAGCGCTAGCGCGATTTCCTCGTGCTCAAATCCATCACAACCACCTGTCCACGAAGGCATCCGATTCATGCCCATCGATCCCTACTCGCCCTGCCCGGGTGGTTTAGATAAGAAGGTCAAATTCTGCTGTCCCGATTTGGTGTCGGAACTCGACCGCATCCAACGCATGGTCGAAGGCGAGCAGCCCCAGGCCTGTCTCGACCATATCGAGCACTTGGAAGCCAAGTTTCCTGGCCGGGCCTGCCTGGAAACCACCAAGGCCCTGCTGCAAGGCCAGCTAGGCATGGTGCAACAAGCGCAGCAGACCATCGAGCATATGCTCGAGTCGCAGCCCGACAATCCCGTGGCCCTGGCCGAAGCCGCTTTGCTGGCCGCCGGCGCCCAGGGCGGCCGCGAAGCGATTCCTTTGTTGCAGCGTGCCCTGGCGGCCAGCGGGCGGAGCCTCTCGCCGAAAGTCGCCGAGGCGTTTTTGGCCTTGGCCGAAACGCTCGCGGCAGAAGGCCACGTGCTGGCCGCGCGCGGCCACGTGCTGTGGCTGTTGCGCGTCATTCCCGATCAACAGGAAGCCACGCAATTGCTGCTGGCGATCGTTCGATCACCGGGGCTTTCGCCGCTGTTCAAGATCGATTGGCATCTGGCTCCGCCGCCGCCGGACGTTTCGTGGCACAAGGAGTTCGAGACCGCGTTGCGGCTGGCGCTGGACGGGCTGTGGCTCGAGGCGGCAACGCGCTTCGGCGCACTGAGCGAACGCGTGGTTGCCGCGCCGGAACTGTGGCGAAACCTGGCACTGGTCCGCGCGTGGCTGGCCGAAGATCAGAGTGCCGCGGCCGCCTTCCATCGGCTGGCAACACTGGCCATCCCTTTGGACGACGCGGTCGAAGCCGAAGCACTGGCCTTGCATTTGGACTCCGAGACGCCCGACGACCCGGTCGACGAGCTGCTGCTGACGTACACGATCACCGACTTCGAACGCGTATCGGGCGCACTTTCGACCAATCCCCTGGCGATGTCCCAGCCGGTGGAGACACATCCCGAAGACGATCAGCCGCCGCCGCGTGCCAGTTTCTGGCTGCTCGACCGGCTCGTGCCTGCCGATGCCAGCGGCATTGCGATGGACGACATGCCGGTGATCATCGGCCAGGCGGCCTTGTTTGGCCGGCAGACCGATCGCGAAGCGCGGCTCGAGGTCACGGTGCTCGCGCCGCACCGGCAGCAGCTAGAATCGGTGCTCGCGCAGGTCGCGCCCGAGGGCCTCACGCTTGCCGACGAAAAGGTGGCCGACCAGGTGCCGATGCTGGAGCATCTGTTGAGCGTGCGCTGGCGGCCGCCGGACGCGATGCGCTCGGAAGATTTGCGCCGGTTGCTGGACGAGCACCGGCGCCGCGCGGTGCTGGAGAAATGGCCCAACACGCCGATGAAGCTGTTCAGTGGCCGCACGCCGGCGGCTGTCGCCAGCGATCACTCGCAGCGCATCCGGCTGCTGGCCAAGATCCTGCACTTGGAATTGGCATTAGACGCCCCCGAGGCTGGCGGCCTAACCAACGAACTGCGGCAACAGCTCGGCTTGCCGCAGGCGGGGCCCATCGAGCCGGCCGACGCGCAAATCACGGCCCTGCCGCCGACGCGTTATGCGCGGGTGGTCGTCGACAAGCTTTCCGACGAAGAGCTGACGAACCTGTATCAGCACGCCAGCATCACGTCGATTCGGCCCGCGATCCTCAAGCTCGGTGAAGAAATTGTCCGGCGGCCGACGCTTGATGCCACGCTGGACAAGGCCGCCGTCTACGGCATGCTGGCCGCTTTGGAGCGGGATCTGCATCGAGCGGTCGAGCGCTTGGAGCAGGCCCGCCAGGCCGCGCAAAAGGCCGGCCGCTCGTGTGCGCGCTGGGATCTCGAGGCCTTTAGCCTGCGGATACAACTCGGTCAGCCCGAGCAGGCCAGCGAACTGCTCGAGCACCTGCAAGCGCGGCACGGCAAAGAGCCGGGCGTGCGGCAGGCCCTGGCGCAACTGCTCTATCAGATCGGGGCGATCGGGCCCGACGGCCGCGCTGCCATGCCGGCCGCCGCGGCCGAGGCCGGCGGGATTGTGGTGCCCGGCGGTGCGGCGCCCGAAGCCGGTGGCATCTGGACGCCGGGGGGCGAAGCCGCGTCGGGTAAAAAATCCGCGCTCTGGGTGCCGGGAATGGATTAGAGGTCCATGGCTGACTTCGACCTTGACCGCTGGCACATGGCGCGGGCCTTGGAGCTGGCCCAGCGAGGCCGAGGCGCCGTCGAGCCCAATCCGCTGGTCGGTTGCATCATCGCGCGCGGGGCCGAGACGATCGGCGAAGGCTGGCATCGGCGTTACGGCGGACCGCACGCCGAGATCGAAGCCCTGGCCGTGGCCGGCAGCCGCGCGGCCGGCGCGACCATGTACGTTACGCTCGAGCCTTGCTGCCATTTCGGCAAGACGCCGCCTTGCACCGATGCCTTGATTGCCGCGAGGATTGCCCGCGTGGTCGTGGCCCTGCGCGATCCGTTTCCGGCCGTTGACGGTGGCGGAATTGCACGGCTCACGTCAGCCGGCATCGCGGTCGAGTTGGGCGTGATGGAGGACGAGGCCCGCCGCAGCAACGCCCCGTATCTCAAGCTGCTGTCGGCCGGTAGGCCCTGGGTCGTGGCCAAGTGGGCCATGTCCTTGGACGGAAAGCTGGCCACGCGCACACTCGACAGCAAGTGGATCTCGGGAACCATGTCGCGGCAGGTGGCCCATCAACTTCGCGGTCGCGTCGATGCCGTGATCGTCGGCCGGGGCACGGTGCTGGCCGATGATCCGCTATTGACCGCCCGGCCGCCTGGAGCGCGCGTGGCCACGCGCATCGTGCTCGATAGCCGCGCGCTGCTGGCTTCCAGTAGCCGCCTGGTAGAGACGGTCGCCGAAGCGCCCGTGCTCGTGGCCTGCGGCAGCCAGGCCTCGCTCGAGGATCTTGCCCGGTTGGAAGCGCTGGGTTGCCAGGTACTGGTCTGTCCGGACGAAAGCGGCCGAGTCAGCTTGAGTGACTTACTCGGCGAACTCGGCCGGCGGCGAATGACCAACGTGCTGATCGAAGGCGGCGGCCAGGTGCTAGGCAGCTTTTTCGACGCCGGCCTGGTGGACGAAGTCCACGCCTTCATCGCGCCCCGCCTCATCGGCGGCAGCCAAGCGCCAAACCCCGTCGGCGGTCACGGCATCGAGCAAATCAGCGCTGCCCTGCACCTCGCCGAGCTCCAGACCGAAACCCTCGGCGAGGACCTCTACGTCCACGGTCTGACGAAGCGGGCCATGCAGGAGCCATGACGATTTAGCCCCCGGCGACTCGCCGGGGGCTAACGGAAGTCGCTTGCCCTCTCGTGTCGAGCTGGAAATACCGAAGAAACAATTTGACAACAACTGCCAACAACAGTCAAATGCAAGGGGTGTTTTCCGTCGCGCAAAGCGTTTTGTATCAGTATCTTCCGGCAATTGGCGGCAAAAGTGAACGCCGCAACGAGTGTGTTTACGATCGACGACCTTGCCAGCTACCTACAGGTGTCGAAGTCGACTCTGTACAAGCTAGCACAGGACGGCGCCATCCCGGGACAAAAAGTTGGGCGTCACTGGCGCTTCCATCGGGGCGCGATCGACGAATGGCTCCGAGGCGCGAGCGCACAACGTGGCCGACGGAATCGGGCGAAATGAGCAGCGGGAGACGCTCGTCGGCGGAAATATCGCTCCCACACGCAAACTTTTCCGGTAGTGCCTTCCTGTTGCGGAAGCGAGGGGCGCGACAGCAATGACCGCACTGGACGGAGTTCAGTCAAAACGCCGCAAGCCGACCGCTATTGACATTTTCTGCGGGTGCGGCGGGACAACCCAGGGTGTAAAGGATGCCGGTTTTCGTGTGCTCGCCGGAGTGGAACTCGACGGCTTGGCCGTCAAGACCTTCCGGGCTAACCATAAGCGGGTAAAGGTTTGGCACGAGGACGTGAGCGATCTTACGCCGAAGGTGCTTCTCGACCATCACGGGCTGAGGCGCGGTCAGCTTGACCTCCTCATTGGTTGTCCTCCTTGCCAAGCGTTTTCACCGATGCGCCGACTGAACGGTCGGAAGCTGATCCGGGATAAAGCCGCAAAGGATCTAGTATTCGAGTATCTGAAGTTTGTTGAAGGCCTCTTTCCTAAGGTGATTTTGCTCGAAAACGTCCCACGGCTAATTGAGGACTATCGCTTTAATGAAGTTCGACAACGGTTGCGCGAGCTTGGATACGTCGGCCGACCGGCGATTTTCAACGCCGCCGAATACGGGGTTCCACAACGCCGCCGCCGAATGATATTCATCGCCAGCCGCGTTGGGGTTATTGATTACGCTGTCGGGGACGACAAGCAAATGAAGACAGTGCGACAAACGATCGCAAAGCTGCCAAAGCCAGGTAATACCCGTGATGCGCTACATAACCTGCCCGAGGTCCGCAGCCCGAAGGTTGCAAAGCTTATAGCAAGAATTCCAATGAACGGCGGGAGCCGATTCGCCCTCGGCGAAGACGAACAACTTGAGTGTCACAAAAAATGTGATGGTTTCAAAGATGTCTACGGCAGGATGGCCTGGGATGCGATTTCTCCCACAATCACGAGCGGATGTGTCAATCCGTCGAAGGGCCGTTTCCTGCATCCGGAGCAAAATCGGACGATTACTCTACGCGAGGCGGCTCTTTTGCAATCCTTTCCACGCAAATACCGCTTTTCCTTGGACCGGGGGAAGTTTGCGGCGGCTCTGATGATCGGCAATGCGTTTCCTCCGTTGTTCGTCAAACCGCACGCGGAACAAATCTGTAAGCATCTCAAGAAATTGCGTACGGCGACGAAATCGAGACGAACGCGATCGTAGCGGAGCGCGGGCCAATGGCCGACGTTTTCTCAGCGCAAAAGCGCTCCGACATAATGTCTCGCGTCAAGGGCCATGGAAACCGTGCGACCGAACTCCGGCTGATCTCGCTTTTTAGGAGGCACGGAATTACCGGCTGGCGTCGAAAAAGGCCAGTTTTCGGCAGCCCCGATTTCGTGTTTTCCAATTCTCGTGTTGCGATATTTGTCGACGGATGTTTCTGGCATGGCTGTCCGAAGCATGGCACAATGCCAAACACCAACCGTGATTTTTGGTGTGCGAAGCTGCGCCGAAACAAAGCACGCGATCGAGCGGTTAACAAGGCGCTAGGCGCGTGTGGCTGGCGCGTGTTGAGAGTGTGGCAGCATGAGCTCTGTGTCGCGAACGAGCGACGATTGATACGCCGCATACGAATCGCAATTACACAGGGCTCGCGGCCGCGGCCACCGGCGCCCTCGCGCCAAGGACGCTCTGCAACGCCTTAGAGCGCAGGGCAGATCGTTGACGACGGTGGTCGCATTGTATTCAATCGTTAAGGCCTTGACGGAACCGCCGAAGCCGACGGTCGCAACCGATGCCAATTAAGAAGCAGGAGTTCTACGAAGGGGCGGCACTCTACCGTCTTGCCCGCACCGGTCGCATCGCCGGCGTTCGGTACGAGCCGCCCTTTTTCGTGCTGAACGATTCGCTGCTTGTCCTGTTAAAGTACAGCACAAGATCGCGAAGCCCCTGGGCTTTCACGTTCACGACAGACGAACAGCAGATTCTGTCGAAGCGAGCCACCACGTCGAAGACCATCATCGGCTTGATTTGCGGCGCAGACGGAGTGGCCGCCTTTCCGTTCGACTCCTACATCGCTGTCGCGCCTCCTAGGCAATCCGCGATTCATATTGCCTGTTATCGCCGACATGGCAAGCACTATGAGGTAGCCGGCCCGGACGGTTCATTGGACGGCAAAATTGCCCCATCGACTTGGTTGAAAATCCTCGAATGATGAGTACTCAATGAAACACCGCGATCAAGTTCTTGCGTTGCTACAAAAGCAGATCGGGAATGCCGAGGAAGTCAAGGATATTAACGTCACCGCCGACGAGGTGGCGCTGAGATGGGTCAATCCTGTCAGCGGCGGCAAAGAAGAGACAAATGGCCTCATTTACGGGTTGGTCCAAAGTGGAAAGACGGGGGTTCTCACCGTCACCGGCGCAATTGGTGCCGACGAGGGCTACCGGACCATCATTATTCTGACCTCGGACAACGATCCTCTCTACGAGCAGACGCTCGGACGAGCGCGCCTGGCATTCCCGGGGCTCGACATCATCGGGAAAAAGGACTTCAAGGATTGTGACAGCTTCCTGCAGCGCATCAAAGGGGGTACGTGCTGCATCGTCACGACAAAGAATGGCAGCCTTCTAAACACGCTGATCGAGAACTTCAAGAAGGGTCGGGTGCGAGGGCTGAGTTGCCTGATTATTGACGACGAGGCGGATCAGGCGAGCTTGAATACAAAGGAAAATCGCGCCGACGGCACGAGGAGCAAAATCAACGAGAAAATCGGCGACCTGCGTGGGTTCTTCGAGAAAAACACCTATTTACAGGTGACGGCGACGCCGCAGGCCCTGTTTCTGCAAACGCCGGGTCATGAATTCCGGCCCAAGTTCACGGTGTTGAGCCATCCTGGTTCTGAATACGTCGGTGGTGACGATTTTTTCGGCGATGGCTCCGATCTCGTTCGTGAATTCGATATCAACGACATTGCGGTATTGGCGCCTGGAGCGCAGCCAGCCCCGACACTGGAAATTCCGAAGTCGCTCCTCAAATCGCTGGACTCGTTCATGATCGGGGCGACGTTCAAGCGTACGACCGAGCCAGACCAGAATTGCGCGTTTCTGTGCCACGTGAGCACGAAGACGAGCGACCATAAACATATCGTTGACCTGTTGCGCAAGTACAAAACTGAACTCGCGGCCAGCGTAAAGGCGAGGAATCATGCGACCGTTAAGAGGCTAAAGGCCGCTTATGATGACTTGGCGACGACACACGAAGGCTTGCGAGCCGTCAAATTTGATGGACTTTTGGAAGCAATCGGCTTCTTCTCGCCCGGAATCACGGTGAAGCTGGTGAACGGCGAAACGGACGAGGACGTTGCCGTGGAGTCGCCATACAATCTCTTTGTGGGCGGTAACAAGCTTGGCCGCGGAGTGACCATTAAGAACCTGCTTGTCAGTTACTACGGCCGCCACCCGAAGCGACCGCAGGCCGACACGGTCTTGCAGCACGCCCGCATGTACGGTTACCGAAGGAAGGACATCGGCCTTTTGCGGCTATTCCTCCCGCCGCAACTGCATGCGGTGTTTAAGGCGATCAATAAAATGGAGCGCGGCCTGCGCGATCTGATCGGGCAGCGGCCCACGGAGGAGTTTCGCGGGATCTACATTGAGGGAGGCCTGAGCGCAACCCGCAGGAACGTTTTGGCTCCAGGCCTTATCGGCGTGTACTCAGGCGGCAGCACGTACAATCCAGCCCAGGTGATGCGCAATGAAGCCGTAAAGGCGCCAACGGACAAAATCGACAAGAAACTTGCAGCAATTCCGGATAAGGAATACGCCGAGCTTCCCATCGCGGATCTGAAGACGCTAATCGCCTCCACGATGCCCGACCAGCAGGAGTCGGAGTTCGTTTGGGATCCGACCGCCGTCGCCGAATCTATTGCGCAATTTGCAAAGCTTAACAACCAACAGACCGGCTACGTTTACGTCGACCGTGACCGCGATCTCAAAGAAAAGCGGCATGAAACACAAGGCATTTTGACCGGCGGCGAAGCAGCGCGCGTACCGCGAGACAAAATTGCCCTATTCTTGCTTCGCACGAAGCCTGGACGCGGAAAACATCCCGCTTGGTGGCCACAGATCAGGTTTCCAGACGGGCTATATGCGTTTGCCTTCGCCGTGTAGGCACTTCGGCTGGCCTGACCGGTCCGCGGGAATTTGGTTTGAGCGAGCGTCCGGTGAACTCGTTGTGCGGCCGAGCCGCGGGCCTGTTAGGTGGCGGTCACGGCATCGAGCAAATCAGCGCGGCCCTGCACCTCGCCGAACTCCAGACCGAAACTCTCGGCGAGGACCTCTACGTCCACGGTCTGATCGAACGTGGCAAACAAAGCCAAGGAAGAAACCACGGATGTCACGGATAGCACCGATGGGAGGCTTCGTTTCTATATCCGTGCCATCAGTGGAATCCGTGGTTAAAACTTCTTCGTTCCAGTACTCGTTCCCTTTCACTCCGTGCCGGACAAGCCGGAATCGTTTTCGGCGGCGATCGCGGCCAGTGAGCCGGGCGTGCCGCTGCCGGTGCCCGATCCGACGGAACTGCTGCCGCTGGCGGTGACCGGCAGGCCCGCTCGCTTGCGCAGTCTGCGGCCCCAGCGGAAGATCGGTGTTTCGTTCATCACCAGGATCACGAATAACCACAGCGCCGTGACGACGGCCAGCACCACGCCCAGCCCTTCGAGTCCCCAATCCAGCAGGCGATGCCCCAACAGCCGTACGGGGTGGACCGCATCGTCAAAGCGCTCCTGCACGACGACGACCCAGTGGGTGTTGATCTCTCGCTGCTCGTAAGGGTGCGGGTAATGCACCATCACCGGCTGAAAGGCCGCCAGCCAACGGCCGGC
The DNA here is from genome assembly GCA_036268995.1 of Pirellulales bacterium. GTDB lineage: Bacteria > Planctomycetota > Planctomycetia > Pirellulales > PNKZ01 > DATATB01. The sequence goes on along the minus strand of DATATB010000128.1, from coordinate 13,897 downwards.
GTATTTGCCGTCGAAGGGGTCCTGGTAGTCGTCCTTGGCTTCGAGCCGGGTGATTTCGGCCGAGCGCTTGTCCTCGGCCTTGAGCACGAGGTCTTCCAATTTGAGCAACCGCTGGAGCTGGCCGTCCTCAACATAAACCTGCGGATAGGGTCCTTCTACTTGCTGCTTTTCGCCGGTCGACGCGTGTTCGAGAATCAAGCCGGCCCGTGGCTTGGGGCTGCCATCGGCCAGGGTATCGACGAGCGACGCGAAGCGGTCTTTGCCTTGGGCGTTTTCCGGCCGCAGCACGGCGAAGTTTCCCAGCTCGACGGAAATGCCCAACACGCCGATCACGCGCTGGTCGTCGATGCCGTCGCGGCCGCTCCACACCGGCACGGTAAAGGCCAGCGCCAGCCGATCGCTGACGTCGCGATAGACGTGCGAGCGATGCGGCTCGTGAATCGGCGTGGCATCCGCCGGATGGGTCGAAAGATCGCGGCCCGTGCCGTTGAAATAATCGCGGAAGGCGAAGTTCTTGTTGGCGGTGCGCGGATCGAGCGGGCTGGCGGCCAGTTGGGTGCCGTGGCGATCGAGCAGGAACCAGTGCGTGGCGGTCAGCTCCGGGTGCTCTTTCCGCAGGCTATCGACCATCGTTTGCAGCGTGGTTCGGCTCGGATCCGAAACGGCTTTGCCCGTGGCGCTGGTCAGCTGCGCGCGCAGTTGCGGATCCATCGCTTCGTCGGTGAGCGTCGCCCAGCGGCGGTCGATCTGCTCGCCCACCAGCTCGGCGACAAAGCGCGCGGCAAAACGGTTGCTGTCCAGCGAGCGCTCCACTTGGGCGGCTTCGAAATCCTTGACCGATGTTTCCGCCCCGCTCCAAAAGAACAGAATCATCACCGCCAGCAGCAGCATCGGCCCCAACGCCCCCAGAATCAAGAGCGGCCGCCGCGCGCGGCGCGCCACTCGAGTTTGCAGGGCGTCGATCACCATCTGCGGGTTGGCGAAGCGCTTGCTCGGATGAATGCTCAAGCAGCGATCGACCAAATCGGCCAGGTCGCGGCTGACGCCCGGCACGCGGCGATGCGCAGTGGGCCGCGGTGATTCGTGCAGCAGACGCACGTAGCGTTCGAGTTGCTCGGGCAGCGAATGGCCTTGCGTCACCAGCGTGGCCGTCGAGTCGGTGCGGTAGGGCGGTTCGCCCGTCAGCATGCAATACAGCACGGCCCCCAAGCCGTACACGTCCCACTTGGCGTCGGGCACGGCGTGCAGGTTGGCCTGCTCCGGCGCCATGTAAAACAGCGTGCCCAGGGCCGGGCGTTGCTCGTTGCTCATGCGCGACTGACCGAAGTCGGCCAGCCGCGGATGGTTGTCCTGGTCCAGCAACACGTTGGCCGGCTTCAGATCGCAGTGCAGCACGCCCTTGCCGTGCGCGTGCACCAGCCCCACGGCAATCTCGCGAAACAGGCTCACGGCCTCGGCCACCGGCAGCGGGCCTTGCTTGAGCCGATCGGCCAGCGAGCCGTGATCGAGGTATTCCATCACATAATAGGGTGGCTCGGCCTCCCAGCCCACGCCGAACAGTTGCACGACGTAGCGGTCGCCAAACAAAAACGACAGCTTCTCGACCTCGCGCGATAGCAGCGACCAATCCAGCCCACCGCGGTGCGTGTAGTATTTGATGGCCACGCGCCGACCGGTGTTGCGATCGCGGGCCACCCAGACTTCGCCATACGCGCCGGCGCCGAGAAAACGTTCCGACTCGTAGCCGGGCACGTCCAGCGGCGGCCGGGTATGGGCCAGACTGCGCTCCTTGGAGCGCGTCTGCTCTTCGGGCGTCTGCGATAATGTGGGTGCGATAGGCGCGATCGTCATCGACCAGGAGCCCCGTTAAACAAGAGACCACTGGCCCCGATTATAACCCACCAACCGAGCGGATCGGAGCACTTAGTGCGGCTGACTGGCCAACGACAATTGATCGATGACCTGCGAGACGCCGATCGTATCCCGGGCCAGCACATTGGCTTTTGTCCGCGCGGCCTGGTCGGGCACCGTTCCCGTGAGCGTCACGACCTGGCCAGATGCCTGCACGGAGAGCGTCGAGCCGGCTAGGGCTTTGTCCCACCGCAGGCGACCATAGACGCGCCCCTCCGTCCCCATTTCGTCAATTTTTGCCCGGGCGCTGGCAAAACCCTGCTGCACGGCCGCTTCGGCGCTCGCCGCGCCTTGCTCCACCCGATCGAGTGCATTATCCACACGCGTGCCCACCCGTTGCCCAACCGAGCCAGCCGGCTGCTGCGCGGGCGGAGGCGCGGGCGGCGGTTGTTGTGCCCGGACGACTGCTAGCCCGGCGACCGACACGCACAGCGCCCCAGCCAAAAACATTCCTTGAAACCTTCGCATGGCTCGGTACTCCTCGCACGGGGTTGCATTTTGACGACACGCGGACCCCCATTGCCGAGCCAAAAGCGTGCCAATCGCGGATCAACTTCCCGAACATAAAGCCGCGACCGCTGGTCGCGGGGCGTTCATGGGCGCGACCAGCGGTCGCGGCTTTATGGCGTCGTCCCATCGGAAAACAGCCGGGCGTATTCGTGCCGGGCAAAGCGATCGGTCATGCCGGCCAGATAGTCGACGACCGTGCGCGCCAGCCCATACTCGGCAATCCGGAGGCCGAAGCGGTCGGGCATCAGCTCGGGCCGGGCGCAATAGCCGGCAAATAGTTCGCGCAATTCGTGCTGGGCCAGATCGCGCTGCGTCAACACTTGCGGATGGCGATAAACGCGCTGGTGCAGGAACCGCTCAAGCTCGATTTTTTTTGCGGCCAGTTCCGCGCTGGCTTTGACCACCAACTCCGAACGCCGGACGTCGTTGGCACTGGTCAAACTAAGACGCTGGATGTTCAGCCGGGATTGCTCCAGCAGATCGCCGACTTGCCAGTCGATCAACTCGTGCAGCACCGCGCGCTTCAACTCGGGGCCTTCGAGCGCCGCATAGCGCGCCCGGACGCGTTGGACGGCTTCGCGCCATAGCGCGGTTTCGGCCAATTGATCGAGCGACAGCAGGCCCAGTTCCAGGGCGTCGTCGGCGTCATGCGTGTCGTAGGCCACGCTGTCGGCCGCTTCCACCACTTGCACTTCCAGCAGCGGACGCGTCGAGCGCGTGTCGTGCTTGATGCGCGTGGCCTGGCCTTCGAGCACTTCGACGCTCAGGTTCAGCCCGGGAAATTCGGGATACCGCTGTTCGAGCAGTTCGACGATCCGCAACGCCTGCTCGTTGTGCGAAAAGCTGCCTTGCCCGGCCAGGCAGGCGGCGAGCACGTCCTCGCCGGCGTGGCCATACGGCGGATGCCCGATGTCGTGCGCCAAAGCCAGGGCTTCGACCAGGTCTTCGTTCAGACGCAATGCCCGGGCCAGCGTGCGGGCGATCGAGGCCACCTCGAGCGTGTGCGTCAGTCGCGTGCGATGATAGTCGCCCATCTCACCGGTAAAAACCTGCGTCTTCGCGCTCAACCGGCGATACGCGGCACTGTGTACGATGCGATCACGGTCGCGGTGGAAAGGTCCGCGATAGGGATGCAGCGGCTCGAGATGTTTGCGGCCGGCCGAGTGCACGCTGTGCATGGCATAAGGTGCCAGCAGCAACTCGTCGCGCAGAAAATAGACCGGCGTTTCGTCGGCTGGATTGCTCACGCCTGGCCCGAGCCTGTTGTGCCGTCGCGGGCTTGCTCGGCCAGTGCCGGGGCGAGCAGTTCCCAGAGCGCATCGAGCGATTGCGAGATCACGCGGGTTTCGCTGACGACCGGCATGAAATTGGTATCGCCGCTCCAGCGTGGCACAATATGCCAATGCAAATGCCCCGGCACGCCGGCTCCGGCCACGCGGCCCAGGTTGAGCCCAATGTTCATGCCTTCGGCATTCAGCCGTTTCTCCAGCAGCTTCACGAGGCGAGTCATCAAATCCAGGCAGGCGAGTTGCAATGAGCTATCGAGATCATCGAGCCGGGCCAGGTGACGCTGCGGGGCGATGAGCACATGGCCATTGTTGTACGGATAGCGATTGAGCACCGCCATCACGCCGCCGCCGCGATACACGACGAGATTCTGCCGATCGCGATCGTCCACCGCATTGCGGCACAAGAAACACGACTGCTCGCCGCCGGGCAGCAACGGCCGATCGACAGCCGGGTCGGCTGCGGCCGCAGACTGGCCCGTGATATAAGCCAGGCGCCAGGGGGCCCAAAGGCGTTCGTGCGACAAGCTGCTTTTCTCCCCGCGATCAGACGCTCACGCCGCAAGAGGTTGTTCGCCCACGAGTTTAGTAGGGCTCTTATCAGGCGGCAAGCTACACCCAGAAGAAGCAGAAGTCGACCAGCCACACTGCCACTTGGGCCATAAAAATCCGCGCCCGCCGAAACAGCACGCCTGTGCCGGCCGCCAGCAACAAGAGCGTGGCCATCACGCACAGAATCGGGAAAATCCCGCCGCCGTAGTGATCGACGATCCACAGCGTCCAGCGAATCAGGCCGAAGGCAACGCCGAAGCACGTCAGCGAGACGAACAATCGCCACAGCTCGATGCGCGATTTCATGCCCTCTAGCTTAACCGATCGCCGGACCCAAGCGATCGCCGGAGGCCAGTGGATACCCGCGCAAAAAGTCGGCGGCCGAGAGCAGGCGTTTGCCGGCCGGCTGCACTGCCTCCAGCCGTAGCCAGCCGCCGCCCGTGGCGATCACCAGTTCGCCGCCCGTGGCCACGACCACGGTTCCAGGCTCCGCCGACTGGTGCTCGCCGGCCGGCACTTCATGGGCAGGCCCTAAGATCAGCCGCAGCGGCGCGGCACCCGGCCGCAGCCAGTTCGTGCTGGTGCGCGGCCAGGGTTCCAGTGCCCGGATTTGATTGCGAATGGCCGAAGCCGCGCGCGACCAATCGACTTCGCCATCCGTCTTGCGTAGCCGCCGAGCGGGCGACGCGAGCCCGGCGTCTTGCGGAATCGGCTCGACCTGGCCGGCCGCCAATTGCTCGATGGTCCGGCAGATCAGCGGGCCTCCCAGCTCAGCCAGCCGGATTTCCAATTCGGGAGCGGTTTCCTCCGGCCCGATCTCCGTGGCCGCCTGTGCCAGCGTGGGGCCGGCGTCGATGCGGGGACTCATGTGAATCACGGTCACGCCCGCGGTCCGCTCGCCGCGATAGATGGCCCAATTGATCGGCGCCGCCCCGCGGTATTTGGGCAATAGCGAACCGTGCAAATTGATCCCGCCCAGCCGGGCCGTGCCCAGCGTGGCTGGCGCCAGGATCTGGCCGTAGTCGGCCACGATCAGCAGGTCGGGCCGCAAGTCGCGCAGTTGGGCCTGCGCCGGTTCGGTATTCACATCCTCCGGATCGAACACCGGCGTGCCGTGCTCGGCCGCCACGTCGCGCATCGGCGTGGGCACCGGCCGCCTGGCCGGCCCGCTGCGCAGCGGTTGCGTCACCAGCCCCAGCACTTCGTGCGGCGTGTCGTACAAAGCCCGAAACGTCGGCACGGCAAAAGGCCCCGTGCCCATCATGATCAGTCGCATGGTGCCTAGACTACGTCGGCGGTTGTCCGAGGGCCAGCCCCATTGGCACGCAGATGAGCACCAGCCCCGGGGGCCTGCCGCGCTAGCCGATAACGGTCGGTCAACTGGCCGCGTGCTTCGACAACACGCGTCGCTCGACAATATATCCGACAACGAATGGCGCATTCGTGCTGAGGAGAACCAACTCCAGCAGCGCCATTAGCGCTTGTTCGTCCATCACCCACCAATGACGGCGGCCGGTTTCCAAGGCTGCGAGGGCTAGCAAATCGACGATTACAGTTCCTAGCACGGATGCAATGAAAACGCCTGCGTAATTGCGCAGGGCGTCCTGCGCCTCCTTGCATTCCTTCACCTGCTTATCGATCTTCCGCAACTGCCGAAAAAACAGCGGCCAGATAACGAACATTTCGAATACGAAGCACGCCAGCCACATGCCCATACGATTATCCTGCGCTGCTCACGCCCGCGGGCCCCTTTGAGGCACCAATTGAGCCCAGCCGGTATATGCTAACGCCCGGAGCAGCTGCCCAACAAATCGGCCCGCCGGATTGATTTCCGGAGCCAGCAGCTCTAGCGCACGCTCGATCAGGTCCGCAGGCCTTCCAGCTCGGCCAATCGAGTGGAGATGCTGCGGTCGTCCGGTATTTCGCCGCGCTCGCGCCGCTGGTTGAACTCGGTCTCGAACTCGGCCAGCAACTCCTTGACCGCGATGCGGCTGGTGGGGCTGATGCGGTCGATAATCAAGATGCCGTCCAAGTGGTCGGCTTCGTGCTGCACCACGCGAGCGAACAGGCCGCTGGCATTGATCGTCACTTGTTCGCCGCTCAGGTTGTAGCCGCTGATGGTCACCTTGTCCGGCCGCTTGACCGGCACATACAAACCGGGCAGGCTCAGGCAGCCCTCTTCCTCTTCTTCCATCCCTTTGTGTTTGCTGAGCACGGGATTGATGAAGACCAGCTCCTGCGCCTTTTCGATTGCCTTGCCGGTGGTGTTCATCACGAACAGCCGATAGGGCAGGTCGACCTGGTTGGCGGCCAGCCCGCAGCCGTTGTGCTGGTACATCAGTTCGAACATCTCGGCGACGATCTTATGAACTTCCGCGTCGACCCGCCGCAGCGGTTTCGAAGGGCGGACGAGCGTGGGATGGGGGAATTGAACGACTCGCAGCACAACGGACTCCCAGAAAACAGGTGGCGAACGAGGAATTATAGTCGTCACGCCCGATGGTGAAAGGCGGACTCAGTTTGCCGAACTCGATCCTGCCTGGCATCGGGTGCCACGAATCGCTTCGCACGCGGCATGCTTCGGTCTCGTTGACCGTTTGACACACGCGGCCTAAAATGCGGGAGTTCTCGACGCAATCCCTTCGCTGGCTTCTATTTCCGGAGCGCAGACAGTCATGGCCGAGGCGGTTTGTGATGTGCCCCGTCGGGCCTCGCTCAGCCTCCCTTCGTGGCTGCTCTCGATTTTCGTCCACGCCGCGCTGATCGTCGTCCTGGGCCTCTCGATCCAGGCCGAGCCGCCCCGGCCAACTGGCGACGAGCCCGACCGCGACGTGGGCGTGGTGCTCAAACACGTCGATCGGGCGGGCGAAGCCCAGTATCGAGGGCCGGATGCTGGCGCCCAGCCGAATCCGCTGGCACAGTCGTCGCCGCGAGACATGGTCGGCGACCAGGCCCCGATCGATGTCGCCAGCGCGCTGCCCAAGGCCAAGGAAATCATCGGCGTCGGCGGCCTGTCGGGCGAGGGGCCGGCCAATGTCCGGCAAATGACCACCGGCAAGACGCCCAGCGCGAATTTCCGCGCCGGCATCGGACGCACCAAGGTCTATGGCATTGCGGCCCAAGGCTTCAAGTTCGTCTACTGTTTCGATCATTCGGCCAGCATGGGCGGATCGGGCCACAACGCCCTGCAGGCGGCCAAGGCCGAGTTGCTCGCAAGTCTCAACCAGCTTGGTCCCACGCACCAGTTTCAGATCATCTTCTACAACGATCATCCCACGATCTTCGACATCACCGGCCAAGCCGGCCGGCTGGTGTTTGCCAACGACCAGAACAAGCAGCAGGCCCGGCACTTTGTCGAAGGCATCCAGGCCGGCGGCGGCACCGATCACCAGGCCGCTCTGGACATGGCTTTGAATCTCAGCCCCGACGTGATCTTCTTCCTCACCGATGCCGACCAGCCGGAGATGAGCCCGGGCCAATTGGCCCGCATCCGCCGCCGCAGTCCGGGCACGGTGATCAACGCGATCGAGTTCGGCCAAGGGCCGGCCTTTGGCGACGAAAATTTTCTCATGCGCTTGGCTCGCGAGAATGGCGGCAGCTACACGTACATCGACATCACCAAGGCCCTGCGTGAGGCGAAGGCCGGCAATGAATAAACGGCGGGCGATTCTCGCGCTGGTCTCGCTGGCGGCGTTCGGCCTAACGCCGGCGCGCTTGCTCGCGGCCGATGGCCAGGACGTGGTGATCCTTGCCAGCGAGTCGGATCCTCAAGCCCGGCTCCGCTCCAGCGGCACGATCGTCGATTACACAGGCCGCGAATTGGTGCTCGAACTGCCGACCGGCACGCGCCGGCAGTATCCGGCTTCCCAAGTGCTCGAAATCCAGACCAAGCGCTCGGCCGAGCAAACGGCGGCCGACGAGCTGTTTGCAAAACATCAATTCGCGCCGGCCTTGGAAAAATACCAGCGGGCGGCGCACTCGGAATCGCGCCGCTGGATGGTCCGGCAGATCCTGGCCCGCATGGTCGAGTGCGCACGCGAGTTGGGCCAAATCGCCCTGGCCGGCGACACGTTCCTGGCGCTGGTGCGCGACGATCCGACCACAAGCTTCTTTCGGCTGATCCCGCTCGCCTGGCTGCCGATCGAAGCGCGGCCGGAGCTGGAAAAGCGGGCCACCGCGTGGCTGGCGCGACCCGATGCGCCGGCCGTGCTGCTGGGCGCCAGTTGGCTGCTGACCGGCGCCGGGCAGCAGCGGGCGCTGACGCGGCTCGAAGGCTTGACCACGAGCCCGGATCCCAGCATCGCGGCCCTGGCCGAGGCCCAGACCTGGCGCGTGCGCTTCGCCGCCGCCGATCGTAGCGAGTTGGGCATCTGGCGCGACAAGCTCGAGCGGTTTCCCAGTAGCCTGCGCGCCGGCCCCTACCTCGTCCTCGGCCGGGCCTTGCTGTTTCATCGACAAATCGAGCCGGGCACGATGGCGCTGATGCGCGTGCCGATTTTGTTTCCTGACGAGCGGACCCTGGCCGCCGAGGCGTTGTGGCTGGCGGCCGAAGCCATGCGGGCCGATCAGCAGCCCAGCGAGGCCGCCGGCTTGTATCGCGAGCTGGCAACCGAATACCCTGACGCCCGCTGGGCGACCGAAGCCCGCAACCGGCTGTCCGCGCTCGCGCACCCGCCGGCCGAAGCGGGACGGACGCCTTAAGGTACGGAGCGGCTACAGTGCGGATGAACATGCAGCCTAGCCCCGTTTGGGGGCGGAAGTCGTTAGCCAGGGGTGTGAGCCCCTGGAAATACGCGTAACGAACGATTCAACAGCCCTGAAAGGGCGGCAGAGACCAGCGCCCTTGTGGGGCGGAGAACGAGCCAAATAGGAGGGCCGATCGTTTGCGAACTCAAATCTTTGCTCTGTGTGTCGTTTTGCTCGCGGCGGCGGGCGTCGGCGCGCATCAGTCGAGCCTGATGGCCCAGGCGACGAACGGTCCGGCCGCCAAAAACCAGCCGGCTGCCGTAAAACCACCGGCCGAAGCGCCGCAGGGGCATGCCTTCGTCGATATCGTGCTGGCCGGTGGCATCGTTGGCCATACGATCATCGTGCTCTCGATCGTGGCCCTGGCCCTGGCCATTGATCAGGCCTGGAAGATTCGCGCCAAGGTGCTCATGCCGCCGGGATTGGCCGACAAGGTCCGCGGGTTCTTGCAGGCCGGGCAACTGGCCCAAGCCGGGCAGCAGTGCAAGTTGCAATCGAGCGTGCTGGCCTCGGTGCTGGGCGCCGGCTTGTCCGAGATCGACGGCGGCTGGCCGGTTGCCGAGAAGGCGATGGAAGACATGGTGGCCGAACACTCGGCCCGGTTGTTCCGCCGCATCGAATACCTGTCGGTCATCGGCAATATCGCGCCCATGCTGGGGCTCTTGGGCACGGTGATCGGCATGGTCGTGGCTTTTCGGCAGGTGGCCATCACGCAAGGGGCCGCCCGGGCGGCCGACCTGGCCGAGGGCATTTACTTGGCGCTGGTCACGACGGTGGAAGGCTTGATCGTGGCAATTCCCTGCCTGGGCGTGTTCGCCATCCTGCGTAACCGCGTCGACGAGCTGATTGCCGAAGTGGCCTACACCGCGCAGCACGCGTTTTCGCCGCTGCGGCAGGGCCGCGCGGCCGCCCCGCGCCGGGCCTCACCCATGCCGCCGCCGGTGGAAGGCAGGGCCTGATGCGCGCGCCGGTGTACAAAGGGCACGCCAGCCTCGAGTTCAACATGACGCCGATGATCGACGTCACGTTTCTGCTGATCATTTTCTTTCTGCTGGCCAGCCACTTTGCCCAGCAGGAAGTGCAGTTGGATCTCGACCTGCCCTCGGCCGCCAGCGGCCAGCCGATCAAAGAGAGCCAGGCGCGGCGCATCACGATCAACGTGCTGGCCGATGGCCAGGCGCTCTTGGGAGGGCAGCGGCTGGCAGGGCCCGAACTGTCGCGGCGCATCGAGTTCGAAAGCCGGCAACTCGCCTCGCCGGGCGAAGAGCTTGAAGTCCGCATTCGCACCGACCGCAGTGCCCCCTATCGCGATGTCGAACCGATCCTGCTGGCCTGCGCCCGGGCCGGCATTTGGAAAGTCAGTTTTTCAGTCGTGCGCGACAAGAAGTGATGAATCGCATTCGTAAAGTTGCAGGTAAATATTTTCCGTAGCCCAGGCGTTCACGCCTGGGAACCGGGGACGAACGGCCCCTTGATTTCCCCAGCGGGGCTTTAGCCCCTGGAAGGGGCTGAAAATCGAGGTTCGCGCGGCGTCGGCACCCAGGCATGAATGCCTGGGCTACGGAAAAGTTAGTTGTTGCGGACAGAGTTTGACCAAAGAATCGCAGCGTACGGCCAACGTGTGATTTAGCTCCGGCGTTTAGGCCGGACGGAAAACCCGATGCGTCGACCACCCTATCAGCGCGAGGATCGCGGCAGACTCGACGTCAAAATGACGCCGATGATCGACGTCGTGTTCCAATTGCTGATCTTCTTCGTCTGCACGGTCAGCTTCGAGGCCCTCGAAGAGAGCCTGCCGGCCGATCTGCGCGGTACGGGCGTGGCCGACGCCTCGGCGCCACTCGATCCCGAACTGGCCGAGCTGGAAGAAGTGCGGATCAACGTCGTGCGCCGCAACGGTCAGCTCGGGTGGCTCGTCAACGAGCGGCCCTGCGACAATCTGGCCGCGCTGCGCGGCGTGCTCGGGCAGCTCTCCCGGCTGCGGGCCGACTTACCGGTCGTCCTCGACGTCGAGCCGGAGATTCCCATCGGCGACGTGGTCAATGTTTACGATTTATGCCGGTTGGCTGGATTCAAAAAGATTCAGTTCGCCGCCAAGGCCGAGGAATAAATGCGGCTTCGACCGTACACGATCGCATTGATCGCACTGGGCTGGCTGCCGGCCGCGGCCGGCAATGGCCAGGCCGGGCCTGCCGACGACGATCGCTTCCTGGCCGGCCTGCGCCAGCGGCGATTGTATGGCCTGGCCGAAAGCTTTTGCCGCCAGCAACTGCGGCGTTCCGGCCTGTCCGACCAGCGACGGGCAGAACTGGCCATCGAGCTGACTCAGACCTGTGCCGATCATGCATCGCAAGCCAGCGGGCACGAGCGGGACCAACTCTGGCAGCAGGCGCTGATTGCGGCGCGCGATTTTATCCGGCAGGAACCCACGAGCCCCCGGCTGGTGCTGGTGCAGGTGCAGTTGGCGATCGCGCAAACGCGGCAAACCCGGGCGCTGCTCGACGATCACGAGCTGGGAGCCGCGATCACCTTGGAACCGATCCGCGAGATGCTGCGCGAGGCGATCGGCCAGTTGCAGGCCGCCGGTCGCGATGTGGCCGAGCAATTGCGCCGCAAACGGCAAGGCGAAGTCAATGGGCCAGGCATGCTGACGGCCGCTGAGCTCGGCTCGCTCGAGCGGCACGTGCGGTTCGAGCTGGCCGGGGCAATGCTCGCGCAAGCGCGGAGCTATCCGGCCGGCAGTCCCGACCGTGTGAGTGCCGCGACGCAAGCCGACGAACTCCTGACATCATTGGCCGGCCGTGACGAAGCCGACGCGCTCGTCTGGTCGAGCCGCCTGGGGCGGATCGCGGCCGCGCGGCTGTCGGGCGATGCTGCCGGTGCCCGCAGCCGCGAGCAATCGCTGGAAGTTGCCCAGCCGCCGCCGGAGGTGTACTTCCAGGCTTGGGCCGAGTTGATCGACGTGGAGCTCGACGCCGGCCATGTCGAAGCAGCGCTCAAGATGGTCGAGTCGCATGCGAGCGACAAGCCTCGCTCGCCCGAGTGGCATTACGCCGTGCTTGCGACCTACGTGGCCGCCTGGCGCCAGGCGGCTGAAGAAGAAAAGGCAAACGCGGCGCAGAGTTGGCAGACCAAAGCGGCGAAAGAAGCTGAACTGATCGAGCAAGACTACGGGCTGCCCTGGAGCCGCCAGGCCAATATGCTGTTGGCCAGCGCCGCGGTCCGCTCGCTGGGCACTGGCGAAACCGCCGTGCAGATCAAGGCGGCCGAAACGTTCTTCCGCGCCGGGCGCACCGACGAGGCCTTGGCGGCTTACGATCAGGCCCGGCAGCAGGCCGCGAACGACGGCCAGCCGCAAGCGGCCTTTGACGCGGGCTTCACCGCCGCCGCCATCGAGCACGAGCAGAAGCACTATGCCGAAGCGAGCCGCCGCTTTCGGGCGCTGGCACTTGAGTTTCCGAAGCTAGACAAGGCCCCCGAAGCGCATCTGCTGGCCGCCTACGACATGGCCCAACTGGCCGATGCGAGCCGCCCGCAATCGATCGACGCTTACGCCGCATCGCTCAACGAGCAAATCAAGCAATGGCCGACAGCCCCCAGCACCGATACGGCCCGGCTGTGGCTCGGCAAGCTGTACGAGAGCCAGCACAAATGGCAGGCGGCTCTGGACGCGTATCGGGCAATCTCGGCGACCAGCCCGCAATATTCCGGCGCGATCGAGAGCATGGCCCGCTGCTGGTCGAGTTGGCTCGAGGGGCGGCAAGCGGCCGGCGACAGCCTCGCGAAACAGGCTCTGGCCGCCGGTGAATCCTTTTATGCGCTGGCGGCGCCGGGCGGGCGGTGGCCTTCGCAGTGGAACGCAACTCAGCGGGCGGCAGCGCTGGCCGCTGCGAAAATCTGGCTGCAGGTCACCGACGATCGGTTTGAGCGGGCCGAAGCTTTGCTTCGCGCCATCCCAGCCGAAGAGGGCGACGACAATTGGTTGCAGCAATCGCTGCCGCTATTGGTGCTGGCTCTGGCTGGGCAAGGGCGGCACATCGAGGCCAGCGATCTGATCCCCAAATTGCCGCCGGCCGCAGGCGACATCAGCTCCTGGCAGATCGCGGCCGCCGGTCTCGATCGTCTGGCGGAGTCCGCGGCCGATCCGGCCAAGCGCGAACTGGGCGAATTGGCATTGGCCCTCTGCGACAAAATCGTCCAGCGCACCGGCGGTTTGAGCGATGCGCAGCAGCAGTCCGTCGCCCTGTTGCGTGCTCGAGCCTTGGCCGCCGCTGGCCGCGGCGAAGATGCCCGCCAGTATCTGGCGTCGCTCGTGCACGATTTTCCACGGAGCCAGCAAATCAGACTGCAATACGCCAGCGCGCTGAGCGATGCGCCCGATCCGGCCGGGCTGCACGCGGCGCTCGACACCTGGCGTGCGCTGGAGCAGTCCAGCCGGCCGGGAAGCGAGGTTTGGTTCCGCGCCAAGTACGGGCTGGCTTTGACGCATTTCCGGCTCGGCAATCACGACCGGGCCGCGCGGATCATCGAGCTGACGCAAGTGCTGCATCCCGACCTCGGCGGCGAGCTGCTCAAAAAGCAATTTGCCGAACTGCTCGCCCGCTGCCGGCAGCCGGCGCCGTCGGGCAAGTGAGAGCAAAGCGGATCGGGCCAGAGGGCGGCATGCGAAATCAAAGTGGCGACGTCGAAAGGCCGCCGCTCATTGTCCCGGGATGTCGCTGAATATTGCCCCGAAGGGGCCAGTGTCGTTAGCCAAGGGCGTGAGCCCTTGGAAAAGCCGGCCGCGGAAATACGCCCTGAAAGGGCGACAGACTCTGCGATCTCCTTCCTGTCGCCATTTCAGGGCTGCGATCGTTTCGCGAAATACCCGGTCCACGGGCTCACGCCCGTGG
>DATATB010000127.1:0-81588 GCA_036268995.1 Pirellulales bacterium | reverse complement strand
ACATCGTCGGCGCCAGTTGCCACAAGGGGCGGCCCGGCTGGCGCGAGAGTGGGTTGATCGAAGAGTTCCGCCTCGACGACGCCGTGAACAATCCGCAGCGCTGCTGGGAAATGTGGGATCTGCTGTTGTACGACAAGGTCGTCAGCGAGCCGAATATCACGTTGCTCTTGGATACGGCCGTGTTCGGCGCCGACGTCGAGGGCCATCGCATCCAGCGCGTGCTGGCCCGTAGCGACAAGACCGAGCACGTGTATTCGATCCGCTCCAAGATCTATCTCGACGCCACGGGCGACAGCCGCTTGGGCCTCGAAGCCGGCGCCGACATGCGCTACGGCCGCGAAGCCCGCAGCGATTATGGCGAGCCGCTGGCGCCGGTCACGCCCGACAAGGAGACGATGGGCAGCAGCATTCTGTTCACCTCGCGCAAGCACGATCGGCCGATGCCTTTTACGCCGCCCAAATGGGCCCGCAAGGTCAGCAAAAAAGATCTGCTCAAACGGCCGACCCGCAATTGGGAGTACGGCTACTGGTGGATCGAGTGGGGCGGGCAGTTGAACACGATCTCCGACAACCAGCGAATTCGCTTCGAGCTGCTGTCTATCGTGCTCGGAGTGTGGGATTACATCAAAAACAGCGGCGACCATCCCACCAGCGCCAACTGGGCCCTGGATTGGGTCGGCATGCTGCCCGGCAAACGCGAAAGCCGGCGGCTGCTGGGCGACCACGTGCTCACGCAGTTCGACCTGATGGGCGTCAACGGCGACTTCGAGGACGCGGTGGCCATCGGCGGCTGGCCGATGGACGATCATCCGCCCGGTGGCTTCGATCGCGCCGATCTGCCGCCTTGCGTGCAAGTCAAAACGCCCATCTACAACATCCCGCTACGTTCGCTCTATAGCCGCAACATCGGCAATTTGATGATGGCCGGCCGCAATATCAGCGCCAGCCATGCGGCCTTCACCTCCAGCCGCGTGATGGCCACCTGCGCCGTCATCGGCCAGGCCTCCGGCACGGCGGCCGCGCTATGCACTCGCGACAAGGTCGATCCGCGCGCTCTCTACCAGGACAAGCAACGACTGGCGCGCTTGCAGCAAATGCTGCTGGCCGACGATCAGTCGATCGCGGGACTTAAGAACACCGACCCACAGAACCTGGCCCGGCTGGCCAAAGTCAGCGCGTCGGCCGAAGACGACGGGACGCCGGCCGTGGCCGTGATCGACGGCCAGGTGCGCGATATTCCCGGCGGCGCGACGCACCGCTGGAGCACCGAACTAACCGGCGACGGGGCCTGGCTCGAGCTGGCCTGGGACGAGCCGCAAAAGCTGGACCTCGTGCAGCTCACGTTCGATTCCGGCTTTGTCCGCGAGCTGACGCTCACTTCGCAGGACGGCATCAACAAGGGCATCATCCGCGCCGCCCAGCCGGAAACCGTCCGCGATTACACGCTCGCCTATCGCGCCGGCAAAACCGGCAAATGGCTTCCGCTGGCCGAAGTTCGCGGCAATCACCAGCGCCTCGTCCGCCACGCGCTCGCCTCGCCCATCGAAGCCCAAGCCCTGCGTCTCACCATCACCGCCACCAACGGCGACAAGCTGGCGCGAGTATTCGAAGTCCGCTGTTACGGGCCGACGGGCTAAGACGATCGACGAGCACGCGTCGCGGCAAAGGTTTCGACGAGTCGTACGACTTGAGGAGGCGTCACATGCCTGCCCCGTACCTGCTGGTGATGCTCGCATGTTTGGCCGGCGACGATGCCACGACGGGCCAGCCGGTAGGCCCGGCACCCGCCGCGGAGGGCAGGGTTCTGGCACCGCCAGACTATTTCAACGACGCGAATACGACAGCGTGGCCTGACGCTCCGAGTGGAGATAGCAAGAAAGTGTACGAGGCCGTGGCCCGAGCGACTTCCGACACGATTTGGCCTGCGTCCCGGTCCTGGGAGAACATCCTGTCTTGGAGCGTTGGGATCACCCTGGTCGTTGGTGGGTTGTCGCGCACGAAGCGCGGATTGCACAATTCGATGATGTGCCTGGCGATTTTCCCGCTGGCGTGCGTTTCGTTTTGGGCCTACGGCTTCGCGTTTGGCTGGGGCAATTGGTTCAACGGCCCTGTGCCGCCTGGCTGGTATAGCCCGCTGGGGCCGGGCCTCGAAATTCTCAACCATGGCGTGGGTCTCGGTGCCAATCCCGCCGCGGTAGGTGAGTTCAAGTACGGCTTACTGGGAACCACCGGTTTTTTTCCGCATGCTTTCGACAATGCCGCTCTGCTCTCATTGTTTTGGCTGATGCTGGTGTCCTTCGAGACGGCAGCAACCATTCCGATTTGGTCGATGGCGGAATGCTGGAGTTGGCGAAACTTCTGCTGCTATGGGTTGTGGGTTGCGTTGCCGTTTGCCCTGATTGCCAATTGGACCTGGGGCGGCGGCTGGCTGGCCCAGGCCGGTGGCAATTGGGGCTTGGGGCATGGCTTCGTCGACTTTGCGGGGTCGGGTGTGGTATATGGCCTCGGTGGGATGATCGCGCTGGCCGGTCGCCGGGTTGTCGGCCCCAGCGGCCGGCACCTGCGGAAGGTGTCCCGACGGGGCATTCCCCTGCTAACTGCCGGTTTGGCGATCCTGCTAGTTCCCCTGCTCTTTCTCGAAATCGCCGGCCCGGCCATCCTAAATGCAAAAACCGCCATCATCAGCGCGGGCAGTCTGGTGCTACTCTGGCCGCTTGCCCGGCGCCGAACGCCGAGTCCCGTGATGGTTGGTTGCGGGGCGCTTTCCGGACTCGTTGCTATTAGCGGCGCCTGTGCCTATGTCAGTTTTGCCGCGGCTGTGATCATCGGTGGCGTCGCCGGCATCGTATTCATGTCGAGCGTATCGCTTCTGGAGCGCAAGAGCATAGGAGTCGAGGCTGGCGCGATTTCGGTGTTTGGCGCTAGCGGAATCTGGGGACTGCTCGCCGTGGGTTGCTTCGCCAATGGCACCGGCGGCCACGGTTTCAACGGAGTGGTCCGCGATGCATACGTGGCAAAATACGGCAACGATGGCGTTCGCGGCTTGTTCTATGGGGATCCATCGCAGCTCGTGGTGCAGTTGCTCGGCGCGGCGGTGGTGGCGATTGTCGGCTTCGGTCTGGCCTTCGCATTTTTCAAAGTTAGCAATTGGTTTGTACCGGTTCGGGTTGCCGCCGTCGTCGAGCCGGCCGTGCCCAGGGCTGCCGATGCCAGTGGCCAGCAGCCGCTCTAGAATCCAAGGATTCGGCCGATGCGCCGCAAAACCCTTCGCCGCCTGCCGGGTTTAATATGTCAGTTCCGGCTCACGGATTTCGAGGAGGCGACGAGATGGCCGCGGTTGCAACTTTGCGCTTGAACCTGGTGGCCCTGGCATTTATTGCCCTGCTGAGCGCTGCATGGGCGGCTGACGATAGCCCGATCGATTGGCATCGGGCGAGGGCTTTGCACGCTAGGGTGCAGCAGGGCGAAAAACTCGGTGAGGAGGACCAGGCGTATTACGAGCGGGCCAAGCAGGCGATGGCCAAAGGCCAAGGCCCGGGCAAGGTCGCGGCTGGCCAGTCGCAAGATTCGCAAAAGGCCGGTCCGCCGCCCGAGCCGCGAACTTCGACCGGTCTGGTGCCGCTTACGGAGTTGGGGCAGGAAAAGTACAAGGGCGAGACCGGCGGGCTGTACGGCGATGGCCGCAACACGCCGCCGCCCGCGCTGGCCGAGGCGGCCCAGCAGGAAACGCGGCTGATCCATCCGGTCAACGCCCAGGGCTTTTCGGATCCGCAAGGCAAAATCGCGCTGCTGTCGATTGGCATGTCGAATACCACGCAGGAGTTCTCGGTATTCAAGCAGATGGCCGATGCCGACCCGGCCAAATCGCCGCGACTGGTGATTGTCGACGGAGCCCAAGGCGGGCAGACCGCGCCGCAATGGGCCGAGGTGGACGCGCGTCCCTGGGGCGTCGCGGATGAGCGCTTGCGTCAGGCCGGCACCACGCCCGCGCAGGTGCAAGTGGCGTGGATCAAGCAGGCCATTGGCCAGCCGGCGCGTTTCGGCGACTTCCCGGCCCACGCCCATCAACTGGAGAACGACCTGGTCAAGGTGCTGCACTCGGCGATGGAGCATTATCCGAACCTGCGGATCGCGTATCTCTCCAGCCGCATTTACGCCGGCAACGCCCGCACGGCGCTGAACCCCGAGCCGTATGCGTACGAGAGCGCGTTTGCCGTCCGCTGGCTGATCGATCGTCAGCTCAAGGGCGATCAGTCGCTGAATTGGGAGGAGACCCGCGGCACTTTGAACGCGCCGCTGCTGCTCTGGGGTCCGTATCTTTGGGCCGATGGCATTCAATCGCGCAAGAGCGACGGCCTCTCCTGGCAGCCCGAGGATCTGGGGGCCGACGGCACGCATCCCTCGGATTCCGGACGGCGCAAGGTGGCCGAGCAACTGTTGAAGTTTTTCAAGACCGATGCAGACGCGCGAAGCTGGTTTGTGGCAGCCGGCAAGTGAATCGGATATTCTGGGCAGCGGGCCCGATCTTCGACAGCTTTCCAGTGCAGGAGCCTCGCGCATGCCTCTTCGGATTTCAGCGGTTGGTTTGACAATTCTTTTGGGGCTCTCGATGCTCGCTGCGGCGCAGCAGTCGGCCGGCAAGCCGGCTCGCGCGCGAGCCGTCAACGAGGCGCTGCTCCCGATCGAGGACGATCCCAAGCTGCCGCGAGTGTTGCTCATCGGCGATTCGATCTCGATCGGCTACACGCTGCCGGTGCGCAAGCTGCTGGCCGGTCGGGCCAACGTACACCGCATTCCCGCCAATGGCGGCGACACGCGCACCGGCGTCGCGAAGATCGATTCGTGGCTGGGCAACAGTAAGTGGGACGTGATTCATTTCAACTGGGGGCTGCACGACATCAAGCACTCGGAAGCCGGCAACCAGGTGCCGCTGCCGCAGTATCGAAAGAACCTGGAACAGTTGGTCGAGCGGCTCGAGCAGACCGGCGCTCGGCTGCTGTGGGCTTCGACCACGCCGGTGCCCAACGCCAACCTCACGCCCGAGCGGCGGAATGCCAACGTGCTGGGCTATAACGCGGCCGCCAAAAACATCATGCAGGACCACCACATCGCCATCGACGATCTCTACATCTTCGCCGAACCGCAGCTCGGCGGCATTCAGATCCCGGCCAACGTGCATTTCACGCCCGAGGGCTCGCAAGCCCTGGCCGAGCGCGTGGCCGCCAGCATCGAGGCCGCCCTCACCTTAGGCCCGCCGAGCAAAGCAGATTCGACTTCGACCAAGTAGACCAAGAAGAAAAGAGATTAACCACGGATTTCACGGATGGGCACGGATAAAGGAATTGAATTCGTATCCGTGTTATCAGTGTGATCCGTGGTTAAATTCTTTTTTGAATTAAGGACTCGGGGTCGGCCCGTGGATGGCCGTGATCGTGAATTCGATTCCCGGCAGCACGCGGCCGAGTACGTCGACGATCCGCTGGCGGCCGGTGGCTTCGTCGGCCCAGCGGGTGATGATGTGAAGCTCGCCCGGCCCATCGCCAACGCCGTAAGTCGGCGACGAGCAACCGCCGTGGATCGGCGACGAACAATATTGGAGCATTTCGGCCAGAAGCGCGTCGCATGTCGCTACGTCGCCGGCGTGCGGTCGGCCGGTTGGGAAACGAAGCTCGGCAATCAAGTCGACGTATGGATCATCGGTCGCACCGCCGACGGTCGTCCCCGCCGACTCTTCGCCGACGAAGTTGACGTGTACGACAATTTCGTCCGGCCGCTCGTCACGCCGCGTGACTTCGTAGATCTGGGAGCCGAGCCGCTCGAGCCGCGCCGCAAATTCTTTCAACTGCTCCAAGTCAATGGGTTGCGGTGATTCGTCAATGAGCCGCTTCATTTCCGCGTCGCGCTCTGGCGAAGCCTCACGGAAGCGGGCACCGACACGCCCCCTGTCGGTAAGGAACACGTAACGCTGGCCCGGTAATGGCAAGCCTTCGTGGTTTCTGCCGCTGACCAGCGACAGGCCATCCAAAAAGCCGCCGTGGAAATTGAACCGAAACACAGTTCGATGCT
The DNA here is from genome assembly GCA_036268995.1 of Pirellulales bacterium. Lineage (GTDB taxonomy): Bacteria > Planctomycetota > Planctomycetia > Pirellulales > PNKZ01 > DATATB01. The sequence goes on along the minus strand of DATATB010000127.1, from coordinate 75,522 downwards.
CCCAATCGCCATCACGGCCGAAATCACATCGGCTCGGAGAATCGCAAGTAATAACCGTCGGGCGAAATGATGCGGAAGTCGCGGGCGCCCCACGGCCGGCGGCCGATGCCCGCCGACAGCTTCCACCCCTGCTGTTTGAAATCGGCCGATTTCGCAAAGGCCCGGTCCAAGTCGGCGACGATCACGACGATCTCGATGCCCAAGCCGCGGCCGGTGTCGCCCGGCGGGCGTTTGTTCGGATGACCGTCGGGTAAGCCTTTCCGCTCCATGAATACCAGCTCGCCCTGCTCGCTGCGCAGGCAGGCGTAGTCGTCGTCGTTTCGCGAAACTTTGAAATCGCTGACCTTTTCGAAGAACGCGATGTACTCGGCGACGCGATCGGTCACGAGTTCGATGAAAATAAATCCCGGCTTGCAGAGCGAACGGGGTTTTGCAGACTCCTGTCCGCCGGCCGGCAGCGCGACGGGAAGCACTAGCGCTGCCAGCGCGAGTATAATGACCAAGGGCTTCATGGGCTCGCTCCGCGGTGGGAATGAGGAATCGCCTGCCCACATCATCGCCCGCAGCGGGCGCTCATTCAATGTAGGCGGGCAGCCCTGGTCAATAGTTCAAGAACGGGGCGGGCAGCAGGAAGGCGTGCTGCTGGTACAGGCTGGCCAGGCCGTACCAAGAGGTGTACTGCGTGAAGTACACGATGCCGACATAGGCCAACACCAGCCCCAGCATCGCCAGCCGGGCCGATTGCCGCACGAGCCAGTGGCGCATCCGCGGCCGCCGCTGGGCATACGCGCAGGCCCAGCCCACGAGCAAGCGGCTGGGCAAGGCGAAGGCAATGAAAAACAGGCCCGGCAGCCAGGCTGCGTCGCGCGGGACCAGTTCGATCTTGAAGACATACAGCGGCAGCGACAGCGCGAGCATCAGCGCCAGCGCGCCGGCCAGCGCCAGCGGCGCGCGGCGGAACCATTGCCGTAGGGGCCGCAGTTCGAACATGGCCCGAAAGCGGTTCTCGGCCGCGAAACGCGTCTGGGCAAACGGCAGATACAACACGACGACGGCCAGCAGCAGGCTGCCCAGCAGTCCGAGCGCTGGCGCCCGCGGCGATGCGCCGATCAGCGTGACGGGCACGACAATCCACACGAGCCCGCCGACGAAGCCGCGCACTCCCAGCCAGAAAAAATAGGGCAAGCGCATGCCGACCACGAAATCACAGGTTGCATCGCGCGCTTCGGCCAGTGCTCCACGCCGCAAGATCAGCCGCAGCACACGCAGCGGCGCCGGCCACAAGAAATGCCGCAACCGGCCGCCGCGGACCAGTGCGCCGATCAAATGCAGCATGGCCAGCGACACGACCACGGCCCAAGCGATGAACCAGGCCCGCTCCTTTGGGCCGCCCGGATCGACGAGCTGAGCACTGGTGGCCAGCGAGCGCACGAGCCGCACCGGCAGCAGCACCAGCCAGCATCCCAACACCATGCCGCCCAGCCTGGCGGCGGGCCGCACGCCGATCAGCCCGTCGCGGACCCGGCCGGTGCGCACCACGCGGCCGCTGGCTTCCAGCAGATAACCCAACGTCAGAAACTGCACCAGCGGCACGCTGGAGGCTAACGACAGGCCGACGACGATCGCCGCCAGTCCCAGCAGCCAATTGGCCAGCGACGTCACGAGCCGCCAGGCGCGAACGATGAAATGCGGCCGGCGATCGTCAGGTGCTAGTTCGAGAACGGGCAGGTCGTCCGCAGCCACGAGCAATTCGACGGCCGGATCGGTGGTAGCTGGCGTCGCGTGCATGGACGAAAATTCGGACGGGGGGACTCCTCGGACTCACCGCCACGAGGTCGCCTTAAGATACCCCGGGGCGATTGGCCGGGTGTCGGGAAATTTTCTTGAAGCCCAGGGCCGGCCGCCGGGGGTATAAAACGAGTCGTGGGCATGCTCGTGAATCAAAAGGCGTTAAACCGTCGTGTGGAAGCGAAATCTACTGTTCGTGCTGCTCTGCGGCTGCGGACTGGTGACGGTGGCGGCGAACATGCCGCGCCCGGGCCAGCGAGCGGACCGCGGCCGGCCGATGCGCGGCGCCGCCGTCGGCGACGACGACTTTCGCCACACGCTCGAGCGCGTGAACGCGGCCTTTCGGAAGGATTGGGCCGACAAGCACCTGGTGCCGGCCGCGGCAGCCAATGACCTGCTCGTGGCCCGGCGCCTGGCGCTGGGCTTGATGGGCACGATTCCATCCCTGGAAGAAGTGCGGGCACTGGAAGCCAGCGCCCCCGCCGCGCGGCTCGATCGCTGGGTCGATGGCCTGCTGAGCGATACGCGGTACCACGATTATTTTGCCGAGCGGCTGGCGCGGGCTTACGTCGGCAGCGACAGCGGGCCTTTTATTTTTTATCGGCGGCGGCGACTCGCGCGATGGCTTTCCGATCAACTGCGCGACGGCCGCCCGTACGACGCACTGGTGCGCGAGTTGATCACTTCCAGCGGCTTTGCCACCAGCCAGCCGGCAACCAATTTTTTGGCCTATACCATCGATCCCGACCAGCAGAATTTTCACGTCGACGAGCGGAAGCTGGCCGCGCGTGTTTCGCGGGCATTCTTGGGCGTGCGCATCGATTGTGCCGAGTGCCACGACCATCCCTTCGAGCGCTGGAAGCAATCCGACTTCGAAGGGCTGGCTGCATTTTTCGCCGGCACGCGCCAGCGCTTCACCGGCATTGGCGACGATCCGGGCAATCGGCCGCTGGAGGTCGAAGACCGTACGAGCGGAAAGCTGCGCAAGGTTGCGGCCCAGGTGCCTTTCGATTCGGACCGGTTGCCGGAGCAGGGCGGTGCGCGCGAGCGGCTGGCCGCTTGGGTCACCGATCCGCACAACGAGCACTTTTCGCGCGCGATCACCAATCGCGTCTGGGCTCTGATCTTCGGTCGTGGGCTGGTGGAGCCGGTGGACGATCTTCGCGCTGGCCAGCCTGTTCCGCCGGCCCTGGCGATCCTGGCCGACGATTTCGCCGCGCACGGGTTCGATTTGCGTCGACTCGTTCGGCTGATTACGGCCAGCGAAGTGTTTCGGCTCGGCAGCCAGGCCAATCCGGCGGTGCCCGGTCACGAGATCACGCCCGAGCACGAAGCCGCGTGGGCTGCGTTTCCGTTGCGGCGGCTGCGCAGCGAGCAGGTAGCCGGCGCGATCGAGCAAGCGGCCTCGCTGGAGACGCTCGACCGCGAGACGCATCTGTTGTTGCGGCTGCAAGTGCTGATCGAGCAGAATCAATTCACGGCCCGCTTCGGCGATGCCGGCGACAATGAACTGACCGACGTCGGAGCCACGATTCCGCAGCGGCTGATGCTGATGAACGGCGAAATGGTCCACAATCGGACCCGCAACAATCCCTTGCAGAATGCCTCGTCGCAAATTGCCCTGCTGGCCGCCAACGATCGCGAGGCGGTGGAAGTGGCGTATCTGGCCGTCTTGTCGCGCCGGCCGACACCGCCGGAAGCCGCGCATTTTGTCGAGCAATTGGCCGGCAGCCATCGCAAGCAGCGAGCCGCCCAACTGGAAGACTTGTGCTGGACGCTGATCAACTCGGTGGAATTCTCATGGAATCATTGACGCATGTTTGTAGTAAACCCACGGACCGCAGTCCGTGGGCTTTGGCACCGGAGTTCGACCGGCGGCAGTGGTTGGGCACCCTGGCGGCCGGCACGATTGGCTGGCTGACACCGGCGGCACAACTGCTGGCCGAGCAGGCCGAACGGCGGCCACGCCAGCCGGCGCAGTCGTTGATTCTGCTGTGGCTGGCTGGTGGCCCTAGCCAGCTCGAAACGTTCGACCCGCACCCGGGCCGATCGATTGCCGGCGGCAGCCGGGCGATCGACACGGCGGTGCGCGGCGTGCAATTGGCCGCAGGGTTCGAGCAGCTCTCCGCGCAACTGGACTCCGCGGCTTTGGTGCGCAACCTGGTGAGCAAGGAGGGAGACCATCAGCGCGGCACGTACCTGGTCAAGACCGGATATCGGCCCGACCCGACCGTCGTGCATCCGTCGATCGGCGCGATTTGCTGCCATCAACTGGACGTGGGAAGAACGGAAATCCCGCGGCATGTTTCTATCCTGAGCCAGCAGTGGCCGGGCCGCGGCGGCTTGCTGGGCAATCAGTACGACGCGTTCCAGACGGGCGACCCCAAGAACAAGGTGCCCGACATTACCGCTGCGGTGGATGCCGCGCGCATCGCCAGGCGGTTGGCCGATCAGCGCGTGGTGGACGCGGCATTCGCCGTCGGCCGGGCGCGGCAGGTCGAGTCGACGCTGCACGCCCCGCTGATCGCCCGGGCGCGGCAAATGATGACGTCCGAACAGTTGGCCGCGTTCGAGGTGCTCGAAGAGCCAGCCGCGTTGCGAGCCAGCTACGGCGACACGCCCTTTGGCCGGGGTTGCCTGGCCGCGCGGCGGTTGATCGAAGTCGGCGTGCGCTGCGTCGAGGTGACGCTCACGGGTTGGGACACCCATACAAACAACCACGAAACCCAGCGAGAGCGCGTGGCCACGCTCGATCCGGCCATCGCCGGGCTGCTGGCCGACCTGCGCCGCCGGGGATTGCTGGAAAAGACGATCGTCATGTGCGGAGGCGAATTCGGTCGCACCCCGCAAATCAATCGGCTCGAGGGGCGCGATCACTGGCCGCACGGCTTTAGCATGCTGGTAGCCGGCGGCCGCATCCGCGGCGGCCACGTGCGCGGCCAGACCGATCCGGAAGGCAAACGGCTGTCGTCCGCGCAGGGCACGAGCATTGCTGACCTGCACGCGACAGTGCTGACAGCCCTAGGCATCAATCCGGCGCACGAAGAAATGGCCGCCATCGGCCGGCCCATCAAACTGAGCGAAGGCCAGCCGCTGGCCGACATGTTGTCGTGACCGGCGAGCGAGCAGTCGCTAAACGGCTGGCGAGCCGGCCTTCGGCCCGAGCTCAGGCCGAGGGGGAGCGTCAGCGACCGGAGTTTTAAATCCCTTTGAACAGAAGATCGCAAAGAGCGCTAAGAAGGCGACGAAGAGGAAAAGGAAGGTCAGCCAGGTGGGAGCTGCTGGCGTCACAGTAACGCCGTTCTTCCGTCCTGCGCTTCGTTCTTAGCGCTCTTCGCGACCTTCTGTTCAAATTGCTTTGGCCTTCTGTCCCTTCCTCGCTCCCCTATAACGCCGCCACATCTGCGGCACGTGGCCGGCGCCGGGCTGTGCGGGCGGCGATGCCGGGGGGGTGGCTTTGACCGGAGCCTTCTTTTTTCCTGGATCGCCTAACCGTCGCAGCGGCCGGGTTTTGCGATCCGCGGTTTTGCCGAAGGCTAGCACAATATTAATCAACCGCTAACATGGCAGGCTTAGGATCGGCGGACGGCTAGCAACCCGTGTTCCGCAACCAGGAGACGCTTCGTCGATGAGGAAACCAGGCATCATTCTGCCGCTCGGATTGCTGGCCCTGATCGCGGGCTGCGGGCCGGCCCCGGTGGCGATCACGGGGGCGGGGGCGACGTTCCCATATCCCCTCTATTCTCGCTGGGCCCACACGTACGAAGGCCTGTCGGCCGTGCAGATCAATTACCAGTCGATCGGCTCGGGCGGCGGCATTAGCAAGATCAAAAATAAAACCGTCGACTTCGGCGCGTCCGATGCGCCGCTGACAGCCGAGGAATTGGAGCAGGCCGGGCTCGTGCAGTTTCCGATGGTGGTCGGCGGCGTGGTGCCGGTGGTGCACGTCGCAGGCGTCGGGCCGGGCAAGTTGCGGCTGACGCCCGAGCTACTGGCCGCACTCTACCTGGGCGAAATCAAAAGCTGGGATGACGAGCGCCTCCGGGCGGAGAATCCCGACCTGAAGCTGCCAAAGCAGGACGTAGCGGTCGTGCGTCGGGCCGATGGTTCGGGCACTACCTGGATGTTCACCAGCTACTTGTCCGCCGTGTCGTCCGAGTGGAAATCGAAGGTGGGGGCCGACAAGGCCGTCGACTGGCCCAACGCGGCCCGTTGGGGCGGCAAGGGCAATGAGGGCGTCGCGGCTTACGTCGAAAACATCGACGGCTCGATCGGCTACGTCGAGTATGCTTATGCGCTGCAAAACAACATGGCGCACGTGCAGCTCAAGAACCGTTCCGGCAAGTTCGTCGAGCCGACGATCAAGACCTTCCAGGCGGCCGCCGCCAATGCCGATTGGCAACATGCGCCCGGCTTTTACCTGGTGCTGGTGGACCAGCCGGGCGAGGCGAGTTGGCCGATCACGGGAGCCTCGTTCATTTTGCTGCACAAAGAATCGACCGACGCGCAAAAGACGTCGGTCATGCTCAAGTTTTTCGATTGGTGCTACCGGCATGGCCCGGCTGACGCCGAATCGCGGCACTACGTGCCGATGCCCAGCCAGGTGGTCGATCTCGTCGAGGCGAGTTGGGACCGGCACCTGCGATCGGGCGGAAAGCCAATCGCGCGCTAAAAGGCGATTGCGCGTTAAGGGCGATCGCGCACTAAAGACCGCGGAGACGAGCCTTGTCGGAAACTGGTACGCCACTGATGGCCCCGGCCGCCGAGACGGCGATGGCCGCTGGGCCACCGCGCCCGCGCGGCAACCGGCGAGCCGCGCGCTCGAGCCTGTCAGACCTCGTCTTTCATTGGGCCACGGCCGCTTGTGCTTTTGTGGTCGTGCTGGTGGTGGCCGGCATTCTGCTGGAGCTGGTGCGGCATTCGCAATTGTCGATCGAACGTTTCGGGCTGGGATTTTTGACCTCCAATGCCTGGAACCCGGTGATTCAGGATTTCGGCGCCCTCAGCAGCATTTACGGCACGGTCGTCTCGACGCTGATCGCCATGCTGCTGGCCGTGCCGCTGAGCCTGGTGACGGCGCTGTTTTTGGTGGACTTGGCGCCGCCGCGGCTGAGCCATTTCGTGGGCATGGGACTGGAACTACTGGCGGCCGTGCCTAGCATTATTTACGGCATGTGGGGCCTGTTCGTGTTTGCGCCGTTCATGGCCAAATACGTGCAGCCGGCACTGTACGAGATTTCCGGCGGCATCCGCTTGTTCGAGCCGCCGATGATCGGCATCGGCGTGCTCACCGCCGGCATCATTCTGGCCTTGATGATCTTGCCGTATATCTGCGCCGTGACGCGCGACGTGTTTCGCATGACGCCGCCGATGCTCAAGGAATCGGCCTACGGCATGGGGGCGACCACCTGGGAAGTTACGCGGCAAGTCACGATTCCCTACGGCCTGCGCGGCATCGTCGGAGCCACGTTCCTGGGGCTGGGCCGGGCCATCGGCGAGACCATGGCCGTGACGTTCGTGATCGGCAACAACCACAAGATTTCGGCCTCGCTGTTCGCGGCCGGCAACACGATCTCGTCCACTTTGGCCAACGAGTTTAACGAGGCCTCGGAGGAGATGTATCGCAGTGCGCTGGTCGAGCTGGGCCTGGTGCTGTTCCTGCTGACCCTGGTGTTTCAGGCGGCCGCTCACTTGTGGCTGCGGCGGATGACGCCCAAGGGGGCCCGGCGATGAAACCGCGCTCCATCGCGCTGCGCCGCGCAAGCGACCGGCTGGTCAAAGTCATTGCCACGGCCTCGGCTATGATCGGCCTCGTGGCCTTGGCCTGGATCTTGTGCGTGATCCTGGCCAACGGCGCCAGCGCCATTAATTGGACTTTCCTGACCCACCTGCCGGTGCCGCCGGGCGTGACCGGCGGCGGGCTGTTCAATGCAATCTGCGGCACCGTGCTGATGACCGGCGTGGCCACGCTCGTGGGTGTGCCGATCGGTCTGCTGGCCGGCGTGTTCCTGGCCGAATTCGGCAAGACGTCGGCCGTCGCGCCGGCGGTCCGCTTTGCGGCCAACGTGCTGATGGGCACGCCGTCGATCCTGATCGGCGTGTTCGTCTACGCCTTGGTGGTCGTGCCAATGGGGCACTTTTCCGGCCTGGCCGGGGCCGTGGCGCTGGCGATCATCATTTTGCCGGTCGTCACGCGCACGACCGAAGACATGCTGTACATGGTGCCCGACAGCTTGCGCGAGGCGGCCTTGGCCCTGGGCTCGCCGCGGTGGAAAGTCACGCTGGGCATCGTGTTCCGCGCGGCCAAGAGCGGGCTGCTGACCGGCATCTTGCTGGCCGTGGCCCGGGTCAGCGGCGAATCGGCCCCGCTGTTGTTTACGGCGCTAAACAGCCCGTATTCCGTCCGCTCGCTGGGCCAGCCGACCGCAAATCTGACGGTGACAATTTACAACTACGCGCTGAGCCCCTATGCCGACTGGCGGCAGATGGCCTGGGGCGCGTCGCTATTGATTACCGCGGGCGTGCTTTCTTTGATGATTATCGCTCGGCTGACTGTGCGCGGAAGAGAATCATGGTAGTTTTTTCCAAATCCGAACCCAGCTCAACTCCCGCGACCAGGGAAGCATCGGCCGTGTCCAAACCGTCCGTCCCGGAGCCGCCGCGCCCGCCCAGCAAAGTTTCGGTCAAAGGCCTGAACTTTTTCTACGGTCAGCACCAGGCCCTGCACGACAACGACATCGAAATCGCGGCCAATCGCGTGACGGCGATCATCGGCCCCTCGGGCTGTGGCAAGAGCACGCACATCCGCGTCTACAACCGCATCTACCAGTTGTATCGCGAGCAGCGGGCCGCCGGCGAAATCCTGCTCGATGGCAAGAATCTGCTCGACCCCGCCACCGACCTGCTCGAGCTGCGCAAGCGCGTGGGCATGATCTTTCAGAAGCCGACGCCGTTTCCAATGAGCGTGTTCGACAACGTCGCCTACGGCCTGCGGCTGCACAACCAGGTGTCGCGCAGCGAACTGGTCGGCCGCGTGGAAGACGCCCTGCGTCGCGCGGCCTTGTGGGACGAGGTGTCCGACAAACTCGAAAAGCCCGGCATGGCGCTCTCCGGCGGGCAGCAGCAGCGGCTGTGCATTGCCCGGGCCATCGCCGTTGAGCCGGACGTGCTGCTGATGGACGAGCCCACCAGCGCGATCGATCCGCTGGGCACGGCGAAGATCGAAGACCTGATCGACGTCCTGCGCACGAATTACACGATCATCATCGTCACGCACAACATGCAGCAGGCCGCGAGAGTCTCGGACTATACGGCCTTCTTTTATCAAGGCCGGATCGTCGAGTTCGGCCCCACGCGGCAAATCTTTACCAACCCCACGCAGAAACAGACCGAAGATTACATCACCGGGCGTTTCGGCTAATAAAGGAAGTGAAAAATGAAAAGTGAAAAGTGAAAAATGAGGAGTGACGAACGCTGGGCGGCAAGCTCTCCGTTCCTCACTTTTCACTTTCCACTTTTCACTTTCCACTTTCCCCATGTCTCATCACCTGTTTCGCCAGATCGAGAAGCTCAAGCAGAAGATTCTGCTGGTGGGCACCTATGTCGAAGAGGCCATCGCCAAGGCGGTCGATTCGCTGGTGAACAAGGACCAGGAATTGGCCGCGTCGGTCATCTCGTCAGACGACGAGATCGATCGGCTGGAGGTCGAGGTCGAAGAGGAGTGCTTGAAGACGCTGGCCCTGTATCAGCCGGTGGCGGCCGACCTGCGGTTCGTCATTGCGGTGCTGAAGATCAACAACGATCTGGAACGCATGGGCGACCTGGCGACAAACATGGCGAAGCGGGCCATCTTTCTGGCCCAATGCGAGCGGCCGGAGCTGATCGGCGATATCCGCACCATGGCCGTCAAGGCCCAGTCGATGGTCAAGAACAGCCTCGACGCGCTGGTGAACCACGATGCAAAACTGGCCCGGCAAGTGCGCGATGCCGATGACGAAGTCGATGGGCTGCGAGACGAAATCCAGTCGAAGATCCGTCGCTTGATGCGCGACGAGCCGGAAAAATTCGAGTGCTGGTCGAAGCTCAATTCCGCCTCGCGCCACGTCGAGCGCATCGCCGACATGGCCACCAATGTGGCCGAAGAGGTGATCTACCTCATCGAAGGCGAAATCGTCCGCCACCGTCCGCAAGATTGAGCTAGGGCGAGTCTGCCAGAGCCCAGCGGCGCAAACATAAGCCCCGCCGTGCGCGGCACAGCGCACGGCGGGGCAGCCCGTAGCAAGCGTATTGAAGGGCCCAGCGGCCTCTGTCTTTTGCTACGGCGGCCGGCCACCCGAGGTTCTGGCGTCCGGCAGGTTTTGCAGGACCGGTCGAACCGACCCCCCCATGTCGGCGTACCATAGAAAGTGCGTCAGCGGCCGGCAGGCGCCTTTTTTTTCGCAAGAACATCACCCTCTGTGGCAACTATCTCCTTGTCATGACGTCGACCAACGCGTCCCACGAGCGGCCGGGTGCTGCGGCCCCGCCAATCGATTGGCCCCAGGTGCTGGCTGCGCACGACCGCTGGATGCGGACCGTGGTGCGAGCCCGCACCGGCCGGGACGACGCGGTGGATGACGTGATGCAAGAGGTTTCGCTGGCGGTGATTAAGCAACGGGCGCCGCCGGCCGACTGCACGAAAATCGCCCCCTGGCTGTATCGCGTGGCGGTGCTGCAATCGCTGCTGTACCGCCGCCGCAGGGGCCGCTGGCACAGCCTGACTGATCGGTATGCCCAACGGCGACAACCCACTGAGGAGGACTCCCGAAGTACCAGCGGCCTCGACTGGCTGCTGGCCGACGAGCGGCGTCGGACGGTGCGCACGGCGCTGGAGCGGCTGCCCCCCCGCGATGCGGAAATTCTGCTGCTCAAATACGGCGAAGATTGGGACTACCACCAGATCGCCGCGCATTTGGGCATCGGGCATAGTGCCGCCGAAGCCCGACTACACCGCGCCCGCGGCCGTTTACGCCACGAGCTGACAGCCTTGAATTTGACTGAAGTAGCTTCATGAACATGCTTTCCAACGAACACAACGAACGCAGTGAATACGACGACCAGCAGCGGCGTCTCGACCTGTTGGTCGACGGCGAGCTGCCGGAACCCCAGCGCCGCCAATTGCTCGCCTCTTTGGACGAGCAGCCAGACGGCTGGCGGCGATGTGCGTTGGCGTTTTTAGAGGCCCAGAGCTGGGCCGACGAAATGCAGGCGATCGCGCATCCGGCTCCTAAGGCAGTTTCGACCGCGGCAGCGCAGCCAGCCGTCACCATTCGGCCGCAAACCGGGTGGCGCCGTGCGAACCTTGGCACGCTGGCGACCCTGGCGGCCGGCATCATGCTATGTTTCGCGCTGGGGCTGGGCGCCGGGCAGTGGCTCGATCGGCCGGAGCCCGGTTACCGGATCCTGAACCGCGGCGCGGAATCGCAGCCGCTGGCGGCAGTGGGCGGCCAGGCGGCTCGATCGGCCAGCCCCAATGATGCGGCAATGGATCACGTGACGCTGGTGCTGGGCGAGGGGCGCGACGACATGGTGCCGGTGCAGGTGCCCATCGTCAAGGATCCGGCCTTGGCGGCCGGCTGGTTGAATGCGTCGCCGCCGCTGCCTGCCGACGTGCGGCAAGCGCTGGAACGGCTCGGCGGCCGAGTCCGCGAGCATCGGCAATTGATTCCGGTGCGGATGGGTGACGGCCGCGAGGTGGTCGTGCCGGTCGATCGCGTCGATCTGCAACCGGTCAATCTCAAGGATTATCAGTAAGCGTGCACACCCGGCCCCTCACCCTGCCCTCTGCCGCAGGGGAGAGGGGTTTTGGAGAAGGAGTCAGCCATGCGAATCACGACAAGCTTGTTCAAGCTGGGGCTCGTCAGCCTGGGATTGGCCTGTGCGCCGTCCGCGCTCTTGCTTGCCGATCCCCAGGATCGGCCCGAAGCCAAACAGCCGGCCGATGAGGGCCGGCGGCCCGCTCCGGCGGATGATGGCGAGCCAGGCCCGTCGGCCGGTTATTGGATCGGCGTGCAGTGCAGCCCGATCCACGATCCGGCCTTGCGAGCGCAGTTGGACTTGGATCGCGACCAGGGAGGCTTGCTTGTCGAAGACGTGTTGCCGGACAGTCCGGCGGCCAAGGCCGGGCTCAAGCGTTTCGACGTGCTGCTCACGGCCGGCGATAGCCGTCTGCGCGACATGCACATGTTGCAGCGGGCCATCAATCGCGCCGCTGGCAGCGAGTTGAAAATCGAACTGTATCGCGGCGGCAAGCAGCAGAGCGTCACCGTCAAACCGGCCGAGCGCGGCGAGCAATCCGGGCCGGAGGGGGCCTTCGTGCAGCCTCCCCCTGATGCATTGCAACAGTGGCTCGAGCACCGCTGGACTGGCCTTCCCTGGACTGGGCCGCCGCATTCCGTGCCGCCGCAGTCGATGTACTTCTTCGGCCCTGGCGTGGTGCTGCCGCCGGCCGAGCGTGGGCTGCCGGACGATATGTCGGTAACGATCGTTCGCAAAGGCAAGGAGCCAGCCAAAGTGATCGTCAAGCAAGGCGACCAGACCTGGGAAGCGACCGAAGACAAGCTCTCGGAATTGCCGCCACCGGTGCGCCACGAGGTGGAAAAGCTGCTGCCACGCCAGATGCCGCCGCGGGTACGCCCGGAGGCGGCCCCATTCCCGAGCGGCGAACTGAACGAAATGCTCCAGCGCCAGCAGCGCGATATTAAGGCGCAGCTCGATCAGGTGCGCAAACGGCTTGAACGGTTGGAGCGCCAAACGCCGCCCGGCCGGGCATCGCAGGGGGACGACAAGCGCTAACGCAGCAGCGGAAACGGCGTGTAAGCGGCCCATTTTCGGCTTTGCAAGTGTATTCCTTGCAATTGGTTACGCAGCGGGTACCACCGTGTGTCGGCCTCGGCCATCTGGCGGGCCAGCAGCTTGACGCTGCTTTTTTCCGTGCCTATTATCGACCTAAGCGGCTTGCTGCCAACCGCTTCGTGCATTTCTAGGAAAATCACGGTTTCGGCAGCTCCCGGGCGGGCCGCCAGCTCGCCTCCGCCCTTAAGCCGCGCGCTCGTCGACGCACTTTCGTGCCGCCTGGAAACGCTATGAACATCATCGGCAAGATTCTGATCGGCTTGATCCTGATCGCCACCTGCGGGTTTCTGTACCTCGCGGCCGCGATGCTCAGCGCCGAAGGTTCGTGGCAAAAGGTCGTGGTGCAGAAACAAAAGGACCTCGACCAATCGCTGGCCGCCAAGAAACTGGTCGAGCATGGCGGCGAGCGGGCGAAACTCGCCGTCTACCGCATCGAAGATGGATTGCCCAAACCCACCGCCGACGATCCGGCCGATCAATTGGGGCTGGACCAGTACAAGCTGGTGCTCAATGCACTGATCATCGACAAGGGCCGCGTCTGGCAGGCTCGCCGCGGACAAGTCACTCCGACCGGCGACGTGAGTTTGCAGATCGAGAAGCCCACGCCCGCCGCCATCAAGGACAAGGCCATGCTCTATGCGTTCGAGAGCAAAGGCATCCAAGACGGCGGGGCTTACATGGGCGAGTTCAAAGTCACCGCTCCCGCCGGCCAAAACGTCACGCTCGTCCCCGCCGTGCGGCTGTCACCGGCCGAACTGGCCCGCCTGGCTCAAAGCGATAGTGCCTGGCTGCTGTACGAAGTCATGCCGCTGGATCGCACGTGGACATTTGCCGGCATGACCGACGAGCAGCTTACCACCATGCTGCCCGAAAGCATTCGGGCCGAATTTCTGCACGCCGGCAAAGACAAAGACTATCAGCGTCCGCTACGGGCCTATACCGTGGCGTTTCGCGACGTGCGTAATTCGATCGCGCTGACATTGGACGAGATTGCCGCTCGCACCGTGGACCTGGGGCATTTGAAACAGAGCGTCGACGGCATCACGGCCCAGGTGCAAGCTCGCGACGCAGAGATCGTCACGCTCCAGGCCGAGCTTAAGCGGTCCAGTGCCGAGCAAGACAAGATCGCGGAGCAAGTCAGCGCGTTTGAAGCTAAGGTGGCCGCATTGCAGGACCAAACGGCCAAGCTGCTAGCTGACAACAAGCGCCTGGCCGCGCGGCTGGCGGCTGCCGAATGGCAGGCCTTGCGGCGCGTCGAGCAGCTCAGCCGCGCCCCTCAAGCCACGCCCTGACGCAGTGCCGCCGTCCGGCATTGGCGAGCACACTCCTTGCGCCTTGCCGCTATGGTTTTACGCACCCCCTGAGAGGGCGAGGCTCCTGCCGAGCCGGCACTCTCGGTTGACATCGTTGAACTCTGTAGGAGCCTCGTACCCGGCAGCCCCGGCTCGGCACGAGCCTCGCCCTCCCAGCCGCAAAGCAACCACGCTCGGCAAGTAAACCGCTACAATGTTGTAGAGGTCCGACCGCTTCGGCGAAAACGAGAGAGCACATGGGTCTTTACGATCGAGAATACGTTCGCGGCCGCGAGCAGGGTTTTTTCCTCGGTGGCAACCGCACCGCGGTCACCGATCTGATCATCATCAACGCCGCCGTCTTCCTGTTGCAAGTGCTCTCGGCGTCGGGACAGCCCGGCATGCCGGACGAGAGCGTCGTCGTCCGCTGGCTCGCCCTGCATGCCGACGTACTGAACCAGCCCTGGCGTGCGTACGAATTGCTGACCTATGGCTTCGTGCACGACACGTCGAGCATGATGCACATCTGTTTCAATATGTTCGCCCTGTGGATGTTCGGCCGCGATGTGGAAAGCATCTACGGCCGCAACGAGTTCCTGCGGATCTACTTGTCGATGGTGGTCCTGGGCGGCGCCGTGTGGCTGCTCATCCGGTACTTCACGGTTCCTTCGGTGGCCTGGCCTTTCAGTGAGGTGCTCGGGGCGTCCGGCGCCGTGGTGGGGATTATGGTCCTGTTCGCGATGCACTATCCGCATCGCACGCTGTTGGTGATGGGCTTCCTGCCGGCGCCGGCCTGGCTGGTCTGCGCATTCTGCATCGTTTTGGATCTGTTTGGCGTCGGCGGCTCCGTGGCTCACGACGTCCATCTGACCGGGGCCGCCTTTGCCTTTCTGTACCGGTGGAGCGGCTGGAATCTCGGCACGCCCTTCACGGGCAAGTGGACGCGCAAACTTCGCTCGCTGCGCCGCCCTCGGTTGCAACTGCACGCGCCCAAGCAGGACGAACCCGAGGAGCCGGTCGTCAGCAGCGCCGACCAGGTCGATCGCGTTCTGGCCAAGATCAGCGAGCAGGGCGAAGCCAGCCTCACCCGCGACGAGCGCCGCATCCTCGAAGACGCCAGCCGCCGCTACCAACAGCGCCGCCGCTAACGCGCGAAATATCGCTGTCAGCGCGCAAACCTTAGCCGGCACATTCATGTGCCGTGGTTCCGGTTGCCCGCCAAATACGGCATCGCTAGAATACTGTCCATCTGTTCATTGCCCCAAAGCGCGATTCTCCCCTGATGAATTCAGACAACTCCCGCCCTGCTCGAACGCCCGATTTCGGCTCGGCTCCGATGACCCGCCGGCGGTTGCTCGGCTCGGCCGCACGCATGGCCGCTGCTGCTGCGGCTTCCGGCATCCTGCCCCCGAACTTGCGGCGCGTGCTGGGGCAAACTCCGCCGCGCGGCGGCTCGCTCGGCGATATCAAGCACGTTGTGTTGTTGATGCAGGAAAACCGCTCGTTCGACCATTATTTTGGCACGCTGGCCGGCGTGCGCGGGTTCGGAGATCCGCAAGCGCTGACGCTGCCCAGCGGGAAATCCGTGTTCCATCAGCCCGACCCGGAAAGCCCCAGCGGCTACTTGCTGCCGTTTCATTTGAACACGCGTGATTCGAGCGCGCAGAAAATTCCATCGACCAGCCACGAACCGGCCGTTCAGCATGAAGCCTGGAATAACGGAAAGATGGATCAATGGGTGACGGCGCACCGCAAGGCCGACGGCTTGAATGGCCCCTACGTGATGGGCTATTACACGCGCGACGACATTCCCTTTCAGTTTGCCCTGGCCGAGGCGTTCACGATTTGCGACGCGTATTACTGCTCGGTGCTCGGCCCGACGACGCCCAACCGCTACTACTGGCAAACCGGCTGCATGTTCCCACGCGATGAGGAAGGCCGTAAGCAACGCTCGCCGAACAAAACCTGGATGACGTATCCCGAGCGTCTGGAGCGGGCCGGGATCAGTTGGAAGTACTATCGCTACGAACAGGGCTGGAACAGCCTGGAGCATTTCAAGCATTACCGCGAAGCAACGCCCGGCATGCCGTTGCACGACAAGGCGATGGCCTTGCGCAAGCGGGGACAATTCGAAGAAGACGCGATCAACGACCGCCTGCCGACCGTGAGCTGGCTCATGCCCACGATGGCGCAGTCCGAGCATCCGGACGCCCTGCCCGCGGCCGGTGCGGCATTTGTGGCGAGTGCCATCGACGCCATTGCCGCCAACCCCGAGGTGTGGGCCAAAACGGCATTCATTCTCGACTACGACGAAAACGACGGCCTGTTCGATCACGTGCCGCCGCCCACTCCACCGGCCGGCACGCCCGGTGAATTCATCAACGGCAAGCCGATCGGGGCGGGGTTCCGCGTGCCGTGCATCGTCGTCTCGCCCTGGACGGCCGGCGGCTGGGTGTGCAGCCAGCCATTTGATCACACTTCCGTGATCCAGTTTCTGGAGAAATTCACGGGCGTCCAGGAGCCGAACATCACCGACTGGCGCCGGCAGACGTTTGGCGATCTGACCGCCGCATTCCGTTTTGATGCCGACAAGGCCGCTCCGCCTCGCCTGCCCGACGCCGCCGCGTTGCTCAGCCGTGCGCACCACGAAGTGGCCCACCTGCCCAGTCCGGTCCTGCCCAGCGCCGAACAAAACCTGCCGATCCAGGAAAAGGGAGAGCGCAAACGTATTCCGCCGGTTTAGCCGCGTCGGCGTATACAAAAAGCTCGGCCTCCGAAACCGCGGTGGAGTGTTCGCGATGAACTCTGAAAAACGCTCGCCCAAGGCTCGCGGGTCGCATATCAACCCGGCCAATCGGTTCGAGGCGGTGCATGTCGAAGACGATTGGGAACACTTTGACGGCGATGCTGAGTTCCTGGCCGATGCCAACCGGCCGCCGGTCGAGTATCTGCCCGACGCTTCGCAAACCATCGTGTCTGAAAATGACAGCCCCGACGTACCCTTCCGCTACAGCGTCAATCCGTATCGCGGCTGCGCGCATGGTTGCTCGTACTGCTACGCCCGGCCAGGCCATGAGTATCTGGGGTTGAATGCCGGGCTGGACTTCGAGACCAAGATTCTCGTCAAGCACGATGCGCCCGCGCTGCTGCGGGCGTTTCTAGCTCGCCCAGCGTGGCGGCCCGAGCCGATCACGTTTTCCGGCGTCACCGACTGTTTTCAACCGGCCGAACGCGAGTTCCGGCTCACGCGCGGCTGCCTGGAAGTGGCTTGGGAAGCTCGTCAGCCGATCAGCATCGTCACGAAAAACGCGCTGGTCTGCCGCGACCTCGACATTCTGGGGCCAATGGCCGCGGCCCGGCTGGTTCACGTCAACATTAGCGTCACCACGCTCGATGCGGAGCTGGGGCGCGTGATGGAGCCGCGCACCAGCACTCCGGCCGCCCGGCTGCGGGCCATCCGCGCACTGACTGCCGCCGGCGTTCCCACGCGCGTGATGGTGGCCCCTGTCATTCCCGCTTTGACCGACAGCGAAATGCCCTCGATCCTGGCGGCCGCGGCCGAAGCCGGCGCCCAAGGCGCGGGCTTCGTCGTCTTGCGACTCCCGCTGACCGTCAAGCCGGTGTTTCTCGAATGGCTCGAGCGCACGCATCCCGACAAGCGGCAGCGCGTCGAAAACGCCATCCGCTCGGTGCGCGGCGGCGCGCTGAATTCTCCCGAATTCGGTCAGCGCATGAGGGGCAACGGGCCGCTGGCCGACCAGATCAAGCAGGTCTTCCGCACTTTCACCCGGAAGCACGGCCTCGACGGCAAGCTGCCCGAATATGATTGCCAGTCCTTCCGCCCACCGACTGCTGCAGCCGGCCAACTACGGCTGTTCTAATTGCCGCTGCCCGCGCATGCGTTTCAGCGATCCCGGCGTGGTCTTCGATTATTCCAGTGAGTCCAGGAAACTGTCTAAACCACCGTCCTTGGAGGACGGTGGCGGCTTGGATGCCCCCGGGCGGCGCGTCGGCTTGCCGGTGGACTTCGGCTTGGCGCTGGCAGCCGGCTTGCCGCCAGTCTTCGGCCTGACGCCGGCTTTGGGCTTGGAGTGTCGAGGCGCGGGAGCTTCGCCGAAATCGAGCGATTCGGAAGTTGTTTCTTCGGCCGAGTCGGCGTCCATGTCATCCGCTTCCGCATCGGCCGCGGGTTCGTCTGCTGTGTCGGGCAGCAACTGGCCGCTTTCCAGCTTATCCTGCCAAGATTTTAATAGCGTTTCGTCGAGCCCCGAGGCGCGCTCGATCGTGGTCCGCGCGGAGAACGACTTGTCCGGCAATTGCGCCTCGACGATCAGCCGGCCGTTGGGCTGGTAGGTGAAAGTCACTTCCACCGGCGCATTGATTGGCAGCGTCGGCGGAAGGCCGCTGATCACGCAGCGGCCGATGGGCGTGGCGCTGTTGCCGCTGGCGTCGCCGCCTTCGACGATTTGCACGACGACGCTGGTTTGCCCCTGCTGCTGGGTGCGAAAGGAGGCGCGGCTGCTGGCCGGCAGCCGGCTGTTGCGCTGAATCATGACCCGGCTGCGGCGGCGGCCGGTTTGCTTGTCGACGCCCAGCACGCACATGTTGTGGGCGCTGACGTTCGTGACGCGCTGGACGACCGAAGATTTGCGCGTGCCTTTCAACAGCAGCTCGGCGTAGAGCGCGGCCCCGTGGGCCACCGCCTCGTCGGCCGAAACGGACCGATCGAGCTTGCGGCCCGCCTCGTGCTCGAGCATCTGCACGATCATCGGCATCCGCGTCGAGCCACCCACGACCAGCACGCGGTCCAAGTCGTTCCATTTCAGGCCGGACTCGCGCATGACGCGCGTCGCCGTGAAACGCGTGCGCTCGACCAGGTCGCGGGTCAGATCTTCGAACTTGGCGCGGGTCACCGACTTGCGAATGCGTGCCCCCTCGTGCTCGAACACCAACATGGCCTCGTCGCGGGCCGAGAGGGTGCGCTTGGCTTCCTCGGCCTCGCGCAGGATACGGGCCAGCACCAGGGGCTGCTCGCGCAGGTCGTCGCCCTGTTGCGCCTGGAATTCCTCGAGCAGGTGGTCGGCCAGCCGGCGGTCCCAGTCGATTCCGCCCAGGTGGACGTCGCCGCCGGTGGCCAGCGTGTCGAAGCTGAGATCCTTGATCTCCATGACCGTGACGTCGAAGGTGCCGCCACCCAGGTCGAAGACCAGAATCCGCTCGTGGCCGCTGCCGACACTGCCGTCGGTCCGGCCGTGTTGGGCTCCGGCCGCGATGGCCGCCGCCGTGGGCTCGTTGATGATGTCGATCACTTCCAAACCGGCCAGGCGTCCCGCGTCCTGCGTGGCTTTGCGCCGCGGCTCGTTGAAATAGGCGGGCACGGTAATCACCGCTTTGTCGAACTTACCCACCACCAACTCGGCGTCCTCGCGCAGTTTGCGCAAGACGCAGGCTTGAATCACTTCCGGCGGGAGCTGCTGGCCGGCGATCTTGTGCGAATAAAATGGGCTGCCCATGTCGCGCTTCGCGCACAAGGCGACGCGCTCCGGCTCGAGCCGCGACAGCTTCACGGCCTCTTTGCCAACAATCACCGACGAGCGGTCGAAGAACACGGCGCTGGGCGTCGTGGCATCGCCCTCGGCGTTGCGAATGGTCGCGGGACGGCCTTCGCGATCCAAATGGGCGATGACGGAAAACGTCGTGCCCAGATCGATGCCCACCGGAGTGTTTTCAGACTTTTCCACGACATGCCTCCCGCGTGCGCCGCGTCACTGGTCGAAACCGACTTTGCCAAACGACGTGAATGCGACCCGGCCTGTCGGCCTCAGTGAGTCGTGTCCATGCGCACGACGCGGAAACCGCGCAGCGGCCACGTGCTGGTCGCGATGCCCTGGCCTCGGCCCGCCGATCGGCAGTCGGCGGGCGATCCGCGGATGACGCGCAAATCTCCCGTCGCACTGCTGGGGCCGGTCGGATTATCCTTGGGAGACTTTGCGTAATAGTCGTAGGTGAACCAGTCGCCGCCCCACTCGTAGACGTTGCCCAACATATCGTAGATGCCAAAGCCGTTAGGCAACTTCTTGCCGACGGGTTTGGCTCGCGTTTCGTGAGTCCAGGCGTATTGCGGCAGCAATTGGGGATCCGACCCGAACGGGTACAGCGCCTCCGTGCCGGCGCGGCAGACGTATTCCCATTCGGCTTCGCTGGGCAGCCGGTACTCGGTCCCTTCCTGCTGGCCGAGCCACTGGCAAAAGCTGAGCGCGTCGGCATAGGTCACATTCACGACCGGCTCGTCGCCCGCTTGCTCATAGCCGGCATTCTGCCAGTTGATCTCCGGCTTGCGCACGGGCTTGCCACTGACGTAGACATAACCGCCTAGCCCGTCCGTTTCGGCGGTTGTCTTGTATTTGCTGGCCGTGGCGAAGGCGCGAAACTGGCCGACGGTCACTTCATACGCTCCGATATAGAACGGATGCGTAATCCGTACCAGGTGGCGTGGGCCGCAGCTCTCGGCCAGCATTTTGGCGCCGACGTCCGGAGCGAGCTTGGCATGCGCTTCGATGTCGGCGCGATCCATACCCATGCGAAACTCGCCCGGCGGAATCAGCACGAGCTTCATGCCGACGGAGTTGGCGGCGCTGGGCAGCGTGTTTTGGTAGCGCGCCCAAAGTCGTTGATGCTCTGCCGCGGCCACGGCATCAAAGGGCGCGACAGCCCGCGGCGGCCGTCGCCGTGGATAGCTCCCCTTGGCGCTGGGCAAAGCCACTTCCTTCAAACGTTTTTCGCAGGTGATTTTAGCCAGCCCGGGCAACCACGGCTCGGCCAGGGCGTACCAATGTCGCGCGGCGGCGCGATACTCGCCGCGCACTTCCTTGCTGGCGTTCTTCTGACTGGACTGTTTCTTCCAGGCGTCGCCGAGTTCCACGAGTTTGGCCGGATCGCTCATCTCGGCGAGACTTCTGACCGCCAGTGTTTTCAACGGCTCATCGCTGCCCTTGCTGAGGTGCGTCAGGCCCGCCTCCCAGTCGTCACACTGAAAACAAAGGTACCGCCCCACCTCCTGGTGCGCGTCGGCGTCGGCATCGTTTTTCGCCAGGCTGGCCCGGGCCTTCTCGGCTTCGCCCCAACGCGCCGTGAATTGCGTCGCTTCCTTGATCCGCCATGCGGCTTCATTTTTCAGCTCTCCATTGCGCGCCTTGCTCGCAAATTGCTGCGCTAGACGTGCCAACTTGTCGGCCGCCGGGAAGTCCTCGTCCCGGATGGCAACTTCCACCAGGTCCAGGCACTGGTCGGCGCAGTCGCTGCCGACGTCTGCTGGCAAGGACTTGTTGGCTTGCAGCTTTTCCAGCAGCTCCGTTCGGGCTGCAAGTCGATCGACCTGGAAACGCGCGATCAGCTTGTCGACCGCCGTTTCGGCCAGGGTGAGATCCGCCAGTTGCACCGCGCGGTCGCGGGCCTCGACGAGCACCACATACAGCGAGGCGGGCTCCGTCGCAATTTGTACCTCTTTCGCGAATAATTCGTTGATGGAACGCTGTTGCGCCTCGCGGTTCTTCTTGGTTTGACCGCCAAACAAATCTCCGAGCAGTTTCTTCGCCTGCTGCTGCGAAGCGTCGCCCGGCACGGGCAAGCGCTGATCGGCCACCACGGGCACCGCCGACTTCTCGTTTTTGTCGCCTGCGACAGCCGGCATCGGGGCCGGCACCACGACCGACGCAACCGCGTCGGCAGGCGGCCGAGGCGCGGCCGTGGGACTCGGGGCTGAAGCGGGCACGGATTTCGAATCCACCGGCGCCGGTGCAGTAATCGCGTCGGCAGCCTTGCCGTCGGCCGGCATCGTCGACGCGAGTTGCAGCCGGGCCGCGTCAACGCCGTCGGTCGGGGCCGTGGGAGTTGTCACCGTGGCAACCGCCGGCGCGGCCGGTTTTACCGGCGGTTTGGCCGTGGCTTCGACTGCTTTGACAATCGGCGCCTTGCCGCCGCCGGCCATCGGGGTGCCAGACGCGGGAGGAGTCCCCAAAACCACCGTCGATCTTCCGGTGAACACGCCGCCACCCCGCACGTATCCCGTTGAGGACGAAGGCACGACCGGTGGTTGGCTCGGAGGATCAGCTTTCGGCGGCTCTTCGACTTTGGCGGTCTGCGTCGGACTGGGCGCGCTTTTGGGTTTGGGCCCCTTCGAAAACAGCGCCCAGCCTCCCAAGATGACGATGGCCAGCGCCGTTAGCCCGACCGCGGCAATGATCGGCAGCGACAGGGTCCGCTGGCCGCGCGATCGCGTGCGGGGATGGGCGCCCGATTGCGAGCTGCCGCGCTGCTTGGAGCTTCCCGCTTTGGCGTTCTTTGGCGCGGCCGCCTTGGCGTTCTTGGCAGGGGCAGATGGTGCCGGCCGACGACGCGCCGAGTGAATGCCCGAGGGCAAGCCCGCGTCGGACAATGGCGACTGCCGTTTCTGACGGTCGCGAGAGGGTTGCTTGCCTTTCGCAGGTTCCTGGGCTTCGCGAGCGGCCGACAACGTTTTGCGCAGTTGGTCGTCGTACTCGGCCTTGGTGCCCGGATTCAGCAGCCGGACCCGCGCCGCGGCGATCTCGTTCAGCAGCTTTTGCGATTCGGCCACGTGTTCGCCCGTGGCGAACTCCTGCAGCCAGGACATCAGTCGATTGGCGGCCGAATCGATGACTTCGTCATCGGGCTCGAAGGCATCGATTCCCAGCAGACGATAGAGCGTGGGCGGCTGGTCTTTGGGAGCAATGCCCAGCCACTTGTGGTAGGGGTCGAACATCTGCCACTAAACCCCAGTACGATGCCGGCCGTTCGGGTGGACTTGAGTCTACAAACACCCGATACTCGCCGCAACCTTTTGCTACACCCAGTTTGCCGAAACGGATCGCAGTAAGACCCTGCGCCGCCCAGGGTAGCGGCGGCCGGTCTGGCCGGAGCCGTGATCTTGTTGCAGTTTTGGGTTAGGATGGCATAGAGTTCCACAAGCCGCTTGCGAGACGATTCATCATGCAATTTCCGCCAATGTTCCGCGTGGCACAACGCTTCGACTGCCCGCGGGTCGAAAATATCGCCCAAACGGTCGACCGCGAACTGGCGCGGCTGAACCTGGCCGGCAAGGTCCGGCCTGGCGAGAGCGTGGCTGTGACGGCCGGCAGCCGCGGCATCGCCAATATCGCCGTCGTCCTCCAGGCGATTGTCCGGCATCTCAAGGCCTTGAAGCTCGAACCGTTTGTCGTGCCGGCCATGGGCAGCCACGGCGGCGGCACGGTGGCCGGCCAGGTGGGCATCTTGCACGGTTACGGGGTAACCGAAGATTTTCTCGGCTGCCCGATCCGCGCGACGATGGAGACCGTGATCGTTTGCCACACGCCCGAAGGCTTGCCGGTCCACTTCGACCGCTATGCCAGCGAGGCCGATCACGTGGTGGTCTGCGGCCGCGTCAAGCCGCATACCAATTTCGTCGGCGAGATCGAAAGCGGGCTGATGAAGATGATGCTCATCGGCCTGGGCAAGCACGCCGGGGCCACGATCTACCATCGGGCCATCCAGGATTACAGCTTCGATCAAATCGTCAAAGCCGTGGCCGGCCGCGTGCTGGCGAGTTGCCATATCCTGGCCGGCGTGGGCATCGTGGAAAATGCGTACGACGAAACCGCGCTGATCGCGGCCGTGGCCCCCGAGGATTTCGAGTCCCGCGAAAAGGAACTGCTGGTGCTGGCCAAACGCTGGCTGCCCCAGCTTCCATTCGGCAAAGTCGACGTGCTGATCATCGACGAAATCGGCAAGGACATCAGCGGCGCCGGCATGGACACCAACGTCATCGGCCGCAAAGTGGCCCAGCCGGCCGGCACGCGCGAATCGCCCCATGTGCGCCGGGTGATCGTGCGGGGTCTCACCGAAGCCACGCATGGCAATGCCTGCGGCATCGGCATCGCCGACTTTTGCACAACCCGGGCGATCGAGCAGACCGATCTGCACATCACGTACGTCAACGTGCTCACCGGCGGCCATCCCGAAGGAGCCCGGCTGCCGATCCATTTTCCGACCGACCGGCAGGTGCTCGAGGCTGCATTGGGCCAGATCGGGCTCAAGCCGCCGGAAGAGGCCGGGGTGCTATGGATTCGCAACACGCTGGAACTGGCCGAAGTGGAATGTTCGGCCGCCTACCTGGCCGAAGCCCGCGAGCGGCCGGATCTCGACGTGATTGCCGAACCTCGCCCGCTACCGTTTGATGCCGAGGGCAATCTGCCTTCGATCACGAGCCTGGCACGTCGCCCCGGAGAACTAATCAATGCGGAATGATGAATGATGAATGACAGTAGTTCCAAATCGCTGTCAAACAAATCGGAGAGGAAAGAGAGGAACACTAATTTTCACTAA
This sequence comes from Pirellulales bacterium, assembly GCA_036268995.1. GTDB lineage: Bacteria > Planctomycetota > Planctomycetia > Pirellulales > PNKZ01 > DATATB01. The sequence goes on along the minus strand of DATATB010000127.1, from coordinate 51,169 downwards.
TTCCCACTAATTCCGATTAGTGTCAATTAGCGCCGATTAGTGTTCCTGTATTTGAGAGTCGAGAACTTGAGACTACTGAATGATGGATGTCGGAAACAAGATTGCCTCTTCCATTCATCATTCATCATTCCTACTTCATCATTTCTTCGGAGCTTTTTCCACGTGACTCGATTGCTCTGCCTGGCGCTGTTGCTGATGCCGGCCACTGCGTGGGCGGCCGACGATTGGCCGCAGTTTCGTGGTCCCGACGGCCAGGGTCATGCTCCTGCCAATGCTCAGCCGCCGCTCACTTGGAGCGAGCAGGAAAACGTGCGCTGGAAGACGGCCATTCCCGGCGAAGGCTGGTCGTCGCCGGTCGTGCTGGGCCGGCAGATTTGGATGACGACGGCCGTCGATCGCGGCCACTCGCTACGGGCCGTGTGCGTCGATCGCGACTCCGGGTCGGTGCTGCACGACGTCGAAGTGTTTCGGATCGAACAGCCCGAATCGGTGAACGCCAAGAACAGCTACGCCTCGCCCACGCCGGTGATCGAAGACGGCCGCGTGTACGTGCACTTCGGCACCAACGGCACCGCCTGCCTGGCCACGGCCACCGGCAGCATCTTGTGGAAAAATAATTCGCTCAAGCTCGAACACAAAGAGGGGCCGGGCAGCTCGCCGATCTTGTATCGCGAGTTTCTGATCGTGAACTGCGACGGCATGGACGTGCAATATGTCGTGGCGCTGGACAAGCACACCGGCCGCATCGCCTGGAAGACCGACCGCACGGGCAAACCGGCCGACAATCCCGACTGGCGCAAGGGCTATTCGACCCCGCTGGTGATTCAAGTCGCCGGCCAGACGCAGTTGATCAGCTCCGGCGCCAGCCAGGTCGTGGCCTACGATCCCAGTAACGGACGCGAACTGTGGAAGGTGCGTTACAAGGGCTTTTCGGTCGTGCCGCGGCCGATCTTCGGCGATGGCCTGCTGTTTGTCGTTACGGATTTCGGCCGGCCGCAATTGTGGGCCATGCGGCCCGGCGGCAGCGGTAATCAAGGCAGTGGCGACTTGACCGACACGGCCGTGGCCTGGCAAGCCACGCGGCAGATTTCAGCGGCTCCCTCGCCGCTGCTGGTGGGCGAGCAACTCTACCTGGTCACCAACCGCGGAGTGGCCAGCTCGCTCGACGCGAAAACCGGCAAGTCGATTTGGACCGAACGGCTGGGGGGAGATTACTCCGCCTCGCCCACGCTGGCCGGCGGCCGGATTTACATTCCCGCGGAAGACGGCCGCACCTACGTGCTCGAGCCGGCTCGCGAGTACAAGCTTCTAGCGACCAACCAACTCGACGGCCGGCAAATGGCCACCCCCGCCTTCTGCGGCGCCGCCATTTTTCTCCGCACCGACAAGCATCTGTATCGCATCGAAGCCAGTGATCGGGTAGGCCGAAAGTAATCGCGGGCAGTTGCGACTCCGCGAGTTTTTTGTCAGCGGATTCGTTGGGTTCATGGCGATCGCGGATTTGGCCGACATGCTGCCGCCGCCAGTCGCCAAGAATCGCAAGCCCTACAACAAGCGGGCGAGCTAATCCGAGCAGGATACGACGATGCCGAACATTGAGTCGATCGCAGGCAAAGTGTTCACCGACAAGCGGACTGGCCAAAGCTACGGCGTGGTACGCGCCGTGGGTCTGAAAACTAGCCCGCAGCCCTGGAACGCGTTGGGACTCGTGGTCTTTGCAGAAGATGAATGCGGAAACGCGTTTGTTTCAGCAAGTGACGGGAGTATTCATTTCTGGGATCACGAAACCGATGATCTTGTCATGCTGGCAGCAAGCTGGAATTTGTTCGTTGAGGGGTGCCACCTGCTGAAGCCGACCGAGCTAGATCCACGTCAGGTAGAGTCTGTCTGGATCGATCCAGAATTTGCTAAGAAGTTTGGCCTGAAGCCGCCAGGGGGCAATGTATCCTCAGCCGACTTCTGAAATTCAATCTGGCCCACTACCCAACTCTCTTCGACCGTGGCATTCCGCGAAAATGGCGGTAGAATTGAGGAATCAAGGAGCCGTCGATGCACCAGGTCAATCTCGATGATCGAATCTACGAAGAAGCGCGGCGCCGGGCCGAGGTCGCCGGGTTCGCGAGTGTCGATGAGTACATCGCCGACGTGCTAAGCTGCGACTTCCAGCTAGACGACGAAGATTTCGGTCATTTCTTCACGCCCCAGCGTTTGGCCCTCATAGACCAGGCAGCGGCCGAGGTGGCAGCCGGCAGCGTTCACACCATGGATGAAGTCCGCGAATCACTGGCGAAAACGAGGGACCAGTGGTTGCGCGATCACGCCAGCGGACAATAAGCCTCTCCACCGCCGCCCGTGAAACACTCCGCGAAATCTGGCTTTGGAATGCAGACCGTTACGGCGCTCAGCATGCCGACGGTTACTTGCGGTTTCTCGAAAACGCAATCGGTACGCTTGCGCGACCGGAGATCGCGGGTCGGCCGGTCCCAGGGCGATCCGATCTTCGCTATCTACTTTTCCGCCGGCGGGCCGGAGCGCATGGTCACTTAGCTGTATTCCATGCGATAGGCGAACAGATCACGGTCTTGCAGATTTTCCACACCGCGCAAGATTGGCAGTCTTCAATTAACGATATGCAGGGCGAATGATGAATCGACTATTTCGAACCGTTTCGACGCTGCTACTTTTGGCGGTGTTCATCGCCGCAGCTGATGCCGCGCCCGCGAGCCGGCCGAATATCCTGTTCATCATGACTGATCAGCAGCGGTGGGATAGCTTGGGAGCCAACGGCAACAAGCTGGCGCGAACGCCGAATATGGATCGGCTTGCGTCGGAAGGCGCGAACTTTACGCACGCGTTTGTGCAAGCGCCGGTGTGCGTGCCGTCGCGGATCAGTTTTTTCACGGGCCGCTATCCGCATTCGCATCGCAACCGCGTGAATTACACGCCGGTCGATCGCCGCGAAGTGCTGATGCAGGCGCGGCTGCGCGAGGCGGGCTATCGCACCGCCGTGGTCGGCAAGCTGCATTACTATCCGCCCGACCAGGAGGAGGCGCGGCGCACGGGGTTCGATATTGTCGAGCTGCACGACGGCGTGTCGCTGACCGATCCCTGGTCCGATTATGTCCGCTGGCGCAACGCCCATGATCCGCTCAACTATTTGCCGTATCGTAAGGTGGCCGCCGACATTCAGCCCGGCAAGAACCCCTATCGGGCCGCCGTCGCCGGGGAGTTCACCGATACGGCCTGGGTCGGCCAGCGCACGCGGCACTATCTGCGCGAGCTGGCCGCGGCCGGCAAGCCGTTTTTCCTGCACGCTTCGTTCTGGAAGCCGCATGGGCCGTTCGAACTGCCCGAGCCGTATGCGTCGATGTTCGACCATGTCGAATTCCCGCTGCCGGAGCGGGTGACCGCGGCCGACGTGAATCATTTTCCGCCGCCACTGGCCAAGCTTGTGCTGCGTGACAGGGTGCCGCCGCTGGACACGCCACGGCAACGACTCGAGTGGATCTATCGCAGCTACCACGGCTCGATCAGCCACGTCGATGCCGAAATCGGCGGCATTCTGCGAACACTCAAGGAGCTAGGCCTGGCCGACAACACGATCATCGTCTTCAGCGCCGACCACGGCGATCAGTTGCTCGAGCACGGCATCATGGGCAAGAACTGCTTTTTCGAGTCGTCGGTGCGCGTGCCGCTGATCGTCGCCTGGCCGGAGAAGATCAAGCCCCAGCGGCACGACGAGCTGGTCGAGGCCATCGACGTGCTGCCCACGTTGTTCGAACTGGCCGGCTTGAATGAGCCGCGCGAGTGCCAGGGACGCAGCTTCGCGCCGCTGGTCACGCGCTCGGGCCGCGACTACACCCCGCGCGAGGCGGTCTTTAGCGAGAACATCATTCCGGAAGTCATCACGGGCGGCATGCTCGACATGCACTTCGAGAAGGGACGCGGCGTGGCCGGCATTCGGCATCCCGACGCCAAGATGGTCCGCACCAGCCGCTGGAAATACAACTACTATCCCGAGGGCTACGCCGAACTGTTCGACCTCCAATCCGATCCGGGCGAGCGCGTCAACCTGGCCGGCAAAGCCGAGTACCGAGCCGTCGAAGCCGAGATGAAAGACCGTCTGCTGCTGTGGCTCACCACGGCCGACGAAGCCGACCAGATCGCCCCGCGCTGGCTGTTGAGCGAACCCAAGTAGAACGGCCGAGATTTATTCGTTCGGAGCCGGATTCAGCTCCGGAAACACGTCGGGCGAAAGCTGCTGGCCGGCAATGGCGTGGCGCAGGCGCTGGATGAATTCGAATTTCTGATTGGCGACGGTCTGTTCCGGCATTGCCAACAGCGTGGCCGTTTCGCGATTGCCGGTCCCGTGCACAAACAGCAGTTCCGCGCAGGCCACGCGCAGCCATTGGCCGCGCTGGCGCCAATCGGTCAGGATCGCCGCAAGCGCCGTGGCCACGGCCTGCTCTTCCAGTTGCCGCCGCTCGCCGCTACGGGCCAGCGCACTGGCACGCGATGCGCGCGCCGCCGGTCCGCCGCCGCCCGAGCTGCCCTCGATCGCGGCGAGCGGGCCTGCCGGGCGTCGTCCCTGCCGCCGGCGATAGTCGACTGCTTTATGCGCCGCGATGGCAAACAGGTAACTTTCCAACGATTGCCGCGGATCATAGTTCGGCAGGCCCACGAGCAGGCCGATGAACGTTTCTTGCACCACGTCCTCGCTCGCGGCGCGGTCGCGCAGCCGGGCGTCGACGAACGCGAGCAGCCGCCCCTCGAAGCGCTCGATCAACTCGTTCCACGCCGCTGCATCGCCCGCGAGGATGCCGTCGATGAGCAGCGTGTCGAGCATGGGAGGAAATGATGAAGGATGAGTGATGAATGATGAATGACGGAGGAGTACGGTTAGAGCGGTTGCGTCCAGGCCCAGGCGGCGGCCGCGGTGGTGAGGGCGAGAGCGCCGGCGGCGGCGAGGCGCAGGCGGGTGCGATAGCGGCCGGAATTTTGCAGGTCGAGTTTTAGATAGGCCGCGGCGATGGCCAGGAGGGCGAACAGGCCGCCGGCCAGGCTGCCGGCGTGCCACAGGCGGCGCTCGAGTTCCGCGTCGTGCCACTGACGTTCGATCTCGGCCCGTTGGGCCGCATGCTGCGCGGGCGATGGGTGATCGTCGGACAAGTCGATCGGGCGAATTGCCGATTCTTTGACCTCGGCCGGCCGGATTGGCGATGCGGAAGGGACGCGCTCATCGGCCCACAGGTAGTCGGTCTGCTGCTGGATGTCGATTGAGCAGTCCGGCCGCCAGCCTGGGAGCAGGGCCATGACCAGGGCCAGCGTCACGATCAATTCGCACGCGGCCAGCACGCCCGCGATGCCCAGCATGACTTTCCAGATGACGGCCGGCACAGCCCGGAGCAAGAAGAATCCGGCAATCAGCAACACGAGCAACCCGGGCAGACTAATCATGGCGGGCGACCAGAATTTTGAGAGGACCACGGTGCCAGCCGCTGGCCAGTTGCACGGCCAGCGACATCGTGCCGGCGACGGACATGGCCCAGGGCTGTGGAAACGCGCAGAAGGGATTGAGCACGAGCGCGTAGCAAACGCAGAAGGCGGTCGACCACAGATTCACCCGCCGCGGACGCCGTGGATCGGCCTGCATCCACCAGCGCGGCACGAGCATCAGCAGACCGAAGTACGCCAGATAGGCAAGCAGTCGAGGCTGGCCGTTGGGCTCGAAGGCCTCGCGCCCGACGGCGCCGGTCACGTTGGTCACGATCGGCGAATCGTAGGGCAGCTCGACCCACAGATAGCCGGCCACGGCCCACGCAAACAATCCCAGCAGCAGGCCCAGCAGCAGCATGATGAACCGCCGCCGGCTATCGTCGCCGGGCTGGCCCTCCCAACATTTGGCCGGCACGAGCACCAGCCAGCTTCCCATCGCCCCGACCAGCCATTGCCAGGCAATCTGCTGGGCCGAGGGATGCACGCCACGCACGGCCGCCGCCACGATGACCACGGCTGCCGCCACTACCGTGGCAAACACGAGCGACCCCAGCAGTTCGGCCACGCGCTGGCGCGTCGATTCCGTCGCCGGCAAATTTGCGACCTTAGCTGCGGCATTCATGCCGCGCTGGGGCACGGCCGGCATTGAAACCGGCGGATTGGCTGCATGAGCGTTCTTCGCCGGCCGTAGAAACCAATAGACGCCAACGGCGATCGCGCCTAGGAACAAGCCATGCCAGACTCGCGGCGGTGCGGCTCGTAGCGGCTCGGACTGAAACGCAGCGAGGCCGGCGGCCAGATACATGAGTGAGTAAACGGCCACCAGCGACACCACCACTTTGCTGGGCAGCGTGAGCGATCGCCAGAACCGCATAATCGGCCGAGTGGCTTTCCTAACGCCCGATTCGACGCGCGGCCGGACATTGGTGAGGGGGGACTCTGCTGGTTTCGATACGTCCGGCCCGTGCGTTTGCGGTGTTTCGTGTTTCACGCCATCCAGCCGTGCGAGCAATTCACCCACCGATCGCGGCCGCTCGGTCGGATCCTTGGCCATGCAGGCCGCGACGGTGCTGCGATACGGCTCGGCCAGCCGCGTAAGGTCGGGCTGGGCCGTCAGGTGCTTCATCAGCACTTCGCCCACGCTCTCGCCTTCGAAGGGGACGTGGCCGGTCAACAGTTCATACAACAGCACGCCAAGGGCATAAATGTCGATCTCTTTGCCATAGCAACCCTTGGCGATCTCGGGGGCCATGTAATGCACCGTGCCGATGCTCTCGGTCTGGCCGCTGCGGCGGCTGACGGAGATGAACTTCGACAAGCCGTAGTCGCCCAGCTTGATCTGGCCCTGGTCGCAAAAAATATTGCCCGGCTTGAGATCGCGGTGCACGATGCCGTGTTCGTGCAGATGGGCCACGGCCGCGGCCACGCCGCGAAACCACTCCAGCGCCAGGCCGGCCGGCAGGCCCTGCGGATGCCGGGCGATGACGTCCTCCAGGCACTCGCCGGAGACGTATTCCATGATCACCCAACTGTTGCCTTGCTCGTCCTGGCGCACGTCGTACAGGGCGAGCAGGTGCGGGTGCTTGACGTTCAGGCATTGCCGCACGCCGCGCAGCTCGACGTCCAAATTGCGGCGAATGAGCTTGAGCGCCACGTCCTTGCCGCCGTCGCTGGTGGCGTAATAAACTTCGCCGAAGCCGCCGGCGCCGATGCCGCGCTTGATCGTGTAGCCGGCCAGTGGACGCGCGCCGCTGGCATACTCGAAGCGCTCCGGCATTTGCCGAGGCGGCCGAGTGCCGGGAATTTGGGAAGCAGCTTGCATGGTCAGCCGGCCTCCTCGAGCGTAAAGGAAAAGTCGGGCCCCACCACGCGCGACGTGCGTCTGGGGTTCGGCCGAAGAACAGCTTCGGTTTTTCCAGACCCCTCACCCTGCCCTCTCCCGCAAGGGGAGAGGGGTTGCGGAGAAGCTGTTTTTCGGTCAAACCCCAGCGGGCCGCCGCCGGCGGTTGTTCGGCCGTCGATCTCCAGCGGCCCGGTCGCGCGGCAAAACCACCCGGCCTGTTGCCGATAGAGCAGGATTTCGCCCGACCCGGCCGGGCACTGCACATGCGCCCGCGGCCCGGGCCCCAGCACGAGGCTGTCGCCTGCCAGCAAGATGCCGTCGCACAGCGGCGACGTGCGATGCTGGCTGGCGATTGCCAGGCAAGCGCTGTTGCTGTACGGATGCGGGCGGCGGAAAGCCAGCCGCACCGATTCGCCGAGTTGAATCGTGGCCCGATCGGCCAGCAACGCCGGGCCGGCGAGCTTCCGACCGTCAATCGCAACTGGCCGCAGCGGCTCGAGCATATAATCATCCTGCCGGCGATGAATGACCGCATGGCGACTGGAAATGTCGGCCAGGATGCCGACGTCCACGTCGGCACCCACGGGCTGGCCGAGCGTACACTCGGTTCCTTCGCACACCAAGAATCCGCCCACGCCGTCGACCCACAGCCAAAAGCGGGCCGGCTCGATCGAGGCCGGACAGTGCGTTTTGACCTGCGGTTTCATGGTCTCTCAATCGTAACGCGCGCGTGGGCGGCAGGGAAACTCCGGTCGCTGACTCGGGCGGACCTCCGGTCGCTAACGCTGGAAGAACTCCAGTCGCTGACGCTCCCGGCTCGCCTTAATTGCCGGCCTCGGCTACTTCGGCGTCGTGAGCTTGGAAATAGTCGGCGACTTGCTCGACGATGTTCGTCGGCGCGGCGGCGTCCAACGGGATTTCGGACTGCACGGCGACGTCCACCTCGACCATCCGCTCGGCGACTTCCAGCCGCGTGCGCACTTCGGTGACCAACTCGCGGGCGCGGCTGAGCTGGCTGTCGTCGAAGTTGTAGTTGCTCGTGGATTGGGCCGTCTGGACCATTTTGAGCCGGGCTTCCAGATGCTCGACGTCCACTTCCAGTTGCCGTTTCATCGCCAGCATGCCCTCGAGCTTTTGCCGGGCGGCTTCCAGGCTGCGCTGCCGAGCCCGCTGCATTTGCGACAGACTTTCGAGCGTGGCCTCGTGCGTCTTGTAGCGCTCGAAGCGATGCGACAGGTCGGCTTTGACCTCGTCGGGCGAATAGCGGCGCCCGGCGTATTTGAGCGAGCCGGAGCAGCCGGCCAGGTCGGTCTTGAGCCGCATGATTTCGTCGCGGTCGCGAGCCAGCCGCGAGGAATTGTCGGTGATTTGCCGCGCGAGCCGCTCGACCTCGACCTCTTCGGCGGCGATGCGCTGCATGTTCTGGCGAATGTCGGGCACCAGGTTCTTGATCATGCGCCGCGCCCGCTCGATTTCGAAATCGATGGGCACGCTGTTTTTGACCGAATCTTTGATCCAGCCGATGGACGTGCCGACATAGCTCAGCGCGTCGCGGCCGAGGAAAAACGTGCCCAGCACCGCAACCGCGACGCCGGCAATCAGGGATTTCTTGAACATGGCAGAGGGTCTCCTCGTGTGTGGGGATCGGCCGATCCAGGGGAACTGGCGGCAGCGGCCGAAATCGACGACTGAGGAGATATTCGTCCGCGAGCGGCCAATCTTGGATTGGCCAGCGGATTTTTTTCAAGAAAATCCACGCGGCTTAAGCGGCCGGCACATGGAAGCGTCGGGCGTCATTCGCCTTCGTCGAAATGCACCAGCAAGACGGTCGACTGGGGCACCCAAACGACTTTTTTGTCGTGCTTGCCGCGCAGGATCAGGAATTCGCCATCCAGCGCCATCAGCGTCCCTTCGATGTCGACGTCCGCACCGGTTGCAAGGGGTGCGATCGGGTGGCTGCCGGCCATGCCCAACGCGTCGCGCCGCAATTGGACGCGGCAAGGCCGGCCGATCTGGCTGGCGAGCGAATCGCGCGATCGGTCGATCGAGGAATGGCGTTCGCAACCGGCCAGCAACAGTGTTCCCACGAGCGGCGCGACCAATACCAGCAGGCGAAAAGGCTTCATCGCAATCGCCTTTGACAACGGAATGCGCGGACGCTGAACCAGACTAGCTAAACGCGAACTAATTGTGCAGCGCGCCGCCGCTGGCGTCTTCTTTGTTGAGATAGCGGCGCAGATAGCGGGCCCGCTCGATGTTGCGGTCGGCTGTGTCGAGCTCGACGCCGCTGAGCTTTTGCAGATGGGCCGGCTGAGTATAGATAAACAGCTTGTTGAGCGTGGGAATTTCGAGATCGTGGATCAGACCCAGGTTCACGCCCATCCGCACGCTGGAGAGCAGGTGCATGGTTTCTTCGGAGCTGATCGTCTGCGCGGTGCGCAGGATGCCGTACGCCCGGCTGACCCGGTCGTGCAGGTTTTCCTGGCTTTCGCGCACCAAGAACTCGCGGGCTTTGCGCTCGTAGTCGATGATCGTGGGCACGACGTCGCCCACCTGCTTCACCAGGTCGGCTTCGCTGCGGCCCAGCGTGATCTGGTTGCTGATCTGGTAAAAATCGCCCATCGCTTGCGAGCCTTCACCATACAGTCCGCGAACGGCCAGGCTGATTTTTTGCAGCGAGCGGAAGAGCTTGTCGATCTGCCGCGTGATGACCAGGGCCGGCAAGTGCAGCATGACGCTCACGCGCATGCCGGTGCCCACGTTCGTGGGGCAGGCAGTGAGATAGCCGAGCCGGTCGCTGAAGGCATACGTGACCTGGGCTTCGATCAGGTCGTCGATGCGATTGATTTTCTCCCAGGCGTTTTGCAGATCCAGCCCGCTTTGCATGACCTGGATACGGAGGTGGTCCTCCTCGTTGATCATCAGGCTGATCTGTTCCTTGGGATCGATGGCCACGCCGCGGGCGCCTTGGGATTCGGCCAACTCGCGGCTGATCAACTGGCGTTCGACCAGGAACTGGCGGTCGATGCTCTCCAGCTTGTTGACATCAAGGTATTGCAGTTCGGTCGTCTCGCGCATCTGCATGATGCGCTCGCGCAGAATTCGCTCGATCTCGGCCCGATCGGCCGTATTGGCCTTACTGATGAAGGGGAAATCGGCCAGGTTCCGGGCCAGGCGGATGCGGCTGCTGATGACAATGTCGGACTCCGGGCCCGAGCCCTTGAGCCATTCGCCACTGCCGCGTGCCAGATCTTCTAGTTCCACAGCCTGTTCCCGCGTGCCTGTTTCCGCATTGCCGCGCCGAAGCCCGGTGGGCCGATCAACGGCTATTTTCGATTTGTCGAATCTCGTCGCGCAGCTCCGAGGCTCGCTCGTATTTCTCGCCCACAATCGCTTCCTTCAACTCCCGCCGCAGGCGGATCAACTCGGTCTGCCGATCGGTGTTTCCCGGGCTGCGCTTGGGACGCTTGCCCACGTGCTCGATCTCGCCGTGAATGTTCAGCACCAGCGGGTCGAGTTCCTTCTGAAAGCAGACATAATCGTGCGGGCAACCCAAGCGGCCCTGGTTGCGGAATTCGAAAAACGTGATACCGCAGATCGGGCAAGCTTGTTGATCCAACCGGGCCAATTCTTCGGCCGTCTGCCCCACGGTGGCTAATTGATGCGCCAGCGCCCCGGCCAGACTCGTGCTGGCGGCTTGTTCCGGTTCGCTTTCGGTGAGATATTCGCGCGCGTGCTCCTCGCACAGGTGCAATTCTTGCGGTTTGCCGCCGGTGAGCTCCGTGATATGGAACGTCGCCGAGCGGTCGCACTTTTGGCACTTCATAGGATATCCGCGCGTCCGCCGCGGCAGGGTTCGCCGTGCGGATTCGTTCGCTGGCTGCAAACAACTACTGCTTTTCGACTTAAACGAGGGAATTCTAACAGTACCCCCCGGGGTGTCAACCCAAGCGTCGGCCACAGGCGCGCCACGTAAGTCGTGAAATGTCTAAAAGATAAGCGCGGGCAAACGTGTCCGCCGCAGGGCGCCGCGGTTGCCGCTTCCGCAAGTGGCCGTTAAGCTGTCAACGTCAGGCGCCTGTTGTGCGAGTCTTGAAAAGTTGGCGGGCAGTGGAGACCAGCCCCTGCGGGGCGGAAGTCATTAGCCAGGGGCGTAAGCCCCTGGAAAACGTGCGACGATAAATGCCTTAGCCCCGCGAGGGGCGACAGAGGTCTATCGCCCTTTCAGGGCTTGGCTGCATTTCCGCGCTCGACGTCCAGGGGCTCACGCCCCTGGCTAACGACTTTCGGCCCCTCCGGGGCGAAAGAGCCCGGCAACGGGAGCACGCGCCAGCAAGACGTTCACACAGGCTCGGCGGGCCGCCAACGGCCCGGATTTTTTGCGTCGGTCCTCAGTCCACTGCCATCGAGCGAGCGGGTTAGCGCGTGCCGCCCAGACATTATCCCGACCTCGACCGCTTCTGCCAGTTGGCCCGGGGCGTCCACCTGGTGCCCGTTTACCGTCGCCTGTCGGGCGATACGCTGACGCCGGTCACCGCCTTTCATCAGCTCGATCGCGGGTCGTGCGCCTGCTTGTTCGAAAGCGTGATCGGCGGCGAGAAGGTGGGACGCTACAGCTTTCTCACGTCCGAGCCCTTCATGCACCTCGAGGCTTACGGCCAGCGGGTGCAAATCACCGATCGGTCGGGCAACCGGACGACGCTCGAAGCGGCCGATCCGTTGGAAGAGTTGCGGCAAAAGGTCGAAAGCTGGCGTGCGGCCGTGCTGCCGGAGCTGCCCCCATTTTGCAGCGGAGCGGTGGGCTATGCCGGTTACGACACGGTGCGCTATACCGAGCGGCTGCCGAATCCTCCGACCGACGATCGCCGCTTGCCCGACCTGTCGTTCGCGTTTTTCGACCGCATGGTCGTCTTCGACCACGTGAACAAGACCATGATCGTCGTGGCCATGGCCCACGTCGCGCCGCCGGGCGTGGCGGCTGATTCGCCGTCGCCGGAGCCGCAATCGTCCGAAGCCTTGCGTGCCGCTTACGACGACGCGTGTCGCCGCATTGATGAACTCGTCGGCGAACTCGAAACCATCCGCCCCACGTTGCACGTCGCTGATTTGAACACAGCGCTCGAGCCCACGCTGCGGTACGAATCGAACTTTTCGCGTGCCGACTTCGAGCATGCCGTGGGGCAGGCGCAAGAATACATCCGCGCCGGTGATATCTTTCAAGTTGTCATCGGACAGCGGCTGCGTACGACGATTTCGACGCAGCCGTTCGAAATCTACCGCTCGCTGCGCGTCGTGAATCCCAGCCCGTTCATGTTTTACTTGCGGTTGCCGGCGGTCACGCTCGTGGGCAGCTCGCCGGAGATCATGGTCCGCGTCCAGGCCGGCCGGGTCACTGTGCGGCCGCTGGCGGGCACGCGGCGGCGCGGCGCGAGCGAAGAAGAAGACCGGCGCCTGGCCGACGAACTGCTGGCCGATCCCAAGGAACGGGCCGAACACGTGATGCTCGTGGACCTGGGTCGCAACGACGTGGGCCGTGTGGCCCGCTATGGCTCGGTCGAGCTGACCGACGTGATGACCATCGAACGCTATAGCCACGTGATGCACATCACGTCGAATGTGACTGGCCAGTTGGCTCCCGGCCGCGACGCCTTCGACGCCCTGCGAGCCTGTCTGCCTGCCGGCACGGTGTCTGGAGCCCCCAAAGTCCGGGCGATGGAAATCATCGACGAGCTCGAGCCGCATCGGCGGGGGCCATACGCCGGAGCGGTCGGCTACTTCGATTTCAACGGCAACATGGATACCTGCATCGCGCTGCGTACGATTGTGGTGCAGGGCAACCAGGCCTATGTGCAGGCTGGTGCGGGGATTGTGGCCGACAGCATCCCGGCCGAGGAGTACCAGGAGACGCTGAACAAGGCGCGAGGGCTGCTGAAGGCTATTGAAATTGCCGAGACTACCCAGTCGGCCAACGCGGCGAACGACGAGGCCGATGAAACCGATGCGCGGGAGGCATTGGGCCTATAATGCGGTGGGCGGACAAATTATCCAAATCCAACTAACCCAGCGCCGCGTATTGGAGTAGAATCCGCCCTCCCGTTGTCGGGGGTCCTGGTTTAGTTTGGGGCGATGGCGGGAGATATGCCGCGAGTGAAGACTGGCCGGGCTGGCCAGGCCGGCTGCTTTTCAATTTGATTCGATAGTGGCGTGGCCTTTGAAGCAAAGCCACGCGGAAAGGGAACCTCATTATGCGACGAATCCTCATCCTGTTTGCCGTGGTGGCCCTCGTTGGTTTGGCCTGGCAGGTCCAAGCGCAGCAGCAGGGCACCGCTCCGCAATTCAAGGACAAGCGCGAGAAGGTGAGCTACATCGCCGGCATGAACGTCGGCAACATGCTCAAGAACCAGGACGTCGATCTGGACATGAACCTGGTAATGCGCGGCATCCAGGACGCGATGAACGGCGTGAAGCCCACCATGACGCCCGAAGAAATTCAGCAAACGTTGCAGGCTTTCGAGGCCGAGCGGGCCCAGAAGATGCAATCCGTGGCCCAAAAGAACATGGAAGAGGGCCAGGCGTTTCTCGAGAATAACAAGAAGAACCCGGATGTCGTGACACTGCCCAGTGGGTTGCAGTACAAGGTCCTCAAGCGTGGTGATGGCCCCTCGCCCACGGCGACCGACAAGGTGACCGTGCGCTACAAGGGCACCTACATTAACGGCAAGGTTTTTGACTCGACGGCCGAAGGCGGCGAGCCGGTCAGCTTCCAAGTCAATGGGGTGATTCCCGGCTGGCAGGAGGCGCTGCCGCTGATGAAGGTGGGCGGCAAATGGGAACTGTACGTCCCCTCGAACCTGGCCTATGGCCCGCAGGGCTTTGCTCCGATCGGCCCCAACGCCACGCTGATTTTCGAGATCGAGCTGCTGGCCATCAATCCGCCGCAGTAAGTTAGACTCCCTGGGCTAGACTCCCCGGGCTCACGCCCTGGGGCTCGCCTGGAACGAAAAAAGTGATGAAGCGCTGGAGGCGCGACCGGACCGCCGGTTCGCGCCTCCCGTTTTTTTTGACGTCATCGCTGTGAGGAACGTTGATGATTCACGTGATCGCGACCATCCACCTGGCCCCGGCTGCTCGGGCTGAATTCTTGCGGCATTTTCACGCACTGGTGCCGCAGGTGCGTGCCGAGGAAGGCTGTCTGGAATATGGCCCGGCCGTCGATCTGGTCAGCGCGCTTCCGGCGCAAGCGACCGTGCGGCCCGACTGCGTGACCGTGATCGAAAAATGGGCCAGCGTCGCGCATCTCGAGCGCCATTTGGCGGCTCCGCACATGCAGCCGTATCGCCAGCAGGTCAAAGACCTGGTGCGGCAAGTCGACCTGCGGATTCTCGAACCGGCCTGACGGCCGCAGCGTCGTGGGTCGAAGTTCGCGCATTGCATTCGTGGGAGCGGCGGCAGCTACCAAAACGACGCCCACCTAGGCTACGCACCAAGCCGGTCGAATGCCTTCGTCGCAAGACCGGCATCAAAAAATTCGGGGAAGGGACAAGCCCCTTGGCTCGTCCCTTCCCCGATTCGTTTCCCCCACCACCAGCCCGTTCAGTTTGGATGCCGCTTGCCCGAGCGGTCGCTTAGAAGTTGAAGTTCATGCGGGCACCGACGGTCTGAATGTAGCCCTCGCCGGTGAACCTCGAGCCGTTCAAGCTGAAGACCGTCCCAGGCAGCGTCGCGGCGACCGAGTTGTTGACCCAACTGCCGACGTAGTTGAACATCAAGATGGTATTGGGATTCAAGAACCAATTGACGCCCAGCGTCATGTCCTGCTCTTGACCACCGGTGACGAGCCCCGAGTTCAGGTCCAGCCAATCGTAGCGCGCGCCGACCTGCCAGGCGCCCTTGCTGAATCCGGCGCCGCGCACCCAGTAGGCACTGGAGTTGGGAATGGTGCGGCCGAACACGCCCGATAGGCGCTGGTACTGCCGATGTTCGCCCGTGAGGAAATACAGCGCTTGGACGTAGCCGCCCCTAAAGTTCACGTTGCCCAAGCCGGTGCCGCCCTTCTGGGCTGCCGCATTCGTGAAGTAGCTGCTCTCGAACTCGGCCTGGATCAGCAGCGATCCCCAGTTGATCGCCAGTTCTGGGTTGATGAGCCCCTGGCCGGTGGCGTAGAAGTTGCCGGTGTCGGCGAAGTTCGGATCCAACGCCGAGGCGGTGGTGCGGATCTCGCCGCGGCTGCGGACGCGGACGTTCGTGCCATCCTGGCTCCCGAACGGGGTGGTATTGAACGTGCGGAACTCGCCGCCGCAGCCTACGTGGACCACGTAGCGGCCATTGCTCGCCTCGTCGTAATAGGGGGTCCAGAACACGCGTCCGTTGTACGTGTAATTCGTATTGCCCAGGTCGTACGTAAAGCCGCTATCGTAGACATTGTTCTTATACACGCCGAACTCGGCACCGGCGCTGTCGCGAAAGTAGTTCCTGAACGTCGAGACGCCCTGCTGGTAGCCGTTGTTGTTGGGGCCGTTGAACGCGTCCTGCAGCGGCGAGCGTTCCATGAAATCGAGGAACCGCGAGCTCTCGATGTGTTCGAAGCCGATCCAGTCCGGCTGGTTGCCGACGCGGACGAATCCCAACAGCGGAACGCCTTTGAACGTCAAAAATACGTCCGTCGGCTGGATCGTGCCGGCGCCCGTGCCGGCCTGATTCTGCGGGACCCCGCCCACGGTCCCGCCGCTGCGCAGGCCGTTGATGGGGTTCGTGCCGCCAGCCGGGTCGAGGTTCTCCAGCGCCATGGCGAGGTCCATTTCCAGCACGTAGTCGATCCATTCCCACATCGAACCGTCGACGCCGATACGCAAGCGCCGGAACTCGACGCTATCCGCGGTTCCCCCGCCGCCCGGCACGCCGATGTTGCTGGCCGGATTTCGCATGGCCACGAGGTCCGTTTGATCCATGAAGCGCGGGTGGAATGTGAAGTCGCCATTCCTGGAGGCGAACACGGGACCGTTGTTCGTCCAGGCCCCAACCAGGCCGCGATCGCTGCCGATCACATACGGCGACGTGGAACGCAGAATGCTCGGCAGCGGAGCCGCGCTGCCGGGATAGATATCAGCCTCCGGCAGCGCCGTGTCGGCGCCGGGAACGCCCCCGAAACCGCTCGCCGGACCCCCCATGGCCCCGCCCAGCGCCGGGGCGGCGCCGCCAGGATAAAGGTCGTTTACGGCGCCCGGGATATTTTGCGAGACGGTCGAGAACGTGCCACGCCCCGCCTGCTGCTGGAGTGTTTGCAGTTGCGCTTGTTGGGCTTGAATCTGCGACTGCTGGCGGGCAACCGTCTGTTGCAGCTCCTGGAGCCGAGACTCGAACTCCGGACTGAGATAGCCCACCGGCTGCCCAGCCGGTTGCGGCTGGTTGTAAGCCACCCTCTGCGCCGCCGGAGTGCTGGTCGATGGGTATGCAGCCGCGGTGTTCACGGTTCCCGGCGCAGTAGTCGGTGTCCCACCGCCGGTGGCCGGGTCGGCCGATGCCGGCGCGGCGATTGCCATGCCGACAATCACGGCCGGCAGCGCGCGCCGCGCGCCGGCCGAGAGCCACTGAGCGATCGAAGTCGCGGTTACCCAAAACATGCCACACCCCCTCAATTCGAACTTTGGATGTTTATCCGAGGACTGAACGTGCCTTGGTTTCCAAGTGGCTTTGCCGCTGCACTGAAGCGCGGGGAAAACTCCCTATGCCGGAAACCAAGGTTAACGCAGTCGTTCCTGGAAGAATCAATCCGCCGCAAATGGCGGCATTTAGCGTCCTGCTAGCCAAATCGTCTACGACCAATAGGGCCTAGTATTAGGTTTGTTTGTGGCGGACGGTTCTTGCCGCGTTTGCCGAAAAACTGGTGAACCCTTGCCGGCCATGACGGTTCTATTGCCGGGTTTGTTGACGCTTTATGACTGCTAGCAGGGGTGGCGCTAATAAATGGGCGCTCGCGATTGGGCCGACGGAGCCCTGCTTTGCCTAACGTGAGGCGCGCCGAAGCCGTAATTTCAGATCCCCTCTGTGGAGGTGCTGGCGACCGAAACGCAAAAGAATCGTTAGAATTGTGTTAGCGAACTGTTAGAATAGCTGATATTAAAAATAGACGGGGCGGGCAGCCCGGCGCGACGATTCACGGCATTGATGGGAGAACGATTGGATGGCATGGGCGGCGAGGAAGAGGCGTTGGTGGATCGTGGCCCTGGTAGCCGCGATCGTCATGGTCGGGGCGTTGACGTTCCGGGGCCGGATTCTGGACTCGTCGCTGCCGCAAGCAGTCGCATCCGACCCCGCCGCTGACGACTCCGGTTCTGAGCCGGTCGTCGACGTCCTGCATCCGATCGCCGGCGGCATTCCGCGGACCACCGTTCAGCCGGGCTCGGCCCATTCGTTTCAATCGGCCGACCTGTTTGCCAAGCAGTCGGGCTATCTGAAGAGCCAAGCCGTCGATATCGGCTCGCTGGTCAAGCATGGCGATCTGCTGGCCGAGTTGGACGTTCCGGAACTGGTCGAGGAATTGGAGCGAGACAAAGCGCAACTGCGGCAAGCCGAGGCCGAAGTGCAGCAGGCCGAAGCGGGCATCGTGGCAGCCACTGCCGAGCGCAAAGCGGCCGAGGCCTACGTCGTGCAGACCCAAGCGAGCGTCAAACGTTGCCAGTCCGAACGGCAATTTCGCGAGAAGCAGTATCGGCGCATCCAGGAATTGCACTCGCTCAATAGCATCGAAGCGCGATTAGTTGACGAAGCGCTCGACCAGATGCAGGCGGCAGAGTCGGCTGAATTGGCGGCCCAAAGTACGGTGGTCACGGCCCAGCAGCAGGTAGCGGCTGCGGCTGCCCGCGTCGGTCGGGCCGAGGCTGATTTGTCCGTGGCGAAGGCGAAAATGCAGGTTTCCCAGGCCACGGTGAAACGGACCAGCGTCCTAGTGGCCTACACCAAAATCACGTCGCCCTACGACGGCATCGTGACGCGGCGCAGTTTTCATCCTGGCGACTTCATCCTCGCGGCTGACCATGGGGGCGAGGTTCCGCTGTTGTCGGTCGATCGCATCGACCGCATTCGGATGGTCGTGTTGGTGCCCGACCGCGATGTTCCGTACGTGCAAGCCGGCGATCCGGCCATCGTCCTGTTCGACGCCTTGCCGGACATGAAATTCAACGGCAAAGTGGCGCGCGTCGCCGGTTCCGAAAATCCGCAAACGCGCACCATGCGCGTCGAAATCGACGTGCCCAACACCCAAGGGCTGATTCGCGACGGCATGTACGGCCAGGTCGAGATCGAGTTGGAAAAGCGCTTGGCGGGCGTGCGGATTCCGTCGGCGTGCCTGGCAGGCGATTCCAAGGCTGGGTCCAGCAAAGTGTTCGTCGTACGGCACGGCAAGGCGTATCTGGTGGATGTCAAAATCGGCAAAGACACCGGTGCACTGGTCGAAATCGAGTCGGGGCTCACGGCGGCCGATGAGGTCGTCGTCAAGCCGCCCGCGACGCTTGCCGACGGCATCGCGGTGCAGGCTGAACCTGCCGCCGGCGCCGCGGTCGCTGCCCATTAATCGCTTGTCCGCCTGCCAGCCGCCCGCAGCCATCCCATTCCCGCCAATTAACTGCAATTCCACCAGCCGCGGCGCTTGTCCGCGGCTGGTGCCCTCCAGAATCCGAGAAACGCGCCCGTGAACGGCCTGATCCGCGCCTCGTTGAAGAATCCCCATGCCGTCACCGTCATGGCCGTCGCCTTGCTGGTGATCGGCTGGCTGACGACGAAGATGATCCCCATCGACATTTTGCCGGTCTTCAAAAGCCCGGCGACGCAAACGTTGGCGTTCTATCGCGGCATGCCGGCGATGGACATGGAAAAGTCGATTACCAATCGCCTGGAACGCGGCACGTCGCAGGCCGCCGGCATGGCCCGGCTCGAGTCGCGATCGATTTTGGGCGTGAGCATCATTCGCAATTATTTTCAGCCCAACGCCGATCCCGACGGCGCGCTGACGCAGGTCAGCGCCCTGGTCACGCTGGAGATTCCCACGCTACCGCCGGGCACGCTGCCGCCGGTGATCATGCCCTTCGATCCCACTGGCACGGTGCCGGTCTGCCTCGTGGCCCTGAACAGCGCCAAGGAATCGGAACAGGTGCTGTACGACGTGGCCCGCTATGACGTGCGGCCGATGATCATGAGCAATCCCGGCGCGGTGGCGCCGGTGGTGTTCGGCGGCACGATCCGCACGATCATGCTGTATCTCGACCGCATCCGAATGCAAGCCCGGCAGCTCGCGCCCACCGACGTCATGAAGTCGACGGA
This sequence comes from Pirellulales bacterium, assembly GCA_036268995.1. Taxonomy (GTDB): domain Bacteria; phylum Planctomycetota; class Planctomycetia; order Pirellulales; family PNKZ01; genus DATATB01. The sequence continues at coordinate 31,515 of DATATB010000127.1, read as the reverse complement.
CGATTTCAACGTGTTCTTGCCCAACGGCAGCATCAAGATCGGCGACTACGATTACGCGGTGGCCTCCAACTCGCTGTTCAACTACGTCGAGGAGATGGGCGACATCCCGCTGCGCAGCCAGCTCGACAACTCCGCCTTTTTGCGCGACGTGGCCCGCCCGGCCGACGCGGCATTTATCCAGACCAGCGTCGTGCGCGTCAACGGCCGCCGGCAGGTGTACGTTCCCGTTTATCGCCAGGGTGGGGCCAGCACCTTGAGCGTCGTCAACACGCTCCGCGACAGCCTGCCCGACATCCAGGGACGCTTGAGCAAATCGGACGTGGACCTCGAGATCGTGATGGATCAGTCGGTGTACGTCCGCAACTCGATCACGGCCCTGGTCCAGGAAGGCGTACTGGGGGCCGTGCTCTGCTCGCTGGTCATCCTGCTGTTTCTCGGCCAATGGCGGATGACGATGATTGCCATCGTCACGATTCCGCTGGCGGTCGTGTCGGCCATGATCTGCCTGTATGCCACCGGCCAGACGATCAACGTCATGACCTTGGCCGGCCTGGCGCTGGCGATTGGCCCGTTGGTCGATAGTGCCATTATCTGCCTGGAGAATACGCACCGGCATCTGGGCCTGGGAGCCGAACCCACCGAGGCGGCCTTCTTGGGCGCCAGCGAAGTGGCCATGCCCGAGCTGGTCTCCACGCTCTGCACGTTCCTGGTGCTCACGCCGCTGATCCTAGTGCCCGGCATGGGCCGTTTTCTGTTCCAGCCGATGGCCATGGGCGTGGCCTTTGCCATGATTGCCGCGTATTTTCTTTCGCGCACGCTGGTTCCCTCGTACAGCGCGCTGTTTCTCAAGCCGCACGACGCGCACCACGCCGGCAGCACCCGCAATCCGCTCCAGCGGGCCTTCGCTCGCTGGGAAGCCCTGATCGATCGGGGCATCGCCTTGTACGTGCGGGGCCTGGATTGGACGCTCGCGCATCGCTGGCTGACCGTTGGCATTGGCTTTGGGTTCCTGGCAGTGACGCTCGTGACGCTCGGGCCGCGCTTGCGGCGCGAGTTTTTTCCCGAAGTCGACGCCGGCGCCTTCGAGATCGCGGTTCGGGCACCCACCGGCCTGCGGATCGAAGCCACCGAAAAACGCGTGGCCCAGGTCGAAGATTTCATCCATCGCGTGATTCCCGAGCACGACCTGCAATTGGTCGTTTCCGAGTTGGGGGTCACGCCCGACTGGTCGGCGGCCTACACTCCCAACGCCGGCCCGATGGATGCCATGGTGCGCGTGCAGCTGCGCGAGCATCGGAGCCACTCGGCGCAAGAATATGTGTCGCTGTTGCGCAGCGGCATGGCCGCCGACCGCAAGTTTGCCGACCTGGAGTTGTCGTTCGATGCCGGCGGCATGGTGCGCGGCGCGCTGAACGAAGGCAAATCGTCACCTCTGACCGTCCGCGTCGTTGGCAAAAACGCCCACACCTGCTACGCCATCGCCCAGCGCATCAAGCACGACGTGGCATCCATTTCCGGCGTGGCCGATGCGCGCATCGTCCAACGCATGGACTATCCGCAGTTCGTCATCAACGTCGATCGTGCCAAGACCGCCGCGCTGGGCCTGACCCAAGCCGACGTGATGCGCAACGTCGTGGCCGCCTGCAACTCGAGCGTCTCGTTCAACAAGACCAACTTCTGGATCGATCCGGCCACGCACAACCAGTATTTTGTCGGCGTGCAATATCCAGAAGACGACATCAAGAGCATCGACACGCTGCTGGATATCCCTGTCACGGGCTCCAAGCAATTGCAGCCGGTCCCTTTGCGCTCGGTCGCCACGCTCACCCGCACCACTGTCCCCTCGGAAATCACGCACTACAACATCCAGCCGACCATCGAGCTGACCTTGAACATCGACGGCCGCAGCCTGGGCGAAGTTTCCGACGACGTGGCCCTGCTGCTCGATGGCCAAGGCCGTCGCGGCGGCCGCGACATCTGGCTTCCGTACGAACCCGCCTCGAACCAGAAAAAAACCATCACCGGCTCGAAGATCGTCCTTAGCGGCGAATATGCTCGCATGCAGGAAACGTTCCGCAACCTGGGCGTCGGCCTGCTGCTGGCGACATTGCTGATGTACTGCCTGATGGTCGGGCTCGACCGTTCGTGGATCGTGCCCATGACGGTGATGCTCGTCGTGCCCGTCTCGCTGGGCGGCGTGCTCATCATGCTGTATTGCACGCGCACGGCGCTCAACGTCCAGTCGCTGCTGGGCATCATTTTCGTCGTCGGCATCAAAGTGGCCAACACGGTGCTGATGACCGATTTCGCCCAGGAATTGCGGCGGCACGAGGGGCTGTCGCCAATGGCGGCGATTCGCAAGGCGGCCGCCATTCGCGTTCGGCCGGTGACGATGACCGCCTTGGCGGCCTTTTTCGCGATGATTCCCGCGGCCATCGCCTGGGAGCGCGGCAGCGAGGCCAATGCGCCGCTCGCGCGCGCGATCTTGGGTGGCCTGCTGGCCGGCGAACCGGCCACGCTGTTCCTGTTGCCCGCGTTGTTCGCGATCATGGTTCGCGACAAGCCTGGCAAGGCGCCGGGGCACCACGCTGAAATCGTGCCAGCCGAGCCGGTTGTCGAATGAGCCGCCGCAACGAACGCCGCAACGCTGCCTTCGGCTGCCTGTTAGCCGGATCGTCCAGGGGCCGTCGGCGCCTGGATTAGATTTGCGTTTGCAGCTTGACCCGGCATAAACGGTCGCCAGAACTGCGAAACTTTGCCGATTGTCAGTCGGCTGCGGCCGCTACGTTGCGCCTGCGCGGTCGCCGACGGTACCAGACGCTATTTCCGCCACGTTGCGCCTGCGCGGTTGTCGGCGGCATCAGGTGCTATTTCCCGCGCGTCTTCACCAATCGGTCTCGTGCGCAACAGGAGCCGGTGCAACGTGATATGCCGCCAAACACTATTCTAAGTCTCACGTAAGTTTCCGCGAAAACTGCCGATACAACGGTCAGCAGGGCGCGGTTCGGTCGCACGGTTGCGGATCGGCCGTGCGGAATACAATCTCAAGATCGCCTTTATCGAGACGAGGAACGGATTCCATGAAAAGCGTCATGACCATGAGCTTCGTCGCTCTCGCGGTAATGATAAGCCAGGCCCCGGCCGGAAACCATCATAACCGCTGCAACCAATGCGGCTGCGGCGTCAAGAAGGTCTGCCGGCTCAAATGCGAAATGAAGGATGTGACCACTTACCGGTACGAGAGCAAGTGCGAAGACTTCTGCTTGCCCGGCCCCAGCAAGTGCTGCGGCTCGAAATGGGTCTGCGATTGCGAGTCGCTGTGCGGCCGCCACAAGGAACACATGTGGCAGCCGAGGTGCGGCCATATGTGCCACCGCAAGGTTCTGGTCAAGATTCCGGTGACTAAGAAGGTGCCCGCCTATACGTGCGAAGTCGTGTGCCTCTGCGGCAGTTGCGGTTGTGCGCAAGTTGACGAAGAAGCCACGGCGGAAGCCCGGGCCAGGCAGATCATGCCCGTCTCGGCCGAAGAGCCGCTCGTGCTGGAAGACCACACGCAAGAGTCGCAGGCCGACGATCAAGCGCCGGCCGCCGACGCCGCGCCGGTCAAACAGGCGAGCTTTCTGGGCCGCATCTTCCGCTAACGCCGGTTAGATGCCTGTGCAGATCGGTCGCATCAAAACAATTTGGGGCCGCTGTTCCGGATGGAACAGCGGCCCCTTACGTTTGGATATAGCGGCATTTGCCCCGGCCGCCAATTGCGATGCGCGGCACTGGCGAACTGTTATAGGCCGCCTTTTCTGCGGTTGATCTGGTAGCGGTACGAACCGTCCGGTGCAGGGGCGTAAATCTCGGCGCTTGGTTGTGGCGCCTGCGCGGGTCCGAACACGCCGGCATCATTGATGCTGTGATGCACGACCCACGCTTTGCCGTTCCAGCGCAGCCAGGTGTTCTGCGCCGTAAAGTACCACCACTCGCCATTGTGCCAATAATAGCGGAACCCATCCGGCCGTGCCGCGATCTCGGCTGCCGGATCCTTCGCCGGCGTCTTGGCCACTGCCGCCTCCGGCGCCTTTACCGTTGGTGTGCTTGCCGCTGGTGTGTTAACCGCGGGCGCCTTTGCCGTGGGCACCGTTGTCGTCGGCGCCGGCTTGGCCTGGACACCGCCAGCTTGCGCTCGTGCATCACCGGCCTGGACACACACTGCCACAGCGAATAAGGCGACTAACAGAATCGTTCTCATAGCAATCGCCCCCCTCCTTTGTCAGATTTTAGCGCAATCAGGTTGACCTTTTCCCTCCGATACCATCCTTGCCTAGCTTTTATTATACGCTGGCATTTGCGCAAGGGTTTACGGCGAACGGCCCTTTGCGTGCTCAACCGCCGGGAATGGCAACCTTTTCGGGGCAGATGGCCGCCGTGATCGGAAGTTGAGTTACCGCGGAGGCGGCGGCCCGCCGTCGGGGCCAAACGGCGGGGGCCGGCGGGGAGCGAGGTTTTCGAAGGGATCGGGCGGGCGGGGGCCTCGCGGGCCGTCACCGTGCGGGTGATCTCGGCGGGGATGTTCGGCCCTTTGGAAATCGGCCGCTTTTTCCCGCATTTCCGCCGCTTGCTGGGCATCGTCGGTCAAGTCGGCCAGCGCCAGGTATTGCTCGGACAGCAGTTGGTCTCGCTGGAAACTTTTTCGCTGCTCTGCCAGATGGCCGATCGACTTTTCCAGCGTGGCCCGGGCGTCGTCCGGCCGCTTCATGCCCACCTGCACAGCGGCCAGCTTGCCGTAGAGAATTCCCAGGTCTTCGGCCGCTCCGCCGGGCCGGCCCAAATCCGACCCCAGCAGCCGCTCGGCGACGGGCACGGACAGGCGATAAAACTTTTCGGCGCTCGGCAGATCGCCCGAACTTTCCAACAGCTCGGCAATTTCGCGAAACGTGGCCGCCACCAGCGCGTGGTGGGCATCGCCCGGAAACGCGTCGATCAGTTGGCCGCCGGCCGATTGCACTTTTTCGGCGGCCGCGATGAGGGCGGACTGATCGTTGCAATCGCGGGCGAGCACCGCTTCGGCCCGATAGGTGTCCAGCAAGCCGGCCAGGTATTCGGCCTGTTGCGGAAAGGCCTTGACCAGCGCGGCAAACGACGCGGCCGACCGCTGGATTGCCTGCCGTCCTTTGTCCATTTCGCCCAAGCGAGCTTGGATCTCGCCGACGTGGCACTGGGCCTTGGCTGCCTGACTCTGTAATTTCGGATCGGCTTCGTTCTGCTGGACGAAGCGTTCATAGAAGGCGAGCACGACTTGCAGCAAACGGACGCGGTGCTCTTCGGAATCGCCGCGGCCGCCCGGCCGGCCGCCGTGCCCAGCTTCGCCGTCGGGGCCGCGTTCGCCACCCGGTCCAGGCCCTCCAGCATGGCGAGGCCTGGGTCGCTGGCCGGGCTCTCCACCGCCCGGAGGGTGTCGTCCGCCCGGCCCTTCGCGTGGTTCGGGCGGCCCGTCGTGCCGAGAGTCCATCACATTGCGCGGCCCGCTGTCCGGAGGCGCAACGGCCGCGAAAATCGCTTCCAGGGCATGCAGCGAGAGCTGCATATTGGCTTCGGCATGCTGGGTGGCCAGCTCGGCCTCGAGCCGTCTGTTCTCTTCGCGATTGAGCGCTTGGGTCGTGCTGGCGTACGCCCACCAGCCGACGACCGCCGCCAACACCAGCGACACGAGCGCCGCGGTTGCCGCTGTCGCCAGCGACCGATTGCGCCGCGACCAGCGCCACAACCGCTCGAAGCTCGAGCTGCGCCGCGCCAGGATCGGCCGGTCTTCCAAAAACCGGCCTAGGTCATCGGCCAGCGCTCCGCCCGTCGCGTAGCGATCGCGCGGCTCGCGCGCGATGGCCTTGAGCACGATGGTTTCCAAGTCGCGCGGAATCGACGGATCGAGCGATCGCGGCCGCGCCGGCTCTTGTTCGCTGATCAGTTTGAGCAGCTTGGCCGGGCTCGCTTCCCGAAAACAGGGCTTGCGCGTCAGCAGTTCATAGAGCGTCAGGCCCAGGCTGTAGATGTCGCTCTGCGGGCCCGATTGTCCGTGTAGCGACTCGGGCGCCATGTATTGCAGCGTGCCGACCAGGTCGCCGGTGGCCGTCAGGCCGTCGGATTCGCGCAGCTTTGCCAGGCCAAAATCCGTGATCCACACCGTGCCTTGCTGATCCAGCAGCAGGTTCGCCGGCTTGATATCGCGGTGCAACACGCCTTGGGCGTGGGCATAATGCAGCGCGTTGGCGGCTTGAAAGCCGATGCGGGCTGCCTGCCGATAGTAATCGCTCGTCTGGCTGATCGGGCGCGGAGCAGTCGTCACGATAACGGGCAAGGCCACCGGTGGTGGCTCGCTGTTGGATGCGGATCCGGCAGCCGTGGCGGGCACTACCTTGACCGTCGATCTCCGCTGCGGCTGCGTGTCGCGCAAAGCCGCGCGGCCGTCCGGGTCGTTCAACACCGCGTCGAGGCCCCGGCCGTCGATGAATTGCATTACGTAGTATTGCAGCCCATCGGATTCGAACAGGCCGAACACCGGCACGATGTTCGTGTGGTGCAAGCGGGCGGCGGCCTGGGCTTCGATGCGAAAGCGTTCGAGCCGCCGGGCATCGAGATGGGCATGATGCGGCAGCAGCTTGACCGCCACACGTCGCCCGAGCGATTGCTGCATGGCTTCGTAGACGATGCCCATTCCGCCGCGTCCGACCTCGCGCACGATGCGATAGTCGCCCAGTTGCTGCGGCGGGGTCGCGTCGCGTCCCGGCCGGTTGGGCGGCAGGCGCGGCGGCTTCAATTGTTCGAGCATCACGATCGAAGGCAGCAGCTCGCGAATTTGACTGGCCGCCTGGGGATAGCGCGCGGCGTATTCCTCGACCGATGGCCGCTCGCCCTGCCGAAAGCGGGCCGTGAATTCCTCGGCCACCGCGTCCAGCAGCGTCTGCTGCGATTTCAGCTCGTTCATAGGTCGATGCTTTCTGGGCGGCAATCAAAAGCGGCCCCGCGGCTGCCGGCCGCGCGTTGATACTCTATGTAACGCAGGCGGCCGGCAATCGAGGACACTTCGGCCCGCGCCGCCGTTGAACATTATCCCCGCCGGGCAAAGCAGTTGAAAGTGGCAGCCTCTCCGGCCCGCTCGCGGTCTCGGCAGGGGCACGCAGACCGCTGTTTTCGGATTTTTCGCCAATTTTTCGCTCGGCCATGTCCTGGCGGCCGAAATCCTACGTTTTTGATTCCAGGCACATCGCGCGCTCCGCTGCCACTTCACTTTCCATCCCGCCGCGAATCCCCCAAAAAAGGAACCCTCTGCATGAAATGCAAAACGCTCTTTTGGCTCGTGCTGGCTGGCATCGTGTCGGCGGCCGTGATCACGCAGGCCGAACCCGGCGATGGCCCACGCTCTGGCCCGCCGCAGCGCGACGGGGCTGATGGCCCGCCACCTCCGCCGCCGCCCAAGCCGCCCATCGAGGTGGCGCTGGATGTCAACGACGACGGTGAAATCTCGGCCACCGAGATCGCGGGCGCTTCGGCCGCGTTGGGCAAGCTTGACAAAAATGGCGACGGCAAGCTCACGCCCGAAGAATACCGCCCGCGGCGTCGACGCCCCGGCATGGGCCCCGGCGATAGCCAGGCCTCGCCTGGCCAGCGCCGTCCGCGCCGTTCGGCCGATGGTGATCGGCCGCCGCGCAATCGCGATGGCGACAAAAGCCCAGGGGACAAGGGCCCAGGGGACAAGGGCCCGGGCAACTGTGGTGACAAAGACCAAGGCGACAAGGGCGACAAAGATTCAGGCAAACAGGGCGACTAATGCCCTTCGCAGTCCAGGATCCTGGACCGCCTCGTGTAGTAACGCCCGAGCAATCCGTGCTCGGGCGTTGGGGCCGACTGCCGAGGCGTGTCCAGCTATTTTCTGATTTGAGGACGCGCCAACGAACACATACGACGACCAGTAGGTGCCGCGAGCCGAGCGGCACTGGCAATGGTTTTGACTTCGCTCACGCGCCCGGCTCGGCTCGCCGGGCCTACGCGACGGTCCGCTCTCGCGCTGGTCTACGTCCCTTTGCCGATGACCACCTGGCCGGTGCGGGGATCGAGATACGGAATCACGCCCGTATATTCGACGGTCACGCTGGAGCGCATCTCATTAGCCAGGCGCTCGAAGATGCTTTTGGCAATCGCGGGGGCCAGCAGGTTGCGGACCTGCTCCCAGGTTTTGTCGCCCGGCTTGACGTCGGTGCACTCGATCAGGTGCAGGCCGTAGGGCGTGATCACCGGCCCGCTCACTTCTCCCTTTTTCAGCTTGAAAGCGGCCGCCGAAAAGGCCTCGACCATTCGGTTGCGACGCGGAATGAAGCCCAGGTCGCCTCCTTGCCGGCGGCTCGGGCCCTCGGAATAGCGCCGCGCCGCGTCGGCAAACGTGATCTGGCCCGAGCTGATCTCCTGCCGAATCGTGGCGAGCTTATGCTCCATCGCCGCCACGGCGGCCGGGCTGCGCGACGCCTCGGGCCGCAAGAGGATATGACTCACGCGGACTTCCGTCCCGTCGAAGTCGGCGCGGTGCGCGTCGAAATATGCATGCAGATCCGCGTCCGTCACCGCTTGGGTCAGATACTTGGCCCAACGCACATCCCAAGCCAACTGCGTTTGGAATTCCTCGAGCGAGATTCCGCGACCGGCCAACGAGGCCTTCAAACCGCCGGCCTGGCCCGCGGCCTGGTCCTCGATCGTTTTCATCGCCGCGTCAATCTCCACCGGGCTGGCCGAAACCTTTTGCCGATCCAAATACTTGCTTACGAGCTCGCGATCGATCAATTGGGCCAGCGCCTGGGCCTCGACAAACGCGGTGGTTTGCGCCGTCACCTGGTTCTCGGCCAACACGCGGTGCACGAATTCCAGCACCTGCCGCACCTTGATCGGCCGGCCGTCCACCGTGGCCGCCACGGCATCGGGGGGCGGTGCCGCCGCTCGATCCTGGCCGATGGCCGGCTTGCCAATCGCTATCGCGGCGCATGCCGCCAACAGCACCCAATGTCGCCATGTGCAGTCGCCACGTCTCACGGCAGCTTGATGTCCTTGAGCTCGAACGGCAGGGTGATATGGGCGATCGACGACGGCGTGCGGTAGACGAACGTATATTTTGCCAGTTCCTCCGACGGGGCAAACAGGTAGGCTACGCCCACTTCGTTTTCGCTCTGCCGCGTGGTTTCCATGCCGGCATAGGCTTGCTTGTCGCCGTCGGCACTTTCGAGCCAGGCCTCGTTGTTGAAGACCCAGTTGCGGTGGGATTCCAGCGCCTGGCCCGGCTTCTCGAACTTGACTCGGATCGAAATCTCCCAGATCTCGTTGTTCTTGTGTACTGAATCGAGCACCACGGCCACGCCGGCGTGCCGTTGCTCGGTCCGCTTCGCATGCTCCAGGTCAGTGAACCGAAAATCTTCGACGCGGCCGGGTACCATGGCCCGCAGCGAGCCGCTGAGCCGGGCGATGCGCGTCACGCTGCGCGGCGGCAACTGCAGATTGATCGGCAGCATGGCGGCGTAGGTGCCGTTGTTCGTGTTGACTTCCAGTTCCTGCCCCGCACCGCTCAACGGCAGCTTCTGGCCATGCTCATCGACCGCTTGGATGCGATCGCTTGGCAGAAACAAGGCAATCGGCTTCAGTCGCGGCTCCCAGGCCACTTCGAGCTGCAAGCCCAAGCTGTCGAGGCTCGGATTGCGCAAATCGCGCAGGCCCGTCAGCCGCGTTGCCTCGATGCGGAAGGCACCGGCGTAGCTGACGCGGCCGGTGCTGTCCAGTTGCGTGTCCGAGCGGTTCGCCAGCGCGATGCCCGGCTCGCCGGAGATTGTTTGCATGGCCAGACCCGCGCGGTCGAGCACGTCGTCCAGCGCCGGCCAGAACGCCGTTTTCTCGAAGTGTACGTTGAGCGGTTCGTTGCGGGCCGCCTCGCCGAATTGCGGGCGGAGATCCACGAGCTTATTGCCGCTTTGCCTGGTGAGCGCCGCCAACACGTCGCCCAGCGGCATGCCCTTGGCATCGAGCGTGATGTGCGAAGACTGCGTGCTGGCCTCGGCCTGGGCTTGTTCGAATTCGTCGCGCAGGCGCCGCACGCGCAATTGCACCTCGGCCGGCAAGCGCTCATCGGCCTGCGGCAACAGCCCAAGAACGCCGGGCCCCAAAGCCCGCAACTGTTGCTCGGCGTCATCGCGACGGGCTTTTTCCGGCGCATCGAGCTGGCGGACTAGTCTGCGCACCTGCGCTGCCTGCTCGGCATCGGCTGGCGAGTCTCCTGGGGCGCTGTCTGTCTGGCCAAGCGCCAGGCAGCCGGCAATGAGGCAAACTGTCAACACGTGTTGCTTTCTGGAAGCGCCAAAACGCGGATTGCGAAGACACACGGACCAAGGTCCGCGGCGAAGTTATTTTAGCCCCCCGCCGGACGGCGTTCCATGATTTCGCGCCGTAAAGTTGAAGTGCCATGTTCGTTGCGCCGCCAGTCCGCCGTGCAGTGCTGCTGATCTTGCTGGCCTATTGGCCGGTGGGACAGACCTGGGCCGACAGCGGCACACGCACGACGCTGGCCCTGGATTTGGGCAATACGCGGCTCGAGGGCTTTGTCCTGGCGCGCACCACCAGCACGCTCGAACTGATGGGCCGCGACGGGCGGCTCTGGTCGCTGCCCAATGACAAGGCCAAGGCCGCGCGGCAAATCTCGCCGAAATTCCGCAGCTACACCGTCATGGAAGTCCGCGAGCAGCTCACGCGCGAACTGGGCAAGGCTTTCGAGGTCACCGGCACGGGCCATTACCTGGTGGCCCATCCGCGCGGTGGCAAGGATGCCTGGAGTCCGCGTTTCGAGGACCTGTATCGCCACTTCATCCATTACTTTTCGGTGCGGGGCTTCCAGCCGCGCGAGCCGGAATTTCCGCTGGTGGCCATCGTCTGGCCCGACCGCCAGCAGTTTCTGCGCTACGCGGCCCAACAGGGCGATCCGATCGACGCCCGCGTGCTGGGCTATTACTCGCCCAAGAGCAATCGCATCACGCTCTACGACGCCGGCGGCACGGCTGCCAACAGCGCGGCTTGGCACCAGAACGCCGACACGATCATCCACGAAGCCACGCATCAGACCGCCTTCAACACGGGTGTGCATCGCCGCTTTGCCCAGACGCCAAAATGGGTCGTCGAGGGGCTGGGCACCATGTTCGAAGCGCCCGGCGTGTGGAAGTCGGAGAGCAACCGCCGCTTTCAGGACCGCATCAACCGCGGGCGGTTGCGCGACTTCCAGCATTTCGCCCCCGCGCTGGCCCCCGGGGCGATGGCTGAGTTCATCAGCTCCGACCGGATGTTCACTTCCGATCCAATCCGGGCTTATGCCGTGGCCTGGTCGCTTTCGTTCTACCTGGTCGAGACCCAGAGCCATCGCTACAGCGACTACTTGCTGCTCACCTCGCGGCGTCCCGCGTTCTCAAGCTATTCGTCCGCTGCCCGGCTCGCCGACTTCACCAGCATCTTCGGCAATAATTTTCCATTGCTCGAAAAGCGCTGGCTGCAATTCATGGCCGAGATCAAGTAATTCGGCGGCGCCAATTTTCGCGAGCCGGAAGCGCGTCTTTTGGCGAGCCGGGAGCGTGTCTTTTTTGGGCGAGCCGGGAGCGTTAGCGACCGGAGTTCTTTGGGGCGCATCCTCCGGTCGCTAACGCTCCCGGCTCGCCGACTCACGCGGAGCCGGCCCCAGCGTTTGGCCGGCGCTGAGCGCAATCGGCATGACGAGCGTCTCGTCGTGCTCCAGCGGCAGCTCGCGGCGGCGCATGCGGTCCAAGAGCTCGGCGGCGTGACGCCCGATTTGCATTTCGTCAATCGTCACGCTGGTCAGCAGCCGTAGCGTCGGCGTGTTACGGGCTGTGCCGCCGAAGCCGATGAGCGAGATGTCTTGCGGCACGCGCAGTCCCAGCCGCACGAGCGCCAGATAAATCGACTCGGCCACCGAATCGAACGTGGCGAAGATCGCCGTCGGGCGATCTTTGCGGTCGAGCATGGCCGAGAGCGCGGCGAGGAGTTCTTCTTCCAGGCCTGAAGAGCCGCCGGCCGGTTCGCCGCCTAGATAAATATCGCGGGCGGCAAGCTGCTTGGACGACGTCAGCTCGGACTTGAACCCCGCCAGATAGCCGGCAGCCGCGTCCGAAGGGTGCGGAGCAAAGAATGCCAGCCGCTGATGTCCCTGGTCACGCAGCGTGCGCGCGGCCAGGCGGCCGACGCCCTCGAACGGAATCGCCAGCAGCGGAGCCTGGATGCCATCGACCCGGCGATGGCAGAAAACCACCGGAATGCCGGCCTTTTGCACCTGCCGCACCTGGTAGGCAGGCGTGGCCGGCGCGGTCACCGGCACAATCGCCAGGCCCGCCACTTCCTTGTCGATGAGTTGCAGAATGATGTTGCCCTGCCGGTCGAGATCGTTGTTCGACTGGCAGACCAGGATCTGGTTGTGGACGCGCCAGGCCGCTTCGTGAAAACTGCGTTGCAGCGACGGATAAAACGCCGCTTCGGTCTCGGGCAATACCAGGGCGAACACGTCGAGCCCGCGCCGCAGTCGGCGCGGCGCTTGCTCGTCGATGAACGTGCCTTTGCCTTGCACGCGGCGAATCAGGCCGTCGCGCTCCAGCGCGGCCATGGCCTGCCGCACGGTGCTGCGCGCGATCTTGTGCCGCAGGGCCAACTGCTGCTCGGTGGGCAGCGCGTCGCCCGGCCGCAGCCGGCCGCTTCGCACCTCTTCGACGATCGACTCGCGCAGCCGCTCGTATTTCGGCTTGCCATCGGCCGGTTCCGACTCGGACGAGCGCTCGATCTTGGGGGCAATCTTGGGCACGGGAGTGAGACCCGAACGAAAATGAGTGCGATGGACGAGAAGGGATGTCCTTAAAGGATCGTAAAAGGTAGGTACTAGCATGTCAAGCTTCGTCCGTGCGATCCGTGAAATCCATACTCGTATTTCCTGGTTGAAAAAGAATTGACACGGACTGCCAGCCGTCTATCGTGTTGTACGTATAACACTAGATTCCCGCCGCGCCGATGACTTCGATCGAGTCAAAAGGGGAAGTGAACCGTGAAAAGTGAAACGTGGAAAGTGGGCTGGGGATTGGTCGTGGGTTGGATGATCGGTCTGCACGGTGCCGCGGCGGTGGCTCGGGATATCTATGTGAATCCCGAGACGGGCGAGGAACGCTCGAGCGGTTTGGCTGCCGAAAAGAAGGGCGCCGATGGGCCGGTAAAGACGATTCATCGCGGGGTTCGCATGGCCCAGCCCGGCGATACGGTACACCTGGCTCCGCTGGCCGCGCCCTATCGTGAGGTCGCCGTGTTCCACAACGCGCACGGCGAGCCCGGCCGGCCGATCACGTTCGACGCTCACGGTGCCACGATCACCGGCTCTGAGCCGTTGAATCCGGACGATTGCCGCGAAGTCTCGCCTGGCCTGTACCGCACCGATCGGCTGATCCCCGCCAAGCTGGTCACGCCGGAAGACGCGGTGAGCCGGCGCTGGTTTTTCTTGTACGACGGCCGCATGAACCACATGGGCCGCTCGGCCAAAGGCAGAAATGCCCCCTACAAAAAGCCCTCGGAACTGGCTGTCGGCGAGTGGACCTACCAGCGCGACGAAAACGCATTTTACCTCAAGATCGACCCGAAAAAAAAGCTGGCCGACTACCGCATCGAGTATCCGGCCCGCGGCGCCGGCATGCAGGTGAGCGGCGACTGCGCGCACCTGGTGATTCGCAATCTTGTGGCGACGCACGCTTACAACGATGGTTTCAACATCCACGGCAAGACGCGCGACGTGCGCTACGAAAACATCCAGTCGATCGAGTGCGGCGACGACGGCTTCAGCGCTCACGACGATTGCGACAGCGTGATCGACGGCTTCATCTCGATCGGCAACAGCACGGCCATCGCCAATGCGGGCCGCTGCTCGACCACGAACAGTCGCGTCTTTGCCGACAAGAATCTCGGCACCGACTTGCTGTTCTTCGGATCGGGCGTCCACACGCTCACCAACAGCCACATCCGCTGCAGCGGCGCATACAGCCTGCGTCTCTACGGGGCCGATGCCTACGACAATGTCTGCACGCTCAAGCTGGAAAACGTGCTGATCGAGCGGGCCGGCGAAACGAGCCCCTTGAAGGTCGACCACAACGGAGCGCTCGAAGCCGATCACGTGACGCTGCTAGGCTTGGGCCTGCAAGCGGCCGGCAAGTCGGTCACGCTGCACAACTGTGCCGTAGGTGGCCAGCCGATGCCCGAGTGGTCGCTGTCGACGGCCACGCTGTGGACGGCCGACCACAACTTGTACGACTTGAAGCTATTGCAGATTGGCAATACGTCGTACGACCAGCCGGTTTTCAACACGTATCAGCAAATGACCCGGCAGGACGGCAACAGCCGCTGGGCCGGGTTCCACTATCCCCCCGGCGCTGCCAACCAGCCGGCTTGGGCCATCCCCGGCGCCGGCTGCGACCTTGCCAAGTTAGCCAAGGGTCCGTCGCACTGAATCGGATTCCCGTAGCGGAAGTCGTGCGACTTCCGGGCAGACTTTTTGCGCGGCATTTCGCAATTCTTACGAATTCCGCTACCCCAGGCGGAGCAATGTCTCAGCCGCGACTGGGATTGCGCGGCGACCGAGTTGGGTTTCCGGTGGCCAACTCGCGTGAATGGTAGAGCCGCTGGATGTTTTTCTGCAGCCGCTCCATCCGCTTACGCAAGGCCTCCGCGGATCGTCTCGATTTTTCGAGTAATTCGTGAACTTGCACGGCGGGCCTCCCCCCTTGCAGTATCAAAGGTTGATAAAACCGGATGTTGCTTCTCCTTGAAGTGCAAACAGCATGCCGCATGCCCGGCGCGCCCACCCGGGAGAGCATGGACCGCATTCCGTGCTCTCTGGGGTGCTGGTAAGGGGGTGTCGGCGTCTCGAAAGTAGGTGGAAATCGCTCCGCATTAGCCGGCGGTTATCCGCCACGCGTTTTCCGTAGCCCAGTCCCTTATAGGGCTGGGTTTATCGTCCCGCGACCGAAATCCCTCCTTCCCATTCCGATGCGGCCGGCGGCCGCATCGGAATGGGAAGGAAATTTTCGCGGCCGCGTCGTCCCAGCCCTAAAGGGACTGGGCTACGGAAAGGCCGCATTGCCTCACCCACAAATTCGACGCTCACACGCTGCCCGCAAACGCGCAGATGACGCAATTTGCCGATACCGGGGCAGTTTTCTCGCTTGGCCGAAAAAATCGATCGTCTTGTCTGTAACAGCCGGCTGCTTCGTACGCTGAACAGGTGGAGCGAGGGCAATGGGCCTTACGCGGCAAACCCGGTCAACACCCAAGCGAAAGGAACCCTGCCATGTTCAAGCTCGGCCGTCTGGCACTCGTTGCAGTCACGATTCTAGCCGGCTTCGCCGCTCAAGAAGCCAACGCTTTTCCCGGCCGCCGCCTGGCCGCTTTTCGTGCCCAACGCACGCAGGGTTCCATGATGACCCCGGTGCAGTACAGCCCCGCGCCAACCCCGACGCCCGCTGCGGTCGAAATGCCGGCGGTTGTCGAACCGGTCGCGGCCAGCGCCGCCACGGCGGGCCCGGCTGCTCTGGCCGATCTGGTCGTCACCGATCTGACGCTCGTTGACCCGGGCATTCCCTCGCAACAGCTCGGGCCACGCTTTCGGATCACGATCGCCAACCAGAGTGCGGTGAATGTGTACCAAGAATTCGAAGTCCTGCTGTTGGCCGGCAACGAACCGAAGCCCGTGCGCGAACTCCCCAGCGCCTCGATGCGAATCCACGGACTGGACGCCGGCGCGACCACGCGCGTCGATCTGCGGCTGCCGCTGAATACTTCGTACCACTACTTGTTTCCGGTCGTCGATGACCGGCAGGAAGTCGCGGACTGCAATCCCTCGAACAACCTGGCCACGGTCTCCGTGGATCAACCGAAGCGCTAGCAGCTCTCTTCGGACTCGCCCGCCGAAATCCCGGTGTCACTGGGCGACACGTTGTTGCCGACACACACTCTTGCCGACATCCCCTCTTACAGTGAAGGAGTTAGTCATGCGTACATCTTGGATGAAGATCGTCCTCGTTGCGGTTACGATCGTGTCGTTCGCCGCCACGCCCGTTTGGGCATTTCCCGGCTTTCGCGCTATCCGCGGCATGTCGAAGGCTTTGAGCGGCGGCCACGCGCTTGCCTCGCGCTCGGCGGGCTCGGCACTTTCCACCGCGCGTTCGACGATGAACCTCGCCCCGTCCTTTCGACCCTCGATCAGCAATGGAGCGATCGGGCACACGCTGGCGAACTTGAAATCGGGCCCCATCAGCAACCCGCTTGTGGGACGTTCCAACGGAGCTTCGCTCTTGAAGGGCTCGAGCGGCACGTCGCTGCTGAACCGCGTGAGTGGCAGCTCGCTGGCCGGCAAGAGCCTCGGCAGCACGCTGGTGAAGAGCAACGGCACGTCGTTGGTCGGTAGTCTGAAGTCGACATCTTTGAGCGGCAAATCATTGGTGGGCAACTCAGGCGGCAAATCATCGCTTGTCTCCTCCGGCGGCAAATCGTCGCTGGCCAGCCAGACGAGCGGATCGAGCCTGATGAGTGCGATCAGCAACCACGGAATCGCGAATGCTTCGGGAATCAAGAATCCCTTCCAAGGCAATAGTTCGTCGCTGGGCAACAAGGGCATCGCCGGTGGACTCAACGCTGCAACCGGCAGCGCCGGCAAGCCCAACTTGACGAACGTCGCCAGCGGAATGGCATCTTCGATAACGCCGGCTGGCGGCCTTGGCACGAGCACGAATGTCGGCCCCTTTGTCACCGGCGGCTTTGGTACCGGATTGCCGATCGGCGGTGGTTACTTCGGCGGCTTTCCTTTCGGCGGTCTGCCTTTCGGAGGTGGTTTCGGCGGCGGCGGCTATGGCGGCGGGATGCCGGCCTACAGCGGCGCGCCGCAGGTCGTCGATTCCGATCCAGCAGTGGACGCGGGCAACCAGCCGATCGCATCCACCGCTGCCGCGACGAACTCGCAAACCACGGCCACCAGCGCGCTTCCGCTGAACGTTCTAGCCTTGTCGCAACCGGCCAATTCCAACGGCCTGCCGTTGGGGGGCAACAATCCACAACTGGCGTCGGCCGCGAGCAATCCCACTTCCAACGTCAGAGCCCTGCATTTGGAGGAGCTCAACGCGCCGCTTGATCCCAATGCCGGCAACCAAGGCGTAACAGTCACCCAGACCACCGGGGGCACGACGACCACCGCGGGCGGAACTACCACGGTCACCGCCGGTACCGGTATCGTCACGACCGCCGTTGGCGGCACGACTGATGTGACGGACGGCACTACTGGCGCGTTCGGCGGCACGACGACGGCCACAGGCGGCACGACGACTGTCCAAGGCGGGACCACAACCATTCAGGGCGGAACCGTGACCCAAAATGCGGATGGAAGTCAAACGGTCACCGGCGGGACCGTCACTAATACGGGTGGAACTGTCATTAATCAAAATGGCACGCTGCACAACCAAGGCGGCCAGGTTCGCTCCAACGGTAACGTCGAAAATCAGGGAGGCACCGTGACGACAAATGGCACTGTCGTCAACCAGGGCGGAACCATCAGCAACACGGGCGGCACTACGACCACAGGAACCGTCCCTCCGGCTGCGAATAACAACGGCAATCCCAACGGCACCAATCCGAACGCGGCCGACCCCAACACCGCCGTGGCGACTGGTTTTCCCTTGCCCTTCGGCGGATTTGGCGGCGGCCTGCCACTGGGCGGCTTTGGTGGCGGCGGCGGATTCGCTGGGCCGGCTATGGGTGGTGGCATCAGTGACCCTGGCATCCCCGCTGCCGGCACGCCTGTCGCTGATGCGAGTAGCACCCCAGCCGCCATGGCTGACCTGGCCATCACGGACATTGCAGTGGTCGATAACGGCGATCCGGTCCAGCATCTCGGGCCGAGCTACCGCATCACCATCGCCAACAACAGCACGGTTCCGGTAAACCAGCAGTTCGATGTCAAGTTGCTGGCCGGCAACACCTCGCAGCCCTCGGGCGATCTGCCAGGTGTTTCGACTCGGCTGACCGGTCTGGCTCCGGGCCAATCGACGCAAGTCGAACTGCGTATGCTGTCCGGCACAACGTTCAGCTACTTGTTTCCGATCGTAGACAATGCCCAGGAAGTGCCCGACGCCAACCCGGCCAACAACCTGGCCGCCGTCGCCGCGACTCCGACGCAGACCCGGTAACCCGCCGGTGACTGGTTTCCCCTGCCCAACAGCTCTCAGCTCGCGGGCACGGGGAACCAACTCGAAAGCAGCTCGTTGCGTCCGCCGACGAACCGCGTCGGCGGACGCGTTTGTTTTGGGGATAAAGTCCGGACGCCCTGGAAAGAAAAAGGGGAACATTCGGACATTCCACTTTTTCAGCCTGCTACGAGGCCGCTCCTCGATCGAAGACGCGCCGCCGATCGCCCAACCGGCGCCTGGCTCGTGAGCGCCGCCGAAATCGACGACATTCGCTCCGCGCTCGGCCATAAATCGCACCGAACGGCTCCTGATCCTGAGGCGTGGGACTTCCTGTAGCGGAGTTCGTGAGAAGACCGAAGGCATGGCGAGCCCTGCCATTTGGTCCCTTACACCCGCGCGCACGGTTACGCGCAGAGCATCGCCTGGAAAGCGCGAATAAACGACGAATATCTGACAACGGACGTTTGGGCGCCGCTGGCTCCGCCTGCTTGGCGGGGGTTCTTGATGGGGGTGCTTGGCCGGGCCTCCTACCAGCCCGCCGAGCGTATAGGTTTTTGATTGCCAGGCAGGCGGTACTTGCCGGAAGTCGTGGGGCCGTTTTGTGCGGCTGCCGCGAGAGCATCCGCCCGGTCGGGGCTTTCGCACCGCCCGGGCGTCCACTGATCGCGCCAACCGTTTTCGTTTAAGGACACCGAGGACCGTTTAGGCAAGTGGCCAGCCAGCGGCGCGCCGGGACAATTACGGCACGTGAGCCTGTCAGCGGGACCGCGCCCGACCCAATTGCCCATGGGCCTGACGCGCTGCGCCGGCAAGCTGCTTGACCGACTCCCGAATCGGCACGACCCCGACTGCCGCGCGGCGATCGATCACCCCGCGACAGCCAAGGAGAGAGGGGCAACAAGGTGCCACCAGTGCGCTCGCCCAAAAAGGCGTAGGGCACTGCGCGTCGCCAAAGCCATTGCCGGGCCAAGTCACCCGCCCGCCGCCGGCTCGCTTCTCACCCCTGCAATTCCCCTCAGTCCGATCCAGCTACGCGGCATCATCGCAAAGTGAGTGTCAAATTCCAAAGCTTTTTTTGCGAGCACTTCCGCGCGAGCCACATCAAAAACGGCGAGCCGGGAGCGTTAGCGACCGGAGGAGTGCTTTTATCTCGCTTGCCACACTATCCCTCAAAAAGCCCCGATAGGGGCGAGTGTTTTTAGCCCAGGGCGCGAGCCCTGGGGCTGCGAACCCAACCATGGATCCGTTAGCCCCGATAGGGGCGGCACCGTCTGCCGCCCCTATCGGGGCTAAATCACGAATTGCGACTCATTTCCCAGGGCTCACGCCCTGGGCTAACGACACTCGCCCCTCCGGGGCTAGGGGCCTTGTCGATTCATGCGCCGGCGAGGGCCGTCCTGCTCAGAATCTTTTTCCTCCTCTTCTGAGCGATCTTCGCGGCCTTCTGTTCAAATCGTGTCGTATTTCGCTGTTTCTTAGCCCACGGGAGTGGGGTCAGCCGCAAACGAGCGTAATTCAATCCAGATTCGAGACTTAACGTCGCCGGCCCGCATTGTTGAGCACAAAAAAAGGCGGCCAACAATTCCAAGTAGTGCAGCCTCACTCCCGCGAGCGTCGTTGGGGGCAGCGCCAAGGGTGCGTTTCGCCCACGATCCGCGATCATTGGACGGACGATAACGGGACGCCCTGCTTTTGTGATGACAAAAAGTAGAATCTCCCCGTATCAACGGCCGCGCGACACCACCTGCGCGTCGTTCGCGACGACGATCTCCTGAACGAATGGCGCACCGGCGCCGCATCGTCACCGTAGTCGTCTCGCTCCGACGAGACGCCGCCCGTCGCGGGCGCCGCGGCCAGCAACTTTGCTTGGCGCTGGGCTAGTCGATGGTGATGTCCGTTCATCCCGGCGGAGCGGGATGCCTACGGTGCGAAGTCGGCGCTGGACACCCTCGACGGGGGCGGGCTAAGCGGGACGTTCTATTTTTGAGATGACAAAAAGTAGAACGTCGAATGTCCCCGTATCAACGCCAACGACTTGGAATCGTGGAGTCTAGCCCTGACATTGCTCGACCATTCGATTGACCCATTCCTCCTGCTTCGATTGTGGTTTAGGCAGCGGGTGAAGGAACTTGTTCGTCGTTCCTTCCTTCAACAGGCCTCTGACTACCTTCGCGCTGGTGAGCTTCGACATGCAGCGAAATATCAGGGGGTCAAGCTGCGGGCGGACGCCCCAAGCACGGATTACGGGAATGCCGCCGATGAGCTTCGACGCCAGTTCGTCGGCTCTTCGATCAGAAAAGACGGTGTGTGTATCGAACGAATGGTCTTCTTCCAATTCCCTGAATTGTTTTAAGAACACGCCACTATTGGCACAACGAAGGTCCGAGAGATTCAGCACTCGAACGTGCCGCCATTCGCAATAATGCATGATCCGCATTACTTGATACTGCGTCGTGTCGGGCTTCGTCGGGACCAGCAAGATCGGCAGTTCGTGAATCGCTTCGCTGTGGATGCGATTGTCTACCTCGGCCAGTGGTCGGGACGAACCGGGATTCATCATGATGAAAATGGCATCGGGTTTTTGATTGGAGAGTGCCGCTGCCTTCCTCGGGACGCAATCCGTCTCCACGATTTCAAGAACACTTCGGCATAGGACGGTTTTCTTCGGGGCAATCTGAACTGAATAGAAATGGCCGAACACGCCGAACTTGCATTTCAGTTTTTCTGCTGGGATGAACTCAACCATTGGTCGCTCCCGCCCGTCCGCCTCAGCAATTCAACGGTGCCCCGAGCCAATCCTCCCCACGCGATTGAATCCTTCATTTCCATCCAAGAAATTTACTCGCCCTTTTCCTTCTTCGCCCCAGCCTCGTCCTTCGGCTTACCCTCGTCGTCGGGCTTGTCGCCTTCCTTGTCCTTGGCTTTTTTGTCGGCGGCGGCTTTTTCTTTGGCGGCTTTGGCTTTCTTTTTCTCGGCGTTGGGGTCGAGGGGCATTTGGGCCTGCAGGCGCTCGAAATGCTCGCGCAGCTCGTTTTCCTTTGTCCGATTGTCGCTGGAGAGGTTCGTCTGCTCGGAGGGGTCTTTCGACAGGTCGAATAGCCGCCAGCCCTTGTCCGCCGTGCCCGTCGCGACGCCAGGAAAATCCCAAGGCGGATACTGCTCGCGCGGGGCCAGAATGCGGATGCCGTCGGGGGCACGCGGGTCTTTCCAGAAATCGCCCTTCTGCATGACTTGATATTCGCGCGGACCGGAGGCCGGTCCGTGCAGCTTCCAGTTGCCGCTGCGCACGGCGCACAGATCGTAGCCGCGGATAGTAAAGATCGCTTCGTGCGGGCTTTTGGCCTTGGATGTGAGCAGCGGCATGATGTCCTGGCCGTCGATCACGCGATCGGTCGGCGGCTCGATGCCGGCCGCTTTGAGGCAGGTGGTAAACAGGTCGATGTTCACGGCCGGCTCGTGGCTGACGTGGCCGGCCGGAATTTTTTCGGGCCAGCGGGCCACCAGCGGCACGCGCACGCCGCCCTCCCAGGTCTGGCCTTTCATGCCGCGCAGGCCGCCGGTGCTGCCGCCGTACCAGGGACCATTGTCGCTGGTGAAGAGCACCAGCGTCTGCTCGTCCAGTTCCAACTCTTCCAATCGATCGAGAACCTGGCCGACGCTCCAATCCAGCTCGGCCATCACGTCGCCATACAGCCCGCCGCCGCTACGGCCGTAAAAATCGGTCGATGCGGCCAGCGGCTTGTGCGGCATGGCGTGGGCCAGGTACAGAAAGAACGGCCGCTCTTTGTTCTCTTCGATGAACTTGACGGCCCGCTCGGTGTAACGCCGGGTCAGGTTCGGCTGGAACACGAGCGACTGGTACAGGTCGCTATCGCGATAAAGCTGCACCGGCACCATGTCGTTGCTGTAGAGAATGCCGAAGTATTCGTCGTAGCCATGCCGCTGTGGAAAGAACTGCGGCTTGTGCCCCAGGTGCCATTTGCCGATGCAGCAGGTGCGGTAGCCGGCCTGCTTGAACATCTCGCCCAAGGTCAGCTCGCTGTCGGGAATTCCCAGGTCGTCGTGGCCGGGGTCGGGGCTCGGATTGTCGACCAGCCCGCTGCGGAACTGGTAACGCCCGGTCTGGATGCCGACCCGCGACGGAGCACAGTAGGGGCAGCAACTTTGAAAGTCGGTGAGTCGGGCCCCTTCCTCGGCCATCTTGTCGATGCGCGGCGTCTTGAACCGCGGATGGCCATAACATTGAAGATCGCCGTACCCCAAATCGTCAGCCAGGATGAGCACGACATTGGTCCGCGGCTCGGCACGAACCGCTGGCGCTGCAATCAACAGCGACATAAGAACCGGCGCCGCGGCCGCGAGCCGCAAGGCGATTTTGCGGAGCACGGGTCCGGCTGATTCACGCAGGCGGGCCGCGTCGAAAGCGAGCAACGTCAATAACATCAATCGATCCTTTTTTTGCCAACAGCTTGCGATTCGCCCCCAAACCATGATGCCGAGCACCGTTGGGCGCCTGGGCACGACTGGCAAGCAACCAGGGATGCCCGCAATATCGAGTCTAACCCCCAGTGGGTCAACTTTCGGCCTGGGAAGTTTTCGCGGCTGGGTCGCGTAAGAGCCGCCAGCCAGGCCCCCGCCTCAGCACGGCATGGAAAGGATTTGCTGGGATTGTCGCTTTGCCCGTCGGCCTTGACCGGTTTTTGCGGCCTTGGTACACGAAGCCGTGGATCGCCACGTCTCAAACGTGGTCACGCCCTTTCCCGATTCCTTGCTAGCAAAAGCGCCTGTGCAGAAGTTCATTGCGCGAACCGCTGGCCTGGCGTGCGCTGCGCTGCTGACAATCAGCGCGCCGGCCTGGGGCCAACCGTTGGTCTTTCCCAGCGCGGTGCAGCCACCTCCGCAGGCGCCGCCAACTCCGTATGGCGCGGCGCCGGCTCCGTACACGTCGTTGCCGGCTGCGAGTGCCCCGCCGCCCGCCCCAGGGCCGTTTGTGCCGATTTCGGGCACATACGGCGGGCCGCCGCCTAACGCCCCGACCCCGCCGGCATATAACGCACAGGGCTCAGCGCCTTGGTCAGCACCCGGGCCGGCGCCTTACGGTGTGACCGGGCCGGCACCGAATGCCACGCAGGTCCCACCGCCGGCTCCCAATACTGCCCCGCCAGCCTATGCCACGCCGGCGCCCTATTCCAATCCGGTGCCTTTTACTTCGCCCTATGCCAGGCCGGGATCGTCGGTTCCTGCGGCCACCTTTTATCAGCAGGCCCAGGCGCCTGCGTATCAGCAGTTCCAAGCGCCGCCGGCCGTCATGCCGCCGGAGGATCCCAACCTCTTGCCTCCCAGCACGATTGCCTTGTTGCCGCCGGGCCCGACCTGGAAGATCGACGCCGACGCCCTGTGGCTGCAACGGAATACGAGCAACTTCGGATCGCTGGGCGAGACGATCCTCTACAATCCGGTCACGGCCGTGAACCAGCTCAATGTCGGCGGCTTCGGCATGGCGCCCGGCATGCGTTTGCAACTGACGTATCGGCTCGATGGCTTCGAAAGTTGGGAGGCGATTTATTTCGGCCTGAACCAATGGACATCGGCCAGCACGATCTATGGCGATGCCGACGTGCACGTCGATTATAACAACGGCCCGATCGTGGCCACATCGCCTTACACCCAAAGCGACATCTTGGTCGGCCCGTTCTCCGGCAGCATGAGTTATGCCTACTCCTCGTCGCTGAACAACGCCGAAGTCAACCAGCGTATCTTGCGAGTCGCCGCCAACAATTGGACCATTGATACGCTCGTGGGCTTCCGCTTCGTGGAGTGGAACGAGCGGTTCCAACTGAATGGTGTGAACAACCCGGCAGACCCCTACGCCCCGTACTCTTACTTCGAGAACATCGCCACTTCGACCCACAACACGTTGCTCGGCGCGCAGGTGGGCTACGGTGTGCGCCGCAATTGGGAGCGGCTGGCCGTGCAATTCAATAGCAAGGCCGCCTTAATGGGTAATATTGTCAATCAGACGTATAACAACCTGAACTCCTCGCTGTATTTGAACAATGGTTTCGGCGGGGCCGTTTATGGGTTCCAACCCGTGGCGGCATCCAGCACCACGCTGGGCGTGGCCGGCGTGCTGGACTTCTCGGCCATGGCCACTTACCAGGTCACGCCGCACTTCTCGGTGCGCGGCGGCTACCAGTTGCTCTACATCCCGGGCCTGGCCCTGGCTCCGTCGCAACTGGCAAGCTTCAATCACAACCAAGGCGTGCTGTTGCAGGGCCCCTCGGCCGGCCTCGCAGCGCAGTGGTAGCAGACTCTCAGATCAACCGTGACGCCCACGAAATTCATTTGAACAGAAGGCCGCAAAGGACGCGAAGGCAAATAGTTTGTCCGCGGGCTGCGAGGGAATTTCCCCTGGGATTCGGCACCTCTGGTTTCTTTCTTCGCGTCCTTCGCGGCCTTCTGTTCAGCTGTTTTGTTTCTCGTGTCTGAGTTTTCTGCCGTCTTTCCCGCGGAAGCCTGGCGGTTTTTTCGAAGCCAGCGGGACGCGACTTCAGAATTCTTTGGCATTTGCCGCCCTGCGGCCCGTCTTGAGATTGACGCCAAGAAAACGATCTTCTTAGAATCGAAATCGAGCCCGGCCAGCCAACTAGGATGCTCTGGCAGCTTGGGCCCGAAATGTGCTCAGAAGGCTTCAATTCGCGGGGCCGGGTTACGACTGGGTCTTTACATCAGGAGAAGGTGGATGGAAAAGCACGAAACGCTCAATGTGTCGCAGGTTGCAATCTGCCCACTATGCGGCGAACACGACCATGAATGGCTCCTCCGGCATGACGAGCACACGGTGGAATGCCAGATGTGCGGAACTCAGTTTCCGGCCGACCGCGACTAACGCCGGCGTCTGACAGCACCGGCTGCCGCCGACGGCACGACTCCCCGAAGATCACGACCCGCGTGGGCCCTCCGCAGATGCGAGAAGGCCCACGCTTTTTTATGCCCCACCCCTCCCGGTGTTTTGTATCTTGCCGTAGCGGAACTCGTGAGACTTCCGAGGCTCGCTAGCGAAGCTGTCGGAAGTCGCACGACTTCCGCTACCCGGTCGCGCGGGCTAGGGAGTCAGCCAGCGGACAAAATTGCGCACCGGCTGCCGCGGAACATAGAGCTTCGGCTGGCCGAGGATGCCGCGGCCCACTTCATACATCGGCGGCATGGCCGTGACCGTCACCAGTGGCCGGTACGCGCATGTCGGCTGCGGACAAGCCGGCACTTCGATCACCGGCGGCGCTGCTGCCGGAGGGACTGCTGCCAGCGGCGGACTGGTCAGCGGAAGATATGGCGTGGGCTGGGCCACCGCCATCGTCGGGCCGCCGATCATCACCGCCGCGGCCATGCCCCAGCGAGCAATCGCTTTTCGAGTTCTTGCAACGGTATCCATGGTTCGATCCTTTACCTGCAGAAGTTTGCCCGTTGCAGAGCTAAGGCAAGCCGCATGCCGCTCAGCCTTGGCGGCCGCACCGCGCGATCGGCCCGAGTTCCGCCGCCGGTGCGCTTGAAATTCCAAGTGCGGCGCGAGCAACGACTTGGCTCGGCTAGCACGCCGGCCGGCATTCCATCGACGTGATCAACGACAGCGTCATCCGCTATTCGAATCGCTCGTTGCAAAGCCTGGTAATTTTTACAAACGGTCCACGCGGTTGACGCTAGCTCGGGCAATCGGCACCATGAAAGCCGCGGGAGCTTGGATCACAGGGGCGCGGACAAGGAAGAAAGCATGCGTTTTACCGTGCTGGCCAGCGGCAGCCGGGGCAATGCCAGTTTGCTCGAGGCTGACGGCTTCGGCCTGCTGATCGACATGGGCTTGGGCCCGCGTCAGCTCGCTCGACGTCTGCACCTGGCCGGAGTGTCGTGGAGCCGGGTGCATGCCGTGCTGCTGTCGCATACGCATGGCGATCATTGGAACGCCCGCACCATCTCGCACCTGGTCGGCCGCCGAATCATGCTCTTTTGCCATCACGAGCACGCGCGGGAATTGCAAGCCGTTTCGCCCGCCTTGCGCGAACTGGATGCCCAGCGGCTGCTGCGCCGCTACGACGACGCCGAGCCGTTTTCGCTGGGGACCTGGCAATGCCGGCCGCTGGTGGTCGAGCACGATAGCCGGCCGACGTTCGGATTCCGGTTCGATTCGCCTGCCGATTTGTTCGCCGTGGGCTGGGCGTTGGCTCATCTCTCGGACTTGGGCACCTGGGACGATGCGTTGGCCGAGGCGATTGCCGGGGTCGACGTGCTGGCTCTGGAATTCAATCACGACGTGGGCATGCAGCGCACGAGCGGCCGCTCGGCCATGCTGATCGACCGCGTCCTGGGAGACGAAGGTCACCTATCGAACGATCAGGCCGCGGCGCTGTTGCAACAAGCGATCGCCGGCTCGTCTGGCGGCCGGCTCAAACACGTGGTGCAACTGCACTTGAGCCGCGATTGCAACCGGCCGGCGCTGGCCGCCATCGCCGCCCGCGAGGCGCTAGCCGCCTGCGGCAGCGCGGCTCAAGTCCACACCGCGATGCAGGACCACCCCCTGCGGACAATCGGCCTCGAACCGATGGCAGTCGCCATGTGCGACAATGTAGGCTCACTCGGTGAGCCGTAACCACGGCGAGCAAAAATCCCCCGCTTTGCAAATCGTCTGCTATCGAGCGACGGCATACGGAGGCTGCCTGCTACTTTGTTTGACCCGCTTGCCGGCGGGCCGATAATGATGGCGACCGAGGTTTTTGCCTTGCCCGTCAAACCGCCCGCGGGGCGAGAGGAAAAAATCCCATGCAGCCGGAAACCGCCGAACAGCTTGTGCAGAAAAAATGCCAGCCGTGCGAGGGGGGCGTCGAGCCGGTCTCGCAGGATGCAGCCAAAGCCCAGCTCGGCAAGTTGCCCGGCTGGCGTTTGACGCACGATGGCCAGCGCATTCGCAAGGATTGGGTGGTCAAGAATTTCATGGCCGGCCTCGACTTTTTCAACCGCGTGGCCGAAGTGGCCGAGGGCGAGGGCCATCATCCCGACCTGCACCTGGAAGGCTATCGCAACGTGTCCATCGAACTCTGGACACACGCCATCGGCGGCCTGTCGGAAAACGACTTCATCCTGGCCGCCAAGATCGATCGTCTGCCGATCAGCCTGAAGTCGAAATGACGGCGAGCCCCCGAGAAGTCAGCCCGGGCGGCGCACGGTTTTTGCCCCTTTTAGTGGAATCGGCGGGCAGGGTTCCAGGGCCAATAGCTGCGCTTGGCGCCTATGCCGAAATGGGCCTCGATCGAACCGAGGATCGACACATTGTTCATCGCGTTGATGCCGCCGCCGGATGCAAACGTGAGGTTGTCGGTCACGTCGAAGCGGAAGGTCCAACGCGCGTTGTGGCGATACTTCAAGCCGCCGCCGAAGGGAAGTTCGAACGCCGTCTGATGGACCTGAAAACCCGTGTCGGCCACGAACTTGTAGTCGACCAGGCCCAAACCCAGCAGGAAAAACGGCCGCCACTGCGTATCGCCCCAGGGGTACCAGAGTATGTCGGAGTCCCAGTAAAGTGAGCGCATGTTACTGAGCGTGCCGATCTGGCCAGGCCTTTCGACACCCGAAATCGAATAGGCCACCCGCGTTTCGACGCCCCAGAAGTAATCCACGTCCCAGCCGAGCCGAAAACCCCAGAGGAAGCCTGGAGTGCCGTCGACGTGATTGTTGATCGGGTTGCTGTTGAAGACGCCGCCACTGAGCAGGCCGAAATAGAGGGGCCGGTTCAGCCAACTCTCGCGCAGCAGCGGATTGCCGATCGGCCGATACCGGCCATTGGAGGGCGGCAACAAGTGGCTCCAAAACCCACTGCCCGTCTGATTCTCGCAGGCGGGATCGCCGGCCCAATCGGGCTGCTCCTCCGAAAGTTGCAGCTCGCCGGGGCGATATAGCGGCTCATCGCCGGGCACTTCCGCCGCTTGCGCGGTCGGGTCGCCCGTCAGACTCGGATCCAGCGGCGCGTCCGCGCCGACAGTCGGGCCATCGTCATTCAACGACGATGGTGGGCCATCGACAAGCTTCCTCGGTTGGGCCGCACGTGCCGGCATTGCAGCCAGGCTCGAGCAGGCCAGGACAAGCAATATCGCAATCGCGCGCAATGCGGCACGCTGCCGCCATTGCGCGATCGTGGATCGCTTGCTCGCCTGCGCCCGTGGCATCGGCAAAATCCGTGGCTTCAATGTTGCGCGCCAGTTAACGATTGCGACGCGGCCCCGGGGGACGTGACCAGCATGCCGGCCGCGCGGGGCCGACTCCTGGCTCTTTGAGAATTGGGGCGGGGGATTATCTAGAGCCGGGCGTATAGTGTCAATGCAGGAGTAAAATCTGCGAGCCGGGAGCGCCAGCGACCGGAGGAAGTCGCAAAACTCCGGTCGCTGACGCTCCCGGCTCGCCTGCTATGCATGCAGCATTCATCCTTCCGCATTCCGCTGATTGATCTGGTTCGCCGTGGCGGGGCACGCCTATAATCCCGCCCCGTTTGAATTGCTAACCGCTCATCATTCCGCCGGCCGCAGGATGCGGCTTCCCAAGCGGTCGATAAGGAGGTCCTCGTGATGTGCCGAAAGTTCCTGCTGCTGTCGATGTGGGGCTTGTCCATCGTTGCCAGCCTGCCGATTGCCGCCTCGGCGGCCGATCCGTCCGACGACGATGTCGATACGACCACGGGCCCGATCCTGGTCGCCCCGCAAAACGAACGTCTTGCGCCAGCGCGGGAACCGGCCAGCTCGAGCCGCCGCCAATGGCTGGACCGCGCCCCTACGATCGCCGCCTATCCACCCGGAATTTCCGACACTACGTTGATCAATGACTACGCCTTGCTTCACGACGAACAGGGAAATTATCAGCCCGACGACCAACCTGCTTCGGCCAGCCGCGTCACGCGGGCAGCGGCCTGGTGCGGACAACGGCTGAAGCGGGCCTTGATTGAAGTCCACGGCGCCGCAATTACCTACAGCTGCGAACAGCCGGAGGCGAATGCCGGCCCAAAACTCCTGCCGCCGCAACAAGGCAAGCCGATCGCCGCTCTGGCCGAGGTCGACGTCGAGGTCGAAAGCCTCCAGCTCGATCCCGATGAACCGGCCAAGGTGATTCTCGACATCCGCGAACAAGTCGGCCCCAAACTGTTTGAAGGCACGATTTTTGAAGACGCCGGGTGGCGAGCTCGCGCTTCGGCCGAAACGCCCCGGACGGATCAGCGTGCCCAACTGGTGCGTTGCATTCGCGATATGGCGCAAAACCGCGAGACGTGCGACGATCACTGCGAATTCGACGCGTGTACCGACACGAGCTGCACCGGCACGAGCTGCACCGGCACGAGCTGCACCGGCATCAGTTGCCCAGCGACGGGTTGCCCGGCGACGTGTGCTGCCCTGGCGTCGGCAGGCGATGCCGAGCCCTCGACTTCGCCGTCGGCCGTGCCCGCCTTGCGGCAGGCCAGTCGTCAGCTCGACAAGCTGGCCGAAGCGCTGGAAGAGCAAAAGCTGTACGATCGGGCCGATGAACTCCGCGGCATGGCCCAGCAACTCCGCGAGCAAGCTCGCGGGTCGGACAGCCCCGCGCCGATCGAGCGTTCGGCCCGGAAATAAGGAGCCGGTGCACAGCCGCGACCGCTGGTCGCGTAAATACCTGGCGCGTTTCTTTTGTGGTCCCTTGCAAAAGTTCGCGCTTCGGCTAAACTCTGCTCCTTCGCTCGCCAGTCGGCCCTCTTGAACCGTTCGCATTGGAAACGGTCAGTGGTCGACGAAGTCAGTCGCGAGCCAGGCAGTCGAAGAATGGCCGCAGAAAAAGTCGTTTGACAGGTTTTGGGCCAATCGCTAAATTGGCTCTTTCCGACACAGGTCAAGGAGGTCGAGTCGCAGGAAAAGAAGTCGGGTGGTCAAAGGGCGCACTTGCAAGCCGCCAAACATGTTGGCGGCCACAAGAGTTCGGCCTCTGCCTACCCGGCAGCAAGTCAGCTTCTCTATTGATTTGGAGAAGGCTGGCTTTTGTTGTTCTTTGACAATTTGGTTGTGGTAAGAGTGGCATCTTGATGAATTTCAGTCGGGCCTGGTCTCTCGCAAGGAGATTTGGTTCGGCTGGTTCTCACGGCACTTAGAAGAATAGCACGGTTTGCATTTGGCCGTCGGACTGCTCCAGCAATGGAGGGGGCCGGCGACTGAAGCAGATCGCGGATCAAATCGTTGATCTAGTCGGCCAAGAGAATCGTCATCCGAAAACGTTTCAAGCAATTGGGCGTTTGCGGCTTGTCGAGACTCGGGGTCGAAGTGGCACCACGATTATCTGGCACTACTGTGTCCGGTCGGAAATTCGCTTCGGCGGTTAACGCACGGGTTCGAGAGGGTTGGATAAATGTGGTCAAGCTACTAAGGGCACATGGGGGATGTCTTGGCGTCAGGAGGCTTTGAAGGGCGTGGAAGACTGCGAAAAGCTCGGGGGAACTGTCAAACGAGTGTTGATCCCGAGATTCCCGAACAAACATGCACTGAATCCATAGGTGCATGTGGCGAACGCGGCGAACTGAAACATCTCAGTAACCGCAGGAAAAGAAAGAAAAATCGATTTCCTCAGTAGCGGCGAGCGAACGGGAAACAGCCCAAACCGCGGAGGTTTTCCTCTGCGGGGTTGTAGGGCTTCTCACATGAGAGTTACAAAGTTACCTACTAGCGGAATTTTCTGGAAAGTTGACCCATAGAGGGTGACAGGCCCGTACGCGAAAGTGGAGTAACCTCTCGAGGAGTACCTGAGTAGGTCGAGTCACGTGGAACCTCGACTGAATCTACGGGGACCATCCCGTAAGGCTAAATACTACCTGACGACCGATAGCAAACTCAGTAGGGCGACTGAAAGATGGGAAGAACCCCGGCTAGGGGAGGTACTGAACCTGAAACCATGTGCCTACAAGCGGTCGGAGGGCTATGCTCCGTAAGGAGAATGCCTGACGGCGTGCCTTTTGCATAATGATCCGGCGAGTTACCGTCGACGGCGCGGTTAAGACCTTAAGGGTCGAAGCCAGAGGGAAACCGAGTCTGAATAGGGCGCCAATGTCGTCGGTGGTAGACGCGAAACTGCGTGAACTACCCATGAGCAGGTTGAACCGCGGGTTATACCGCGTGGAGGACCGAACCCACTTGGGTTGAAAACCGAGGGGATGACTTGTGGGGAGGAGTGAAAGTCTAATCAAACGCAGAGA
>DATATB010000126.1:0-38385 GCA_036268995.1 Pirellulales bacterium | reverse complement strand
AGCAGTGCGGAGCTCGATCGGTGCTCCACCACACTGCTGGACTAGCCAGCAGTGGCACCCGAATACGAAAGCCCCTTCGCAAGAGGACACTGCATCGCGAGCCTGATCGGCCGAACAGCGGTTTACGAAAAGTAAGTCGCCGCCTACGATGGCCGGTCGAGAAAAAAGGCGAAACGATGGCTGTACTGCTGCAAATCAAGAACGCACACAAGAGTTTCGGCGACCAGGTGCTGCTCGACGGCGCTGAGGCGACGATCACCGACGACGTGCGCGTCGGCTTCGTCGGCCGCAACGGGGCCGGCAAGAGCACGCTGCTGCGCGTCCTGCTCGGTGAAGAAGAGCTGGATCGCGGCGAGGTGATCCGTCATCCCAAGCTGCGGCTCGGCTATCTGCGCCAGCACGACCCCTTTCTGCCGGGCGAGACCAGCCTCGACTTCCTCCTGCGCGATAGCGGTCAGCCCGAGTGGAAGTGCGGCGAGGTCGCCGGACAGTTCGAACTCAAGGAGGCCTATCTGCATGGGCCGGTCGCCAAGCTGTCGGGCGGTTGGCAGACGCGCGTCAAGCTGGCGGCTTTGCTCTTGCACGAGCCGAACTTGCTGCTCTTGGACGAACCCACGAACTTCCTCGACTTGCGCACGCAGATTCTGCTCGAACATTTTCTGCGCGGCTTTTCCGAAGCCTGCCTGATCGTTTCGCACGATCGCGCGTTTCTGGGCGCGACTTGCGATCATACGCTCGACCTGTCGCACGGCAAGCTGACGATGTACCCTGGCAAGATCGAGGCCTTTCTCGAATACCAGGCCCAAAAACGCGAAACCGACCAGCGCACCAATGCCGCCGTCCTGGCCAAGCGCCGCCAACTCGAAGAGTTCATCGCCAAGAACAAAGCCCGGGCCAGCACCGCCACGCGTGCCCGCTCCAAAAGCAAGCAGCTCGAGCGGCTCGAAATCACCGAGATTGCCGGCGACGAACCTACTGCCCGCATTCGGGCCCCCATTGTCGAACCGCGCAAGGGTCCGGCTCTGCGCTGTCGAGGCCTGGAGATCGGGTATCCCGAGCGCACGGTCGCCAGCGGCATCGACATCGAGATCGAACACGGTTCCCGGGCGGCCATCGTCGGTGACAATGGCCAGGGCAAGACCACGTTTCTGCGCACGATTGTCGAATCGCTCGACCCGCGGGCCGGAAACTTCCGCTGGGGCCACGGCTGCCAGCTCGGCGTCTATGCCCAGCACGTGTATACGAGCCTGCCTGAGCAAAAGACGGTGCTCGATTACCTCCAGTACACGGCCGCGCCCGGCACCAAGGACCAGGCCATTCTGGATTTGGCCGGGGCGCTGCTCTTTCGCGGCGAGGCGGTGAAGAAGCGGATCGCCGTGCTCTCCGGCGGCGAGCGGGCACGCCTCTGCATGGCCGGCGTCCTGCTCAGCCAGTGCAATGTGCTGGTGCTGGACGAGCCGGCCAACCATCTGGACGTCGACACGGTCGAGGCTTTGGTCGACGCGCTATTGGCATATCAAGGCACGTTGATCTTCACCAGCCACGACCGGCATTTCATGCACCGCGTCGCCACCTGCATCATCGAGGTCCGCGATAGCCACGTCGTCAACTATCGCGGCGATTACGAGGCTTATCTGTATTCGGTCAACAAGGAGATCGAGGACGGCGAGCGCGAGCAGGCCGCGCACAAGCCCTCGCCGCGCCCAACCGCGACCACGCCCGCTAAAACTGCCCCGAAAAAACCTCGCCGCAACGAGCGTGACATCCAGAAAGAGCTTCGCACCCTCGAGCGCTCCATCGCCGCGCTGGACGACCAAAAGCGCCAATCCAACGACAAGTTGCTGCAATGCTCCGATCCGACCGAAGCCCTGCGCCTGCACAACGAAGTCACCGCGCTCACCATCCAGCTCGCCGATCTCGAAAACCGCTGGTGCGAACTGCAAGCCGAACTCGAAGAGCCCGGTTAGATCTGCAGCGATTTGAGAGCAGGGCCCTGGTTGGGCTGCCGCAATGCTTCAGGCATGTTCTGGGTCTGGAGAAAGATGCGGACTTGCGCTAAACCCTTCGGCCCAAACGGCACGATCTAGCCGTGCACGGGTCGGCGGTTCCGAGCGCATTGGGATAACAAAAGCCCATTACTGGTCGAGGGCGGACATGCCGCCTATACTCACCCGACAGGGTGACGGCCGCCAGGCCGGAAGCTTGTCCGACGCAAACGATCATGCCCGGCCAACCAATGACAGCCGTCGTGACCAGAGCATCACCGGGGATGCCGCGTCCGCCGCCAGGTGCATATCATGAGCGGCGCAATGCTCCACTTGCGCTCGTCCAGGTGGTGGCGGTCAACCCTTGGTTCGTCGGCGCCGCCGTGGTCATCCCGACGTTAATGGGAGTCGTGGGCTTCACGATTGTTGGTGTCGCCCGGCCGTACATCGCGGGTGGCCTGTCGGCACCGATCACCGACAGCGAGTGGGTGATGACCAGTTACCTGGCAGCCAACGCCTTCATTTTGCCGGTCACCGGCTGGCTGTCGGCCCACTTCGGCCGCCGAAACTACTTCCTCTGCTCGATTGCCATCTTCACCATTGCCTCGGGGCTGTGCGGCATTGCCACCAGCCTGCCGCAGTTGATGCTGTTCCGGATCATCCAGGGACTGGGCGCCGGCGGGCTCCAACCCTCGAGCCAGGCGATCCTGCTGGACAGTCTGCCGCTCGAGAAGCAGGGCGCCGCCCAGACGCTGTTCGGCATCGCTGTTTTGGTGGGACCAATTGTTGGCCCGATTCTGGGCGGTTGGCTCGCCGTCAACTACAGTTGGCGCTGGATCTTCTACATCAATGCGCCCGTGGGCCTCATTGGCTTCCTGGCCTGCTACGCCTTGCTGAAGGATCCGGATTACCTGAGGCAAGAGCGGGCGGAGCTGAAGAAGCGACCGCTCAATTTCGATGGCATCGGTCTGGGGCTGCTGTCCCTCGTCATCGCCTCCTGGGAAGTGATGCTCGGCAAAGGGCAAGAGTGGGATTGGCTGGGCGACCCGTTCTGGCGCGTGCAGACGCTGCTGATCGTGTTCGTGCTGGCGCTGGCCGGATTCCTCTACCGGGAGCTGACGTTTGCCAGCCCGGTGGTCAACGTCAGGGTGTTCTGGGAGCGCAACTTCGCCGCGTCCTGCTGCATTACATTCGGCACCTTCGCCGTGCTGTACGCGGCGAGCGTGGCGTTGCCGCTGCTGCTCTTGACCGTGTTCGGCTACGACGCCTATGCCGCCGGTCGCGTGTTGTGGCCCGCTGGAGTTTTCGCCGCTCTGACCTTGCTCGTCGTGGGCCGCCTCGTCGGCTGGGGCGTCGGCGCACGCTGGCTAATCGCCCCGGGCTTGCTCGTCATGGCGGCGGGCAACTACTGGATGGCGCTGATGAACCTGGACATGAGTCCGAGCCTGGCGATCTGGCCGCGGGTGGTGATGATCATCGGCCTGTCACTGATGTTCGCCCCACTCAACGTGGCCGCCTTCCTCTTCACCCCCAGGCACCTGCGCGGGGCAGCCGTGGGCATGCTCGCCCTGCTTCGCAACGAAGGCGGCAGTTTCGGCACTTCGATGGTTCAAACTCTCCACGAGCGGCGCAATCAGTTCCATACCACGCGGGTGGGCGAGTTCCTCGACCCTTTCAGCCCGGCGGCAAGCTCGTTCCTGGAACAATCCCGGGCGTTCTTCTACCAGCAAACGGGCGACCCGGTCGAATCGCAACAGCAAGCGCTGCGAGTGCTCGCCGACCTCCTCGAACAGCAGGCTGCGTCATTCGCTTATTTCGACATCTTCTGGGTCGCGGCGGTCGTGAGCGTGGGGCTGGTGTTCCTGGTGTTTCTGATGAAGCGCTCGGCGGTATAGAAGGGACCCAAGCAGAACAAGGGAAACTGAAGGTGATGCATCCGGCGGGGCGTCTGTCAACGGTTGTCGCTCGCTGAGCCTCTGGGGATGGCGACGTGTTGACTGACTGCTTTCGCCCGTGGGAAGGATTGGTAGCGATGTCCAGTGCCGGTCCGCGACGGTCGCGGGCTTGAAGTCCACGTGGCAAATATCGGAGGGATGAAGCAATGGAAGACAACGACAACCTTCGCTATACGAAGATGGCGCTCAACAATGGATCCGCGATCCCAGCCCTCGGGTTTGGCACATTGATTCCCGACCCGGTGGCAACGAAAACCGCGACCAAGGCAGCGCTCGAGGCCGGGTTTCGTCTGCTCGACACCGCAGAACGTTACCGCACCGAAAAAGAGGTCGGCGAAGCAATGCAGGAAGTGTTCCAGGCCGGGAAGGTCAAGCGGGAGGACGTGTTTGTCATCACGAAGCTCTGGAACTCCCATCATCGTCCTGAGCTCGTCAAGCCGGCCTTCGAGGCCAGTCTCAAGAAGCTGCAACTTGACTACGTCAATCTCTATCTCATCCACACCCCCTTTGCCTTCCAACCGGGAGACGAGCAAGACCCGAGAGATGCCAGCGGCAATGTGATTTATGACAAAGGGATCACGCTGCTGGACACTTGGAGAGCGCTGGAGCGCCTGGTGGACGAGGGCCGGTGCAAGGCCATCGGATTATCCGACGTCAGTCTGGATCAGGTGCAAGGCATCTTCGACGCTGCCAGGATCAAGCCCGCGGTGGTTCACGTCGAATCGCATCCGTATCTCCCGCAATGGGAGCTTTTGGACTATTGCAAAACCAATGGCATCGTGCTGCAAGCGTTCGCCGCGCTGGGCCATGGTATGGAACCCAAGTTGACGGAAGATCCTGTCATCACCGCGATCGCCAAGCGAGTCCACAAGACGCCCGCGCAAGTTTTGCTCGCCTGGGCCATTCAGCGCGGGACGGCGCTGCTGACCACCTCGACGAATCCCACCTGGATTAAGGAGAACTTTGACGTCTCCACCCTTCCTCAAGAAGCCGTGCGAGAGATTAGCGAAGGAATCAAGTCACAGGTTCGGTTTAATGCCGTGGTGGAAACCGGCGTGCCCGGGTTTATCGCGAGAGGAACCTAAGGCTGAGGCAGCAAGGAGTTCGGCGCGGAAGGTCACATCGGCCAAAGGATTCCCGCCGGCGAAACCTCCGAGCGAGTTGCGTACCAGCGCGGCCGCTCCGCGCCGCGGCCCTGCCCCAAATTGCCGCGTCGGGCGACAGGTGGTACGATTCGAACCGCGGGCGTCAGTCAGGCGCGGAGAGAATACGACGCAAGCCCGTCGGTCGTTGCCGCATGAGCGGCCGCGAACGATCCTGGATGTTCGTCGAAAAACGGTTACTTATCAACATAGCGCGGGTCAACAACTGACGCCGCTAAGGGAGAAAACGCATGTCGACCGAAGCCCAATGCCCGTTCCACCATACCGCCGGCGGCGGCACGACGATCCGCGATTGGTGGCCGAACGAGTTGCGGCTCGAACTTCTGCACCAGCATTCCTCCAAGTCCAATCCGATGGGTGAGGATTTCGACTACGCGGCAGAGTTCCAGAGCCTCGACCTGGCGGCGGTCAAGAAGGATCTCGCGGCGCTGATGACCGACTCGCAAGACTGGTGGCCGGCCGACTTCGGCCACTACGGGCCCTTGTTCATTCGCATGGCGTGGCACAGCACCGGCACCTACCGCATCGCGGACGGCCGCGGCGGCGGGGGACGGGGCCAGCAGCGCTTCGCACCGCTCAACAGTTGGCCTGACAACGTCAGCCTGGACAAAGCCCGCCGGCTGCTGTGGCCGATCAAGCAAAAGTATGGCCGCAAGATTTCCTGGGCCGACCTGCTTGTCCTGACTGGCAACGTCGCGCTAGAAACGATGGGATTCAAAACCTTCGGTTTCGGTGGCGGTCGCGAGGACGTCTGGGAGCCGGATCAAGACGTCTACTGGGGCGCGGAGAAAACCTGGCTGGGCGGCGACATTCGCTACGCCCACGGTTCCGAGGGTGTCGACAAGGGAAACGGCGCCGCGGTGCTCGTATCCGATGACGACGCGGATGGAGACATTCACAGCCGCATCCTCGAGAATCCGCTGGCCGCAGTGCAGATGGGCCTGATCTACGTCAACCCCGAAGGTCCGGACGGCAATCCCGATCCCCTCGCGGCGGCCTACGATATCCGCGAGACCTTCGGCCGCATGGCGATGAACGACGAGGAGACGGTGGCGCTCATCGCCGGCGGCCATTCCTTCGGCAAGACCCACGGAGCCGCGCCTTCGTCCAACTGTGGACCGGATCCCGAAGCGGCAGGCATCGAGGGGCAGGGCTTGGGCTGGAAGAACAGCTTTGGCACCGGCTCCGGCGCTGACACGATCACCAGCGGGCTCGAAGTCACCTGGACCAGCACTCCCACGAAGTGGAGCAACGGCTTCTTCGAGAATCTGTTCGGCTACGAATGGGAACTGACGAAGAGTCCGGCCGGGGCGCATCAGTGGCGACCCAAGAATGGCGCCGGAGCCGGCACGGTGCCGGCTGCCCATGACCCGTCGAAGCGGATCGCGCCGTCGCTGCTGACCACCGATCTCGCCCTGCGGATGGACCCGGCTTACGAAAAAATCTCGCGCCGCTTCATGCAAAATCCGGATCAGCTCGCCGACGCGTTCGCCCGGGCGTGGTTCAAGCTGACGCACCGAGACATGGGCCCGCGCGCGCGTTATCTCGGACCGGAGGTTCCTGCGGAAGAACTCATCTGGCAGGACCCCATTCCCGCCGTGAAGCACCCCTTGATCGATGCGCAGGACATCGCCACGCTGAAGGGCAAGATCCTGGCCTCAGGTCTGTCCGTTTCAGAGTTGGTTTCCACCGCCTGGGCGTCGGCGTCCACGTTCCGTGGTTCCGATAAGCGCGGCGGTGCCAACGGTGCCCGCATTCGCCTGGCACCGCAAAAGGATTGGCAAGTCAATCAGCCTGCCCAACTGGCGAAGGTGCTGAAGGCGCTGGAGGGCATCCAGACTGCGTTCAATGGCGCACAGCCTGCCGGCAAGAACGGCGCCCAGTCTGGCGGCAAGCAGGTCTCGCTGGCGGATCTGATTGTTTTGGCCGGCTGCGCAGGCATCGAGCAAGCTGCGAAAAATGCCGGTTGCGAGGTCATGGTTCCCTTCACGCCGGGGCGCACGGACGCCTCGCAGGATCAGACCGACGTGGAATCCTTCGCCGTGCTCGAACCCATTGCCGACGGCTTTCGCAATTACCTCAAGGGCAAGTACACCGTATCGGCCGAAGCGCTGCTGGTTGATAAGGCACAATTGCTGACCCTCACCGCCCCCGAAATGACGGTGCTCGTGGGTGGCATGCGCGTGCTGAAGACCAACTTCGCAGGGGCGCAGCACGGTGTCTTGACCAAGCGGCCGGAGGCGCTGACCAACGATTTCTTCGTCAACCTGCTCGATATGCGCACCGAGTGGAAGCCGGTCTCGAAAGACGCAGACGTGTTCGAAGGCCGCGATCGCAAAACGGGCGAATTGAAATGGACCGGCCGGCGTGCCGACCTGGTC
This sequence comes from Pirellulales bacterium, assembly GCA_036268995.1. Lineage (GTDB taxonomy): Bacteria > Planctomycetota > Planctomycetia > Pirellulales > PNKZ01 > DATATB01. The sequence goes on along the minus strand of DATATB010000126.1, from coordinate 30,901 downwards.
TTTGGTTCCAACGCCCAACTCCGCGCGCTGGCTGAAGTCTACGGAAGTTCCGACGCGCAGCAGAAGTTCGTCCATGATTTCGTCGCGGTCTGGAACAAGGTGATGAACCTCGATCGCTTCGACCTCGCCCGAGCGTAGCATCTACCTCAATCGCAACCGTGTTCTCTTGGGTCAGGAGATGACCATGCGCGCCGTTCGTCTGGTTCCATCGGTGTTGGCATTTGCCTGCTGGGTCCTGATCGTTGCTAGCCCGGCAACTGCGCAAAATCCGCCCAAGCGGGCGACGCCGCCCAAAGGCTTTGTCGCCGAATACGACGTCAAGTACGTGCCGGACGGCGATGAGGCACAAACGCTCGACGTCTATTATCCGGAAAACCGGACAGACAAGCCTCTGCCGCTGTTGATTTGGATCCATGGCGGCGGCTGGATGGGCGGCAGCAAGACGCAGGTGCCGTATTTGAATCAACTCGAGCGCGGATACGTCGTCGCCAGCGTCGAATATCGTTTCAGCCAGAAGGCGATCTTCCCCGCGCAAATCCACGATTGCCAGGCTGCCATCCGCTGGCTGCGGGCCAACGCCGCGAAGTATCACATCGATCCCGACCACGTCGGCGTCGGCGGGGCTTCGGCCGGCGGCCACCTCGCGGCGCTCGTGGGCACAAGCGGCGGCAAGCAGGCGTTTTCAGCGATCGGCGGCAACGAAAGCCAGTCGAATCGCGTTCAGGCCGTGTGCGATATTTTCGGTCCCGCCGACTTTTGCACCGTCGTCGCGCAGGCTGATGAGGACCAGAACGTCAAAAACGTGTTCAAGTGGAACAGCGGCGACCCCTATTCCAAGTTGATCGGGGGCAAGCTCGGAGAAGACAAAGAAAAGTGCGACGCCGTCAGCCCCGCGCATTACGTCAGCAAGGACAATCCGCCTTTTCTGATTCTGCACGGCGACCACGACACGCTCGTGCCCTATGCCCAAAGCGTGGAACTAAAGGACCTGCTCGCCAAGGCCGGCGTCGAAGTCACGCTCCAGCGATTGCCGGGCGCTGGCCACGGCGGCCCGGCCTTTGGGCTGCCGGCCGTCGCCCACCTGGTCAACGCCTTCTTCGATAAGCATCTCAAAGGTGTGGATGCGAAGATTGAGTCGCTGCCCGCCAGCGAAGTCACGATCAAACCGCCTTCCGCCCCGCAAGTGCCGAAATGACCGGGCAGCGTGCAATGCCCGTTAGCGCGTGACTTTGGCTGCGGGCGGTGCCGCAATCGATCGTGGCGATCGGCGCGAAGCCGCTCGGCCGTTATTCAAGAACTTGTTGAGATGGATGTCATAGTAGGCTGCACCTGACTGTTGCGGGCGGCCGTCGACCGTCAACGTCAGGATCCGAATCATGGCGCGGTCGGCAAACTGTTTGCGGATCTTCACCTGGCCCACGCGTTTGCCGTCCTTGGTCGCTTGCAACTGGATGGGCGCCTTGACGTCGTACGAGCGACCACCCTGACTGTCGGTCTGCAGGCTGAACGCCACCACGGTGATCGAATGGATGGGCTTCAGCCGCCCTTCGTCGGCGAGCGTGAACGCGACGGAGACCGTGTCGCCTTCGGCGGCGTTGATCTCCACGTCGTATTTCAACTTCCACTCGTCTTTCGACGGTCCGAGTTCGTAATAAACGGCCCAACTGCGATCCGACATCAGGACAACTGCCGCGACAATCAACAGACTCTTCGCCAAGCGTGAGAATCGACTGCTCATTGCTCTTTCACCTTCAAGATTACATGAAATCGCCGCAGCCGATCCCAACATCGGCACCGCGGACTCTTGCCATTCGGCGGACCATTCAAGCCGCCCGCACCAATTCGGGCAAGATCAATCTGCGAGCTGATTTTCTGGCATTGCCGCCGCAATCCCGGATTGCATCGCAGCGCGTCATATGAAAGAGCGACATGAAGAATTCGTCATCTGACGAGAGCCTTCACATTTCCCGCCAGCAAGTACCGACTTGATTGACCGCGTGCGCGCGGCGGCCCATACTCTGAGCGTGGGCCGCATGCCTGCCGCCCGCCTCCCTCCGGTTCCGCTGCTCCGATCTCCCGCACGCCATCGTTTTCTGTAAAGGTCGATCCATGAGTCGATTGTTTATCGGATTGCTCGCCGTTCTGCCGCTGGGCTTTACTGGATCGGCTGGGGCAGCCGAGGGCCGGCCCAACGTGCTGCTATTGATGTCGGACGACTTGAACACGTACCTGGGCTGTTATGGCGATCCGCGGGCCAAGACGCCCAATATCGATCGGCTGGCTGCTCGCGGCGTGCGATTCGATCGGGCGTACTGCACGTTCCCGCTGTGCGGGCCCAGCCGCAACTCGATGCTCACGGGCCTGTATCCGAACAGTTCGGGAATCCTCGCCAATGGCGAAATCTTCCGTCAGACCATCCCTTCGCAGATTAGCCTGCCGCAGGCCTTCCGGTTGGCGGGATATTTCGCCGCGCGGATCGGCAAGCTGTATCACTACAATGTGCCGAATTCGATCGGCACCAACGGCCATGACGATCCCGGCTCTTGGGAGCTGGAGCTGAACCCGGCCGGCGTCGACCGGCTCGAGGAAGAGCCCAAGATCTTTTCGCTGATCCCGGGCCAGTTTGGCGGCACGCTCAGTTGGTATGCCTCGCCTCAGAGCGACGCGCATCACACCGACGGAATGAATGCAGCCGACGCCCAATGGGTGCTCGAGCGCTGCGCCAAGCACAAGGACCGCCCGTTCTTCCTGGGCGTGGGTTTTTTCCGGCCACACACGCCGTACGTCTCGCCCAAGTCGCCGTACTTCGGCTTGTACCGGCCCAGCGACATGCCGCTGTATCCGACGATCGACAAGAATCCGCCCGACGTGCCGGCCGCGGCCCTGGGCAGCTACAAAAAAGATCAGGATCGGCTCACTGATGACTTGCGCCGGCAGTGCGTGCAGGCGTATTACGCCAGCATCAGCTTCATGGACGCGCAGGTAGGCCAAGTGCTCGACAAGCTCGACGAGCTCGGTCTGGCCGACAACACGATCATCGTCTTCACCAGCGACCACGGCTACCACATGGGCGAGCACGGTCTGTGGCAAAAGATGAGCCTGTTCGAAGGCAGTACGCGCGTGCCGCTGTTGATCGTCGCCCCACGCGGCCCGGGCCGGGGCTCCGTGGTCCGGGCGCCCGTCAGCCATCTCGATTTGTATCCCACGCTGGCGGAGCTCGCCGGCATCAAAGCGCCCGATAATCTTCAGGGCCAGAGCCTGGTGCCGATGTTCAAAGACGCCAGCACCAAGGGCCGCGGCTGGGCGCTGACGCAAGTCACGCGCGGCGGCGCACCGCGGCGAACCAACGTGCCGCGCGACCAGATGATCGCCAACAAGCGGTTCCTCGGCTACACCCTGCGCAACCCGCGCTGGCGCTATACCGAATGGGACGAAGGCGCCAAAGGCCGCGAACTCTACGATCATGACTCCGACCCCCAGGAGCTCAAAAACCTGGCGGGCCATGCGGACTACGCCTCGACCGTGGCGGAACTCTCCGGCCAGTTGCACTCAGCGGTGAAGACGTCGTTCCCGGCCAGCGGCAAGACTCCGCCCGTCAAGGAAGCCGCACTCTGGGCCCCGAATCTGACCAAGCCGTAGATGGCCCGCCGTTCTATTGCCCCGCGTGCCGGGTTTGTCGTTGAGGCTGAAAAGCTGCCCCGCTACGATGGCTCTATCCTCACCGGAGCTTTGAGCATGCTAAAAAACGTCGTCGCCGCCGTTTCGATCACCATCGTTTGCTTATTTGCAGGCGCCTCTTACGGCGCGGAAAACTCGCCGCCGAATGTCGTGTTCTGCATCGCGGACGATGCGTCGTGCCACTTCGGCGCGTATGGCTGCAACTGGGTGAAGACGCCCAATGTCGATCGGCTGGCGCGCGAGGGGATCGTGTTCGACAATGCCTACACGGCGACGGCCAAGTGCGCGCCGTCGCGGGCGGCCATTCTCACCGGTCGTAATCCGTGGCAACTCGAGGCGGCGGCGAACCATCAGTCGTATTTCCCGCCCAACTACAAGGGCTTTACCGAGGCGCTCGACGATGCCGGCTTTTACGTCGGCTCGCTGGGAAAATTCTGGGGGCCGGGCATTGCCCGCAATGCCGACGGGTCGCCCCGCACCTGGGGACTGGTGAATCTGGGCCCGAAGAAATCCGGCGCGAATGTCGAAGGCATCAACCGCGGGTTCGGCCGATTCTTAAGCGAGCGGCCCAAGGACAAGCCCTTTTTCTTCTGGTTCGGCAGCGGCGATCCGCATCGGCCTTACAAACGCGACGCCGGTCTCGCAGCCGGCAAACAGCCGGCCGATGTCGATCATGTGCCGGCCTACTGGCCCGACAACGACGTCGTGCGGCGCGACATGCTCGACTATGCCACCGAGATCGAGGCCTACGACTCGCAGATCGGCGCGATCCTCAAACTGCTCGAAGAGCACGGCCAGCGCGACAACACGCTGTTGATCGTCACCTCGGATCATGGCATGCCGTTCCCTCGGGTCAAAGGGCACAACTACGACCTGGCCAATCGCGTCCCGTTTGTCGTCAGTTGGCCGCGCGGCATTGCCCATCCCGGCCGGCACGCGAGCGATTTGCTCAGCTTGATCGACGTCGCCCCGACCCTGCTGGAGTTGTTCAGCGTGCCGCAGTCCAGTTCGGGCATGCAGCCGATCACGGGCCGCAGCTTCAGCGATCTGCTGGCCGGCCAGTCGAAGCAAGATCGCAGCTCCGTGATCCTCGGCCGCGAACGCAACGACGTGCGGGCCCGGCCCGGCACGCCGGCAGGTTTAGGCTATCCCGTGCGCGGCATTCGCCAAGGCAGCCTCCTGTACCTGCACAACTTCGCGCCCGACCGTTGGCCGTGCGGCAATCCCGAACTGGGCCTGCTCGACACCGACGACGGTCCCACGAAGCAATTCATTGAAGGGCTCGGCCAGCAGGACCGCTACTGGCAGTTCTGTTTTGGCAAGCGGCCGGCCGACGAGCTGTTCGACCTGGCGAGCGACCCCGATTGCGTAAAAAACCTGGCCGCCGACCCGGGCTATCGCGAGGTGCTGGCCAAGCTCAGCGACCAGCTCACGGCCGAACTGAAGCGCCAGAACGACCCGCGCATCCTCGGCCACGGCGACGTATTCGAGAACTACCCCACCTCAAAAGACGAACCGGCAGCGCCAAAGAAGTCCAAGGCAAAGGCCGCCAAATCCAGTTGAACGATCTCCTCGCCGCCCGAGCCTCGCTCCGGTCCACAAGCAGATCGACGACGGCGAGCGCGAGCAGCCGCACAACGCCACCCCACTCCCAACCGCCAGCCAGCCGCAAAAATCCGCCGCTCGCAAACCTGGCCGCAACGAGCCCGACATCTAATAAGACCTCCGCGCCGCGCGTCACGTTCGCCGCCTGCAATATGGTGGCTCAGGATGCGTTGGGGCGTCGCGCGGGAGCAGATCGCCGCCGCCCCCAAATCCGATTATACTGGCCGTCGGCCGAGTTGATGATGAACGCGTAGCCGCGCTTTTTCGTTAGGCGGTGGAGGTCACGTACGTGGACATCGACATCGACGCGAATGGCGATGATCCTGCTTGCATCTTCCAAATCAGCGATTCATCGGTCTATATCGTTGCTTGGGTGCGGAAGTCTGACCTCCCAGCGATCCGGCGTGCGATTGAGATGCTCCGACCGGGCGGCGAAACCGTTTTCGGCGCGATTGGGTGCGGTGAACGCGTTTGGGTGTGTCGCGATGAAGCGGGTTACGCGATCGCGATCGGCGATACCGACGGCAAGGACGTTTGGGTCCGGCTATCCGAAGCCGACGCACGACGCCTATGAATTCATCAACTGCCTGGTGCGCGTGGCCTATTAACGCCGCGGTCACGTTGACAAAGACTAGAGCGGCGCGGCGCGCCGAAGCGAGGTACGCTCTCTCCGGTTCAGTTATATTGGCTGTGCTCCCCGAACGCGGCTAATGACCGAACGAGCTATGCCATTTGCCGACGCGCCGGGTGAAAACAATCGGAAGCTTTAGCACATGCGGACGCTTGCGATCGGAGACATCCACGGGTGCAAGAGCGCGCTGGATGTGATCTTGGAGGAGGTTGACCCGCAGCCCGATGACTTGGTCGTGTTGCTTGGCGACTACGTTGACCGTGGTCCAGACTCCAGTGGGGTCTTGGATCGAGTACTGGCGCTGCGGCAGCGCTGCCGGTGTGTGGCCCTGAAGGGAAACCACGACTTGATGATGCTCGCGGCGCGCGAGGATGAAGAGCATTTTCGCGAATGGCTCCAGTGCGGCGGCAGGCAAGCGCTGGCGTCGTACGGGGCCGGTGAGGATCGGGCGGCTTTCGCCGACGCCATCCCGACCCGGCACTGGCGTTTCCTCAAAGAGGACTGCGCGTCCTATCACGTGGCCGGTGCTTACTTTTTCGTGCATGCAAACGTTTGTCCCGACCTGCCGCTTACTGACCAGCCCGACTACATGCTGTACTGGGAACGTCTGGAACCCACCGTTTGGCGACCGCACGAATCCGGCAAGACGATGATCTGTGGCCACAGTGCCCAGCGTTCCGGACGCCCGCTCGTGCTCGATCATGCGGTCTGCATTGACACCCGGGTGTACGGGGACGGCTGGCTCACTTGCTTAGACGTGCGATCGGAAAAGTATTGGCAGGCAAACGAGCGAGGGGAAAAAAGGACGGGGCACCTGCGTATGAGCGACGATTAAGGTCGGTGTCGAGCGAAACATTTTCCGACCGGCACGCCGAGCACCCGAGGCCGGCTTTTCACACTGATTGATCGCAACGTCAAGGAGAAGCCAATGCAGACAGGCAAACTAGGAACACGCAAACTGGGAAATACTGGCTTGGAAGTTTCGGCTGTGGGGCTGGGGTGCATGGGATTGAGCTTCGCCTATGGGCCGCCCAAGGATAAGCGGGAGATGATCGCGCTGGTACAGGCGGCTGTGGAACTGGGCGTCACGTTCTTTGATACGGCCGAAGTTTATGGACCGCTGACGAATGAAGAGCTGGTGGGCGAGGCGCTCGCACCGTTCCGCGAGCAGGTGGTGATCGCGACAAAATTCGGGTTCAAGCCGGCTGCGGAGGGCGAGGTGCGGTGGAGTTTGTTGGATAGCCGGCCCGAGCATATCAAGCGGACCGTCGAGGGGTCGCTCAAGCGGCTGCGGGTCGAGACCATCGACCTGCTCTATCAGCATCGGGTCGATCCCAGCGTGCCGATCGAAGACGTGGCCGGCGCGGTCAAGGAGCTGATTCAGCAGGGCAAGGTCAAGCATTTTGGGCTGTCGGAGGCCGGCGTGCAGACCATTCGCCGTGCCCATGCCGTGCAGCCGCTGGCGGCACTGCAAAACGAATACTCGCTGTGGACCCGGACTCCCGAGCAGGAAGTCATCCCGACGCTCGAAGAACTCGGCATCGGCCTGGTGCCGTTCAGTCCGCTGGGCCGGGGCTTTCTGACGGGCAAGCTCGACGAGAATACCAAGTTCGAAAGTTCCGACTTTCGCAGCGGCATGCCGCGTTTCACGCCAGAAGCCCTCAAAGCGAACCAGGCCCTGGTGAACCTGCTCGGCCGGATCGCAGCAGCCAAGCAGGCGACGCCGGCCCAGATTGCCCTCGCCTGGCTGCTGGCCCAAAAACCCTGGATCGTTCCCATCCCGGGCACGACGAATCGGCATCGGCTCGAGGAAAACATCGGGGCCACCTCCGTCGAACTCACGCCCGACGATCTGCGTGAAATCGAAGACGCCGCCTCGAAGATCACCGTGCAAGGCACGCGCTATTCGGAGCGGATGGAAAAAATGACCGGTCTGTGAGGCGCGGGCGGCTACCGGCAATTCGATTGGTTGCCGATCAGCAGGTGCAGAGACATGCCTCTGATGAATACAGTTCCGAGGCGTATTCTTTACGGCTTAATCGCCCTGCTGCTGGCGCCGCCGCCCGCGCTGCACGCCGCCGAGTACTCCACCCCCGCAAATCTCCGTGGCGTGGAGCAAGCACAGGCCGAGTTGTGGAAGCGGTTCGTCGATCCCTACGGCATCATCCACGACTACGTCGGCGACCTGCCGACGCCAGACGACTGCGCCTTGGGCAAGCCGAATGCCATCGGCTGGTGGAGCCCCATTGAGGACGGACCGATGTTCACGGGCTTGTATCTGCCTGCTGCTTGCGAGCGCGCTCGGCGCACCGGCAATCCCACCGACAAAGCCCAGGCGCGGCGTCTGGCTCGCGGGCTGATGAAATGTGCCGCGGTGTCGGATGTGCCTGGCATGATCGCGCGTGGGGTCGGGACGGATGGTGCGTGCCATTATCCGCTCGGCTCCGACGACCAGACGCATCCCTGGTTCTATGGTCTTCACGCATATGTCATGAGCGACCTCCCGACTGCGGATGAACGTCGTGAGATCGTCGCCAGGCTGAAGGTGGTCGCGGACGTGCTGGAATCAAGCGGATGGCGCTGCCCGTGCGATGGCGCCTTCAAAGGCCAGTTCCGCGGCGGTTATCGCGGTCATCTGTTCCGCGACGCCGCCCGCTATCTTTACATGCTGCGTGCCATGCACGAGGTCACCGGCGATCGCGTCTGGCTTGATCGCTATGTGCAGGCGCAGGCCGAGCATCCCACCCGCTCGGACAAATCACGCGCCGAGATCTGTGCGCAAGGCTACGCGTTTGATCGCGAGGCCATCCCGCACCTGGATGACTTGCAACTCTGGATCTACGTCGGCTCGCAGGCGGCCCTGGCCAAACTCGTCGCGATGGAGACGGACGAAACCCTGCGTTCGCGCTATCGCGCGGGCCTGGTGCTCAACGCCACAAGCGCGCTGGCGGCAATCAAGGCCCACCAGAACTTCGACAACCAGGACGCCAAAGTCTTCGGCAGTGCCGACTGGCGGGCGGTGTTCACCACCTGGTTCCCGCAAGCGACTCAGGCTGACGCAGCGCGGCTTGCCGAAACGGGCGACAGCGTCAAGCGCGGCGGCCGCAAATACTATGAGCAGCGCTGGGTGCAAAACCCACTCGCCGCAGCCGCCATCGTCGCGCTGGCCGGAGACGGCACCGGTCGCGCAGCTATCCAGCAGGCGATCGACCATTACGATTACTCGAAGCTCCACATGGCCACTTTCTTCTTCGCGGAATGCGCGGCGTACGCACTGCCTGCCGCCGAGTCTGAGCACGCCGCCGACTAACCGCAACCGCTTCGAGCCAGCCTCCCGTTAACTCGCCGGCAGGCTAGTCGATCTTCGTCATCGTCAGCCGCCGATAGCGACGCGCCTGGGCGTCGGGTTGCGTGTCGCGGTAAATGCCGACTTTGAAATAAGGCGGTTGCTCGTCGTTGTAGCCGAGCGGTCCACGGTAGTCGACGATCTGCACGCCGTCGCGCTTGACGACGGCCAGTCCCTTGCCCGACGGATCGAAACGGATGGTCAGGTCGAAGGCGTACCAGTGATTGCGTTGGATTTTCATCGTGTCCTCGAACACCCAGTGGTCTTCGGCCCGGGCTTTCGATCGTGCGTTGGCGTCCCAGCGGACCACCGCCCGCATGCGGTCGCGTTCGAGTTGCAAGGCAAAGGCCGGTCCAAGGTCGACTTCCCCACGATCTTTGACATTGTGAATCTGAAAGAACTTGTCGTTGCGCGCTAGGCCCGGCTCTCCGGCTTCGAACAGGATGTCGAACACGAGGTGATAGGTCTTGCCGAACTCGAACGGATTGCCTGGAAATGAGACTTCCGAGCGTTCGATCTCGCGCTTGATCTCACTTGGCTTCTGGCGCCGATCGCCTTGGCGTGCTTCCAGGCGTAGCACGTCGTGCATCAAGCCAATGCTATAGGACTTTTCGGCAGACTGCGGCTGGCCGCCCAGGCCCCAGACGCGGATGGCGCCCAATTTGTCGGTCTTGTACGTCCCAGTCTCGGGGAACGTAGCGATGGATCCTGCCGTCGTCTGGGCGACGACATCTCCCATCATCATCGCGGTCGTTGCGGCGATCAGGCAAATGGCGATCAGGCAAATGGCGGCCAGGCATCTCACGGGCGTGAAACTCCGGTGACTTCGAATTGAACTGCCCAGTCAGCGATCGATTGCTTCCGTCATCGTACGATTTGCCGCAAGGCGCCACTACCAGGCTGGGCGCCTTTTTCGCGCCGCACCGCTCATTTTCATCGCGTCAATGCGAGGCTCCCAGCGTCCGCAGAGAACTGCCGCGCACTGCGTTCTTCTGAGCAACAGATATTCGCAATGGCTCTGCGATTGCAAGTTTCGCCGCTCGTTTCGTGTGAGCTTGTCCGGGTCCTCAAGACTCCATCCCGTTTTCGGAAATGCTGCACGACCGCTACCCGAGCGGCGCCCGGTCGATCTGCTCGCGCATTTCGGCGGCGATGAAGAAGGAACCGGTGACGCAGATCAGATCGGACGGGCCGGCCAATTGCCGGGCTTGCTGCCAGGCGGCGGCCGGGTCGGCGGCGAGTTGCTGGGATGCCGGTGGACGAGTGGCGCCCAATTCGGCGGCCAGTTCGGCGAGTTCTTCCGGCGGGACGAAGCGGGGGTTGTTGAGGTAGCGGGTAAAGATCACGTGATCGAAGCGCGGCAGCAGCAGAGCGAGCATGCCGCGCAGGTCTTTTTCTTTCGTGCTGGCGAACACCAGGATCCGCCGCTGGGCGGCAAAGCTCTCGTCGATGGTCTCGATCAGCGCGCTGGCCGACGCCAGATTGTGCGCGGCGTCGATCACGATCGTCGGCCGCCGGCCAACGACTTCGACACGCGCGGGCCAGCGAACGTTTTTTAAGCCCGCGCGCACGGCCGACTCGGGGATGCGAAAGCCGCGCTCCGATAGTTGCTCGAGCGCGGCCAGGGCCACGGCCGCATTGGCAGCCTGGTGCCGGCCGAGCAGGCTCAGCTCGATGTCGTTCCACTGGCGGCCACTTTGGCCGCTGGTGTAGCGATAATCGAAGCGCGCGGAATGATCCGAGCGGTCGCAGTCGAGCGGCGGGCGGTAGGAAAAATCGAAGTCGCGGCCGAGCTGCACAAGGCGGCTGCCGGCGGCTTGGCTGGCCGCCTCAATCACTTCGCGCGGTTCGTCGGGCACCACGCCGCTGACAACCGGCACGCCGGGCTTGATGATCCCGGCCTTTTCGCCGGCGATGGCGGCCAGCGTGTTGCCCAATTGCTTGGTGTGATCGAAGCTGATGCTGGTGATGACCGAGACCAGCGGCAGGCAGACATTAGTCGAATCGAGCCGGCCGCCCATGCCGACCTCGAGCACCGCCGCATCGACCCGTTGGTCGGCGAAGTGGAGCAGGGCCAGAGCCGTGGTCAGCTCAAAATAGGTCGGCCCGCATTCGCCGGGCAGGCGTGCGGCGGCCGCATCCATGCTCTCGACCACCGGCCGCAGCCGCTCGAGCCAACCGGCGAAATGGTCGCGAGGGCAGTTCTGACCATCGACGGCCATCCGCTCTTCGATTGTCTGCAGGTGCGGCGAGCTATACAGGCCGGTGCGATAGCCGGCCGCGGTGAGCACGGCGGCGGTCATGGCCGCGGTCGAGCCTTTGCCCTTGGTGCCGGCCACGTGCACGATCGGCAGCCGCGTCTGCGGGTCGCCCAGCCGGGCCAGCAGCTCGCGCATGCGGTCCAGCTTGTAGGCCCGCTCGCCGTACGAGACGGCCAGGGCGCGCTCGTAATCGATGCGCTGCCACAAAAAGGCCAGAGCCGCGTCGTAACTGGTCGTAGACCGAAGCATTCCAACGATGATAGCCGCCGCATTCGTGTGGCGGCAAATGCGATGCGTGGGCAAATCGGCGCGGCGTCAGGCGGCCGCAAACTGCTCGCAATGCCGCTGGGGCCGCTCGCAGTCGAACGATTCGCAGAGCCGCCGCAATTCGTCCAGGTCGCGCCGCACGGCCTCGGCCAGAAACCGCTCGGAGCCCGGCTCGGCCGCTTGCCATTGGTCATGGCAATCGCTGAGGTGCTCCAGCAAATCCTTCATCCATAAAAATCGAGCCTGGCGATCCATCGTCATGGGATATTGCCCTCACGTAGCGGAAACGGCAAGAAAGTCCATTTTCATGCTCGTTTGCACGCCGCGTGCCACGCCGCCGGGAGAATGCCGGCGGCGACCGCACAATCGCAACGAAATCATTGCGTCGCAAGGGTTTAACGAGGCCGGATTGCGCTGGATAGCATCGCTAGCGCTGGGGCGGGAGAGGTTGTAAAAACTACATACTCGGATGCAGCGGGGAATGCTTCGGCCCGGCGGATCGCTGCATCTGCCGCCCTTTCAGGGCTGGTCGATGCGTTTGCCGGATGATCCAGGGGCTCACGCCCCTGGCTAACAACTGCCGCCCCGCTGGGGCTGGGCTACGGTTCCGAACTATCCGCGAGATGCCCGCCGCTAGCCGCTGGCGCCGCGGTCATCGGCGCGGGCGGCGTCGAGCACTTGCTGCAGATCGAAGAGCCGCCGGGCTTGGTCGTTGTCCGGCTCGAGCACCGCGTGCGTGATGCCGACTTGCAGGCAATGTTCGAGGATCGTCAGCAGTTGCGGTTTGGCTGGCCGCAGCGATTTCCAGACGGGCCGCAAGCCGGCGTTGTCCAGGTAGCGGTCGGCGGCTTCGGCTGTGAGGAACAGGGCCAGGCATTTGGGACCCGACTCCACGGCCCACAGCGCGCATTCCATCTGCCGGCCGCTGGAGCGATAGACCAGGTAGGGTTGAATTTCGTCGTCGGATGTCATGCGATTTCGTGTGAAGTCAGTTGGTTAGTTACGGCCCCTCACCCTGCCCTCTCCCAGGGGGAGAGGAGTTTGCGGATGAGGCTACTATTCGGTTCTTCGTTAGGGAAGCATTTGTTCTAGCGCGACTAGGGCCAGGGTCCAGCTTGGACGTGTTTCCAGATACGTCTGCCACCATGCCATGAGCGTCTCGGCCACGGCGGCCGGACGGTTTTCGTCGAGCCGCCAGTGTGCCAGGGCCAGTTCCACACTGGCCGGCTCGCAGCGCGCCAGCTCGACTTCGCTCGCTGCCGTCAGCACGGCCGGAATCATGGCCAGCGGCAGCACCCGGAGCGGATCCGCCAACGGTTCGCGATACCGCGCCAGATCAGAATTCAAACACGCCAGCAGCCAGGCCAGCCGGGCCACCTCCGGCAGTTCGGCCCGAGGATTGGCCAGCACGGCTTCGATGGCGACCGTATTGTAAACCGGCAGTGCCCGGCCGCCACCGCCGCTGGCGGGAAATACCGGCAGCACGATCGCCCGCGCGACCAGCGCTTGCGGCTCGCTCAGCCGGGCCAACTGCTTGAGCAACCCGGGCCCGCGGGCTTGCCACTGCTCGGCCAGCGGGCCACTGCGCAGCTCCAGTTCTTCGGCCAGCTTGGGCCTGGCGGCTGCCACGGCCGAGGCCACGGCCGCAACTCGCGGCTCGAGCACCGCCGTGTGCTCGGCAGCGTCGCGGCCGGCAGTTTTGGCAAGCGCGGCGGCAGTGAGATAGCTCACTGCCGCGGGCGGGAGCGGATGCGCGGGCACGTCGGCGGCATAAAAAATTAGATGCTCGATGAACAAGTGAAAGTTGAGATCAAAAGCCTCGCACGCGCGGCGGAGTTCGCGTGTCGGCTCGGCCAGGGCTTGCCGCAGCTGTGGGTCTGCCAGCGGCGTTTCGTCGGCCAGACCGGCGATGTAAAAGCCGGTGACGGCCGGCGCCTTGAGCCATCGCAGTTCCATCGGCTTGAGTCCCCTCGATACCAGCAGCGAGGCCCCCAGGGTTTGCAAACCCTGGGCCTGGCGTGCTCACGATGCGCTCATTTTTGCCGGAAGCGGTACGGCCTGTCGACCGCCGGGCAAACTTGGCTAAGATACATGCTTCTCGCGCGGTTAAGGATCGAACGAAAAATAACTTCCGATTTTCCCGGCCCCTCAACCTGCCCACTCCCGCCTTCGGCCCGAGCTCAGGCCGAGGGCCAGTAGCGAGGGGTTGTGGAGAAGTTATTTTTCGTTCGATCCTTAACCGCTAGCAAACAGCGGAGACCCATCACTGATGCTGGATCAACAGGTTCAACCCTTCTCGACGGCGGACGCGTCGGAATTGTACGACGTGGGACGCTGGGGCGCCGGATATTTTTCGGTCGATCGCAGCGGTCACTTGCGCGTCCACCCGACCAAGGATCCCAACCGCTCGATCGATCTGAAGCAGCTCGTCGACGATCTGCAATTGCGCGGCATCGACCTGCCGATCCTGATCCGCTTTGCCGAGATTCTCAAGCATCGGGTGGGCGAGATCCACTCGGCCTTTCAGCACGCGATGCGCGAGCACCAGTTCAAGGGCGACTACTGCTGCGTGTATCCCATCAAGGTGAACCAGCAGCGGCAAGTGGTCGAGGAAGTGCTCGAGTTCGGCAAGCCCTATCGCTTCGGCATCGAGGCCGGCAGCAAGCCCGAGTTGCTGGCCGTCGTGGCCCTGACCGACAACGACACGCCGATCATCTGCAACGGCTTCAAAGACGCCGAGTTCATCGAGATGGCGATGCTGGCGCAGAAGATCGGGCGGCGCATCATCCCCGTGGTCGAAAAGTATACCGAGCTGGGGCTGATCCTCGAATACGCCAAGCGCGTGGGCGTGCGCCCCAACTTCGGCATGCGCGTCAAGCTGGCCGCTCGCGGCACCGGTCGCTGGCAGAGCTCGGCCGGCTACCGCTCGAAATTCGGTCTGACTGTCAGCGAAATTATGCGGGCATTGGAAGAGCTGAAGCAGTTGGGCATGCAGGACTGCTTCAAGCTCCTGCACTTTCACCTGGGCAGCCAGATCCCCAACATCCGGCACATCAAGCAAGCGCTCAACGAAGCCAGCCGCGTGTATGCCGAGCTGGCCGGCCGCGGGGCTGGCCTCGAATATCTCGACGTCGGCGGCGGGCTGGGCGTCGATTATGACGGCTCGCAAACCAATTTCGAATCCAGCACCAACTACACGCTGCAAGAATATGCCAACGACGTGGTCTACCACATCCAAAGCGTGTGTGATGACGCCGGCGTCAAGCATCCGACAATCGTCTCCGAAAGCGGCCGGGCCGTGGTCGCCTATCACAGTGCGCTGATCTTCAACGTGCTGGGCGTGTCGGGCCTGGGCGATAGCGAAGTGCCCAGCGAGCTGCCCAAGGACGTCGAGCAGCCGATCCTCGATCTCTCCGACGCCTACCACAACCTCACCACGCGCAACCTGCTGGAAGGCTATCACGACGCGCAGCAAGCGCTGGACATGGCGCTCAACCTGTTCAGCGGCGGCTACCTGCCACTGGATCAGCGGAGTCTGGCCGAGAACCTGTTTTGGGCCATTTGCCGCAAAATGCAGCGGCTGGTGCGGCAGGTGGATTACGTGCCCGAAGACTTGCTGGGGCTCGACGCGATGCTCAGCGAGACGTACTTTTGCAACTTTTCGCTGTTTCAATCGATGCCCGACAGTTGGGCCATCAAGCAGTTGTTTCCCGTCATGCCGATTCATCGGCTCAATGAGGAGCCGACGCACAACGCCGTGCTGGGCGACATCACCTGCGATTCGGACGGCAAGATCGATCAGTTCATCGATCGCCGCGACGTAAAGCGCACGCTCCCTTTGCACTCGTTCAACGGCGAACCGTACTACCTGGGCGCGTTCATGCTCGGCGCTTACCAGGAAATTCTGGGCGACATGCACAACCTGTTCGGCGATACCAACGCCGTGCACGTCAGCCTCGACGCGACGGGCAACGTCGTGCTGGAAACGGTCATCAAGGGGGACACGGTGCGCGAGGTGCTCGACTACGTCGAGTTCGATGTCAACGCGCTGGTGCGGCAACTGCGCACCGCCGTGGAAAGCGCCGTCCGCGAGTCGCGCCTCGATTTCCAGGAAGCCGGGCGATTGCTGCGCTTTTACGAAGAAGGGCTGCAAGGGTACACGTATCTCGAAGATGCACGGTAAGTGAAAAGTGAATAGTGATGAATGATGAATGCGGGCGTGGCTCAAATACCGAACTTCTGGCTCCCGCGGGCGATTGGGAGGCGCTGCGCGCGGCGGTGGCGGCTGGGGCCGATGCCGTGTATCTGGGGTTGGCGAACTACAATGCCCGGCATCGAGCCACGAACTTCACGATCGACGAATTGCCCGAGGTGATGGGCTTTCTGCACGCCCGGCAGGTGCGCGGCTATATCACGTGCAACACGCTGATTTTTTCCGACGAGCTTGAAGACGTGGCCGAGCTCGTGGCCCGCGTGGCCGAGGCCGGCGCCGATGCGCTGATCGTGCAGGACATGGGCCTGGCCCAGCTCGTGGCTCGCCTGGCTCCCGGTCTGGCGGTACACGGTTCGACGCAGATGACGCTGACCGAAAGCCGCGGCATCGAATTCGTCCGCGCCTTGGGCGTCGAGCGCGTGATCCTGGCCCGCGAACTGTCGATCGACGACATTCGGCAGATTCGCGCGGCGACCGACGTGCCGGTCGAAGTGTTTGTCCACGGAGCCATGTGCGTCGCCTATAGCGGCCAATGCCTGACCAGCGAAGCCCTGGGCGGCCGCAGCGCCAATCGTGGCCAGTGTGCCCAGGCCTGCCGGCTGCCGTACGAATTGATCGTCGATGGCCAGAAGCGAGATTTGGGCGACGTGGCCTACCTGCTCAGCCCACAAGATCTGGCCGCATACGACCTCGTGGATCAGCTCGTCGAGCTGGGCGTGGTGAGCTTGAAGATCGAAGGCCGGTTGAAAAACGCCCAGTACGTGAGCGTGGCGACGCAGACGTATCGCCAGGCGCTGGACGCGGCGATCGATCATCAACCGTACGCCATCGCCCGTCAGCAGCAACTCGATTTAACGCAAAGCTTCTCGCGTGGGTTTGCGCCTGGGTTCCTGGCCGGCGTGAATCATCAGCGGCTCGTACACGGCCGATTTCCAAAAGCCCGCGGTGTGCGCGTCGGCCGGTTGTTGCATGTGGCCGGCCAGCGGGCGATCGTGCGGCTCGACGCCGAGCACGAGGCCGATATCCTCAAGCCGGGCGACGGCATCGTCTTCGACGAAGGCCATCCTGAGCAAAACGAACAAGGCGGCCGCGTGTATGGTGCGCGGGTCGTCGAGGATTCGGATGGCCTGTGCCTGGAACTCGAGTTCGGCCGCGAAGGCGGGCCGGATCTAGCGAATCTTTCGCCGGGCTGCCTCATTTGGCGCACCGACGACCCGCAACTCCGCCGCCGCACTGAGCGCACCTATGCCAGCGACGTGATCATCCGCCGGTCGACAATCGCCGTACACATCAGCGGTCAGCCTGGCGGGCCGCTCGAAGTTCGCCTGCGCGACGAGTCGGGCAGCGAGGCCGTGGTGAGCTGGCCGGGACCGCTCGAACTGGCCCGCAAACATCCGCTGGGCGAGCCGCTGGTGCGCGAGCAGTTCGGCCGCTTGGGCGAGACTCAGTTCGAGTTGGGCGCAATCGAACTCGATTTGCCGCAGCCCGTGATGGTGCCCAAAAGCGTGCTCAATGACCTGCGGCGGCAGGCAGTCGGCCTACTCACCGAGCGCGTCGGCAATGGTCGGCCGCCCGCCGCAGTGCATCGCGAAGCCCTAACCGAGCTGCGTGCCCAAATCGATCGCGCGGTTACTCCCTCTCCCCTTTTGGGAGAGGGTCGGGGTGAGGGCCCCCAGCTACGGGGTGAGGGCTCCCAACCACGGGGTGAGGGCCCTCAACTCTACGTCCTGGTCCGCTCCCTCGAACAGCTCGACGCCGTCCTCCGCTGGCAGCCGCCGGCGGGCACGTTGCGCCCCGCAATGGTGTATTGCGACTTCGAGGACGTGCGACGCTACGGCGAGGCCATCGCCCGATTGCGGGCCGAACAGATGCCGGCCGGTCTGGCGGCGCTGCGGATCATCAAGCAGGGCGAAGAAGGCTGGCTGGCCCAGCTCCAGCGGCGCCAGCCCGATGCCGTGCTGGTGCGCAACCTGGCGACGCTCGAATACTTTCGCCAGCACGCGCCGGAGATCCAGCGCATCGGTGACTTTGCCCTCAACATCGCCAACGAGCTGACGGCCGACGCTTTCCGTCGCTCGGGCCTCGTGCGGGCCGTGCCCAGCTATGATCTGAATTGGGACCAACTGTCGGCCATGCTCGGCCGCTCGGTGCCCCATTTCTTTGAGGTCGTTGTGCACCAGCACATGCCGATGTTTCACATGGAGCATTGCGTGTTTGCCGCGACGATGTCCGACGGCAAGGACTGGCGTGATTGCGGCCGGCCCTGCGATCGCCATCGCGTCGAGCTGCGCGATCGTGCGGGGGCCAATTTCCCGCTGCTGGCCGACACCGGCTGCCGCAACACGGTGTTTAACGCCGTGCCACAAAGCGCGGTCGAACTTTTGTCGCGCATGCGAGCGGCCGAGCTGCGGCATTTTCGCGTCGAACTGCTGCGCGAAACGGGCGAGCAAGTCGCGCCGCTGCTGGATCGTTACGCTCGGGCCATCGCTGGCCTGGAAACCGGCCGCGACACTTGGCGTGGCTTGCAGGTGCTCAACCAGTTGGGCGTCACACGCGGCACTTTTCAACTCGATTGAACCGAAGGATTTGAGATCATGCGTCTTTGCCGCTTCGACGATCATGGCCAGCCGCGGGCCGCCTTTTATAACGAAGAACGTCTCGTGCCGCTGGCCGCCGCGGCGCGGCTGTATGCCGAGGCCGTCGATCGCGGCTTCGATCTGCCCGATGGAGACAACCTGCTCGAATACTTGCCGCTGGGTAATTCGGCGCCGCAAGCCGCCACGCTGGCCGATTGGATCGAGGGGGCCGGCAGCCAGCTCGCCAAAATTTCGATTGCCACGTCCGGCGTGAAACTGCTGATGCCGATTCCGCGGCCCAATAAGTTGCTTTTGCTGGCCGGCAATTATTCGGAACACATTCGCGAGGGAGGCGGCGTGGCCGCTGAGCGCTCGGAAACGTTCCCGTATGTTTTCATGAAGCCGCCGAGCACGACGCTGGCCAATCCCGGCGATCCGATCCGCATTCCGACGGTGTCGCCCGGCGCCATCGATTGGGAACTCGAACTCGCCGTGGTCATCGGCCGGCGGATCAAGGGCGTGCGCGAGGCCGAGGCGCTCGACGCGGTGGCCGGCTACACGGTGATCAACGATATTTCCGACCGCAAATTCCGCCCGAATCCCGGCCGCACGAAGCGCGAGAAGGACACCTTCTTCGACTGGCAGCACGGCAAATGGCACGACGGCTTTTGCCCTTGCGGCCCATGCGTCGTCTCTGCCGATCGCATTACCGATCCGCAGCAGCTCGAGATGCAACTTCGCCTGAACGGCGAAGTGCGGCAGCACGCGTCGACAGGCCAGCAGATTTTTCCGGTGGCCGCCGTCATCGAGTTCATCTCCAGCTTCGTCACGCTCGAGCCGGGCGACATCATCTCGACCGGCACGCCGTCGGGCGTGGGCTCGGCCAGCGGCACGTTTCTCAAGCCGGGCGATCGGCTCGAAGCCTCGATCGTCGGCATCGGCACCCTGGTCTCGCCGGTGGAAGCACAAGGGGATGCGGCATGACGCTGAAGGAGCGGCTGCCAAAGCTGCTTGAGATGCGCCGGGGGCACATCGCTACGTTGCGGAGCAACGCCGCGGATCCCGCCAAGGACAGGGACGGCTGCTCCTCCTCGGCGGTATTGCTAACCCTTCGATTCATTGGCGTCGCTGAGTTTGTTGTTTCGGGAAACGTGGCGGTGTTCCGCCAGTGCCTGAGCGAGGCCGCGCGCATCAAGCTGAGCCACTTTGAGCGGCGCGATGCCGGCGATGCGATTGACGATTCGTACGTCGCGATGCTTTCGTACCAAGGGCTGTTCGACGCCCTGGCCGCGCGCGACCTCGCCACCGCGGAGCACCTGGCGCAGCGAATGGGGGGCCGACCATCGGTCGAGCTGAAGCACGACCATCCGTTCGATTATTGCTTTGGGTACGCTTTGAAAGCGTTTGTGGAACGCAGGCCCGACGCGATGGCGGAGTGGTCGCCGAGGTTCTCCGCCACATGCTCCACCGCCGAGAACGCCGATTTCGTCGGTTATTCAATGTTCTTGAGCGCGATCCTGGCGGGAGACGCGGAGATGGCGCGGGAGGGGCTCTCGGCGATCGCCCAAGGACACAAGCGCCAATCGAAGCGGGGCGGCGTCTTTAAGGATACGGTGGATGAGACGCTCTGCGTCTGGGGCGTTGGGATCGCGAACCTCGGCCGGCGCGACGGGCTTCCGCTCAAGGGATTGCCGCCGCTCATCCCTCAAGAGCTGCTAGTGTAGCTGGGAGCCCCGCACGCCCAATGCCCCACCGTCCCGATATGCAACCGCCCGCTACGCCGCCGCTGCCGCTGCTGATAACCGGCATTGCGGGCGTGCCCGGCTACAATGCGCTGGCGCATTTCCAGGCTCGCTATCCGGGCCAGGTGATCGGCATCCGCCAGCGGGACAACTGGCGTCTGACCGGCCCCGGCATCGTGCCCTGCAACGCCGAAGATCGCGATGGCCTGGCCGCACTGTTCGATCAGTATGCGTTTCGCAGCGTGCTCGACTGCGCCGGCAATTGCGCCCTGCGGGCCTGCGAACTCGATCGCGAGCTGGCCTGGCGGATCAATGTCGAAGGCGTGCGGAACCTGCTCGACGTGATCGGCGAGGCCGACGTGCGGTTGGTACACCTGTCGGTCGACCTGGTGTTTTCCGGCCGCTCCTCCGGTGGATACACCGAAGATGAACCCACGGACCCAGTGACCGTGTACGGAGCCACGATGGTGGCCGGCGAGCAGTTGGTGCTCGAGCGCGCGCCGCGGGCGTGCACGCTACGGATTTCGCTGCCGATGGGCGTGAGCTTCAACGGCCACGCGGGCGCCATCGACTGGATTCAGTCGCGCTTTAAAAAAGGGCGGCCGGCCACGCTGTATTTCGACGAGATCCGCACGCCCACCTACACCGACTGCCTCAACGAGCTGTGTGAAACGCTGCTGGCCAATCGGCTGGCCGGATTGTTTCATGCCGGCGGCCCGCGGCGACTGACGCTGTACCAGGTCGCGCAGATCATCAACCGCGTCGGCGGCTACGACCCCGACTGCTTGATGGGCTGCCTGCGGGCCAAGGCCGGCCCGATTCCTCCGCGCGCCGGCGACGTGTCGATGGATTCGAGCAAGCTCGCGCGAGCGCTTGGTTATGCGCCGATCGATCCCTGGCCCTACGACGAGTGCTGGATGCCCACACACTCCCAATGGCATCGCGAGCGGCCCACCGGGCAGCACGGCTCGCCCGAGCTGCTGGGCGAGATCCTCTATCGCAACCCGCTACGCCGCCGGCAATCGGCCTAGGGCGACTTAGCGCTTCGCGGCGGCCATGTGCAGGGCCACGAGATACGGGACCGGCGAACTGCCCAGGGCGTTGAGCACGGTGCCGCCGGCCGTGAAGCAGTGCGTGATCCACTCGGGCTTGCCGTACTTCTCTAGCGCCATTCCGCCTTCGCCGCCGCCGACGTACACTTCCACGCCCGCGTCTTTCAGCCGCTTGAGCTGCTCGACGAAGCGGCGCGTGCCGTGCTCGAAGCGCGGGTCTTCGAACATGCCGAACACGCCGTTGTGGAAGGCCACGGCCGGATGGCTGCCGGGACGCTGCTGAGCGAGGAACTGCTCGATCTTTTCGGCAAATAGCCGGCTGGTCTTCGGGCCGACGTCAAACTGCTGGTCGCCGGGGCCGATCGCTTCCGACTCACCGCCGTGTTGCAGCACGAAATCAACAGGCAGCACGAATTCGATCCCCTTGGCCCGGCCTTGCTGGAGCATGCGCTTCGCCTGCTCGATGCGGTCGCGGCTGATGTAATACGGCTTTTCTTCATGGCCACCGGCCTCGGCTACGCCCATCGAAAACTGCTTTCCGGCCAATTCGGCATCGGCCTTCTTCAGCGCCATGGCCAGCGACCCGGCGGTGAACACCACGCGGATGGTGCCGCGATTGATCATCGCCTCCAGATCGTCGAGCTTGTCGGTCTTCAATCCGCTGAACACGACTAACTGCGTGGCCAGGCAGCGCCGCATCGGACCATCGAACTGCTCGGCAACGTAATGGCCCAGGGCCACGTGCTGCATCGCGGCCGGCACGACGGTGCTCGAGCTATCAAGACTGCCGGCCGAGAGCGCTTCGTTCACATAGACACGGGCCACCTTGTCGGCAAACTCGACGGCCAGCTTGCCCAGCGGTTCGGCCAGCCGCGCGGCATCTTCCGGCTTCGCGTCCCACAGCAGCCGCTCGACGTTGTAGCGCCGCGTGTTTTCCAGCATCAGCACGGCGCCGGCCGGAGCCGATTCGATCGTCTTGCGGACGTGATCCTTGATCGTGCCGGAGGCTTCATCGTACCAGTCCTCGATGAGCGGCACGTCGCAGCCCAACAGCTCGGCCAGCCGCCTGGCGACCGCTTTCAAACTTCCCTCGGGCTTGCGGCCGATGTGGCCAAACACGATTTGCTTCCAACCGCGCTCGCGGCCGTGGCGCAGGGTGTCGAGCATCGAGCGGAGCCGGATATCGCCGTCGCCCACTTTGGCTCCCGGCTTGGCGTCCAGGTCGCCACGCACCAGCACGGCCGTGCCACGCGGCAGGCCATCGAGCGACTTGAGCCGCGGAATGGCATCAAGGTATTGTTCCAGTGTGCGCTGCCCCGCTGCAGGGTCGCCCCCCAGCAACGTGCGGATCCACTGCGCCATATTGGGCAAACTGGTCGACATGGCAAGAACTCCCTGGCTCGACAGATTCACTTCTATTCCGGCCGCTAGCGCCGTCCAAGATAACAGAAAGGAAAAAAAGTCGAAGGGGGGCGTGACGCCGTGCGTGACGACGCCGGTGCGCGTGGCGAGCCCCAAGACATCCCGTGGCGAGCCCCAAGACGTAAGTCTGGGGAGTCCCCCCGCGCGCCGCCGTCCAACGCTCCCTCGATGCCTCTAGCGTTCCGGCTTTCGCGAGAGATTCGCCGCGGCGCCTTCGGCCACTTTGTAGGCTTCGATGCCCTTGCTGGTGGCGATAATCAAAGCCGGGCCACCAAGGTCGGCCACGGCCAGGCCGCTAATGGCTTGCCCGTACGTAAAATGGTCGACCTCAACACCGTCGGCCGACAGAATGTGGATCGAGCCATCGGGGCCGGCAATCAGCCACTGCGCGCTGCGGGCGCCCAGCACGTTGCCGCTGGTGACCGACTCCAGAGCCGCATGGTTCTGCAAACCTGCCGGAAGTTTGTAGCTCCACAGCTCGCGGCTCGACAGGTCGAAGCCGACGAGCGTCTGCTGATTGGCTTCGCTCATAGCAACGGCACAGTAGTCGGTCCGGTCACTGGACGTGAGATTGGCGGAAAACACGCCGCGCACAAAGCGATGGTTCACGTCCAGCGGGCTGCCGTCGCGGCCTTGCGCGTCGATCGGAGTGAGCGTGCCCCGCTGGCTGGCGCACAGCAATTGCCGATGGCCAGACGCATTCGGCCCGGTGACAGCCAACTGGTAGACGTTGGCCATCGCGCGATTGGCCCAGCGCCTGCGGCCGTCGAGCGACACGTTCTGCACGCCAACCACGTCGTAATAGCTGACATTCAGCTCGGGATGACCATCGCCGTCGAGGTCGGCAGGCTGGACGTCGGCAATGCCGCCGGCGCTGGTGCCTTCCGGATAGCTCCACAGCCGCGAGAAATGCTCATCGAAAACGTGCAATCGCTGGGCGCTGCTGGCGGTGCCGATGAAAAATCGCTTGCCATCGGAATCGACCGTGGTGCGCAGGTAGCCGATGATGCCGGACTCCGCTTCCTTGGGCAGTTCGAGCTCGTGCAGCTTGATGAGCTTGCCGTCGGCGCTCAGCTCGCCAATGCGATTCCAGCCGTCGACCACCAGGATGCGTGCATTGCCGTCGCGGCCGGGCACCACTAGGACGTTGCCGGGGTCTTTCAGTCCTTCGTAGCGCCACATCGAAGTCAACTTCAGATGCGTGGGCGAGCTGGGCGGCGCCAGGTTGGCCCGTGGCATGTCTCCCCCGGCCGACTGACTGGGCGCGGGCTGCTGGAACTGCGCCTCGTAGTCGCGCAGCCGCTCGTCGTAGCGGCGGCGCGCGTCTTCGAACAGATCCTTGCCCGCCAGCAGCTTCTCGATCCGCTCGGGCAGCTCCTTGACCAGCTCCGGGTTGTAGCCGATCTCGTGGTCCTGCAACTTGCCGTCGGGCCCGATGATAAACAGGTTCGGAATCTGCTGCACGCCAAACGAAATGTTGGCGAACTGTTTCAGATCGCGGGCGATGGGAATGTTCAGGTTGGCGGATTTAAAGGCCGCGGCCACTTCTTCATTGCTGGCGGGAGGCTGCTCTTCGGGCGACTCGCCGGGCTGTTGTGCTGGCGCGCCAGGCGCCTTGGGCTGGTCGATGCTCACGGCGACAAACACCACGTTGTCGCGATCCTTGAACTTCTGGTACACGGCCTCGAGATAAGGCAGCGTCTGGAAGCACGGCCCGCACCAAGTGGCCCAGAAGTCGATCACCGCGATCTTGCCCGCCAGCGAGTCGCGCGTCAGCGGCTTGCCGTCGAGCGTGGTGAACGTGAACTCTGGAATCGGCTTGCCGAGCAGGTTCGAAATCGGCTCGGGTCGCTGGATCAATCGGAAATCGTCGACAAGCTTCGCGCCCTCGGGCACGACGAACTGGAAAGCCACGGGATCGACCGACTGGTCGAACCGCGCGCCTTTGAAATCGGCCACGACCGACAAGTCCGAAATCTTCGCCTGCTGCGCCAAGACGTCGTACAGCGCCTTGGTGGGCAATTCCATACGCCGCAAGACAAACGAATTGCGGTCGATCCAAAACACCAGCTTGCCGTCGTCGCCCTCGAGTTGCACGCGGTAGCAAGGGCCGTCGGGATGCTTCATCGGTTCCAGCAGCTTGGGAACCGGGTCGCCGGCGAGGCCCGGCACGGGCGGCTCGTCGTCCAACAGCAGCGCCACCTGGATCGGTCCGCCGGCGACTTGTTCAGCCATCGCGGTATAAAGAGTGCCATTGCGAAAGACGTCGGAGGTCGTCAGCCGCTCGGGCGCGGGCACGCTGAGCACCTGGCCCGGCAGCTCCTCGATGGCGGCCTGCAAGCGCTTGCCGTCGCACACCAGGTTGCAGGCGTAGACGTTCATCCGCAGCTTGTTGGGCCGCTCGAGCGTCACGGAGAAGTTGAACGTCTGGTCGTAGTTCCGGCCGTCGGCCGTGTAGACGATGCGCGCCTCGCCGCTGTCGGCGTAGGTCTTCGCATCGTGATAAGCGGAGACCATCCGCTGGAGCACTTCGCGCGCGGTTTTCGGTTCGGCCTGCGGAGCGGGAGCCCGATTGCAGCCGCAGACAAGCGCGACCGACGCCAGCACCAGCAGCCGAGTCCCACCGAGTAGCTTGATTCGCGTCATGGGCCGATCCTTCGATTTTCTGTTTCGTAGCGGAATTCGTGAGAATTCCGAGCCCTCAACTACGCAATTCGTGAGAATTCCGAGCCAGTGCCGGGCCGAAGCGCGGCATTATTGAGATCTTCCGCCGCTGCGTAAAGCTCGGCTTCTTGACCGCGGATGCCCCGCTCGAATAATGGCAGCAGACCCCCACACTCCGGCAGCGGCTCGAACGTCGAAGCCCGCCTCTCGCAGTTGGCGCAGTCTTCCCAAGTTCCATTTAACGGCCCCAAAAGGCTCTGGTCGTGATTCTTCGCTACGGGCTTAATTCTTCGCTGGCACTCGACCTGGACTCCGACCGCCTGGTGGCCGATTGCCATTCGCCTGCCGGCAGCCGGGTGACGGACATTGGCCAGGCCTTGGCCGGGGTGCTGGACGAGCCGCTGGGCTATCCGCCCTTGGCACAGGCCGTCGTGCCGCAGGATCGCGTCACCGTGGCCTTGGAGCCGGGCGTGCCGCAGGCGGCCGAAATCGTGGCCGGCATCGTCGATTATCTCTTTCGCGCGGGCGTCCAGGCAAGCGATATCACCATCCTCCGCACGCAGAACGACGTCGAGGCCGGCGCCGCCGATCCCCGCTGCCGGCTCAATGGCAATGCCGACGGCGTGCAACTGGCAACCCATCAGCCGGACGATCGCTCGCAACTGATGTATCTGGCCGCCACGCGCAAGGGCCGGCCGATCTATCTCAATCGTACGCTCTGCGACGCCGACGTGGTCGTGCCCGTCGGCTGCTTGCGGGCCGATCCGGCCATTGCCTATCACGGCGTGTATGGCGGGCTGTATCCCACGTTTTCGGATACCAAGACGCTGGCCCGCTTTCGCAATCCACACCTCGTCGAGCCGGGCAACGACTTGATCGCCCGGGCGCAGCACGAAGTCGATATCGTCGGCTGGCTGTCGGGCACCCCGTTTGCCATTCAGGTTCTGCCCGGCGGTGACGACAGCGTGCTCGCCGTGTTTGCCGGCGATGCGGCAGCCGTGGACGAGCAGGGGCGCGAGCGTTGCAACGCCGCCTGGAACTACAGCGTGCCGCACCGCGCCGATCTGGTGATCTGCGGCATTTCCGGCGATGCTGCCCAGCAGACTTGGGACAACCTGGGCCGGGCCGTAGCCGCCGCGCTGCGCGTGGTCAGCGACGGCGGAGCTATTGTCTTGTGTACCGATCTGGGCACTCCGCCAGGCCCCGCCGTGCAGCGGCTCGTCGACGCCGACGATTTGCCGACGGTGCTCGATCATATCTTCAAAACGCGCGACAGCGACGCGCTGGCGGCCACCGAGTTGGGCATGGCCCTGGATCGGGCGCGGCTGTACTTGCTCAGCCGGCTTGACCGCACGTTCGTCGAAGACTTGCGCATCGCGCCGGTCGACGAGGCCGAAGACATCGCGCGGTTGGCCGGCCGCTCGGAAAGCTGCATCGTGCTGGCCAACGCCCAATACGCGGTGGCCACGCCGCTGTCCGAATGAGTCCCCGATCGAAAGATGCTTGATGGCCGATCCCTCGCAACTGCACGCCGAACTTGCTGCCGCCGGTGGGCGATTCGCCACTTGGTTCGATCGGCCCGCCGCCGCGGACTTTGGCGAGCCTCGCGCCGAATACGATGCGCTCGTCAATCACGTAGGCCTGGTCGATTGCAGTTCGCGCACGCAGCTCGAGCTTACCGGTGCCGACCGCGGCAAATTTCTGCACAATCTCTCGACCCAGGAAATCCGCAAACTGCCCGAAGGCCGAGGCGGCGAGGCCTTTCTGCTCAATGCCCGCGGGCATGTGCTGGCGCACGCACTCGTGTTCTGCCAGCCGGATGCTTTGATCATTGAGACGGTGCCGGGCCAAGGGCCGCGGTTGGCAGAACATCTGGATCGCTACCACATTCGCGAGGACGTGGTCATTGCCGACCGCAGCGACGACTGGTCCGAGCTGCTGATCGCCGGCGCCCAGGCTCCAGCCTGGCTGGCGGCATTCGTCAAAGCCGAGCTGCCCAGCGAACCGCTGGCCCACGTCGACATCCCGCTGGGCGATATTCCGCTTTCGGTGCGGCGCGTGGCCTGGACCGCGGACGGCGGCTTTTTGATCAGCACTCCGAGCGAACACGCGGCCCGATTATGGCGAGCCCTGCGCGATGCGGGTGCCCGCCCTTGCGGTTTCGATGCCCTGGAAGCCGCGCGGCTCGAAGCCGGCACGCCCTGGTACGGCCGCGACATCAACGACAAGAATCTGCCGCAGGAAGTCGGCCGCGACCCACTGGCCATCAGCTTCGTCAAAGGTTGCTACATCGGCCAGGAAACCGTGGCCCGCATCGATGCACTCGGGCATGTGAACAAGCTGCTCGTCGGCGTCCGTTTTCCTCATGGCGATCGCGCGCCCGAGCCCGGCACGGAGCTGACCAGCGCCGGCCAGTCGGTTGGCCAGGTGACTTCGTCGGCCATCTCGCCCAAGCTCGGCAGTCCGCTCGCGCTAGCCTACGTTCGCCGCGGCCATCACGAGCCCGGCACCCAGTTCGACACCGCTCAAGGCCCGGCCGAAGTCATCGCCCTGCCGCTGTAGCGAACTCGACACCGTACGCATCCCGCTCCGTCGGGATGCAAGGCGCGACCGAACGGCGCTCCCAGCGTCCAGCCGAGTTGCCTGCTTCGTCTCGGCGGAGCGAGACGGCAACGGTGACGCGATCTAACCCGCGCGCGGCCCGGCAGCCACTTCAATCGGCCGTGGCAATGTCGCCATCCAATCCCGAGCCCGCTCGACCACCGCCCCATCGTCCGGCATTTGCCCGATCAGCTGATACTCGCCCGATGCGAGCACGTTCGCAAGCGTAGTCAACTCATCGGCCAGTCGAGCCACGAGCGCTGCCGTTTCGTCCGCAGTACACGCATGCCGCACGAGTTCCACCGCGTCGGCCGACCGCCGCCGCTCAAGCCGCACCAACTGCCCCCGTTCGGCCTTATACAAAAAACCGTCGACAAACGCCCGGCGCAGCTGGCCGCGTGTATTAAAATGCCAGGCCGGATCGCCGTCGAGATACACGCTCGCGCAGCCATCAGCCCGAAAGCCCACCACCACGCGCCGCCCGCCGGCCAGTTCGATCTCGAACCGCTCGACCAGCGCCACCGCCTCGCGCAGCAAATCCTCTCGATCTTGCTCCTCGCGCGCCATGATTCGGGCTTCAATGAGATTCGTGAATTGTTGATTCGCGACAAAATCGGGCATGTGTCAGCGTCGTGGTTCAACCCGGCGAATGGCCGTCGCCTGCAATTCACTATTCTAGCGATAGGCCAGCCCCGCTCCACCTTGCCACTTGCGTGCGGTGTCAACACGCCTCTATATTCGCCAGGAGAGTCCGACTGCTGCCGAATAGCGGGAAACCCATCGCTGATGCTCCGACCCTCTGCCGGAAAAGCGCTGCGCGACGCGGCGGCCGATAGTACGCTGCTGGTGCCCGGCGCGTTTAATGCGCTGGCGGCGCGGATGATCGAAGAGATGGGCTTTTCGGCCGTTTACCTGTCGGGCGCCGCGTTCTCGGCCGGCTCACTGGCCCTGCCCGACGTCGGACTGTTTACGCTCACCGAGCTGGCCCAGCAAACGGCCTGGATCACGCACCGCGTGGAAATTCCGCTGATCGTCGATGCCGATACCGGCTTTGGCGACGCGGTGAACGTCGAGCGCACGATTCGCGAGCTCGAAGCCGCCGGCGCAGCCGCCATTCAACTCGAAGACCAGCGGCTGCCCAAACGCTGCGGCCACCTGTCGGGCAAGGAACTCGTCAGCCCCGAGGAAATGTGCGCCAAGCTGCGGGCCGCCGTCGCCGCCCGGCAGGATCCGGATCTGGTGCTGCTGGCCCGGACGGATGCGCGAGGCGTGGACGGCTTTGACGTGGCCGTCGAGCGCGCGCGGCAGTATCTGGCGGCCGGGGCCGATTGGATTTTTCCTGAGGCGCTGGCCAGCCGCGAGGAGTTCGAACGCTTCGCCCGCGAGATCGACGCGCCGCTGGTGGCGAACATGACCGAGTTCGGCAAAAGCCCGCTGCTGTCGCTCGATGAGCTGGCCGATTTGGGCTACGCCGTTGCGCTGTTTCCGGTAACGCTGCTGCGCGTGGCAATGAAGGCGGTCGAAGCGGCGCTGGGCGTGCTGGCCACTGATGGCACGCAGCGCGACCTGCTGGACCTGATGCAGTCGCGCCAGGAACTGTATGATCTCTTGGGCTACACTACGTACGAGGCGCGTGACCGGGCCCATTTCGACGGACTGCATAACGACGGACGAAACGACTCTCAGAAAGACGGCACCGCATGAGCGAAGGCGTGTTCAGCCCCGGCCTGGAAGGCATCGTTGCCGGCGAGACGCAGGTCAGCACGATCGAAGGCAGCCTGCAATATCGCGGCTACACGATCGAGGATCTGGCCGAGCACTCGACGTTCGAAGAAGTGGCCTATCTGTTGGTACACGGCGAGTTGCCGAAAGCCGACGAGTTGCAGGCCTTTCAGAAGCGGTTGCACGAGGCGTCGCACGTGCCGGGGCCGATCATCGCCGCGCTGCGCACGATCCCGCCCAAGGCGCCGATGATGGACGTGGTGCGTTCCGGCGCCAGCTTGCTGGCGCATTGGGATCCGGACGTGGCCGACAACTCGCGTGAGGCGAACATTCGCAAGGCCGAGCGGCTGCTGGCCCAATTGCCCACCGTGCTGGCCGCGCGCAAGCGGCTGCTGGAAGGCAAGGAGCCGGTGTCGCCCAGCGATCAGGTCGGTCTGGCCGGCAACTTTTTGTGGATGCTGCGCCGCCGTCCGCCCACGCCGCGGGCTGAGAAGGCCCTGGACGTGTCGCTGATTCTCTACGCCGAGCACGAGTTCAATGCCTCGACGTTCACGGCCCGCGTGGTCGCCTCGACGCTGGCCGATCTGCACTCGGCTATTGTCTCGGGTATCGGGGCGCTCAAAGGCCCGCTGCACGGCGGCGCCAACGAGCGGGTCATGGAAGTGCTCGACGAAGTCGGCAGCGCCGACAAGGCCGAAGCCTGGGTTCGCCAGGCCCTGGCCAACAAGGTGCGGATCATGGGCTTCGGCCATCGCGTGTACAAAACGGGCGACCCACGGGCCGCGTACCTCAAAAAGCTGTGCGGCGAGCTGGCCGTCGAAACCGGCCACGAAG
This sequence comes from Pirellulales bacterium, assembly GCA_036268995.1. GTDB lineage: Bacteria > Planctomycetota > Planctomycetia > Pirellulales > PNKZ01 > DATATB01. Next base: position 287 of record DATATB010000126.1, on the reverse strand, counting down.
ACATGGAGCGGATGGCCGAAGTCATCGAGACGATCGTCGTCGCCGAAAAGCACCTGCCGCCGAATTTGGATTGGCCCAGTGCGCGGCTGTATCACTATTTGGACCTGCCGGTCGAGTTGTACACGCCGCTGTTCGTCGTCAGCCGCGTTGCCGGCTGGAGCGCCCACGTGATCGAGCAGCTTGCGAACAACCGCCTGATCCGGCCCCGCTCGCGCTATATCGGGCCGCCGCAACGGCCTTGGGTGCCCGTCGAGCAGCGGTAACGCCCGAAGACCGCGACCAACGGT
>DATATB010000125.1:0-57062 GCA_036268995.1 Pirellulales bacterium | reverse complement strand
CTGCCTGACTTTTGCCCAGCCGCTGCTGGCGGCGGCCGCTGCGCGCCTGCCGGGTTTGAGCCTGAAAGTCATCTGCAACCGTTTTCCGACGCTCGATCAGATCACGGTGCTGCCGCGCGTCTGGTCGAGCGAAACCGAAGCCAACGAGATCGCCTCGGCCGACATTGGCGTCAGTTGGCTGCCCGACGATCCTTGGAGCCAGGGCAAGTGCGGGCTGAAAGTGTTGCAGTACATGGCGGCCGGCCTGCCGGTGGTGGCCAACCCGGTGGGCATGAACCGGCAAATGATCGTGCATGGCGAAAACGGCTACCTGGCCGAGTCGGCCGAGGATTGGGCCGGAGCGATTGCTCGGCTGGCCGCCGATCCGGCCCTGCGGCAACGCATGGGAGCCGCCGGCCGGGCGATGGTCGAAGAGCACTACAGCGTGCGCCGCTGGGCCAGTTGGTTTGCCGCGTTCATCGACCGCGTGGCCGGCCAGCCGCCGCACGCTGAAAGCCACGCCCGCCGACGCTTCGCGAGGCGGTCCGCATGATTGCCCACCTGGGAGGATTCTTGAGTCGCAAAGGCGACGGCGAATCGGGCTCTAAGACCCTGTAGCGCGGACTCCGTCGACTCGACGACCTCGCGGCCGCTTGGCGCCTTGCCCGAATTCACTCCCGAGGTCCGAGCTAGCATGTGTATCAAGCCGAGCACAAGGCGCGAGGGGTGACTCGCGCCCGTTGCTGCTCTTGCTGCTGTTGCCAAGCGTCGGGCAGCACTCGCTCGCTCAGTTTTGCGGGTGGGCGAAGAGGGCTTCGGCGGCTTTGTGAAAGGCACCGAGGCTTTGCTTGCCATTGCCCGGAAAACCTTGGTGCTGCACCAGGAAGATGGTGATCAGGCCGGTTTTCGAGTTGATGCTCATGTTGGTGGCGTAGGCGCCGCCGTGGCCCCAGATGCCATCGTGGGTGGACCAGCCCAAGCCGTAGCTGTTGCGGTTGGACTCGGGCGTTTGCCGCCTGGTCATTTCGCGCACGGACTCGGGCGAGAGATATCGTCGGCCGTTCAGCTCGCCATTGTTCAAGATCATCTGGCAGAAACGGACCAGGTCGTCGGCCGTGGAAAACAATCCGCCGGCGGGCATTGGCTGCCGGCTGCGATCGTCAAGCGGATACTTGAGCTGACTGATTGTTGTGTGCTCCAGGCCGGTCTTCATGGCGTCGGGCTTATAGGACTCGGCCAACCGCTTGAGCTGCTCGCGGGTGGGCCAGAAGGTAGTGTCCTTCATGTCTAACGGCCAAAACAGCCGCTGCTGGAGAAAATCCTCGTAGGGCGTGCCGCTCACCACTTCGATGATCCGGCCGGCCGTGTTGATGCCGGCATTGGAATAGCGGTACGAAGTGCCCGGCTCGAAATCCAGCGGGGTGGCGACATAGCTGAGCGCGCCGACTCGCAGCGGCAGCAGATCGAGCGTGGGCTGTTCCACTAACGATTTCGGCGGCAAGCCGCTGGTATGGCTTAAGATTTCGCGAACGGTGATGGGGTGCTTGGGCCTTTTGAGCAGCACGTGGTCGGCGGCGCGCTCGGCCGCCAGCCACTGCTCGTGGAACTCGGGCAGATATTTTTCCACCGGGTCGTCGAGCTTCACCTTGCCGGCGTCGACGAGCATCATCAATGCCGTGGCCGTGATGGATTTTGACTGCGATGCAATCCAGAATAGCGCGTCTGTCTGCATGGGCGTGCCGTGTTCGACGTCGGCAAAGCCCACCGCGTCGCGGCTGAGCACTTGCTGCTTGTCGGCCACGAGCGTCACGGCACCGGCCAGCGAATGGCTTTCGACAAACGGCTCGAGCGCTTCGCGAATTCGGCTGTTGCCTTGCGAAGGATCGCCGGCTTGCGCCGGGGGTGCGGACAACAGCAGTGCGGAACAAACTAGCGCGGCGAAATTAGTCTTCATCAGTCAACTCTCTTTGAGGTGGGATCGATCAATGAGGGAAGGGATGGGCTCAGGCACGGATCGAGGCGCCGCCGTCGATGACGAGCGTCTGGCCTTGCACGAGATCACTGAGCGGGCTGGAAAGAAACAAAACGGCATCGGCCACGTCGCGGGCTTCGAGCAGTCGGTCGCCGACGAGCGTATATTCTCCGCGCGAAGCGAGCAACTGCTGAGCGCCGGGCAAATGCCGCGTCGAGTCGGTAGCCACGAGCCCGGCCTCGACGATATTGACGTTTACGCCGCGATTGCCCAGTTCCAGGGCAAAATGCCGGGCGATGCTGGCGAGTGCGGCCTTTGAGCCGCCGATCAGTCCGTATTGCGGCAAAGCACGATGGCTGCCGTGGCTGGAGAGCACGATGACTTTGGCACGGCCTTCGGTCCGCTCGAGCAGGGGCAGGGCGGCCTGCATCAGGTCAATGAAAGCGCGGACGTTCGTGTTCATGGCCGCTTCGAAGTTCGCATGCGAAGCATCGGCAAGCGGACGAAAGCCGCCGCTGGCCGCGTTGCTCAGCAGGATGTCGAGCCGGCCGAACTGCTCGCGGACAAATTCGAGCATGGCTTGCACGTCGTCCGCCTGGCTGACGTCGGCCTTGATCACGGCGGCCTGGCGGCCGAGCGTGAGGATGGCCTCGGCCACTTCTTCGGCGGCCCGCGTGGACGTGAGATAGTTGACAACCACGTCGGCTCCCGCTTCGGCGAGGCGCAGGGCGCAGGCCCGGCCAATACCGCGCGAAGCCCCCGTGACCAAAGCCACGCGGCCGGTGAGATCAAGCATGTTGTGGTTCATCGAAGCCCTGGCCCCTTGATGAATGGCCGGCTTGCACGAGTGCCGGATTTGCAAAGCGGCGGCGCCGAGCGTCGGACCACAGGCCCGCGCCAATGCCAGTGCTCCCAAACAGCAGAAAGCCGAAATCGTGCGGCAGCCAAACGGTGAACAATTCGAGCATTACGGCCATCATGACTGCAGCCAGGCTCAGGCAAAAGAGCCGGCACTCATGGCCGGGCCGGCCCAGCAGAAACGTGTAAACGGCCGAGGCTGCGATCATCGAGACAAAGGCGCAGACACCCAGCCGGCCGAGCCGCAGGTCGAGCACGATATATTCGTTGTCGATGACCTGCAAGTAGTGGAGCGTTTGGGTGTTCTCAGGGCTGAATGGGGCCTGAACTGGGAAGCCGGTCGCGCGATCGGTGCGCCGGCCGACGGTGAACGTCATCCACAGCGTCCAGGAGAGGGTCAGCAGGACCGCACACAGCCACATAAGCAATTTACCGGGCGCCGGAAAAAGAATTCATTCAGTCAGAATGGCATGGGCCGCCGGCCGCCTCAAGGCATTTGCCGGCAAACTGGTGGCAAATCGGTCAACTTGGCAAGTGGACAGCGCCCGTAGCGGCAATGATAATTGAGACTTTCGCCGGGGTCATCGGCCCATCATCCTCTACTAGCGTGCGACGGGACAAGCGTTCATGATTTTCAAGCTTCGATGGCTCGTTGGTCTGGCGGTCTGCGCGGGTTTATGTGGGGCGGATGCCCTGGCAGCCAATCCGCTGTCGGCTCTGAAGATCATCCGCAAGCTGCCCCAGACCGAGGCCGAAGTGGCTGCCGCGCATGACCGGGCAGCCGGCATGGCTTGCGAGCATATCCCACCGGGCCAGCCGCTGGAGATCACGAGCTTCGTGCCTCAGCTCAGCGCGGACGCAGGCGATCGCGACCTGCCAATTCCGACGTCGCGCCGCGCAGTGTTGTCCGTCGGGCTGGACATGCTCGAAGACGATCGGGCCGATCTGCCGACGCTGACCGGGGGCCGCATCCTGAGCTATATCGACGAGCATTATGTTGCCGTCGAGGTTCGGGTGCAGCGCGACCTGGACAGCGGCGAGCTGCACCTGCATCACCGGCCCATGGCTGCCACGCTCGAATACCACGGTGCCCACATTACGCAACCGTTTGTCGATTTGGTGAGCGACTCGATCCAGCAAATGCGCAGCCTGGGCCTGTGGACCGATGCGGCCCGCGTGCGCCAGCCGTCGCAATTGCGGACGCTGGTCATGCTGCACAAGAACATGCTCAACCAGGAGGCAGGCCGCGACGGCAAACCGCGCGCGGTTTACGAGTTCATGTTCGTGCGAGCCAGGCCGGCGAAGCGCGGGGGGGATTCGCTCGATTTGCACACTTTTGCGACGACTCAGCAGCGGCAGTGGTTGCATTACTTGGATCCGTTTCGCAGTCCGCAGCGTGCCGCACAATGCGGTATCCGCGGATCGATCTATTTCAGCGAGTACAAAGTGGCCAACTTGCTGCCTAGCGCCTCGGCCACACGCCGGACGTCGGTCCGTGCCGCCGAGAGCTTTCCCATCGACCGGCTCGACGACTATGCCGCCCGGCAGGGGTGGTCGGGCGGAGCGTTGGAACATCTTGCCGATCTTCTCGATGCCGTTATTGACGGCAAAATCCCCGCGTCCCGACCAACCGGCACCGACATCAGCCGCTGAACAAATTGGCACCACCGGTAGCAGCGACGCGAACCGTGGTGGAATCTCGACCAGCGGGCGGCTTGTGGCGGTCGGATTGAGCCGCCCGTACCGTTTGAAACGGTGGCAGAGCGTCCGCTTGTATCACACTTCCGCGTGGTAGGACGTGTATCGGGGAATCCCCGGTTTCTGCTTTGAGCGCCAAGTCCCGTCGATATGAATGGATGCAACTGCCCGGCAAGGCACGGAATCCGCTAGGTTCCGCCAAAACCGTGCGGCAGGATTGCAGGGAAAGTAGCCAAGACTTCGACGCTACGTGGGCAGGGGATGCCAGCGATGCAGGTCAAAGGAATTTTCTTCGCCGTTGTCACGCTCCTGCCCGGCTGCGCGTCGATGCAGGATTGTCATTACGAAGCGACCAACGCCCTGCGCAGCCAGATCGCCTGGTACCACGCAGCTCCGAATGCATGCCAAGGCCTTTGCCCGTCGGATTACGGCAAAGGCTGGAGGATGGGCTATTATGCCGTGACGATGGGCGGGGGGAGCCATCCGCCTTCGTTGCCGCCGAGGGAATACTGGTCGGCCCATTATCAGAGCCCGGCCGGGCAGGCCGAAATTGCCGCCTGGTATCGCGGCTACCAGGACGGTGCGATTCGGGCCGAACGTCGCGGAGCGGGGAACTTTCATTACCTCCATGTACATGACAGCGGGCTGCATGGCCCGGGCCACGTCATCGAAATGCCAATGGCAGAGCCGGCCGCAGAGCCGGCCGTCGAGCCGGAGTCGATTCCCGCGGGCACTACGTCAATCCATCACTCGCGAGACATCGGGGGCGACTCGGCCCATGCGGCGAACGCGAAAGCCAGTGCGTCGCCACGACGCGCACTTTCGGCCCGCGTCCAGCCGGCGAGTCCTGCGTTGCCGGACGACGTTGCGCCGCTAGACCAACCGGCCGAACCGACGAGCCTCATGCCGGCCGACTACTTTCCGGCGCCGCCCCCGGTGACTTCGGAACAGCAGCCGGCGTTGATGCAGCCGACATCGATGCAGCCCCTCGAAGAGGCGCCCGCTTTGAGAGCCGCACCGGCGACTGCAGACACAGGGATTCAAAAAAGCTCTTGGACGACGGTCCAAAAAGAAGCGCCGCTGCCCGCTGCATCGAATGCATTGAGCCGGCTGGTGCAGCGGTTGCCGCCGGTGCGGCCTCCGTTGTTTGATCCACCGGCGCCGGATGCGAGTACTGACAAACCGTAATTCGAGCGGCGGGCTGTGTGCCGCTCGAGAGGAACCCGTCGGCTGCAAGCCGTGACTGGCCGATTGGCTCTCGTCCGGCACTGCGACGAAGACTTGCAGGGAGGTAGAAATCGTATGTTGCGAGTTTGCCACAGGCTGTGGGGGGCGGCGGGCAAGTGCGTGCTCGCGCTGCTGGTTGCCTCGAATTTCGCCGGGTGCCATTGCATCTCGTCGGCGTCCAATGCGGTGCCGGCCGCCCGGCTGCCTCCCGAGCTGCTGACCAAGCCGCGCTCGGCGCGGGTGCCGATTGATTTGTCACTGTTGCGCCAGCAACCGCCTCCGGTTCACATCATCGGGCCGCGTGACATCCTGGGCGTTTATATCCAGGATGTCGTGCCGTCTGTCAGTAACCGCCAAGAACCGAATATCTTGAATCTCCCGGTATTGACGCAAACGGACTACTACCCGCCACGCGGCATGGTCAATTCTCCGGCGGTCGGCTTGCCGATGGAGGTCTCGCTCGAGGGAACCTTGGCATTGCCCCTGATACCCCCACTGAAGGTTGAGGGTCTGACCCTTCCCGAAGCCTCGGAGCAGATTCGGCGGGCCTACGCGGTCGATCGCAAAATCCTCGAACAAGGCCGTGAGCGGATTCTGATTTCGTTGATCAGGCCGCGAGTGAATCGAATTCTGGTGGTCCGCGACGACGTCAACAACCCTTTCCCCGTTTATCAACCCCAAGGCAATGCGTCGCTGCTCTCGCGGCGCGGTAACGGCACGGTCATTGACCTGCCGGCGTTCGAAAACGACGTTCTGCACGCCTTGACGACGACCGGCGGCTTGCCGGGCGTCGATGCCTACAGCACGATCTGGATCTTTCGCAGCCGAACGCTCCCTGGCACGGTCGACACGTTCAAGCGTCAGGTCGACTCCGGCCAACAGCCCGAGCGTCTGTTCGAGGACGCCAAGACAGAACGTAGCACGATCCGCATTCCCTTGCGAGTTTACCCGGGCGAGCCGCTACCGTTCAGCGAAGAGGACGTGATCCTGGAAGCCGGCGATGTCGTTTATCTTGAGACTCGCCAGAGCGAATACTTCTTCAGCGGCGGCCTATTGCCGGCAGGACAGGTGGTGCTCCCGCGCGACTACGATCTCGACGTGATTGGCGCACTCGCCCTGGCAACAGGGTCCACCGGCGGTCCGGCTGGCGGAGTTAGCGCCGCGGCGTTCAATTTCAAAGGTCCTTACAACCCGGGCGACGTCATTCCTCCCACGCGCGTCTTGATCTTGCGCACGCTTGCTACCGGCGAGCAGATACAGATCCGCATCGACCTGAAAAAAGCGATGCATGATCCGGGCGAGCGGTTGATCATCGCCCCCGGTGACGTGGTGATGCTGTACTATAAGCCTGGCGAGGTCATCGGCAACTACGCTTTGAACTTTGTCACGTTCAACGTGGCGGCAATCGTCGGCATCAGCGAGTAACCGTACCGAGTCCCGAGGGCCTAAGGGCTGTCGTCCGTCGCGATGAAGCCCACAGCCCGCTACTGATGCCGGCTGTCCAGAGAAACAAGAAGCCGAAATCGTGCGGCAGCCAAACCGTGAATAGCAGCAGGGCAAAAGCGGCAAACGTGCTGGCCATGGCGGCGCAAAACAGACTGATGCTCGACGCCGGAAGACGCGAAAGCCGGAGGAAGTACACGCCGCTCGACGACACGAGTGCAACCAGGCACAGGACTCCTAGCAGGCCAAACCGCAGGTCGATTAGGATATAGGCGTTGTCGACGAATTCGAACCTCTTAAGCGTCGCCACATCGTTGGCGCCAAACGGGACAAGCGGCGGAAATCCCGTCGTGCGATTGGTCCCGAAACCCAACCAGCCCGCGCGCGCCATGGGCTTCGCGTAGATTTTCCAGAGCAGCAGCCGGTACGTCGTCCCGGTAAATTCAACGGGTTGGCCGTCGACGACGAGCGTAGGCTTGTGTGACTGCTGCTGCTCATGAGACAAAACGTGCAAAAGCCGCAAAGTCGTGTCACGCCCCACGAACAGCAACACGGCACCGGAAACCCCTGCCACGACTAGCGCGCGGCGCCAGCGCGGATGTCGTACGAGCGCTAGAAAATAGCCCATGGCGCCGAGCCCCAGCGCCGGTCCTCGTGACATGCTGCCGACGACGCCCGCAACCATTAATGCCGGAGCGGCCCACCACGCACGCCGGTTCTGCCGTTGAGCATACGTCGTCGCAACCTGTAGCACCCAGGGGAACAACAACATCAACAAGGCACCGAAATAAATCGGGTGGCGCAACGGTCCTTCGGCGCGTCGCAAGCCCCAGCGCTGCTCGTTATACCGGCCCAATTCGAGAAAGCGTTGGCCGACAACATAATCGGCCGGATTGACGCCAGCGACCGATTCAACGACCGACCAGCCAGCGAGGACCAGCGCCACGCCGGCGACGATCGGAAGCAATCGGTTCAGGTCGCCCGGCTCTTGCACGGCAAGCCGGCCGGCCACGTAGACCATTCCCCATTCGCCATACGCGCGCAGCAGCACGATCGGGTCGAAGCCGTCGTTCAGCGTGTCCGACAAGACGTGTACCAGCAACAGCGCCACGACCACGAAGTCGGCCAGTACCAAGGGACCGTGCCAGCGCGTGCGGGGATGAACGCAATAGGCAAGCAACACGACGATGACGCTGGCAATCCGCACGTCGATTGGCAGCGAGGCGATTTCCCAGGTTACCCAAACCGGGACCAGCAGAGATAAGGCTACCGTTGAGCCTAGGGCAAAGCGACGGCCGACGAGTCGCATCGACCCGATCGCCCAGGCCGTCAAGACGAGCACCAAGAAAACCCACATGAGCGTGATCGCGGTTTCCAATCGATTCGGGGCGTCGTGATCCCGGGCTGGAGCCCGGCGACAGCCTTCGAGAAATACGTGTTGAACTCCGTGAAGTTCAATGTCGCAGCCATTATCGTGATCAGCAAGTAGCCGCCGCCCAAGATGAGCGAGACGCTATTCAAGAGGCTACGGCATTGGATCGGCTAGCGATAATCTCCGGGAAGATTTCGGCCAGCGCCGCGTCCCAGGCGGGCGGCGATAGGTCGAAGCGCGACGTCAGCAAGCCCAGATCCATCCGCGAATTCGCGGGCCGCCTGGCAGGGGTCGGATACTCGGCCGCCGTGATCGGATCGACTCGCTTGGCGGCCAGCGGCAATCCGGCGGCGCGCGCCAAGCGGACAATTTCGGTCGCAAAGCCGTGCCAAGAGGTAGTTCCAGCACATGTGAGATGTACGATTCCGCCGCGCTCGCGCAAAACGCCCGCGTATTCACCTCGGCAACGCTTGAGAATCTGTAATGTCGAGTCCGCCACGACGCGCGCGGAGGTCGGAGCGCCGACCTGATCGGCCACGACAGTCAAAGTTTCGTGATCGGCAGCGCGATTCAGGATGGCGGTCACAAAGTTGCCACGACCCAACCCATAGACCCAAGAGATTCGCAAAATGAGATGCGGCACGTCCAGGTCACGAATGGCTTGTTCGCCGGCCAGCTTCGTGCGGCCGTAAGCGTTCAACGGCTGCGTTGCGTCGGTTTCCAGCCAGGGCTTCGTTCCGGCACCATCGAACACGTAATCGGTCGAATAATGGACGATCGACGCGCCCAGCCGTTTTGCCTCTTCCGCCAATACGCCAGGGGCAGTCCCATTGATCCGCAGCGATTCTTCATACTCACGCTCCGCACGATCGACCGCCGTGTAGGCTGCGGCGTTGACAATCAGGTCGGGCTGAACCTCGCGCACGACCTGGCGGATCTGGTCCACGTCGCTCAGATCCAGCGGCACCCGATCGTTGGCTCTCGCACCGGCGTCGGGAGCGCGGACCGCTTCGACGACGTTTCCCAGCGACGGCAACACCCGCCGAAGTTCAATGCCCACCTGACCGTTGGCGCCCGTCAGCAGGATTCGCGGTGTTTTTCCGTCCATTGCCGGCCCCACGTAGCACAAGTGATTGCGAGATCCACAGGCGAGCCGGCAATGCCATCCAGCAGCCGAGCGAGAGCGTGATTATCGTGGCCGCACGACGCGGCCGTGCGAGCCATTCAGCCCAGCTGGCGAATCGGCGTGATCACGCGGCAAGCGGGCCTCGCTGATATCACGCAGCCGGGGCGCCAAGCGGTCTTTGTCGGACAAGATTGGCGAATCGATGGGCCATTCGATCCCCACGTCCGGATCATCCCAAGCCAGGTTTGCATCGCATTCGGCGTGGTATCGTTCCGTACACTTGTACGCCACCAGCGCTTCTTCCGATACCACGCAGAAGCCATGGGCGTAGCCTGGCGGAATGTAGAGCTGCCGCATGTCGGCCGAAGACAACGTAAAGCCGGCCCAGGCCCCAAACGTTGGGGAGCCGACGCGGATATCAACGGCCACGTCGAAGATCTCGCCGGATAACACGTAGACGAGTTTTCCTTGCGGATTCGGCCACTGATAATGCAAGCCGCGCAAGACTCCCCGTCGTGACCAGGACAAGTTGTCTTGCACCATGTGCGCTGGAATGTCCTGCGACTCATACGCGGCCCGGTTCCAGGTTTCCAGGAAGAAGCCGCGATCGTCGGCAAATTGTTTGGGCACGATAATTTTGAGGTCGGTCAGCGGGCTCGTCGTGGCTGTCATCAGATACACGTCTCGCTTGGAGGTTGTTGACGTCGGAGCGCCCGCCGAACGGCAGCGGGGCCATTCAATCAATCGCGGTCAATCAGGTCCGCCCGTCCGCCGCTAACTGCCGAAGATAGTCGCCGTAGTCGTTTTTAAGCCCCGCCGCGGCCGCTTCCAACTCGGCTTTCGAGATAAACTCTTTCCGGAAGGCCACCTCTTCGATGCAGGCGATCTTCAAGCCCTGTCGTTGCTCGATGACTTGCACAAAATTTGCCGCCTGCATCAACGATTCGGGGGTTCCCGTGTCCAACCAGGCCGAGCCGCGCCCCAGGCATTCGACGTACAGCTGCTTGTTCGCCAAATAAACGCGATTGAGGTCTGTAATCTCCAATTCGCCTCGCGCCGAGGGTCGCAGGTTCTTGGCGATGTCGACAACCTGGTTGTCGTAAAAGTACAGTCCGGTCACCGCGAAATTGGATTTCGGTCGAGCTGGTTTCTCTTCGATGTGCAGCGGTCGGCCGTCCGCGTCGAAATCCACCACGCCATAGCGATTGGGATCTTTGACCTGGTAGGCGAACACCGTGGCCCCGTGTGCTCTTGCCGCCGCCCTGCCCAAGAGCGTTTGCAGTCCCTGCCCATAAAAAATGTTGTCCCCCAGGACCAGCGCGACTCTGTCGGAGCCAATAAACTCGCGGCCGATAATAAAGGCCTGGGCCAACCCTTCCGGTTTCGGTTGGACGGCATAGTGCAAATCGATGCCAATTCGTTTCCCATCACCCAACAAACGGCGAAAGCCGCCAATGTCGTCCGGCGTGGAGATCACGAGGATCTCGCGAATACCGGCCAGCATCAGCACCGACAGCGGATAATAAATCATCGGCTTATCATAGACCGGCAGCAGCTGCTTACTTACCACTTGCGTGATAGGATGCAGCCGTGTCCCCGATCCGCCCGCGAGGATGATTCCTTTCGAGCACTGGGCGTTATTCGCCATGGCATTTCCCCGTGGCAAGTCCGAGTCGTTCGCGCCGGTATTTTCCGCTGGTCACGCGCTCTACCCAGTCCGGATTGTCGAGATACCAACGAATCGTCAATTCCAGGCCCGACTCAAATTCCTGCAGCGGTTGCCAGGCCAGCTCACCGGAAATTTTGGTGGTGTCAATGGCATAGCGCCGGTCGTGCCCCGGACGGTCAGTGACGAACTTGATGAGGCTGCGACAGGATGCATGCCGCAGCCCTGGCCGCAACCGATCAACCGTGTCGCAAATCGCTTCCACCACTTGCAGGTTCGTGCGTTCGCTTTTCCCGCCGATGTTATACGTCTGCCCCGGAATTCCGGCGCCCAGCACTCGCGCCAGCGCCGAGCAGTGGTCTTCAACAAACAACCAGTCTCGGATCTGCTGGCCGTCGCCGTACACCGGCAACGGTTTGCCTTCCAAGGCATTGAGGATCATCAGCGGAATCAGTTTCTCGGGGAATTGATAAGGCCCGTAATTGTTCGAGCAGTTGGTCACGACCACCGGCAGGCCGTACGTATGATGGTAGGCGCGGGCGAAATGATCGGCTGCTGCTTTGGAGGCCGAATAGGGGGAATTCGGCGCATACGCGGTGGTTTCTGAGAAAGCACCATGCGCACCCAGCGAGCCGAACACTTCGTCGGTCGACACGTGGAGGAACCGAAATTCGTCGCGATCGTTGCCGCTCAGCGAACTCCAATAGCGGCGCGCGGCCTCCAGAAGTTCAAAGGTTCCGACGACGTTGGTTTGCACAAAATCGCCCGGGGCGTCGATCGAACGATCAACGTGTGATTCGGCGGCGAAATTCACGATCGCGCTGGGGCGATGCTCTTCCAATAAGGAAGAAATGAGGCCGCGGTCGCAAATGTCTCCCTGCACAAAAACGTAGCCCGCCGTCTCTTCCACTGCTGCGAGCGAGTCGAGATTGCCGGCGTACGTCAGCTTGTCCAGATTGACGAGACTTCCCTGGCTACCGGTATTCCACTGGCGAATAAAACAACTGCCGATGAAGCCAGCGCCCCCAGTAACTAAAATCGATCCATTAACCATGTTGCCGTCCTTCAACGACTGATGCCGGGTCACTCGAAGCGTATTGAGTTTCTAATTATAATTAGAGACCCAAGGCACGGAAGGGGCTAAGTTAACGCACACCAGCACCATGGACGAAGCCGTCCGGGCGTAGCCTAGCGTCGCTGGTGGGTGGCGAATCAGCAGCGGGCGCGTAGTGTTGCTTGCGGTCGGCTTGATCGCGCCGCTCATCGACGCGGTAGACGCGGACTGCCTCAGGGCGCGTTTGTTTCCAAACGTCCGGCAGCAGGCTGTGATAGTCAGTCGAGCCGGCGAGTAACTGGTTCAGCACATGCTTAACGTATGCCTAGACGTCGATGTCGCGCCGCCCGGTGTTGCTCACGGCGTCCTCACATATTTGCGATCTGTTCGCCACCGGCCACGCTGCACCTGAACAGCCATGCCTTGCGGCCCATCGCTATCTGCTTCATCAATCGCTCGACCACGTGGGGCAGTTGCATCCGGCAGCTCGTCTCGACCGGGTCCACGCCGCCGTCCTGCTGTACCTGCCGGGCCAGGAACACGATCACGGGCGGGATGATAAACTCGACCTGACTCACGACGTTCAGCAGCATCGAACGACTGGGCACCCAGCTGCCGCCGGCGAACAAATCTTGTTGGCGATAAACTGGCAGATGGCCAAGTAATCCGCGGTTAGCGATGTCATGCGCCGGGAAGCTCGTCCGGCCCGGCTGCGGAAACGGATTATACCCCGAGAAACCGCCACGAAACCGAAGCGGAATATTGCGTTTGGCTTCGGTTTGGAGCATTGAAACTTGCCCCAGGCGTGCTTACTATGGCTTGTGCTCGGATGCTTGCCGTCGAAGGGTGCGGGCGGGGTCGCTAGCTATCCAGCCATCGCGGGAATAGCCCTATGTCGTTGCGACACAAGTAATTCGGTTCATTCCGGTGCGCTAGGTGCATTCCGAACGCGTGGTTCGTTTGTGCCATAACCCGACAGCCGCCAGCCACATTGCTGGAACCCTGGCACCCCAACAGGTAGTTTCTTCGTGATAAATCACCGCGCGAACAATTTCGACGCGCTTCGCTTCGCGCTGGCGACGGCGGTCATTTTTAGCCATTCCTATCCCCTGACGCGTGGCGAAAGCGAGGCCTTTGAGCCGCTGCACTGGTTTTCGCACGGCCAGATTTGGATCGGTGCGGCCGCGGTCAATTGCTTCTTCATCATCAGCGGTTTCCTCATCACCCAAAGCTGGTTGCGATGCCGAGGCCTGGTCGACTTTTTCCGCAAGCGCGTGCTGCGAATTTACCCTGGCTACCTGGTCAACGCCGCAGTTTGTTTGTTAATCGTGGCGCCGATGGCTGGAGCAGACATTCACAAAATCGTCTCGCTCAAGGACGGGCCGCGACACATCTTAAAGGCGGTGCTGCTGCGCGGCGTGGGACTTCAAGCGCCTCTAGTCAAACCCGATTCATCGGAAGCGCCCCAGGATTTGGACGCAGCGCCGCCGCGAGATCCGATCCAAACCAACGCTTTTCCGACGAATCCGATGCCTGGCGCGCTGAACGGATCGCTGTGGAGCATCCGCTTCGAGTTCGCCTGCTACGTCCTCACGCCCGTGATAGCCTCGATCGGGTTGCTCAAGCGACGACGTTGGATGGTCGCGCTGACGGTCGCCGTGCTTGCCTGCCAAGTCGCGCTGTCGATCATTGACCCGTTCGAAGGGGGCATGGCCGAAAAGGGGCCTCGGTTTGCTTCGCTGCACCTGCTGTTGCGGTGCATGGTGTTGTATTTCGCAGGTGTACTGGCGTGTCTGTATGAAGATCGTTTGCCGCACGGCCGAGGCTGGGCCGCGGCGGCGCTGGCGGCATTTGTAGCCGCGGCGCTTGTGCCGCCGGCGATGATGGTCGTCGCGCCGGTCGCACTAACGTTTCTCGTCTTTTGGTTCGCCTTCGAGCCGCGCATCGGTTGTCAGAACTTCGCCAAGTATGGCGATTTCTCATACGGCATTTACTTGTATGCCTTCCCGATCCAGCAACTGCTCGTGATGGTTGCCGGCCCGATGCAACCGGTGACGCTGTTCTTGGCCACTCTTGCGCCGACGTTCGCCGCGGCCGGCGCGAGCTGGTTTCTTGTCGAGCGCCCCTGCCTGCGGTTGAAATCGCGCGCCGCTCGCCCTTCCACGAGCCTCGCAACGCCAATGGTCATGGATCTCTCGCCGGTTGTCGGCCAACCTTCCATCGAGCGACAGCGATGAACCAATTGGACGGGAAAAGCAACAGCGGTATTGGCCGCGTGCTCATCACCGGTGGGGCGGGTTTCATCGGCTCGCATTTGGCGCAATCTCTGGTCGATCGTGGGATCACCGTCACGGTGCTCGACAACCTTTCGCAGCAAGTCCACGGGGCCGACGGTCGATCCTCAACCGCTGAGGCGATTCGCGATTGCACGCGGTTTTTGCAAGGCGACGTCCGCGACCGGCAAGTCGTCGAAGAGGCATGCGCCGATCAGGACGCGGTCGTGCACCTGGCCGCCGAAACCGGCACCGGGCAATCGATGTACGAGATCGAACGATACGTGGATGTCAACGTCCGCGGCACGAGCGTCGTTTTGGACGTCCTTTCGGCCGCGAAGAAGAAGGTTCGCAAGCTCGTCGTCGCCTCGTCACGAGCGGTTTACGGCGAGGGGAGCTATCGCTGCGACGAGCACGGGATCGTGTATCCCGAAAGTCGTCGTGACGAAGACCTGGCCGCCGGCGATTTTGAAGTGAAATGCCCCACTTGCGGCGAAAACGTCGTGTGCGTCCCCACCGACGAGACCGCCAAGCTGCACCCGTCGTCGGTGTACGGCATCACGAAACTGTCGCAGGAACAGCTCGTGATGGCCACCGGGCTGGCGGCCGGCTTCCCGGTCACTGCCTTGCGGTACCAGAACGTCTACGGTCCCGGTCAGTCGCTGTCGAACCCGTACACCGGCATTCTGGCCATTTTTTCGACGCGCATCTTGAACGGCAACGACGTGCAGATCTTCGAAGACGGCACCGAGAGCCGCGATTTTGTGTTCGTCAAAGACGTGGTCGAGGCGACGGTTCGCGCGCTGGAAAACCCCGCCGCCGATCACGAAATCTTCGGGGTTGGCACGGGCGAGCCGACGAGCGTCGTCACCGTTGCCGAAACGCTCCGCGACGCCTACGAGCGCGACTCGACGATCGCCGTCAACGGCCGCTATCGCTTAGGCGACATCCGGCACAACTATGCCGACATGACGAAGATTCAAAGCAAGCTGGACTTCCGACCGCAGTGGAATTTTCGACGCGGGATCGCGGAGTTTGTCGCTTGGGTGCAAGGCCAGAGCGTGCCGGAAGACGTTTCGAACCGATCGCTGGCGGAGATGGCCGCCAAGGGGCTTTATAAATGACCACGGTGTCCTGCCCCGATCGGGCCGAGCCGGCACTGGCGGACTCCCGCGTGTTGCTGGTCTGCCCCGAGACGTTCGATTATCACCGCCTGCTGCACGATGAACTGCGTGCTTTGGGCGCCGAAGTCGATATGTTTGCCGAACCGCTGGAGCGGACGCGCTTGGCCGTCGTTCGCCGCTTGGGTCCTCAACGGCTCGAGGCCCACAAGGACGTCTTCCGGCGGAAGGTGCTCGCCAGCGCCGCCAAATCGCAGTACGACCACGTCGTCGTCATTCGCGGCGAGTTTCTCAATCGCGCGACGTGCCAGGAGTTACGCCGGCTGCAACCCCGCGCGCGCCTGGTCTCGTACCAATGGGATCCGCTGGCCTGTTTCGATTACCGGTCGATGATCGATTGCTTCGATCAGGTAACGTCGTTCGATCGCGCCGATTGCCAGGCGTTGGGCCTGCGCTACATGCCACTGTTTTATAGTCACAACTATGCGAAGTGGCGACACGCGGCCGGCACGCCACGCTGGGACCTGTCGTTTGTCGGCACGCTGCACAGCGACCGTTGGCAGATCGCCTTGAAGCTGGCCGAGCAGGCGCAAGAGGCGGGGCTATCGATTTTCTTTTATATCTACATGAAGTGGAGCAGCTACCTGAAGCAGGCCTGGATTCAGCGCATCATACCCAGGCGAGTTCCATTCTTGAGCCTACGAATCATGTCAACGGCGCGCTTGGAAGAATTGGTCGGGCAATCGCGGGCCGTCGTGGACATTAATAAGCCGGAGCAGACCGGGCTTACGATTCGCACGCTGGAAACACTCGGCGCCGGGCGCAAGCTCATTACGACCAATGCCCAGATTCGACTAGAGCCTTTTTATTCCCCTAATATGGTCGACGTTATCGATCGCCATAAACCGCGCCTCGACGCCGATTTTGTACGCAGCCGACCCGGCAAGATCGAAATCGACGGGCAGCGAATTGATAATTGGCTGCTCGACTTACTGGGCGAAAAGGCCTTGATGCTGCAATCTAGCACTGATTCTCATCACTCCACTAAGCTGCCTCGATAAATCGGGCCGCACGCCTTTAGCCCGGCTCGGTACGATCACCAATTCGAGCTCTCTGCTCCATCCATTTGTAACGAAGCCGCTCACGAACATAACCAATTCGCAACGCTATATGACGGGATGTTTTGTTTTGACGATCATCATCGCTTCGATTACCTATCCGTTAGGCTTGGTTCCTTGCACCGTTGGTTGTCAAGGCATAGAACGCGCCGATGAGAATTGGATCCCCCATCAGCCGGCCAGAGTGAAATAGACCGCCCACGACTAAAGTCGTAAAGACCACCATCAGACTACAAGCCAATAAACTCGTTCCCGCCAGCCGCCGTGCGGGGACGGAGATTGCTTCCCAGCCGAGTTTGCACATCCAAGCCAGAAAAAGGCCATAGGCGATGATACCTGCGACGCCAAATTTCAGCAAAATATACATGTAGCCGTTGTGCAAATAGCCGATCGACTCGTACGCGTCTTCGTCCTCTAGCAATTTGATTCTGATCCCCAGATCGATCTCCTTACCAAAGCCGAAACCGCAGATCTTGTTGAATAGGCTGGCGTTCTCCCACTCCATAATGGCCAGATGCGCTTCATACGCTCGCCAGTTCTGATTGACGTCGCGCTCGTTAAGGAAATCGCCGGTAGTGACCTCGGATAAAGAGCCTTTGAATCGGTCGACGACGGTGCCCGTATCGGAGTCGAGAACTCTTAGCTCCGTCACGAGAACAACCAATGTTGCTAGAGATATCGCCGCAACCACCAGCAGGGTCTTGGGAACGTTAGCCAAATACCACAAAAAAACCAGCGAACAAATAGCGCTCGCCACTAACGTGCTTCGCGATTGCGACACCAATAAGGCGACCAACAGAATGATAAAGTTGAATATGGCCCAACCGACCGTGTTCAGAGCATTACGAGATCTTACCAAGTGGGCGACAAGCGGTCCCAGTACAGGTCCAATGATCAGGATGCCACGGTGCAAATCGCTCGTGAGGCGCAAATCGACCACGCTCATACCCGGCCCAACCGTCAAATATACGAAGAGCAGGTAGAAGATCGCGCAACAGACGGTGACCCGAACCAGCGTACGCCACAGCAACTCGGCGGACATCCGCGAGCCCAGATAATATCCAACCGCCAGCAGTACCGTGAGCTTGCCGACCTGATAACCATCTCGAAGATAGGCGGTCCAGTCATTTTCCTCAAAGACGCCCAGTACAATCCCCCAAATAAGCAGTGCCACGGGCATGATGATCAATCGCAGCAGGTTAAACGAGACGCGAAAATGATCGGCAAAGAGAAAACAAACGCAGAGGACGCTCACGAATGCCACGCATGGCTTGCCGCTGATTATTTGAATTGCACTCACGACAATCGCCAGCAAAGCTGGAATAAAGATCGATTGCGGCGCGGCGGGAGGCAGAAATGCT
The DNA here is from genome assembly GCA_036268995.1 of Pirellulales bacterium. GTDB lineage: Bacteria > Planctomycetota > Planctomycetia > Pirellulales > PNKZ01 > DATATB01. Next base: position 38,794 of record DATATB010000125.1, on the reverse strand, counting down.
CTGCTTTGCATGTCAAGAGGTGTCCAGTGCACACATGTCGATTATTTCGTCATCCTCGGCCGGCAGTCCTGGGGATCCGGCAGCTGAGATACCTATTGTAATCAGCGACTCGAGAACTGCTACAGGCAAGCATATTTGTCGGCCTCATTAACAGGGCAATCGAAAAATTTGACGCCTGCGACCGTATCGGGGGGTACTCAGAAATTGTCAACGCCACGACAACGAACAAGAGCCGTACATGCAGAGCAACATAATTAGGGGAGGCGCTTGGGCCTTGGCCGGGCGAATAGCCTCGGTCGGCGTCAACGCGTTGATGCTGCCGGTTTTCTCGCGAATTTTCCCGCACCCGGAAGAGGGCTTCGGCCTTTATCTTCTGGCGGCGATCGTGACGTCACTTTTGGCGAACACCGCTGCCGCGGGCTTGAGCTTGTCAGTCGTGCGGCACGCTGCGACTCACTTCGCCAAGGATCGCCCATCGGCCGCCGAGGCCGTCATACGCTACGCATTGCTCATGGCCGGCGTGTTCGGTTCGTGCGTCGCGCTCGCTTTTTATCTCGCCGCGTCATTTTTGCCATTTGACGTATTTAACGATTTTCGCGAGACCCAGACGTGCGCGCTGATCAGCACTTGGATTCTATTGCAGGCGCTGGGGCTGGTATTGGCCGACACCTTTCGCGCATTTCATGACATTCGCTTTGCCGTGCTGTTTGGAGGCTTGGCGTCGAATGCTTTAGCCGCGGCGTCGGTCGGGATCGTTTTTGTGGTGTCGCGGCAGGCGTCGTTGCATTTAGTCCTCAGCCTGATACTCGTGGGCTGGACGATAAGTGTGGCCGCCGGCCTGGTTTGCTTGCGGCAAAAACTGCGCGCTTTGCCGCGACCTGCTGCCGAACCGCCGCTGACGCCGTTTCGGCGCGGACTTTTAGCCGAATCACTGCCGCTGATGTTGGCCAATGTCGTGCCGATGGCGACCATGCAACTCGATTTGTGGATTGTCGGCTGGTACTTCGACGACGACAAATCGCAAATTGGGTTGTACGGCGCTGCCTGGCGGTTGGTCGCCCTTGGCTCCACGGCGCTGGTGCTCGTCAATTCGGTGATCGCACCGATGATTGCCGAGTTGCATGCCCGTCATCGTATGCCAGCACTCGAGCGGCTGTTGCGAGGCACCGCCACGGTGGCCGGCGCGCCGACTTTGATCGCGATGCTGCTGATGACGTTTTTTGCCGAGCCCATTTTGGGGCATTACTTTGGCTCCGGCTATCGCGCCGCCGCGCCGGTCTTGATGATTCTCAGCAGTGGTTACCTGTTCTATGCCGCCTGCGGGTCGACAGGGATTACATTGATGATGTGCGGGCACTCCAAAGCGTCGATGACCATTGCCGTGGCTTCGTTGATGTTGCTGCTGGGTAGTGCGCTGCTGGCCGTCCCTTACGGTATCACGGCCGTGGCTGCCGCGGCTGCGGGAACGATGGCATTCCAAAACCTGGCGACATTATTTTGGGTGCGCTGGCGGCTGGGCATTTGGACGCATGTCTTCATTCCGCCGACCGTCGAGCGGCTGCGCACCGCCTTCTCTTTCTCTTCCAAGAATCCGGCCGTCGAGGGGTCGTAATGTTCCTGCGTTATGCGGTCGAACGATATGCCCAGAGGTTTCGTGGGCCGAATTATCGAATCGAACCGGCGATTACCGACCGCGTGCTGTTGGGCATTGTTCTGCGTCGCGTCATGGCGCTCGCCCGCTGTCTATTGCGCGGCGTGGTCCTGTCGGTCGATCCTCGCCGACTGGTATTCATCGGGCCAGGGGTCGAACTGCGCAACCGGTCGTACATTCGTTTTGGTCGCGGCGTGACGCTCGGCAAGCGTGTGACGATCGACGGCTTGTCGCGCGAAGGAATCAACCTGGCCGACGGCGTATCGATCGGCCCCTATACAATCATTGAAGCCACCAGCGTGCTCACGAAGCTCGGCACCGGCTGCTGGTTTGGCAAAGGCAGTTCGATCGGCGCGTTCTCGTACGTCGGGGCGGGGGGCCCGGTCCGCATTGGTGAAAATGTCATCATGGGCGTCCGCATCAGCTTTCATGCCGAGAACCATCGGTTCGATCGCGCCGACGTTCCGATTCGCGCACAGGGCGTAACCAGCCAGGGGATCGTGATCGAAGACGACTGCTGGATAGGCGCCAACGTGGTCTTTCTCGACGGAGCGCACGTCGAAAGCGGTTGCGTCATCGCGGCTGGAGCCGTCGTGCGCGGCAATGTTCCAAAAAACTCTGTGGCAGGCGGCGTGCCAGCGCGCGTTCTCAAGTCGCGGTTGACCGAAACCGAGGCATCGCAAGCGACGTAAGCATTTTCGCAGTTTCGCGCCCAGCGCGCTTTCAGCGCTTCACGGCGCAGACGCACGACTCGAAACCGTAATAAGCCCACAGGCCTTTGCCGCGCCGGTAGCCGAGCACCTTATATCGCAGCCATTCGACCGGGGCGCGAACGAACATGCCTGAGAGAAATCGCACCATGTCTTGCGGCGGACCGCCATATACGATGCGAAACCCAACAGGCAAAAGCACGTTGGCAACTTCGCGCACACTGGGCAAAAAGGTATGCGTGTCATCGTCACAGAAATTCAGCGTTCCTGTCGCGGCGGTGGGAATCGTGCCCGTCCGCTCGCGGTCAACGCTGCTGGGCAGGTGCAGCGAGCGCTCTGACGGGAACGAAATGTAGAAAATCCCGCCGGGCTTTGCCTTCGAACTTAGCGTTCGCAGCACCGAGTACGGGTCGGACATGTGCTCGATCACGTGGCTGGCGACGATCAAATCGTACGCATTGTCGGGAATCTGCTCGTACCCCGATCCGTCGGGCTGCACCAAAAAGAACTGATCCATCTTCGCATGGTCATCAGCGTTCTGGTTGTAGTCCTGAATGATGTCGACGCCGTGATACTCGGCATTCGGAAAATAATGTTTGGCGATCGTCGGTCCATGATTGCCGCAGCCAATGTCCAGAATCTTCAGCGGCGAATCGCTTCCCCGATACTTCAATGCATAACGGAACTTGTGCGGCGCACGCCAGAGCGTCATGAAGCCAGCCTTAGCCATCGTTCCCTTCTAACCTCCAACGTTATGTGAATGCAAGAAATTGACGGTGGCCGGCAGCACGCGCTGAGGCGTCAATTCGCGAAGACAGGCCAAATGTCGAAACTGACAAAATGCACTGTCGCAGGGCGAACAAGGCACCTCGGTGCGAAGCACCAGCGATTTGCCCAATGGCGCGAATTCTGAACTGACGTCCTTTCCCCCAAAGAGCGTGACCGTCGGCGTGCCCAACGCGCCTGCCCAATGAGCAGGCCCGCTGGAGATTCCGACAAACGCCGCCGCACGCGACAGCAGATAGCCCGTCTCAGTGAGCCGCAAGGCCCCCTGCGATTGAAGCACGGACAACGGCAAGTCGAGTCTCGGATCGCCGGGACCGCCGATGATCACCCACGGCATGGGAAAGGCCCGCTCCAGGCCGATGCTCAGATCTCGCCAATACTCCATCGGCCAGCGGCGCGTCTCTTCTCGCACGAAGGGATGGATCACGCCAAACCGCGAAGGCGGTTCGCCGCGAAACACTTTTGACGCCGCCACTTGATCGTCCTCCGACCAATGAAAGGCCGGAAACTCAACGTCGGCCATTGCGTAACGCTTACCGGTCAACTTGCCGACGATTTGCAACAGTTGCAGCGTTTGGTGCGGACGAACCGACGACCATGTGTCGTTAAACGAGCCGTCGATCTCAGACCGCAGAACCGATTGTGACGTCATCTGCGGGTGCGATGGGTGCAACTGCGCGCGGCTCGGAACACGCTTGAAGGCGGCAAAGTAGCGCGGATGCGTCCGCAAAAAGACGGTCAGGTCAAATTGCTGCGTCGACAAACTTGCCAGCGGCTTCTTTACCGGCAGCCAGTGCAGATGCGGAATGCCCGAGAGCGCATCCTGGGTAACCGCGATCTCGTCAAACAGCTTCGTTGCGGCAAACAACGGAGCCGTCGCGCGCTTGCATAACAGAGACAGGCGGGCCTCGGGCAGCGCGCGCTTCAACTCGACAATGGCCGGCAACGCCATTGCCACGTCGCCGATCTCGTCGGGCTTGAAGACGAGCACCGAGCGAAGCGACTGCAAGTCCGGTGCGACCGAAAAAGCCTGTTCTTCGTAACGCGCGTCAGCCGGACGCTGTCGCCAGAGAACGCGCTGATGAATCTCGGCGTCATCGGTGAAGAGCGCCTTGCGCTGCAATCGCTTCACCAGGCGAACGAGCCGACTCACAATACTCATAGCGATTCAGAGGGGCGTTCAAACAGGCGCGCGTGGTCGCAGCCCAACGGTTGCACTACGGAACCAGCGAGACCGTCATTATACGTGGAGCCGCGCCGCCAATCGACTGGCACTGTGCTCGGGAATTAAACCGATCAGAGAAACGGTCCCGCCTTAGGAGCGCACGTAATCGCCGCCCACGACGGTTTTGACCGTGTATTCGGCGCCTTTGAAAGGCACGTCGGGGCTGACGGCCTGGATCAGGTGGAGCGGCGTCGGATCGTGGTACAACGTGACGACCGCGACCGCTTGGATCGGCTCCACCACGTTGCCGAACGCATTTCCATTGTTGATTCCGCCTCGTTCCCACGAATTCTGCTGACGAAGCTCTTATGCTTCGTCGGTGCCGTCTCGGTGATGGGCGCCCAATCGGTCAGTGATCGTTTGTAATCTTCGAGAATCGAAGCCAATTGCCTAATAATGGCTGCGGCGAGAATCGCCGTTCGCCGCGCGCACGGTGCTTCGTCACGGGCCAGCGCTCCAAGATAGCGCCGCGTTGACGGCCACCGAACGATGGAAGCAATTGCCAAACGCCAAAGTCATTTTTCGACAGTTCCCTAGCGTGGGTGTTTTTTCACTAGGGCGCGAATGTTTGTCTCTGGCTGCTCGGGTGACTGCCGCGCGGCTTCCGGAGCCCAGGATGCCAATAACTGCTCATACTCCTCGAGGATCCCGCTCCAGCGAAAATTCTCCAGGAACCTGGCGCGAGCCGCGGTGCCCAACTTTTGGAGCCACGCGTCGTCGCGCAGCAGCGAATCCAGCGCAATCGCGCAGCTATCTTCGTCCGAAAAGTAGTGCGCAGCGTCAACGGCTACCCATCGATTGAAGCGATTGTCGTACGCCAGCACCGGCGAGCCGGCCGCCATCGCTTCGACCAGCGACGGGTTCGTTCCCCCCACGGTGTGGCCATGAATATAGAGGCGCGCATGGAACCGGAGCGCCTGGACGGTCGCGGCGTCGTAGATGGCGCCGGGAAAAATGACTTCTTCGCTGGCCGCCTCAATTACTGAGCGGTGAAAACGGTTGACGACCGGATCATAGTTGCCGAGCACCACCAATTGGTAGTTCCTCTGCACGCGTGAAAATGCCCGGACGATCTCCAAAATGGAATTTTCCGGTTCCGGTCGGGCAATGACCAAGGCATACGACCCAGGCGTCAAGCCCAATGGCTCCAAGCGCGCGGGATCGGCCGCAAGGATCTCGGCGGCGCCGTACGGGATCATGGTGATTTTGTCGTTCCGCACGCGCGTCGCAAGATGGTTTTCGATCTCCGGGTGGTCGGCGATCAGGTGATGGCCGAGCCAGCAGCCGAGCCGCTCGTTGACGAACAGCCACGCTTTTTCATGGAACCTCCACTTATTGCGCTGCCATTCCAGGCCGTCCATATTGATCAGTTGCCGGGTCCCCGTCGCCCGATAAAAAAGCGACATGATGGCGGTGTTGTATCCGAGCGTCAAAACAAGGTTCTGCTGTTTCGAAGCGTGCCGAGCCGCTTGCCAGTCGAACAAAATGGTTCCCAGTGCGCCGGAGACGGAAATCGGAATCAGCACGCGTTTAACCCCGTGCCATTGATCCTCGGATATCGGACCGCGGCCAGGCGTTTGGCAGTAAACGGTCACGTCCCAGCCACGCTCGACGAGATAAAGCGCCAAGTGTTCGGCGAACGTCTCGAAACCGCCATGTCGCGCCGGTATGCCGCGGGTGCCAACGATGCCCAGCGAAAGTCTCTTGGCAACATCGACTCGCTTGGCAGGTAATTGCGCAGGATGGTCTAGCAGCGCGGCAGCGTGACTGGTGTCCACCGGGACTGATACGGCACCGGTGGCCGCTGCGTCGGATGCGAACATCGCCGCCGCGACGAGCGAGTCCGCTTTTCGTCCGAAGGTTCCTCGCACGTTCCAAAGCGCCATCAGTACGAACCCTCGCAACGCAACACGACCTTCAAGGTTCGCATCAGGATGTGCAGGTCGAACCATAGTGACCAATTGCGGGCATAAATCGTGTCGTATTCGGCCCGCTGTTGGAACGTAGTGAAATTGCGGCCGCTGATTTGCCACAGCCCCGTGATGCCTGGCCGCAACCGCACATAGAGATGAAAGGGCTTGTAGTCCTGGATTTGCGAAAACAAGATCGGCCGCGGGCCGACCAGGCTCATGTCGCCGTTGAGCACGTTCCACAGTTGCGGCAGCTCATCCAGGCTGCTCTTGCGCAAGAACTTGCCGACAGTCGTGATCCGCGGATCTCGCTTGAGTTTTTGATAATCGATCCACTCTTCTTTGAATTCCGGATGTTGCTCGAGGTAGGCATCCAGAACGTTCTCGGCATTCACGACCATCGAACGGAACTTCCACGCCCGGAAACGCCGGCCACCACGGCCGACGCGATCCTGGCTGTAGAAGATCGGTCCCGGCGAGTCGATGCGAATGGCCAGGGCAATGGCCGCCACCAGCGGCAGGATCACCAGGCCGCCGATCAAGGTCAGCAGCAGGTCGAGCGCTCGCTTGGCAAGCTGGGGCACCGGCAGCAAGATGCGTTCGTCGAGCCGCATGCCGCCCAGCAGACCGCAATCGTGCGCGCCTTCCCAGAGCCTTGGCGGATTGCCCACGTTGGGTACCAGCAACAGGTGCGGCAGCGCGCACGTGTAGCGATCCATGAGCTGCGCCACGTCGCCCTGTGCATGCAAGGAGCCCTGGTGATTCAGGCTCACCACTCCCCAAAACACGTCGTGCTCGCGGGCGATCGCATCGGTGGCGTCCAGCGGACCCAGATACCAGGCCGGATCGACAAATTCGTCGGCCCAGTGGCGGTGCCCGTCGTCGAGAATGCCCACGGGCCGCAAACCCTGTTGCGGCGAGGCGAGCAGCGTGCGATACGCGTGCGCGCCCGCGGCGTGGCCGCCCAGCACCAGCGCCGGCTGGCCCCACCAGGAGTAGCCGGCGGCGATCTGGCGAGCCGCTCGTCGCAGCATGGGCGTGGCCGCCAATGCCAGCAGCCAGACCTCGCCCAGCAAGCGGGCGCTGCCGGCCGCCACGTCGCGCGTGAGCATCGCAGCCGCAAAGGCGCCGAATAGCACCGTTAGCGCCAGGCTGGTTTTGCGGAGTTCGGCCTCGCTGTTCAACCCGATGCCGGGGTACAGGCTGAAACAGTAATTCACGACCGACGCGCCCAGGGCTAGGGCCGCCCAAGTGATGGCCACGTCGACGTGTCCCGGCCCGGGCAGGAGTGCTTGCAAGGCCAGGGCGGAAGCCAGCGAGAGGGCCAGCGCCAGTTGATCGGCAAGCCAGAGCGGCAGGCTGGTCAGCCAGACCTGCAAAAGATAACGCTGAGCGAACGGCCAGTGCCGTGCACCGCGATTTGCTGAATCCGCCAGATTCAGCTGTTGGGAGCGCCGCCTTTTAGAGTGCCAGGGCACTAACGAACGTTTTTCTCGGACGGTTGCCATACTACAGTTACTCGTAACGCTCTCCACGGATCGGCTGCCTGCCGGTCCATCGCACCTCATCCTGGAGGTGGATCGCTGCTAACGGTCAACAGGCGCGCCATGACGAAATTCAAACAACCCGACGCGCGCCTGCCACTGAAACTTGTTTCGACCGGCAAACATCGTGCCTTCTCTGCCAGTCGTTGGCGATGCGGTGGATCAGTCCTCCTTTTAAGTACCGGCCTTTTCAAGTTGCTGCGGCGTGTCGCCAGACTGGGGTTCGCTGTAATCGCCGTAGGATTCGTAGCCGTACCCATAGCCGTAACCGTAGTCATACGAATTCAACTGCTGGCGAGTCAGGTCGTAAGCGTTGACAACCGCGCCCAGCAGCCGGGCGTTCGCGGCCTCGAGTAGCTCCTTCGATCGCTGGACCTGCATGCGCGAATCCTTGCTCGGCCTGACAGTGAGCACGACGCCATCGGTGTGCTGGGCAATAATGCACGGGTCGGCTACCGCCAACAGCGGCGGCGAATCCAGCAGCACGTAGTCGTAGCGCTCGCGCAGCCAAGCCAGCAGTTCGACAAATTTCGACGAGGTGAGCAATTCGGCCGGATTGGCCGGAATCGCGCCGGACGGGAGCACCGACAGGTTGGCGGCCTCCGTCGAGCGAATGGCTTCGGTGGGTTCCACCCGGCCGTCCACCAATTCGGCCAGGCCGTTGGCGGCGTCGCAGCCGAAGAGCTTATGCACCGTTGGCCGCCGCATGTCGCAGTCCACCAGCAGCACGGTGTAGCCCGCCTGGGCCATGCTCACCGCCAGGTTGGAGACGACCGTCGTCTTGCCGTCGGACGGGTTGGGGCTCGTGAAGGCGATGAGCTGATGCTTGGCGCCGTTGAGGCGAAACAGCAGCGACGTGCGCAACACGCGCACGACTTCTGACTCCCGCGACCGAGGTCGATGAAACGCCGCCACCACCGCGGTCAAGCGCGAGTCGGGCACGGCGGCCGCCGGCGTGCCTTCCACGAGTCTCGGCACCCGCGACAAGACGACCGTGTCCAGCGCCTGGCCGACTTCTTCGATGCCGTGGAACATGGGGTCGACCAATTCGAACATGCCCGCCAAACCACCGCCCAGCACGAGGCCGAATAGGCCGCCCAGCGCCAACGACAGCGACAGCTTGGGCCAGACTTTTTCTCCCAGTTCCGGCGGCGCGATCACCTCGGTGATGAACCCGCCGTAGTCTTTCACCAGGTTGATTTCGCGCAAGCGGTCGAGCACCGCGTCGTACAGGGCCTGCTTGCGTTCGACTTCCTTCTTCATCGTTTCGCCGCGCAGCTCGTAGCTGACGAGCGACTTGGCTTGTTCGGCCTCGCTCTTGGCCAGCAGTTCCAAGCCGTCCTGGCGTTTTTGCAGCGTCGCCAGATCGTGCTCGAGCAGGCCCACGTACGCGTGCAGCAGGTTGCGCGGCGTGAGCCTGAGCTTGTCTTCGATGCCGCCCAACTGGGCCGATTTCTGCTTGAGAAAATTCCGAATAATGCTGATCTGGCGTTCGACTTCCTGCACTTGCGGATGTTCAGGCCCGAGGTCGGTTCGCAGCGTGTTTTCCTTGAGCAACAAGTGCAGCAGCGAATCGTGCTCGGCGCGGGCGCCTTCCGACCTCGCGGGCTGCGTGGCCTGGAATTCGGCCGTCATGGCGTCCCCCTTGTCGACCTCGACCAGCAACGACAGGCGCTCGATGTGCGTGTCGTCCAGCAGCGACAGTCGCTCGAGATCCGGTGCGTTGCGCGCATCCTGATCCTTGACGGCCGTGCGCACGACGTCGAGCCGCGCATGAGCCTGGCTGGTCTTCAAGCGGATTTCCGAGAGCGCCGCTTCGAGCTCTTCGTAGCGTACGCGGTGGATGTTCGCGCTTTCGTCGCCCTTCCACAACAGCGGCGCCTCTTCGCGAAATTTCTGATAAGCCTGCTCGGCCGCGTCCATTTCCTTGGCCAGATCGACCTTGGCTTCCGAGATCAGCGTGGCCGCTTCCTTGCTGACGTCCTGGAACTTCTCGCCCAAGAAGGCCTTGTAGCTGTCGATGATTGCGTTGAGGATATCCCGAGCTTCCTCGGGCGACGTATGCCGGAACTTGACGTTGAGCACGTGCGCCACTTTCGCCTGGCCGGCGCCGCCGCGCGTGACGTACAAGCGGTCGATCACGAACGACGTGGCATCTTCGTTGTAAGCCAGGTGGTCGACAATCGACGGCAGTTTGTCATAACCGTGGCTCTTGAGCGCCTGATCCACAATCTGGCGGCTCTGCAAGATCTGCATGTGCGTCGCCAACAGATCTTCTGAAATCCGCGATTCGACTTCGTTGCGGCCTTCCATTCCGCGAGCGGCGAGATTCGAGTCCTTCTTCATCACCAGGATCTGCGCGGACGATTCGTACTTGTACCTGGCCACGCTGTAGTACAGCACGCCGAGTCCGACGCCGACCGCAAAGGCCGCAATCAGCAGCGTCCGCCGGCGATTCACGATGCGCAACAGGTCCGGCAAGCCGATCCCGTGCATGGCCGAGGAGAGAGTCCAATCGCGGCTGAGCTGTTCGTTTTTTGATGACATGGGAGCACTCATGAATCGAGGCAAAGGCATCGCCGCCGCCGACTTGGCTTCGGCCGCTGTGAGCGATCTCTTCTGGATAAGGCCGGGGCGACCAGACCGATATGAAAAGAAAATTCTGAAGCACGCAACAGAGCTGCCCACTCCTGCGCGGAAATCAATGCGGAGATTACCACTCGCACGGCCTTCAAGACCTGGGCGTCGTCGACCACACGGGATCGAAGAGCCACGATGCGAACACAAAGACGAATTGCAACGATAACCACCGACGACAGGCAGTTCAATCACCAACGTTGTTAATTCTCGATTTGGACAAAATTAGTTCAGCTTATCGGGGGGCATCACTCGGCATTTAATTCAGCCTGGTTTCAAAACAGCCAACACGCGGCCGCTCAATTAGGATTGCCGACTCCGTAGGTGAACAATTCCTGATGCTGCAATTACCAAACGTTTTTCTTTCGTTTGAATCTGATACACGCTTCACGATCGTCGGCGCGGGAAGTTATAATCACACGACGCGTCGCAGCACGCTCGACGCACCGCGGCTGTCCCGCACGCGCGGCCATGACGGGTGCGCGGTTTGTCATCACTTCGATCACCACCCCCATTTGGAACACGTTTCCTCGCCACAAGTTCCGCTATTAGCCACGGCCTCGGGATGATGATTGCTTGCATGGAAAATGAACCGCGCCGCCAGGCGCCGCGGCCTTTGGGGCGGCCGCTGGTGACCGAGCGATTCAGTTCTTAAGCCGCGCAGCACTTGTGAGGGGCTATCATTTCGACGTGCTTCAGATGCATCGGGATCAGCGCGTGAATCCAGACCGCAGTCACTATCTGTTGACGGGGGCCACCGGCCTGCTGGGCCAGGCGGTGCTGCGCGCAGCCGTGCTCGTCGATCGGCCGATGGCCGTCATCGTCCGCTCGCGCCCGGGACAAAGCGCGCGGCGCAGGCTCGACGCCATGATCGCCCGCTGGGAAGAAGAGCTCGACCGCTGGCTGCCGCGTCCCGTCGTGCTGGAAGGAGATCTACACAAGCCGCGTTGCGGTCTCGATGATCGCGCGCTGGCCTGGGTCGCGGCCCACTGCTCGACCGTCATCCATTCTGCTGCAAGCCTGGTGTTCTATGCCGCGTCCAGTGGCGAGCCGTGGTCGACCAACGTGGATGGCACGCGGCACCTGCTCGAACTCTGTCGCGCCGCAAGCATTCATCATTGCTTTCATGTCTCGACGGCCTACGTGAGCGGACGACGGACTGGCCGCGTGCTCGAGAGCGAACTCGACGTCGGACAATCGCTGGGTAACGACTACGAGCGCAGCAAGCTTGAAGCCGAGCGCTTGGTGCGCGGCGCCGCGCATTTGACGACAACCACGATTCTTCGCCCATCGATCGTGGTGGGCGACAGCCGCACGGGCTACACGCCTACGTTCCATGGCTTCTATCGTCCGTTGCAAGCGATCTTCTCGCCCGGCGGACAGACAGACGGCTCGCCGCGGCGCGCGTCATACCTCGAAGCGCTGGGCCTCGCAGGCAACGAACGCAAGAACCTCGTGCCGGTCGATTGGGTGTCAGCCATGATGTGGCGCATCATCAACGATCCCGACAGCCACGGCCAGACCTACCACCTGGCCAGCGAACATCCGGTGACGGTGGACGACATCGAGCGCGCCACCGCCGACGCGATTGCGCGGCATGACGGCGCGGCGCTGCGGACGGCAGGACGCGGCGGCGAAAACGGCGCGGCGGCTTCGTTCGCCGATCAGTTGCACGCGTACCGCGCTTATTTCCGCGATGATGCTCAATTCGATACTTCCAATTTGCGGCGCGTTGCCGGTAGCGTGGTCTGCCCGCGGCTCACGCACGAAGTGCTGGTCAGGCTGGCGCGCTACGCGCTGACGGTCAACTTCGGTTGGCCGCGCCCGGCCGATCCTGCCCTTCCGCTCGATGTCGAGGCCTGCCTCGCCGATCTCGACCTGGCCTGGCAGGCCGAACCTCCGGCGCGCAGTCTGGGCTTCGACGTGCTGGGACCAGGTGGAGGACGTTGGCAGATCGGCTTTGCCGGCGACGAGCCTTCGACGCTCACAACCGGATGCCCACACGCGAGCTGCCCGACCGTCCGCGTGGACGTGGAAACGTTGGCCGAGCTGGTCTCCGGCAAGCTCTCCGCCAGTGCCGCGATTCATGCCGGACGGTTACTCATCGAAGCACCTGCCGATCAAGCGTCTGCAACGCTCGCGCAATGGTCGGCCCTGCTTGCTCATTTTGGCCCATCCGGGCCGGCGGCTTCGAGCCGAGCCTGCACTCCAGCGACCTCTAAGAGACCCGCCGTTCATGCACAATAACGACCGAGCGCCGCTGTTGAAGACGCCCGTCGCCATCGTGGGCATGGCTTGCCGCCTGCCCGGCGCTGACGGTTTGGAGGAGTATTGGCAGCTCTTGGCTTCCGGGCGCAGCGCCATCGGCGAATTGCCCGCCGACCGGCTCGATCGACAGCTTTATTACTCGCCCGTCAAAGGCACGCGCGGAAAGACGTATTCGACGCTCGGCGGCCTCGTAGCTACGCGCGGGCCAGATGCCCAGATTTGCCCGCTGACGGACGAAACGCGTCGGGCTTACGACCCCTGCCACCAGATTCTCTGCGAAGTGGCGGCGGCCGCCTGCCTGGATGCCGGCTACGGCCATGGCGACCTGAGCCAGCGAAACACGGGCGTGTATGTCGGTCACTCGGGAGGCAGCACCGTGCCGGCCGAAATGGCCTATGCCACGTTGGCCGAAGAGACGGCCGATTTGTTGCGCGACAGCGCCGCTTTCAATCAACTGCCGCCGGAGGAGCAGCAACAATTGCTCGCCGATCTCGCCGGCCGGATGCGGCTGGGCCGGCCGCGCCGCGGTGCCGGCGGCGCGCCGTTTGTCGAGGCTAATTCCGCCGCCGGATTGGTTGCCGAGTTCCTGCGCACCAGCGGGCCGCAAATGGTGGTCGATGCCGCCTGTGCTTCGTCGCTGATGGCGCTGGCGATTGCCGCCATGGCGCTGGCCTCCGGCGAGATCGAGGCGGCCGTCGTCGGCGGTGCATCGTTCAACAAGAGCGACAGCTTGATCCTGTTTTCGCACGCTCAGAGTTGCAGTGCGGCCGGGTCGCGCCCCTTCGATGCCGAAGCCGACGGCCTGGTCAGTTCCGAAGGCTACGTCGTGTTGGTGCTCAAGACGCTCGAGCGAGCCCTGGCCGACGGCGATCGCGTGCGCGGCATCGTGCGTGGGCTGGGCGTTTCGTCCGACGGCCGCGGCCGCAGCTTGTGGGCTCCGCGGCAGGAAGGGCAGTTGGAAGCAATTCGCCGCGCCTACGGCCCGGGCGTCGATCCGCGCCACATTCAATTCATCGAGGCCCATGCCACCAGCACCAAGGTGGGCGACGCGACCGAGATCGAGGCGCTGGCCAGCTTTTTCGGCCCGCAATTGGGCGACAGCAAACGCATCCCGCTGGGCAGCGTGAAATCGAACATCGGTCACACGCTCGAAACGGCCGGACTTGCCGGCATGGCAAAAATTTTGATGGCGATGCAGCACGGCGTCGTGCCGCCGACCATCAATCTCACGCGACTGAATCCGGCGATTGCTTGGGCCGACGTGCCCTTCTTTGTGCCGACCACGGCCGGGCCCTGGCCCACGCAGGCCGAAACCGGTTCGCGCTGGGCAGCCGTCAATGCCTTTGGCATCGGCGGGCTGAACGTACACGTGGTGCTCGAAGGCGGCGAATCGCTCATAGCGAAGCCTGCGGCCGTCACGCGCAAGTTGCCTACGCAGCCCAAAAGCGCCGATCGACCGCGCGGCCAGCGCGAGCCGATCGCCATTATCGGCCGCGGTGTCGTACTGCCCGGCGCATTGTCGCTGGACGAATTTCGCACGCTCATTTCCAGCGGGCGCCAGGCGCTGGGCGAAGCGCCGCCCGATCGCTGGCGTCCGGGCGTGGGCGTTCAGCGCGGCGCGGCAGCCGCGTGGCGCACGCCGACGAACGTCGGGGGTTTTATTCGTGGGTTTGCTTACGACTGGAAGCGGCATCGCATTCCACCCAAGCAAATTGCCGAAGCCAATCCTTTACAATTCATGCTGCTCGAAGCGGCCGAACAGGCGCTCGCCGAAGCCGGTTACGATCGACGGCCACTCGACCGGGCTTCGTCGGCCGTCGTGGTCGGCACCATTTTCGGCGGCGATTTCAGCAACCAGCTTCAGGTCGGATTGCGACTGCCCGAGTTCGAGCGCACGCTGGCGCAATTGCTCGCCGCTCGTGGGCTGCCTGCCGCGCAGGTCGATGCGATCATCGCCCAGTATCGGCAGCGATTCCTCCAGGTCCGGCCGGCGCTGTTGGACGAAACCGGCAGCTTCACCAGCAGCACGCTCGCGTCGCGCGTCGCCAAGTCGCTCGACTTGATGGGCGGAGCCTTGTCGCTCGATGCCGGAGACGCTTCGTCCTTGGCGGCGCTGGCCGTGGCTTGCGACCTGCTGCGCAGCGGGGCCTGCTCCACAGTATTTTGCGCCGGCGCCGAACGGGCGATGGACCTGCAAAGCTTCGAAGCCTTGAACCTGGCCGGCCGGCTGGCCGATCCCGACTCGCCGCATGCCGACGGTTACTTGCCCGGCGAAGGCGTCGCGATGCTGCTGCTCAAGCGCTTGGCCGATGCCCAGGCCGATGGCGACCGTATTCTAGGCGTCGTTCACGGTGTGGCCGCTGCGGATGGCCCGGACCTGGCCCAGGCCGCCCGACTGGCCACGCAGCGCGTCATGCAGGACGCGCCGCCAAACGCAGTGTCGCAAATTGCCGAAGCGGGCTGCGGCGCCGCGCGGTTCGATCGCGCGGAACTCGCTGGTCTGACTGCCGCCGGAGTGCAAGCCCCGGCCGCCGGGCCGCATGACCGGCTGCCGCTAATTCGACAAATCGGCCACACACGCGGCGCCCACGGCTTGGCCGCGATTATCAAAACGTCGCTGCTTGAGCGCTCGGGCTCCGCAGTTAGCACGCGAACACTCGATGTCGTGAGCACTTCGACGCGGAGCGGCTTGGTCTACGAAGCCCTGCTCGAACCTGCCGCGATGCAAACTGCGCGGGCCGCCAGTCCACAGCAAGCCATTCCGGATGCCGCTCGCAAAGCATCGCGCCACTGCATCGTGCGCTTTGCCGCGCGCGACGAGGCCGATCTGGCCCGACAGTTGGAACAAGCTGTGGCCAGTCCCGGCGGCTGCCTCGTTGCAAGTCAGCGGTTTTCGCCAGCCGATCGGATTCGCCTGGCAATTGCCACGCCAGAAGATTCGTCGGCGCTGGAAGCAAAATTAAAACTCGCGATCGGCGCCTGGCAGCGCCGCGAAGCGCGTGTGCCGCTGGAAGAGCAGGGGGTGTTTGTCTGGCACGTGCCGGCGCACACGCCGCAAGTCGCCTTTCTCTTTCCAGGTCAGGGCTCGCAATATCCGGGCATGCTCAAAAGTCTGCAGGCGGCCTCGCCGGCGGCGGCCCAATTTTTGGCTCAGGCCGACGCGCTGCTCGCCGAGCGCGGGCTCGAGTCCTTCAGCCAAATGGCTTGGGACCAGACGGCCTCGCTGGGCACCGGCATCTGGGTCACGCAGGCCGTCATGCTGCTGGCCGATCTGGCCATGCTGGCCGCATTGAACGAACGCGCGCTAGTGCCCGACTGGGTCGCCGGACACAGCTACGGCGAATTCCCGGCCATGGTGGCTGCCGGCGCCTGGACGCTTGAGCAAGCCTTGGACATGACTCGCGTCCGGGCCGAGGCCATTTGGGCCAGCCGCGGAGCCGGCGGTGCTATGTTGTCGGTCCAGGCAGCCGCCGCCGAAATCGAATCGCTCGCGCGCAACTACGGTTTGGACGTGCATCTCACGCATGCCAACGCGCCCCGCCAGACCGTCTTTGGCGGCCAGCGCGAGACGATCGGCAAGCTGGCTTCGCTGTTGGGGGCGCATGGCATCGATTTCCGATTGCTCGACGTGCCCGGCGCGTTTCACACGCCGCTGATGGCCGATGCCCAGCCGGCCTTGCGTCAAGCGCTCGAAGGCATTTCGCTCCGGCCGCCGCGCATCCCGGTGCTGAGCAATGTCACCAATCGACTGGTCTCAGAACCGGCCGAACTGCGCCGGAATCTCGTGGCGCAATTGGTCGAGCCGGTGCGGTATCTGGATCTGGTGACGACGCTCGTGGCCGGCGGTGCCCGCGTGTTGGTGGAAGTCGGCCCCAACCAGGTTCTCACCCGCTTGAATCGGCAGATCTTGCAGCAGCAAGACGTTTTGCTCGTCGCTGCCGACCACCCGGCGCGCGACGCCAGCGAGCAGCTAACCCGCGTCGAAGCAGCGCTAGAATGTGCCGGCGTGCTGCGATCGGCCGTCGATGCACCGAAGCCCAGCGTGCCGGCTGCGGCCAAGCCGCGAGTTGTGAGCTTCGATGCGACCGCCGCCCGCCGCCAGCGGATGAAGTCGCGGGCATTAAATCAATCGGCCAGCCCGCCTGCGGCGCCGCCGGTAGACAATTATCAACCCGAGCCAGAGCCGTTGCCGGCAAAGGCCGCCGTTGCGCCGCGGCCAGATCACGGCGACTTGCACCGCTTTCTGGTCAATTTCGTGGTCGAGCAGACAGGCTATCCGCCGGAAGTCGTGGGGCTGGATGCCGATCTCGAGGCGGACTTGGGCATCGACAGTATCAAGAAGGCCCAACTATTGGGCGAGCTGGGCGAATACTTTGATGCGGCCGCTGATCAAAAGTCGGTCGATTTCGGCCAGCTCCGCACGCTACGGCAGGTTGCCGAAGCGTTGACCACGCGGCCGGGCAAGCAGGAATGGCTGCCGCCCGCGGTAGAAGTAATGCCGGAAAAGGCTTTACCGGTTCAGGCGCCGGTAATCGGTCCAGTCGTGGTCGAGCCCGTGCCGGCACAGCCGGTTAGTGGTGATCATGGTTTGGCCAACGACGAGCTGGTGCGATACCTGGTGAACTTCGTGGTCGAGCAGACCGGTTATCCGCCCGAGGTGATCACGCCTGAGGCCGACTTCGAAGCCGACCTGGGCATCGACAGCATCAAGAAATCGCAAATGCTGGGCGAGCTGCGGGACCATTTTGCCATCGAGTTGGCCGAAACCGGCAGCAGCACGATCGGCGAAATCCGCACCTTGCAAGATCTGCTCGATCGTTTGAATCGCAGCGATGCGCCGAAGACTCCCCGGGCTGACGCCACGGGGCTCGCCTACGCGCCGAAGGTGGAAGCCCCGCCGGCAGCACCCAGCGACTGGCGAGCCGGGAGCGTTAGCGACCGGAGTCCGCCAACCACCGGCGCCATGCCGATCCTGCGCCTCTCCGGCTCTCCCTTCGAAATGGGCCAGCAGCGTGGCCGGCAGCAAGCGGCCTCGATCCGTCGTTTGCTCCGACAGCTATTAAGCGCCAGCCGCGGCCGCCGGCCTTTCGCCGGTCCGCAAATGCTGGAGGAGCCCAACGGCGAACTGGCCGGCGTGGCCCTGGATCAACTCCACGGCCTGGCCGACGGCGCCGGCGTGCACGTGGGCAATCTCATGGCGCTCAACGGCGCCCTGACGCTCGCGCGAGCCGACGCAGTGGCTCACGCGGCTGCCGTCCAATCCGGCGAACATGGCCTCGATCTGCTGCACGCGCTCTTTCATCCGCCGGCCGCGTGGCTGCCAGCTGATTGCAGCAGCGAACTCACCGTGCATCGGCCGGTGGATGGCTATGCCTATTTCCAGCTCGGCTTGCCGGGCGAGTTGGCCGGTCTGGTTGGCATGAACAGCCAGGGACTCGTCATCAGCGGCCGCCCGCTGGGCGATGGTCCCAAGCAATCGGTCAGCGCGCTGTTGTATGCCCTCGCCTTTCAGCGGGTATTGGAACAAGCCGCCGACGTGGCCAGTGCCCTCGACTTGCTGCGCCATTCGCGCCGGGCTGGCCACTGGTCGCTGTGCATCAGCCACATTGCCGACAGCCGCGTCTGCTCGGTCCAATATGATGCCCAGCACGTGAAGGTCAGCCGCAGCCAGGCGTTCATCGAGCCGGCCGGCGCCAAGCAAGGGAAACCCAGCAGCCGCCAGCGGGCAGCCGTGACCGACGCGTTGGCCTGCGGATCGGACGAAGACACATTTGCGGCGCTGTCCGAAGTGCTCTGCCCGCGTCCGGCCGCGGCCGCGCATGCGGGAGGCAACGGCCATCGCTCATCCGACGAATCCGGCGGCCCCGAGCGGGCGCTGGCCGGCATCGTGTTGCTGCCGCAGCAAGACAAACTTTTGGTGACTCCGTTTGGCGCTGCGGACGAGTCGAATGAGCCGGAAACGATTGATTTGCGGCAACTTTTGGCCGAGCCCGAGGAGGGCAGGGCATCGGCATCGCCGGATTCCTCCGCCGGCAGTTCGATCACCTCGCGGTTTGTCTTGCGGATGCAAGCCCGGCCGCATCGCCAGCGGCGTGACGCGCGTCCGCAATGGACGGGCAAGGCGCTGATTCTCGGCGACAATCCGGCAGCCAGCCTGCTGGCCAGAAGGCTAAAGCGCGACGGCGTGCAGGTCGAGCGTCTGCCGGGACACGATCCGCAGGCTGCGGTTACGGCATTGGAGCAAAGCTGGCGCTCGGGGCCCGCTCCGCACTTGTTCTTGCTTTCGGCTCGCGATGTAGCAGCGGCGCCCGATGCCGATTTGAGCAATTGGCACGAGCGCCGCGAGCGGGGAGTCCTGCTGCCGTTCTTGATTTGCCAGCGCTGGGTCAAACTCGTGACCGATGCCGGGCTGACCGACGATGCGTCGCTCGTGGCGCTCTCGTCGCTGGGTGGCGACTTCGGCTTGTCGGGCCGCATCGGCTCGTTAGAAAGCGGCGCGCTGGGCGGGCTGCTCAAGGCCATTTGCATCGAGCAGTGGGTGCAAGGTCATCGCTGGCTGCCGATCAAGGTGATCGATGCTCCCGCTGATGAGCCGGCCGCCGGACTGGTGTCCGCCATCTATGCCGAGCTATCGACTCCCAGCTACGACATTGAAGTTGCTTACCGCGATGGGCAGCGGTCCGTGGTGCAGGCGATCGCGCAGCCGGCCGATAACCGGTCGTCCGCACGTCCGCGACCCGGCGGCGTGTGGGTCTGCACCGGCGGGGCCCGCGGAATCACGGCGCACGTTGCCCGCGAACTGGCACGGCGCTATCAGTTACGTCTGCACTTGTTGGGCACCGCGCCGCAGCCGCAGCTTGCCGAGCGCTGGCGCGACATGTCGGCCGCCGAATTACGGGATTGCCGCAGTCTGATTATGGACTCGGCGCGGGCCATGGGCCGTGTGCCGCATAAGGAATGGCAGCGATTCGAGAAGGCATTGGAAATCGACCGCACGCTGCGCGAAATGCAAAACGACGGCCTGGCCGTCAAGTATCACTCCTGCGACGTGGGCGACCGGCAAGCATTGGAGCGAGTGCTGGCCGAAATTCGGGCCAGCGACGGACCGATCGAAGGCATTCTGCACGGGGCGGGCATCGGCAAAGACGCACGCCTGGACCGCAAGGACATGGACGACGTTCAGCAATGCCTGAAGGCCAAGATCGACGGGGCCGCCAACTTAATGCTGCTGACGCGCGACGATCCGCTGCGGCACTTCATTGCGTTCGGCTCGATCAGCGGCCGCTTCGGCGCCAATGGTCATGGCGACTATTCGCTGGCCAACGACATGCTCGCCAAGCAGGTCGACTGGTTCCGCCGCCAGCGGCCGGATTGTGCCGCGGCCGCCTTCCATTGGCACGCTTGGGGCGACGTCGGCATGGCCACGAAGCCCGAGACGCGGCTGGCACTGGAGATGATCGGCATGCAGTTTATGCCCGCCAGCGAAGGCCTGGCTCATCTCGTGCGCGAGCTGGAAGCCGGGTTGCCCGAGGGCGAGGTGCTGATCACTGACGACCGCTACTATCGCATGTTTTATCCGGCCGACTCGCTGGTCGTGCGCGGCGGCCGCCAGCGTGCCTCGGGCCAGCGCAGCCCGCTGCTCACCAGCAAATTGGGCAGCGGGGCATCGAACAGCGGGCCGCAGACCGAGTTTAGCGCGCAGCTTGATGCCGCAGTCGATCCGTTTCTGATCGAACATCGCCTCGAAGGCCATCCGCTGCTGCCGATTGCCGTGGGCGTGGAGCTGCTTGCCGAAGCGGCCCAAGCGGCCGATGGCCGACGGCGGGCGCACGAAATCTTGCACGTCGAAGCGCTGCACCCCGTGCGCGTCGAGCCGGGCCGGCCGCAGACGCTCAAGGTCCGCACGCGAACGGTTGCGCCCGCGCTGGTCGAATGCGAGTTGCTCGGCGATTTCCACACGCGCGACGGCCGGCTGGTCGAGCCGGATCGGGTTTATTTGCGCGGGACGGTCAAGCTGGGAAATGGTTCGCCGGTGGTCGAAAGCTTCCGACCCAAGCCCGCGGCAGGAGTCTGGCAAACGGTCGAGTATCCGGCGGCCGACGCACGCTTTTATCTCGGCCCGCCACTGCGCTCGCTGCGGAAGGTCCAGGCGGGCGAAGGCCGCCTGTGGGGACGCATCATCGCGCCGGCCTTGGGCGATCTGGCCGGCCGCGGCCGGCTGGCGGATGGCTGGATCGTACCCAGTGCGGCCTTGGACGCCTGCCTGTTTGCCACCGGCATTCTGGCCTGGCGGCAACTCGAGCCGGGCGTGGCATTGCCGGCGTCGTTCGGCCGAATCCGCTTGGGCCGCTTGCCCGATCACGGCGAAGCCTGTCTGGTCGAAACCCGGCTTCGCAGCCATAGCGGCCGGCACGCTGAGTTCGACTTCCGGCTGTTGGGTTGCGATGGCCAAGTCTTGCTGGACGTGGAACAATACGCAATCGTGTGGCTGGCGGCGCCGCATGCCGGCGAGCGCCAAGCGGTAACCAGCCGCTAAAGTGCCCGACCGGCCGTTTCGGTTTGAGTGGAATCCCATGTTCGTCCATAGCACGCGCCTGCCGCACATCCTGCCGCCGGCGGCGTATTGCGCGCCGCAGCATTTCGTCGACGAACGCGAGCGCGTGCTGCTGCCGGCCTGGCACTTGGTGGGCACCACCACGGACCTGCCGCGCGACGGCGATTTCCTGACGCTCGATCTGCTGGGCCGGCCCGTGCAGGTGCGGAATTTCGGCGGCGAGCTGGTCGCACTGTCGAATGTTTGTGCGCATCGGCATTGCTTGCTTTCGAGCGCGAAGCAGGGACACTCGGACCGGATGCGCTGCCAGTATCACGGCTGGGAATATGGCGCCGACGGCCGCACGCGCCGGATTCCCGAGGCACGGAATTTCGCCCCTTGGGATCGCGAGCTGGCTAAGTTGCCACGCTATCGCCTGGCGACCTGCGGGCAATTGGTGTTTGTTTCGCTGGCGGCCGACGGGCCGTCGTTGACCGACCAGTTAGGGCCGCTCGATGCCCTGTGTCGCGAGCGCTTTGGCGGCGGGTGGCGGCCCTTTCTGAGCTGGCAGCCCGACTACGGTGCCAATTGGAAAGTGCCGATCGAGAACTCGATCGAGGCGTATCACGTGCCGTGCGTGCACCCGGAAACCTTTCGCGAGGACCCGGGCGAGCAGCGCAGCCAGCACGTGCTCGCAGCCGGTCACACGTCGCTGGGGACGCAACTGCCGTTTAGCGCGCATTCGCGCTTGGACGCGAGTTTTCAACGTGGCGAGCGGTGGTTTCTGGGGCGGCTGGGTCGGTCGTCCACCGGCGAGTATTGGCAGCACCACGTCTTCCCGAACCTGCTGTTCTCGTTCACCGATGCCGTGAGTCTCTGCCATTGCGTGCTGCCCACCGGGCCGGGCACCGCGAGGGCCGAAGTCCGGCAGTTCGGTCTCGCAGGGGCCGGTCCTGTGGGCCGTGTGCTGGCAACCGGCTGGGGCCGGCTGACCGCTTGGGTCACGCTGCGAATTCTGCGCGAAGACCAGGAGCTGTTTCCGCAAATTCAGCGCGGCTTGGAGGCGAGCACCCAGCGCGGCATGTTGGGCCGCTGCGAAGAGCGGATCCACGCGTTTCAGCAATACGTCGATCGCGGCATGTGCCAGCCGGCGGCCATTGCGAGCGCTTGCGAGCCGTCCTCGGAATGTTCGACCTGCTCGCCGGGGGCGGCCCCATGAGCCGCGTCGACCTCTCCAGCGGCCAAACGCATGGCGATTCGCAAGCAGCCGCTCCCGTGACTGCGCTGGCTTCGGCGGCTACCGGCGACGCGACGCCGTCCATCTTTCCGCTGCCGCTGGCGCCGCTGGAAACGTTGATGCTCGTCGACGACCGGCCGGCGTATCCAATGACGTTTTTCGGCGAGTTGCAATTTAGCGGCATCATCTCGCAGCCGGGGCTGGAAGCGGCGCTCGAAGTAGCCGTCGGGCGGCATCCGCTGCTGGCGGCGAGCATCGACGAGTCCGTTCGTACGCCGCGTTGGATTGCAGCCCGGCAGCCGCTGCCGCGGGTCGACTTCCAAGCCGACTGCGATCCGTCCACGGCTTTCGATCAAACCTATCCTCGTCCGGCAAAACCGATCGATTTGCGAACCGGCACGGGCGTGCGGCTGTGGGTGCGCACCGGGTCGAATTCCAGCCGCATGCTGCTGGAACTTCATCATGCCTGCTGCGATGGAAAAGGGGGCATGCGCTTCCTCGGCGACCTGCTGGCCGCTTATGCGGCACAGGTTGCGCCGGGCTCGGCCCCGCAGCTCGATCGGCTGGATCCCGAACTGTTGCGCCTGCGCGGCATGTTTCAACCACGGCCGCCCGCAAGCCCGTCCCTAGGGGGCCAGTCCAGCAAACCGCGCTGGCTGTTGCGATTGCAGGAGGCGGCCGGTTTTCACTTTTGCCATCCACAACCGCTGGCGGCCAGCCGGCCGCCGGGGGCTTCGCCCGTCAACGCGGATTTTCCCGGCATTCAGACACACTACTGCGATTTGGAAACCTCGGCCGCGATCCAGGCTGCCGTGCTTCGCAGCGGGGCTCGCCTGAATGACGTGGGACTGGCCTTGCTGTTTCGCGTGCTGACGGCCTGGCAAGCCGAGCGATTGCCCGGCGGCCGCGTGGGCGACATGCGGATCCTGATGCCTGCCGATCTGCGCGAGGGCCGCGACGCGCGCTTGCCGGCGGCCAATCGCATGAGCCTGTGCTTTATCATGCGACGCGCAGACCAGTGCCGGTCCTGGCCCGAATTGCTCGCTGGTATCCAGCGCGAGACGCGCTACATCAAGCAAACGCGACTGGGGCTCGATCTGCTGGGCGGCATCGGGCTGGTCAGCAAGTCGCCGGCGGCGCTCAAGCTGGCTATGAAATTTCCGCGCTGCCAGGCCACGGCGGTGCTGACGAACATCAGCAACCCGACGCGAGCCTTGCGCTATCCGTTTCCGCGCGACGAAGGCCGGCTGGTGATCGGCAACCTGACGCTCGAGCACATGACCGGCACTCCGCCACTGCGGGCTGGAACGCGGGCGGGCTTCGGCATCGGAACCTATGCCGGCCGGATCGTGCTAACTCTGAAGTGCGATCCGTGGCTGTTTACAGCCGAGGAGACGCGCACGCTGCTGGGCCGCTACCTTGCTGCCTGGCAGGAGTTTGCAGCGGGCGCCGATTGCATTTGATGCGAGCCGGTTGCGAGCGCAGCTACGGCACTTGGAGCCTGCTACTTTTGCTCAATCGCTGCTGCTGACTTCGATCCAGTCGATGACGTTGAGCACGCCGGCCACGCGCTGGCAGCAATTGACGGCCAACTGCTTTTCGTAATAGGTACGGACGTGGCCGCGGAGCAGCACCGAGTGGCCGTCCACTTCGACGGTCAGCCGCCGCAATCCGGGGATGCTGCGCTGGGCCAGGAAGTTCTTCACCCGGCGCTCGAGTTCGCGGTCTTCATTCTCGGGAGCGTCTTCCGTCGCCGCCCAGCCGTCCGTGCGATGACCGTCCGCTGCCAGGATTCCCACCAGGCTGTCATCCGGCCGCCGCGCTGGCAAGTTGGAAGCGTGCTGAGAACGCTGATTTCGACCCGGATCACTAATCATGACTTGTTTTTCCATCCCTTAAAAAGTGTGCGATTTTCAGCAGGTCGTATCATCTCGTATTGGTCGAGCTCCTGACCAATCAGAAGATCGAGAATCTCGGTTAGGCTCCGATGAAAAGAGCTAGCAGTACGGACGGGCAGCGCGGCGTCGGATCAAACGCCTGAAATCGTGCACACCAGCTAACCAGCGACTGGCGGCATCGTGCTCGAAGGTTACGCAGAAAACCAATCGCTGTGCGGCAGATCCACACGGCATTGTTGCGGCCGGAGCAAACTCGCCCAGCACGAGCGAGTTGATGCATCGAATTTAAATCGCTGGCCATAGGCGTGTCAACTAGGCGGAGGCCTCCGGTGGATTTTCTTGCTGGGGGTCAGGATTTAGCCCCGCGAATTCTCGTGCGCAGCCACGTTTATATGTGCCAGATCGGCATTGGCCGGGCCCGTCAAACAGTGCCCCAGTCTGTCGAACCGCGAACCATGACACGGGCAATCCCAACAATGTTCGTCCGCGTTCCAGGCGACTACGCAGCCCAAGTGCGGACAGGCGGCCGACATCTCGTGCAAATTGCCCGCCAGATCGCGAAAAACGGCAACTTTCGACAGTCCGCGGCGGATTACCGCGCCGCTGCCCGGTTCAAGCTCGTCTGCCGTCGTAACCTCCGAGCCGGTGACCCAACTGGCGTATTGGGCGGCCACATTGATGTTTTCGCGCGCAAATTCGAGTGCCGCCCCCAACGTTCGCCGGGCAGGGTCGTATAGCTCTGCCCAGCGATTCTCGCGCCGCATGATCAAGTCGGGTAGCAGCATGCCCGCGATCGTGCCGTGGGTCATGCCCATGCCCGAATCGCCGGTGACGATGAAGATATGCTCGGCATCGCCCGGGTTGCGGCCGATGAAGGCCAGACCGTCGATGGTTTCCATGATCTGTCCCGACCAGCGAAACTCGACCGCACCCAATGCCGGGAAGCGTTCGCGAGCCCAGGTTTCGAGCCGCTCGTAGCGCTGTGGCGCATCGAAAGCCTGGGCCGTTTTGTGGTCTTCGCCCCCGACGATCAGTAGGTCGTAAGCCGGCCGGCGGTCCTGCCAACTTCGCACCGGATGTACCCGGACATAATGGTAAGGATCGAGCGTGTCCCAGTAGAGTGCCTTGGGGACGCGGCCCGGTTCGATACGCGTCGCAATGACGTAGGACAAATAGGGGGCCTGCTTCGCATGAATGGAAAACCGATCGTTGATCGGCGTGTTCGTGGCTACGACCACGGCGTCGGCCGTGATGGTATGACCGTTGCGCGCGGACACGACCGCCGGCGGCCCCGGCTCGATCGATTCCACATGGTTGCCCAGCAGCACGCGGCCACCGTCGCGCTCGATGGCCCGCGTAAGCCCGCGCAAATACCTCAGTGGATGGAACTGCGCCTGCCTGGGAAACCTCAGCACGGGGCCGCTGTCGAAGCCGGCGACTGGCCAGCCATCGAGCATTTCGACTTCCGGCAAACCGGCGCGGTGGGCGGCGGCCAGCTCCGCTTCCAAAATGTCGATCGACTGTCCAGGACCGGTCATTAAATAGCCGTCGACCCGCTGAAAGTCGCACTCGATGGCCTCGGCCTTGACGATCGACTCGATGCGATCGATCGCCGCCGTGTGGCTTTCAGCAGCCAGCCGGGCTCCGTCGGCGCCATGCAGTCGCTCGATTTCCTGGTAACGGTCATCGATCGCATTGCTGAGGTGGGCAGTCGTGCGTGCGGTTTGGCCGGCGGCCAGCGGATCGCTGTCGACAACCACCACTTCCTTGCCCAATCGGCCCAGGTGATAAGCCACGCTGAGCCCGGAAATGCCGGCGCCCACGATGCAGACGTCGGCGCGCAGGTCGTCGGTGAGAGAAAAGTGGCGCCGTTTCCGGAGGTGTGCGATCCAGACCGAATGGTGCGCTTCGTTGTGTTTGGAGTTAGGCATGACAACTGCCTGAAACGAAAGGGAGAAGCCGGCGCTTGAGCAGAAGGCGTGCCGAGGCTTGCTCGGTTTTCGGGCACACGGTTGCTCGAAAACGCAGGTAAGCCTCAGCGTTTGAGCCCGAATCGCACGTTGGCACGAGAAATGCCAGCAACCCATACGGCCACCAGCGGTCGCACGCTGCCGCCGGGTGGAAGGACGAAAAACAAGGACGAGAGCAGGCAAAGGGTACGTTTATGCGTTTCTGGCATCTTGGCGTCCTGCTGGTCGAAGGGGCTGTGAGTTTGACATGCACCGTCTTGGAGAGCGGACCCCAGCAAGTCCGCGGCACCGTGGTGAGCACGCTCAACGATACGGTGATCGTCCGCGAATTCGATCAAAAGACTTCGCACACGGATCGGGTCAGCCCCAGCGCGGTGATTACGCGTGATGGCCGACCAGTCAAATTGGCTGATCTCAAGTCGGGCGACGTGGTGCAGATGCTTGTCGGGTCGCCGCAAGGCCCGCTGGTGACACAGATCTCGGCCAAAACTGATCAGCATTCGCCGCGGCACCCATAAGTTGGTTTGCAACCACGTGAGTGAGGGGTAGCAACTTAGTAAGTCTTTTTGTCGTGTCAGCACCCTTGGCTTTTTTTGCACCTAGGAGACGACCATGCGCTTGATCCTCGTCATCTTGCTACTATTCATGTTGTTTGGCATGCTGCCGGTGTGGCCTTATTCGGCGGCGTGGGGAATGGGCTATTATCCGAGCGGCCTGTTTGGCCTCTTGCTGCTGATCGTGCTGTTCTCTGCCTTGTTCGGCGGTCGCGCACGAAACCTATAGGATGCTCGGCGAAAGGCCTGAAGTGGCAACCGGCATCCCGCAGACGAACCTCGACGCCCAGATTCCGGCCGCGACCTACCGGCTGCAATTCAGTGGTCACGTGAATTTTCGCGAAGCCCTCGATTTGGTGGGCTATTTCGACGAACTGGGCATCGGGGCCGTCTACGCTTCGCCGCTGTTCAAAGCGCGGCGCGACAGCTCGCACGGCTACGACGTGGTGGATCACAACACGATCCATCCGGAGTTCGGCACCGAAGATGAATTCCGACAATTCGCCGAGGCGCTGCGCGCGGCCGGGTTAGGCCTGGTGCTGGACGTCGTGCCCAACCACATGGCCATCGACGACAACACGAACCTGTGGTGGCAGGACGTGTTGGAAAATGGCCGTGGCTCGCGCTATGCCAAGTTTTTCGATATCGACTGGGATCCGCCGCAGGAAGAGCTGAAAGACAAGATCCTGGTGCCGGTGCTGGGCGAGCAATATGGCAAAGTGCTCGAGAACGAGGAATTAAAGCTCGTCTACGCCGGGCAGCGGTTTTGGGTCGATTACTATGCGCGGCGCTTTCCGGTGACGCCGGGCGCCTGGCCGCGAATGCTCAAATTTGCGCTCGTCGAATATTTGGGCCATTTGGCACCGCACGACCCGGCCCGCATGGAGCTGGAAAGCATCGTCACCGAGCTCGAGCGGCTGCCGCCGCGCTCGGAGCGCGATCCGGAAAAACTGCACGAGCGGCAGCGCGAGAGCGAAGTCGCCCGGCGTCGGCTGGCCGCCCTGA
Organism: Pirellulales bacterium; assembly: GCA_036268995.1. GTDB lineage: Bacteria > Planctomycetota > Planctomycetia > Pirellulales > PNKZ01 > DATATB01. The sequence goes on along the minus strand of DATATB010000125.1, from coordinate 10,866 downwards.
TGCAAGAGAGCGAAGCCGTGCGCACGGCGATCGACGCCACGATCCGCCAGTTCAACGGCCATCGTGGCGATGCCCGCAGTTTCGATCGGCTGGAAGCCCTGTTGGCCGAGCAGACCTATCGGCTGTCGTACTGGCGCGTGGCCAGCGACGAGATCAACTATCGGCGCTTTTTCGACATCAACGAGTTGGCGGCCGTACACGTCGAAGATCCCGAAGTGTTCGCCCAGGTACACGCCATGACGCTGCGGTTCCTGGGCCGCGGCTGGGTGACCGGTCTGCGCATCGACCACGTCGATGGCCTGCTCGATCCGCAGCAGTACCTGACCAGTTTGCAGGAAGGTTTTCGCGCGGCCAGCGCCGAGCATGGGCGCCCGGTGCCCGACGGCCCCAAACCGCTGTACATCGTCGTGGAAAAAATCCTCGGCTACGACGAAAAGCTCCGCTCGACCTGGGCCACGCACGGCACTACGGGCTACGATTTTTTGAACCTCGCGTGCGGCCTGTTCGTCGATCGTTACTCGGCCAAGCGGATCAAGGATATTTACACGCAATTCACTGACGTGCAGCCGCGGTTCAACGACATCTTTTACGAGAGCAAAAAGACCATCCTGGGCATCTCCATGTCCAGCGAGCTGCACATGCTCAGCCGCCGATTGAACCGGCTCTCGGAGCAACATCGTTGGTCTCGCGATTTTACCGAGGCGTCGCTGCGGCGGGCGCTGGCCGAGCTGATCGCTTGTTTTCCCGTCTATCGCTCGTACGTCCAGCCCGGCGATAAGGTCGTCCGCGACGAAGACCGGCAATGGATCGTCGCCGCCGTGCGCATGGCCAAGCGCCGCAACCCGGCGATCAATAAATCGCTATTCGATTTCATCGCTTCGCTGCTGCTGCTGGAAGATCCCGACGGGCTGAACGACGCACAGCGGCAGGAGCGGCGCGAATTCGTGCTCCGCTGCCAGCAGATGACCGGGCCGGTCACGGCCAAGGGCCTGGAGGACACGGCCTTTTATCGGGCATATCCGCTGGCATCGCTCAACGAGGTCGGCGGCGAGCCGGGGCATTTTGGCACGCCCCCCGACGAGTTCCACCGCCGCATGACCGAGCAGGCCGCACTTTGGCCGGCCGCGATGCTGGCTAGCGCCACGCACGATACCAAGCGCGGCGAAGACGTGCGGGCCCGGATCAACGTGCTGTCCGAACTGCCAGACGCCTGGGAAAAGGCGCTGGCCCGCTGGCGAACGCTCAACCGCGTGTTCAAGAGCCAGGTGGAAGGCGAAGAAGCGCCCAACGCCAACGAAGAATTTCTATTCTATCAGACCGTGTTGGGCTGCTGGCCGCCCGCGACGACCGACGATGCGGAGCACGCGGAGTTCGTCGACCGGCTCGTGGCATATATGCACAAGGCCACGCGCGAAGCCAAGTTGAACACGAGCTGGGTCAATCCCGACGAAGACTATGGCCAGGCGATCGAAAACTTTATCCGCGGCGCGCTCGATCGCCAGCGCAACGGCGCTTTCGTCAGCGAGCTGACCGAATTCGTGGCGCCGATTGCCCGGGCAGGCGCATGCAATTCGCTGGCTCAGACGCTGCTGAAGATTTGTGCGCCCGGGGTGCCCGACTTTTACCAGGGCACTGAGCTGTGGGACTTGAACCTGGTAGATCCCGACAATCGGCGTCCCGTGGATTTCGAGCGGAGGCGGCAACTCTTGCGCAGTGTGCGAGAGGAAGCCCAGCGGGATCGCAAGGCGCTGTTGGCCGAGTTGACACGCTCCTGGCCGGATGGCCGCATCAAGCTGTTCATGACCCAGGCGGCGTTGCAGTTTCGCCGCCAGAACATCGGCTTCATGATCACGAGCGATTACCTGCCGCTGTCGGCATTGGGCGAGCGCAAGGACCAGCTATTCGGCTTTGCCCGCCGGCAGGGCGAGCGCTGGGTGCTGGTCATCGTGCCGCGCTGCGTGGCCTCGCTAGTCGGCGACGACCAGATCGGCTTTCGGCCGCAAGTTTGGCAATCCAGCGGCATCGCACTGCCCGAGGACGCTCCCAGCCGTTGGCAAAACCTGTTTAGCGGCGAGGGGCTTGTCGCGCGTGCGGCTGGCGATCAGCCGGCGATGCTGGCCGCCGAAGACTTGTTCCAGGCCTTTCCCGTCGCACTGTTGACCAACGCAGAACGTTGACCGATGCGTGCGTCAATAACCCTTCTCCCCCTGGGAGAAGGTGGCGGCGCAGCCGACGGATGAGGGTGGGTTGCGGAGTGATTCGGCTTGTATGCCGCTCCAGCGTAGCATCGCCCTCATCTGGCCTTCGGCCATCTTCTCCCAGCGGGAGAAGGGGTACGGACGGCCTTCGGCCATCGCTCGGCTGAGCTCGCGCCGAAGCCTTCTCCCGGGGGGAGAAGGGTTACGGACGGCACTGCCCTTGACTTCGCGGCGTGCTCGTCAGTAGCACGGCGGAGTGGGCGGGCAGATGCCAGTCTTCGCGCGTGTCCAGCGGCGGTGTGCCGGGGCCGCCGTAGCGCGGATCCTGGCTCGACCAACGCAGTTGCCACTCGCTGTCGGCCGGCGCAGCTAACAGCGGTTCGGCGGCCGAATAGCCGCGCTGGCCAGGGCCGAGATTGATAAACAGCAGCCGGTCGCCGTGTTCTTCTCCAAAAAAGCGCAGCACCAGGCACTCGGCGGCCAGCACGGCTCCCTGCACGCGGTCGCCGCGTTGCGCGGCGAACACCGGATCTTCGCGTCGCAGCGCGAGCAAATCGCGATGCAGGGCCAACGCTTCCGGATGCCGCTCGCGCTCGGCCAGGTCCAGCTTGCAGGCCATAAATGTCTGGCGCTCGGCCGGACTGGCAAAATCGCAGACTCGCCAACCGGCCAGGCTGCGAAACCGTTTTAAATACTCGGCGCGCCCCTCGCACACCAGCCGAGCCAGTTCGGGCTCGTGGTCGGCAAAATAATAGAACGGCCGCGTCGAGGCGAACTCCTGTCCCTGGAACAGCATCGGTGTGCCCGGCGCGAGCAGCAGCAAGGCCGTCATCGCTCGGTAGCGTCCCGGCGAAGTGAGTTGATGCACGCGCAGCGCCTGGCCGGAATTGGCGGTCTGATCGTGGTTTTCCAGAAATGTCACAAAACGCGCGGCCGGCACGTGGTAGGCCGGCGAGCCGCGCAGCTTTTGCTGCGTGACGTGCCACTGCCCCTGAAACAAATAGCCCCAGCGCACGGCCGAAATCAGCTCCTGCGGCGTGCCGCGATAGTCGGCATAATAATATTCGTTCTGACCCGTCATCGCCACGCGGGCCGCATGGTGGAAGTCGTCGTTCCAGGCCGCATCGAGGCCATAGCCGCCGTCTTCGATCGGTGTGATCTGGCGCGTTTCCTGCGTTTCGTTTTCCGACACGAGCAAGGTTTGCCGCGATCCGGCCACCCGTCGTACTTCCTGGCTGATGGCCAGCAGCACGTGCTCGGGTGAGTCATCGATGATGGCATGCGTGGCATCGAGCCGCAGCCCGTCGAAATGAAACTCGTCGATCCAATAGCCGGCATTGCGCACGAAGAACTCGCGCACCGGGCCCGAGCCGTGATCGTCGTAGTTGATTCCTTCGCCCCATTCGTTTTTGTGGCGATCGGTAAAGTACTCGTCGGCGAAGCTGCGCAGGTAACAGCCGCTCGGGCCGAGGTGGTTGTAGACCACGTCCAACAGCACGGCCAGGCCCAGCCCATGGGCCCGATTGACGAAGTCGCGCAGATCGTCGGGGCGGCCGTACAGCCGAGTGGGCGCATATAGATCAACGCCGTCGTAGCCCCAGCCGAACTCGCCGTCGAAGTCGGCTACTGGCATGATTTCGACGGTCGTAATGCCCAAGTCTTTCAGATAAGCCAGGTGCTCGGCGGCGGCACGATACGTACCTTCGGGCGTGAAGGTGCCGATATGCATTTCGTACACCACTTGCCCCAGCAACTCTGGTCCGCGCCAGTCGGCATCGGCCCAAGCAAAACACTCCGGGTCGATCACTTCCGAAGGTCCGTGTACGCCCTCGGGCTGAAAACGGCTCACCGGATCGGGAAAAAGTTTCTGCTCGTCGTCCAGACGGAATCGATAGCGGAAGCCGGCTCCCAGGCCGCCAATGAAACCCGAGAAATAACCGTCGCCCTCTGGTTCCAGCGGCCAGGCGCGGGCATCGGCCTCGCCGCCGACGACTTCGACCTTGCGGCGTTTGGGCGCCCACAGGCGAAAGTGAACTCCGCCGGACTGGCACTCGGCCCCAATTGGCAAGCGGCGTGCGGTTTGAACGCTTTGCATGACGGCCCAACAGGTTGAAGGTCGAAACGTGGGAGTACGCTGCTAGCGGCAAACGTCGTGCCATCATCCCTGGGCCTTACCAGACGGTCAACCAGCGCCGTCGCTGGCAGCGGCATGCTGGCGATTTACGAAGTTGGTGCTGATGACTGGCAGCGGGTGCTGGCTTTCCCGAATTATCCGACCGGTACAAGCGGCCCTGGCATGGGCGTGCTACTGGCCTGGTCGGTCCGAACCGGTTCAACCACCGGGGGCGAGGCGGCCGATGCTCTTCAAGCGGACAATCGACCCAGTGCTTCCCGCCTCGTGCTGCCAGCGTTTGCCCATGCGTATTGCCTCAGAACGCGACGACCTGTTGGCCCAACTCGAGGCCCGGCAGGATGAAGTGCTCAGCCAGCTCAATGAGTTGGACTCGCGCCTGGAAAAACTGTTGGCGGAATTCGCCCCGCCGGTCGCGGCCAAGCCGCAACCGCAACCGCTGGCAGACGCCGCGTAGGTGCCGCGAGCTCCAGCGGCACCTGGATTGATGCGGCCGTTGCCCGGAGCCCCCACGGATTGCAATCCGTGGGCTTGCGCCGCGTCGTGGTGTTTCGCTGCCGAGAACCTGCTTGCTCGCGCGCGCTCGGCGAGCAAGAATGGCGGCTTCCATCGCGTCTGCCCGCCAAGCTGCTCTTCGAGGTTTCCATTCATGCGTGCGCTGATCCGTCCCGCGGTGTTCGTTCTGGCGGCCATCTCACTGCTGGGTGGGCCAATCGCGGCTGCCGAACAGGCGAATCAGAAGCGGCCGAACATTCTGTTCATTTACGCCGACGACCAATCCTACAAAACGCTCAGTTGCTACGACGGCGGGCCGGACTGGGTCAAGACCCCGCAGATCGATCGACTTGCCGACAGCGGCGTGCGCTTCGAGCGGTGTTATCTGGGCGCCTGGTGCATGCCTTCGCGGGCAACGATCCTGACCGGCCGCTTGCAGCACGCGGTGATGTCGATGCGGATGGAAGGCCCGTATCCCGGCAGCGCGTACGACCCGGCGCAATGCCCGTTCGTGCCGGCCCAGTTTCGGAAGCAAGGCTATCACACCGCGCAAATTGGCAAATGGCACACGGGCACCGACACGGGCTTCGGCCGCGATTGGGACTACCAGTGCGTGTGGAACCGCCCGGCGCATCCGGACAACGCCGGCAACTATTACAAGGACGAGATCATCGCCTTCGACGGCAAGGAGCGGGCCACCGGCGGCTACTCGACCGACAACTACACCGATTGGGCCGTCGACTACGTGCAGGGCAAGCATCGCGACCCCAACAAGCCCTGGTATCTGTGGCTCTGCTACGGCGCGATTCACGGGCCGACGACTCCGGCCGATCGCTATAAGAAGACGCTTGCCGGCAAGAACGCTCCGGTGCCGGTCGATATCTACGGCCCCTGGCCCGACAAGCCGAAGTACCTGGAAACGACCAAGGCCTGGATGCCCGGCGCCGACGGCAAGCCGGCGCTGATCCGAAAGGCCGCGCGTAAAGACAACTTCGACATGAGCAAGCCCGGCAAGCCGTACGAAGCCTGGATCCAGCAGGTGAACGAGTGCATGGCCGCGGTGGACGAAGGAGTCGGCCGCGTGTTGGCGGCGCTGGCGGCTTCGGGCCAATTGGAAAACACGCTGGTCGTCTACAGTGCCGATCAAGGCTACGGCCTGGGCGAGCATGGTTTCAATCAGAAGGTGGCGCCGTACGATGCGACCGTCGCCTCGCCGCTGATCATCTCTTGGGCCGGTCATGTGCCGACGGGCAAAGTTTGCAAGCAGCCGGTCAACGGGCCGGATCTGGTCGAGCTATTTTGCCACACCGCCGGCGTCAACGTCCCTTGGAAGACGCACGGCCGCGATATTCGACCACTGCTGAAAGACCCGGAAAAGGCCGTATTGGATCGGCCGCTGCTGATGACCCACACGGCGACCAGCTATGGCGCGGCCACCGACAAGATCCCGAGCGACAAGAACCGGCTGTACCAGAGCGGCGTGCCGTGGTATGCACTGCTGCGCGACGGCAAATACAAATATGTCCGCTACCTGATCGAAGGTGAAACCGAAGAGCTCTACGACCTGGACGCCGATCCGGAAGAACTGACGAATCTGGCCGCCAAGCCCGAACACGCCGAGCGATTGAAGTCGCTGCGCGGCAAGACGATCGACGAACTGCGACGGACCGACGCGAAATTTGTCGATGCGATGCCCAAGACGAAAGTCCCATAAAGCCGCGACCGCTGGTGGGGTCAGTTGTCAGTGGTCAGTTGCAACGGACCACGGACCACGGACAAACGTTACGGCCCGTCCAAATGCCCGGATTTGCTGATCGCGCGTAGCAGCCGCAGCCCCAGGGCGATGCTCAATCCGCAACCCAACGCGCCGAGCACCGAGAATTCTTCGAACCAGGGCAGACTCAGTCGCGGGGGCACGCCGGAGGTGAGCAATTGCGTGCTGCCCAGAAACAGCGCGCTGGTCAGCATGCCATAGACCAGGCGATTGACCGAGGGCTCCAGGCCGCGATGATCCAGGTGAACGGTGTAGCGGCCGGCCTGCACTTGTTCCAGGATATTGGTCAGGCCCCGCGGCAGCGAGCCGGCCAGCCGTTCGACTTCGAAATAGAACCGCCGCAGCTTTTTCAGTTGCCGGGTGGGCGAAAGCCGTTGGCGCAGCATCTTGGACTGCATCGGCTGCATCAGTTCCATCAGGTTGAATTGCGGGGCCAGCAAGCGCGAGGTGCCCTCGAGCATCACCAGCACCTTGATCAGCATCGCGATGCGCGCCGGCAGCATGATCCGGTAGCGGCGAATCATCTCGACTAGCTCGTTGAGCGCGCCGGACAGATCGAACTTGTCGAAACTCTGATGCGCGTAGTGCGAGATGAAATCGGCCAGGTCGCTGGCCAGCGCCGGGCGGTCCAGATCCGGCGGCACCGAGCCGAGCCGGATGATGATATTGGCCAACTGCCCGGCGTCTTGCGCGGCCAGCGCCAGGAATAGCTCTTCGATATCTTCGCGCAGCGGCTCGTCGATCCGGCCTACCATGCCGAAATCCAGCAGCCCGATCACGCCCGAAGGGAGCAAGACGAGGTTGCCCGGATGCGGGTCGGCGTGATACAGCCCGGAGCCAAAAATCATCTTCAAGTACAATTCGGCCCCGCGGCGCGCGACCTGGTTCAAGTCGATGCCTTGCGCCGCCAGCCGGGCCGAGTCGGCCAGCTTCGTCCCCTCGAGCCGCTGCATCGTCAGCACCCGGCCGGTACACAGCTCGCTGTACGGGCGTGGAATGCAAATCCGGGGATCGTCGGCAAAATCAGCAGCGAACTGCTGCATGTTGCGCTCTTCGCGGCCAAAGTCCAGCTCGCGCCGCAATTGCCGCTGAAACTCGGCGGCCGTGGCGCGCGGGCGGTAGTTCTGGAATTCGGGGATGCGCTCGGCCAGCATGGCCATGCCCGACAAAATATCCAGATCCACGCGGACCTTGTCTTCGATGCCCGCGTGCTGGACCTTGACCACGACGGGCTCGCCGGTTTTCAACCGGGCCGCGTGGACCTGGCCGATCGAAGCCGAAGCCAGCGGCCGGGGATCGAACTCGGCGAACAGCTCCTCGATCGATTGCCCAAGCTCGGATTCAATCGTGGCGCGGGCCGTTTCCGGCGGATCGGCGCGGACTTCGTCCTGCAATTGCTGCAACTCGCCGGCCAAGGCCACGCCGACCAGGTCGGGCCGAGTGCTCAGGATTTGCCCCAGCTTGATGAAGGTGGGCCCCAGCTCCGCCAGCGCCAAACGCACGCGCTCCTCGGGCCGCAGGCGTGCCAGGGCCTCGCCGTCGCGGTCGCGGAGCACGTCCTTGGCAAATTCCAGGTCCAGCCGGCTGACCCAATTGGCCAGGCCGTGCCGGCTCAAGACGGAGATGATCTCGCGCCAGCGGGCCAGATGCCGGTAGATTTGCGGAATCGAGGCGATCTTCATGCCAAACAGCCGGGCCAGCGTGTGCCGGGGCATCGCAGGCGGCGCTGGAGAAGCCGCCCGGCGCGTCGTTGTAGGGTGTCTAGGCTTAGACTATCCTAGGCTAGGACCTGCTGAAAGGCTTGCCATGCGAAGACTGTTGTCACTTCTAGTGGTCTTTCTCGTTTTGCTGGCCTTGGCGGTCGTGGGCTACCGCTGGTATGAGGCAACGACCGTTGCCGGACCGGCCCAAGACGTCGAGGGCAGCAAACCGATCAATACCGGGCGCGTGGTCGCCCTGGGCACCTTCGTGCCCAAGGGGGGCGTGCGCGCCGTGGGCGCCACGGCCGGCGACCGCGTCAAAGAGCTGAAAGTGTCGGCCGGCCAGCAGGTGAAAAAAGACGAGCCGCTGGCCTACCTGGCCAGCTATCCCATGCGGCTGGCCGAAAAACAATCGGCCGAGCTGGCCCTCGTCGAAGCCACCAAGCGCCGCGATATCGAAGAAGCCTACGGCAAAAACCTGGTGGCCGGAGCCATGCTGACCGTCGAGCAACTCAAGCTTCAGCAGTTCGATCTCGATGCGCAAGAAGCCGCCGTGGCGCTTTCGAAAAAGAACCTCGAGGTCGCCGCCGGCGATCTGGAGCGCATGCAGAATCTCACTCGCAAAGACAGCTCGATCATTTCGCCACAAGAATTGAACCATCAGAAGCTGCTGGCCGACCAGGCCCATGCCAAGCTCGCCAGCGACGAAACCATGCTGGCCAAGAGCCGGGCGGCGCAAGCGTTCAGCGTCAAGCAGGCCAACGAGCAACTCGCCGCCGCCAAGGTCAATAGCCAGCGGCTGCTGTCGGCCATCGATCTCGATTCGCTGCGCAGCCAGATCGCGCTGGCCAACGATCGGCTCGAGATGGCGATCGTGCGGGCGCCCATCGACGGGCAAGTGCTCGAAATCGTAACGCACCCCGGCGAAACGATCGCGCAAGATCCGGTGCTGCGCATGGGCGACACGTCGCAGATGTACGCGATTGCCGAAGTCTACGAAACGCAAGTGTCGTGGATCGACAACCATCAGCGGGCCACCGTCACGAGCGACGCGCTGGACGCTCCGCTAATGGGCACTGTCGACTTTATCGCCACGACGGTGGCGAAAAACCAGGTGCTGAGCCTCAGTCCCACGGACAATACCGACCTGCGAGTCGTCAAGGTTCACGTTCGCTTGGACAACAGCGCGCCGGCCGCCAGGCTGGTGAACCTGCAAGTTCGCGTGCAGATCGACACGCGGCCGTCGGAGAAGAAATGATGACTGATGACTGATGACTGATGACTGATGAATGATGAATGATGAATGGAATACGTGGCGAGATGAAATGGGCACGACGCGTTCATGAAGCAAACACCGCTGGCCTGGCTCAACCTGGTGCATGAAAGGGTCCGCACCCTGGTGGCGATGGCGGGCGTGGCGTTCGCCGTCATTTTGATCCTGATGCAATTGGGCTTTTACAATTCCGTGCGGCTCACCGCCTCACTGGTCTATGACAAGCTCGATTTCGACTTGCTGCTGGCCTCGCCCGACTATCTCTACATGGTGCGCAGCGGCACGCTGCCGCGCGAGCGCTTGCAGCAGGCCGAAAGCCATCCCGACGTGACGCGCGCCATGCCGCTGTACGTCGGTCTTAACCTGTGGCGGATGCACAATACCGGCCACGAGCGCGGACTGCTGTTGATGGGCTTCAATCCGACCGATCGCGTATTTCTGCTGCCCGAACTGAATCGGCAGTGCGCGAAGATCGAGCAGCGGTACCACGTGCTGATGGACCGCATGTCGCATCCCGATTTCGGCCCGCACACGCCGGGCACCGAAGCCGAAATCGGCGGCAAGCGGATCCTCATCACGGGCAATTTCACCCTCGGCACGGGCTTTAGCGCCGATGGCGCCGTAGTTTGCAGCGACCTCACGTTTTCGCGCCTGATGCCGGCGCGGCCGCTGAAAAGTTTGAGCCTGGGACTGGTGAAGCTCCGGCCCGGAGCCGATCCCGAGCGCGTCGCCGGCGAACTGGCCAACGTGCTGCCGGAAGACGTGGTCGTCTACACCCGGCCGCAAATCAACGCGCAGGATCGGCATCACTGGGTGATGAAGACCTCGGTGGGCATCATCTTCGGGCTGGGCGTGGTGCTGGCCGTGCTCGTGGGCGTGGCCATCACTTACCAGGTGCTATCGAGCGACATCGACAACCGGCTGTCGGAATACGCCACGCTCAAGGCCATGGGATTTCCGCCGGGCTATCTTTCGTGGACGGTGCTGACGCAAGCGTTCATCCTGGCCGTGGGGGGCTTTATCCCGGGGTTGATCATCTCGCGGGCCATGTACGCGATTACTTCGCGTGCGGCGCACGTGCCGATGGAGATGACTCTGCCGATGGCCATCGGCGTTTTCGTGTTGGGAGTGTTGATGTGCGCGATCTCCGGGCTGTTGTCGCTGCGAAAAGTGCAGAACGCCGACCCGGCCACGCTGTTGTTCAGTTAGATTGTCGCTGCGATCGTGATTTTTGAGTCTGGGAGGGCGAGGCTCCTGCCGAGCCAAGCGGGACGCCGGGCTTGGCTCGGCAGGAG
>DATATB010000124.1:0-19348 GCA_036268995.1 Pirellulales bacterium | reverse complement strand
GGTAGCGGAATTCGTGAGAATTCCGGTTCGTTGTGGATCCGTCGGAAGCCTCACGGCTTCCGCTACGACGCGGACGGAATTCTTACAAATTCCGCTACCGCTAACCCTGGACCCACTTTTGCTGATGCTCGCGCATGTTGTGCATGACGGTGGCCACGCGGCGCTCGACTTCGACGTGGCGTCGTAGGTCTTCGACGTGTTCGACCATGGTCACCAGCAGCGCCGGGGTGACCGGAATCGTGTTGTCGCGGTTGTTTTGATAGACGCGCGACACGCTGCCGGATTGCCCTTTGTAGCCTTCGTACATGCCGAAGTAGCATTCCAGCAGGCTGCCTTCGACGACCTGGTCGGCTTGCCGCACCTTGAACTCGTAATGAAACAAGAGCACGTTGCTGGCAGTGACGTTGCCCAGGCCGAGCTTGTCGTGCCAATGCTTGGTCTGATCGCGCCCGCAGAGCGGCAAGGCCCAGAGCACCTCGTAGCGGTCGGCCGGCTGCTGACGGTCGGTCTCCGCATGCTGCACGTAGTCTTCGCTGCGATGAAACTGCGGATAGATGTCGTCATTCAGCAGGTCGGGCTGCCACTCGTCGCCTTCCCATTTGACGATCGGCACGTCGTCCGGACACAGCGCGTGCAGGTGCAGCAGCACCTGCTCGATGTTGTCTTCCGTCTGCCTCACGAGCTCTTGCAGCGGAGGTGGCAAGTCCTGCTTTTGGATTTTCTGCATGGTTCAAAGCCTCGATGCTAGCGACCTGTCGGGTGGTCCGGCGCGGCGCTAAATAGCGGGCGGTGCGCGGCTGCCCGCGGCAAGTATCGCAATGCCCGATTGAACTTGCAAATCGGGATCTGTAAAGCAGTTTGTACCCGGTCGCAGGCGCTTCAAGTGTGGCCTCTAAAACCGAGCACCGCTGGCATGCCCCCCGCCTGGGCTGAAAAAAACTCGCAATTTGACACTGGGGCGCATAAGATCAAATGTGTTGCCCGCCTGTGATTGGCCCCCCATGCGGGGCAAAATCGCTCTCGACTTGCGTGGAGGAGTTTTCTACATAGGTAAGTCGTCGCATCCAAGATGCGTTATGAATCCACGGACCAGGGAACCGGTCAGATGCTTAGATCAGTGGCGTATAGCCTGGCGCTGATGGTCGTCGGCGTGTGCGTTTCCAGCAACCGTGCCGAAGCGGCCGGTTCGTTGGTCATTGCCGGCGGGGCCTTGCGGTTTGATGATCCCGAAGTTTGGACGGAGATTGTCGAGCTGGCCGGCGGCCCAAAATCAAAAATCGCCATTATTCCCACTGCCAGCGCCAATCCCTCGCTTGCCGGCAAGCGCGCCGCCGCCGTCTTCACGCGCTTTGGGGCCGACCCCGTGGTCGTGCCGTTGGGCATCCCGCCAGGCAAGGACAGTGCCGCCAAGGACCAGCCGGCCGTGGCCGTCGATCCGCAATGGGCCGAGCGCGTGCGTTCGGCCGGAGGCGTTTACTTTGCCGGCGGCGAACAAGCCCGCATCACCGACGCGCTGCGCACGGCCGATGGCAAAGCCACGCCGCTGCTGGATGCGATCTGGGACGTTTACCGCCGCGGTGGCGTAATTGCCGGCACCAGCGCCGGTGCGGCTATCATGAGCCATTTCATGTATCGCGATGCCGAGCAGGTGCTGCCCACCTTGCAACACGGCGTGAAGATGGGCAAGGAAGTGGACTACGGCCTGGGCTTTATCGGCGACAAGTGGTTCGTCGAACAGCATTGCCTGGCTCGCGGCCGCTTTGCCCGGGCCTTGGTGCTGATGCAGAACCAGGGCTACAAGTTCGGCATTGGCGTGGATGAGAACACGGCCCTGGTCGTGCGCCACAGCCACGAGGTGAAAGTCATCGGCTACAAGGGCGCCGTCGTGATGGACCTGTCGCAGGCCTCGCGCGATCCGACGATCCAGGGTTTTAACATCAAGAACGTCAAGCTGACGTACCTGGATCGCGGCGACCAGATCGATCTGGATACGGCCGTCGTCACGCCGTCGGAAGAAAAGCGGGCCGGCGTGAAGCTGGACCCCAATAGCGCGGATTTCAGCCCGCACCATGATCGGTTCTTCTTCTCCAACGATATTCTCGGCAACACCACGGTGGCCGAGATGCTGGCCCGGCTGATCAACAACAAGAAGGCCGAGGCCATCGGCCTGGCGTTCGACGGTTACTTCGCGCGCCAGCAGACCACGCAGGGCTTCGAGTTCCGCTTCTATCGGGCCAAGGACAGCCTGGGCTGGTGCACCGAGGCCTACGGCGGCGAAGACTACACGGTCACGAACATTCACCTGGACATCCGCCCGGTGGACGTGATGGCCTCGTTCTATCGCCCGGCCGAAGAGCACCTGCTATCGACCGTGATCACCACCAAGCCCGCCGGCGTGCCCGCCAAAACGGCCAGCGTGCAGAAAACCTCGAAGTAGCCGGCCCCCGCGAGTGCGCGCTTGGCGCACCTGACCTACGAAGCGATTGACCACGGATTGCACTGATACCACGGATGAAACGCGCGCCGTTTCCTATATCCGTGTCATCAGTGCAATCCGTGGTTTTTTTGTTTCGCGGTCTCCGCTCGGCGGCCGCGACCATTCTGCCGAACACGGGCCCTTTACCCAGAACCTCGGCCGGAGTTGCAGCTCGGCACCTGGTTGCGGTGTGTGAATGACTCAGGTCGGTAAGCGGGTTGGATATCCCCAGACGGAGGCCGCAGCGCCCGGCGTGACATCTGCTGCTTGTGGCGGTATAACGGCGTCCGGACCTTACTCTAGCTGGCGGCTTTCAATTGCCAGTGTGAGCGATAACAGGGGGAAGAACCCGTGGGCTCGATTCCGAAGAAGGTTGCCGAAAGACTCGTCGATGGCATCAAAAAATTCAAGCCGATCGTAGAGCAGCAGAGGACAAAGGACATCGCCGAAGCGGATACCGTCATTCTTGTCACTGAAATTCTTGCGAACGTTTTCGGTTACGACAAATTCACGGAGATAACTTCGGAGTTTGCTGTAAAGAACAAGTGGTGCGATCTCGCAACCAAAATTGACGAGAAGGTCCAGACGCTGATCGAAGTAAAGGCAATCGGTCACGAGTTGAAACAACCGCATTGCGATCAAGCGGTCTTCTATGCGGCAAATCACCCAACTTGCATGTGGGTTTTGCTAACTAATGGACAGATTTGGCGCGCGTACGCCGTCAAAAACTGCAAACCGATCGAACAGGAACTGGTCGTCGAGATTGACTTCTTAGCGCTGGATCACAAATCGGAAGACGACTTGTCGTTGCTCTATTTGTTCTGCAAGGAGGGTTGGGCAAAGTCTGCGATTGACGATTATCAGACCCAAAGGGAAGCCCTGAGCCGATATCTGATCGGTGCAGTTTTGCTATCCGAGCCGGTACTCGCCGTCGTACGGCGCGAGTTGAAGCGTGTCTCACCAGACGTACACATTGAGCAGGCAGACATTCAGCAGGTGCTCGTGAACGAAGTCATCAAACGGGATGTTCTGGACGGCGAAAAGGCGGAAGCGGCTGAGAAGAGGGTCTTCAAAGCGGCAAAGGTGGCGCTAAGAGAATCGCCGGAATGACGAAGTCTGGACACGTGGTTCACGTCCCGACAAGCCCATCCAGGGGTAAGGCCGATGCGACCGGTCAGTGAGATGCAATTCGCAGTGGTGGACGTTGAAACGACCGGATTTGCGGCGAATCGGGCCGATCGCATTATTGAGATCGCGGTTCTTCGCGTTACGGCCGATGGAACAATTCATGACGAGTACGTGAGTTTATTTAACCCCGGCCGCGACCTAGGGCCCACGCACGTTCACGGCATCACGGGCGCGGACGTCCTCGATGCTCCTCGGTTTTCCGACGTGGCCGGCGATGTCGTATCGAGGATGGCCAACGCAGTTATCGTTGGCCACAACGTTCGATTTGACTCCTCATTCGTGGCTGCCGAATTTGAGCGCGCGGGCCACCCGCTGCCATCCTTTCCGTCCCTCTGCACGCTCGCTCTGACGTCCACGCTCGGGCTGGGACTAACCAATAGGCAGCTCGCGGCATGCTGCGCTCATTTCGGCATCCAGATTGACGAACGCCACTCAGCGGGCTGTGACGCACGTGCGACCAGCCAACTGCTTGCCGCGTGCCTTTGTCTCGCCGTCACGAATGGGTTGGACACGCTCGAATTGCTGGGATGCCATGAGCCGTTTCCTACGAATTGGCCGAGCCTGCCAGTTACTGGGCGCTCGCATCGTCGTGGGGAGGGCCGGGCCCACCGCAGTGAGCCGCACTACCTCTCACGGTTGGTAACACAGTTAATGGGCATGGAGCAGCCTCACCAAAGCGGCAGGCTGTCTGCAGACATCGTTCAGTACCTTGCACTCTTGGACCGCGTTCTGGAAGACAGGCTTGTCACAGAAACGGAAGCTGGCGAGTTGCTCGCCGTCGCTCGCCAATGGGGGCTATCCGGCGAGCGAGTTTGCGAGTGCCATCGGACATACCTGCGCGAATTGGCATGCGCCGCGCTTGCTGACGGGGTTGTCACCGAATCGGAACGCCGCGACCTGCTAGGGGTATCCCGGTTGCTCGGATTCGACAATACGGTACTCGACTCAGTCCTAAGTGAAGTCAGGACGGAACGCGGCGGGCGGCCTGCTGGTACGCCAGCCCACACACACCATGAGTTGATTGGCAAGTCCGTTTGCTTCACTGGGGCACTAGCCTGTAGGTTGGGCGGCGAAGCGATTACTCGCGAAAACGCTCAGCAGCTTGCAGAGGCTGCGGGCTTGATAGTTGCCGATGGCGTAACCAAATCGCTAGATGTATTGGTCGTGGCCGACCCGAACAGCTTGTCGAGCAAGGCTGAGAAAGCAAGGAAGTACGGTACGCGGATAATGGCGGAACAGGCGTTTTGGCGGTCAATCGGCGTGAGCGTCGATTGACGTCCGGAAGAGCCTCAATCCACGTGTCCGGCTTTGAAAACAACGGTCTTCCCTGTTTTCGCGCAGACGATTGTGACCTCTTCGACGAACGAGATTTTCAAGTCGTCGCCGCGTAGGCCTTGCCACGTGGCGAGATATTGCAGCGATTTGCGCTTCCAGGCAAGCGTGACCAATTCGCCTTGTTTCGCCTGCGCTGCCAATTCCGGCTCCGCTACCCGCTTTGCCCTGCCGCGCTCCCAGCAGCCAATCAGCCCTTTGTCGGGACCCTGCCAGAGTTCGACGGTAGTCAGCCCCGCGCGGATCGGGCGGTCGATTGAGCGGTTCAGGTGCATTGCCATTTCGTCCCCCATTCGATCCCCCTAGCCTATCCCCGGCCAAGCGCAACGAGGAATACCGTGCCGTTTCGGGGCAGATTGTATCCGAGTTAGACTTGCCGTGCGGAAGAAGGTTTCCAAGCCTGCCAGCGTGGCCTCCGGCGATCCTTGGCATGATCACGAATCCGGATGTAGCGTCGTTTCCCCTATCCGTGTCATCAGTGCGATCCGTGGTTGCTTAATTCGTGGTCTCCTCCTGAGCCCGTTGGCTCTTGAACCCACGGTCCCGGCTAGCTCTTTTCCCAGACGGTCAGGTACTGCGGGCTTTCGTTGTTCTTGATGCCGACCTTGGTGATTTCGGTGCTTTTCTCGGCCGCCGCGGCAAAGGTCTTGGCGTCGGCGAACTCCTCGAACTCGAAGCCGAAGGGTGCGTCGCCTTTGAAGACCCAGACCGTGTACACGACGCTCGCGGTGCTCCCGGCGCTGGGTGTCGGCTGGGCGTGGTGAGCATCCCAATCGCGCTTGATCCACTGGTAAGCGTGCCGGAGCGAGTCGGCATACGTCGGCAGCGGTGAACCGCCGATAAATCGCGAGCACGTGTGCCGCGGCATGTCCGCCAGGTCTTTGAAGGCCTCGCTGCACCAGATCACGAAGGCGGGCTTGTCCGGCTGCTCGGGACTGGCAACTTCGGCAATCTCCAGCCGAAAGTATTGTCCGCCATACTTCAGAACGTGGGACATAGAACCCCTTTTCGTTGCATTGGCCAAAACGGCTTAATTCCGGCCCGAAGCGGCCGAAGGCCCGCTCAGCGGGGCCGGCCTTTCGGCGGATTATACCGCATCGGCAAACCACTGCGCCAACGCCCGGCCGCCGATTGGCGGCCGTAGCTGCCGCTGTCCGCCACGGCTATATTCCGAGCAACACGACGGTGCCCCCATACTGGCCGTTGTTCCTCTCGGAGGCCGTGTCATGCACGCCGAAGTTCGCCCACGTTGGCCTGGCCTTTTCGGCTGTTGTGCGCTGGGGGCAGTCGGCCTCGCATTGCTGTTGCTGCCGCGCATTGCCACCGCCGAGCCCGACGAAGCGGCGCTCGGCAAGGCCCAGGGCTATCCGCTGGGCACTGCCGAAACGATGTACACCGATCCGTTCAAGGTCGGCAGCTTTTCGGCCACCGATAAGATCCGTAAGTCGCGGTTCGTCACTCACGGCGACAAGGTGCTGCCGCTCGAGCACGCACCCTCGCGCGAGATCACGTACCAATACCAAGGGCAGCGGCGGACGCTGGCCGATTATCTCAACCGCCGCCGGGTCACCGGCCTGCTGATCCTCAAGGGCAACCAGATCGTCGCCGAGCATTATCGCTATGGCCGCACCGCGGCTGACCGGTTCGTTTCCTTTTCGATGGCCAAGAGCGTCAACTCGTTGCTGGTGGGCATCGCGCTGGAAAAGGGCATTCTCGATTCGCTCGACGACCCAGCCGAGAAATATGTTCCGGAGCTGCGCGGCTCGGGCTATGGCCAGGCGAAGCTTCGCAATCTGCTGCGCATGGCCTCGGGCGTGAAATTCGTCGAAGAGTACAACGGCCACGACGATATCGCCCGGCTGCATCGTGCGCAAGTCGGACTCAGCAGCGAGCGGCCGTTGGACGTGCTGGCATCGTTTCGCCAACAGAGCTTTCCCGGCGGCCAGAGATTCGGCTACGGCTCGTCCGAGACGACGGTCGTCGGCTACGCGCTGGCTCGCGCGGCCGGCAAGGACATTGCGACCCTCACCCGCGAGTGGCTGTGGCAGCCGATGGGGGCCGAAGCAGACGCAGCCTGGAACCTGGCCGTCGACGGTCAAGAGCAGACCGAGGGCGGTTTCAACGCCACGCTTCGCGATTACGGTCGACTGGGGGTGTTGCTGGCCTATGACGGCCGGCTCGGCGAGCGGCAGATCGTGCCGCGTGAGTATCTGCTCGATGCGACCGACGCCACCCGGCAGCCGCAGGCGTTTCGTCCGCGGGTGGCGACGCCATATTCCGGCTACGGCTACCAGTTCTGGATTTTTCCCCTGCGGGTGCGGACGTTCGCCCTGCAAGGCATTTTTGGGCAGTGCATCTTCATTCAGCCGGAGAGCAAACTGGTGATGGTGCAAACAGCAGTCAACGAGCGGCCCACCGGCGGCGACAGCGGCACGGAGCGCGATGCCCTGTGGCGCGGCGTGCTCACGGCTCTCGGCGGCAGCACTGAGCCTTAACCGACTCGCTGCTTGCGATCGGCCAGGTTCATTCCGCCGTACTGACCCGGTAATTGCGGATCTTGGCTTTGTTGCAGAGGTTCATCACGTTGACGACGAACTGCCACGGGCAACGCTTGTCGGCGCGGATCACGACGATGGCCTTGGCGGGATTGTCGGCGGCGGCCTGCTCGAGCGATTTGAGCAACTCTTGCTCGTTTTTCGGCACTCCCTTGACGGTATAGCGGCCGGCGTTGTCGATGTTGACGAAGACTTCCCGCGGAATGGCGGTCAGCGGCATAGCTTCGCTGGCTTGCGGCAGCACGACCTCGAGTTCGCGTTCCTTGAACACGTCTTGCCGCACGATGGTCGGCATCGTGATCATGAACACGATCAACAGCACGAGCACCACGTCGACCAGTGGGGTGACGTTGATATCGGCGATCAGCGCGTCATCGTCGTCGGAATAGGTGCTCGCGCTAGCGCTCAAGGGTCACCTGCCCCGTCTTCGGCGGCGGCGGCGTGGCGGCGCGCGGCTGGTCGGGCCGCAGCATCGAAAGCAGCAGGTGGGCCAACGCGTCGGCGCGACCGACGGCCGCTCGCGCGCGGCGCTGGAAGAAGTTGTACGCCACCACCGCCGGAATGGCGACGAACAGGCCGACGGCCGTTGCCAGCAGGGCCTCGAATACGCCCGACATCACGGCGTCGGCGGCGCTTTCCTTGGCGGTTTGCGGCATGTGGCGCGCGGCCTGGATGATGCCCAGCACCGTCCCCAGCAGGCCGATAAAGGGGGCATTGGCTCCCAGCGTGCCGAGCACCGGCAGGTAGCGTTCGAGCCGCAGCCGCTCGGTGGCCTTGACGCTCAGCATGGTCTCGCTCACGGCATGCGTTCCGCGGCGCAGTTCGCGCAAACCGGCGGCCACCACCACGCACTCGATGGCCTTCGAGCGATTCACAAGCTGTAGCGCCCCATCGACGTTGCCGGCTTCCAGATTCGTGCGCAGTTGCTGCGTCAGCCGCCGCGAATTCACGCGTCGCACGGCGAAAAACAGGAACCGCTCGATCATGATCGTCACGCTCACGATGCTCAGCCCAAACAAGAGCCAGAGCACCCATTCCGCGCCGAACTTCGTCAACTCCAGGCACAATTGGGTCAGATTCACGTTACGGTATCGCCGTTGACTAGGGGTAAGCTCGGGATTTCGTCGCGCTCGCGGCCGCCGCAGCGACCGGCGCCGCGGCGGGACGCCATTATAGCGTAAGCTGGCTTTGCGCACTGCTGGCGAGTTCACGCCAGTTGGCGCGGAAGCGATTCCGCAGGGCATGTCCTGCACTTAAGCTGTGCTGCGTTTTAAGAATAGGCAGTGGTCGGATTCGATGCCGAAATCCGGCACGGCAGATAGAATCAACCAGCATGGAGAATCGACAATGCGACCATCTTCCCGGCAATTGGCCATCGCGGCCCTGGTGTTGTTGATGCCGTCGATTTCCAGCGGTCAAAGCACTTCGGGCAGCGGCGCGACGCGAGTGCCGCTGGTGTTTTCCGAGGGCCACGAAACCGACCCGCGCGATCGCGGCCGGCCGGTGGTGCTGGTGGCCGGGGCGCTGGGCGTGGCGCCCGAAGTTTTCCGCGAGGCATTCAGCCATGTCCGTCCCGCCAAAGCCGGCACCCGGCCGGATCCGGAACAGGTCCGCAAAAACAAATCCGCCCTGATGCAGGCGCTCGGCAAGTACGGAGTGAGCAACGACCGGCTCGACGAGGTCTCGAACTATTACCGCTACGTCCGCAGTCGCGGCGAAATGTGGCCCACCAAACCGGCCGCCGGCTATGCACGGGTCAAAGATGGCAAAGTCGTCGGCTTTGTGATCACCGACGGTGGGTCGGGCTACAGCTCTCCGCCGTTGGTCAGCGTGTCGGGCATGAGCGGCGTGGCGGCCGAAGCCAAGCTGTCGTTCAGCCAAGATTTTGCCGCCAACGGAACCGTCTCCGCGGTCACGCTGGCAAGCCGCACAGGCAAATGACCTGGCCGCGCGGCTTCGTTTTAGTCCAGGCCATCTGGCACGAGCGTCCCATCGTCGCCCCGCGTCACCGCGGTCGTGCGGACGACGGCATCCATATTGAGCGGGCCGTAGATGTGCGGATAAAGACCGCCGGTCGCGGGCTCCCAGCGGATTTCGGCGGTCACCCGGCCCGGGTCGATGTGCAGCAAGCGCAGGTCGGCGGCGCCGGCATAAAACTTGTTGGCGACCCGGGTCAGTTGGTTGCGTGGCGAAGCATGGATGAAGTTTTCGGCGGCCAGGCTGGCGGGGCGGTAAAAGCCGACCTGGCAAGCACGCTCGAAATCTCGGCGCGTGATAAAGACGAAGATGGTCTCCGTGGGCGTCGTCATGTCGGTGGCCTAAGGCACGCGGATAGTTTCCATTCGGCTTCGCGCGGCGTCGGCTAGCCTGATTGTTTCTGCTGCTTGATTTCGCGTGGGTCGACTTCCGCGGCCGGCTCGCCGAGGATGTCGCGCAGATAGACCAACTCGATCAGCACCATCATCGAGGCGGCCAAGGGCGTGGCCAGCACCAGGCCCAGCGGGCCCAACAGCGCCGCAAAAATCACCTGCGAAGCGATCACCAGGATCGCGGGAAACGACATCATCCGCTGTTGCACCAGCGGCGTGATGAAGTAACCTTCGAGCGTCATGATGCCGAAGTGCAGGATCCACACGTAGACGGCCAGCATCGGATATTGCAGCAAGGCCACGAGCAACGAGGGCACAGCGGCCGCCAGCGGCCCGAAGTTTGGGACGAACGTCAGCAGGCCCGAAATCAGCCCCAGGGTCAGCGCTAGTGGCACGCCCAATGCCCAGAGGCCCAGCGCGTCGAGCACGAATACGGCGGCCATCGCAACCAGCCGGCCCATCAGCCAATCCCAAAGGGTCGCGCCCAGGGCGTCGAAGACGTCGGCGGCCTGGTTCCGGCGCTTGGGCGGCACCAGGCGGATCATGCCACGCAGATACGACTGCGGCTCGTAGGCCCCGTACAGCCCGATAAACATAATCAGCACGAGATTAACCAGCACGTCCGCCGCTTGGGTAAACGCGCCGGTGGCCCGCACCATCAGATCCTGGGGATCCTCGAGCCTGGCCGGCGCGTGCTTCAGAGCCTGCAAAACGGCCTGGCCCCAACTGGTCTGCCGCAGCATGCCCTCCAACTCCTTGAGGCTCTTGGGCAGGTATTGAGCCAACTCTTCCACCTGCTCGGCGACGCGGGCCTCCATGAACCAAATCACCAGGCAGAAGACAATCAGCAGGCTCGACACCACCAGCGTCAGTGCCAGGCCCTCGGACACCGGCACGAAGCGCTTGAGCCGCAACGACAGCCCGCGCAGAAAGACCGCCAACAGCACGCCGGCGAAAATCAGCAGCAGGATGCGGACGCTATACCAGGCCGCCAACCACACACTGACGGCCAACAGCGTGAGCCCCAGCACCTGCACCACGCGATTGGCCAGTGGCTGCCGGCGGCGTGCCGTTTTCCGAGCACGGGCCATCTTGCCTCCCCCCTGTTGCAGCCGTCGTTGCGCGAGTCGTCAGAATTTATACGATTTTGTAGCCGAAGTCGTGAGACTTCTGTGGGAACGTGCAGCGCTGTTTCGGAATTCTCACGACATCTGCGACCGCGGCCGGGGCCCGGATTCTTGCAGCTTAGCCGTTGTGCAAACGTTGATAATCCTGGAACAAACCCTTGAGCAGCTTGAGTTCAGCCGGCTTGACGAGGTAATGATCGAAACCGGCCTGCTGCGTGCGGCACCGGTATTCCTCGCCCCGATACGCCGTCAACGCGATCAGCATCGTCTCGGAGAAGGCCGGCATCTGGCGAAACCGCTCAGCCAGCATATAGCCGTCCAGGCCGGGCAATCCAAGATCGAGCACCATGGCGTCGGGCTGAAAACTGGCGGCCTGGGCCAACGCCGCCAGGCCGTCGTACGCCACGCACGTGGCATAGCCGTAAATGCGCAGGATCATCGCCAGCGTGTCGGCCGCATCGCGATTGTCGTCGACCACCAACACGCGCAGTTGCCCCACCTGCGGGTCGGCTTGCGTCGTGTGCTGCTCGATCACGTGTTTCGGCCTTAAAATAGAACGGGCCTTGCAAGGAATCGCATCCTCGCAAGGCCCGATCGTTGGGATCTAGGGAACAGCAACGCGCGCGTTTCGCGGTGCCGGTCCTCATATGTTAGCGCATCTTCTCTGTTCGGCCGTCTCGCGACCGGCGGACCGTGCACACGGCCCGCTGATATAAACCTTATGGCCACGTGCCTGCAGGGTCAAGAAATGCGTTCGCGGCTGGAGCCTTTGACCCCAGGACAGCGGCCTCTTGCGTCAGCGGCCGCCACAAAGGGCGCGACGCGCGTTGTTGCTCCCGTCGACCGGGGGATATAATATTGACAATATGGATGTTTTGCCCTCGAGGGACCGGCCTGCCTCGCGTTGCCTGGCTATTGCCGCCGCGGCTTTTGTGGATTCTCATCCGTGGGACTCGCCTGCGCGAATTAGCGGATAAGGTACTGCGAGCATGGGTCGCCTCGCAGGTGTTCTGCGCCGTCCTCTTCGCATGCCGCTCACGTGACTGCGATTGGGATGGTCGCCTCCAGTGCGCGAATCGTTTTGCGCTGCGAGTGTTCTCGAATCGAACGACCCCACAGCAAGCGGATCGAACATGTCAGAATTGCAGGAAACGAGTGTCCATCCCGCGACGGAACTTCGCTCGAGTGGTAACGGATGGCAGACCACCTGGCTGGCGCTAGCCGCACTGGGCATGCTGTTGATTGGCGTTGCAAGCCTCTTAAAAAGCGCCGAGAATCTGCCGCACGCCCAAGCCGGCACCGGCAAGCAGGCCCCCGCCGCCGTCGAAGCCAATGGGCGGCTGCGGCTCGCGGGCAAGACCGAGCCGGCGCCCGGACACATCGCATCCATCGCCACGATGCAAATCCATCCGGTCATCAAGGTGATGATCGCGCCCGGTGATCGAGTTCGAGAAGGGCAGGTGATCGTGGAACTCGATCGCGACGAGCCGGAAGCCGAGGTGCGGGCCCACCAGGCCGAAGTTGTGCAATTGCAAGCCAGCCTGGCTCGGCTCAAAGCCGTGCCACGCGAGCAAGAGCGGGACAAGGCCCGCGCCGAATTGGAAGCCGCACGGGCCACGGCCAAAGGCGCTCGCGAGCATCTCTCACGGATTACCGCGCTGCTCCAAAAGGAGGCCATCGCGCCGGGGCAGGAATTAACGGCCCGCACCGAGTCGCTCAATGCCGATGCCGACGAACGGGCCGCCGCGGCGTATCTCGAATATCTGTTGAAGCAGCCCATTCCGCAGGAAATCGCGCAGCTCGAAGCCCAGATTGCCAGCGCCCAAGCCGAGTTGGAGTCGTTCCAGGCTGAACTGGAACATTACACCCTGCATGCGCCCATCGATGGCGTCGTGGCATGGCTGAAAGTCATGCCCGGCACGGTCACGCGCCCGGGTTTCGCGGCCTGGGGCGAAATCGTCGACGTGCGCGAACTCGACGTTCGGGCGGCCGTGACAGCCGAACAAGCCGACTTGATCGATCGCGAGCAGCCCGTGCCGATTATCCTGCCCGGCCGGACTGGCGAGCGCCTGTCGGGCCATGTTGCCTTTATCGGGCCAGCGGCGGATCCCCAAACAGCACTGGTGCCGGTGCTGGTGCGCGTCAGCAATCCAGACGAGCGCCTGCGTGCCAATGTCGACGTCGAGCTGGAAATTCCGTTAAAGTCTTCCAAATAGTCGCCCGCCCCAGCAATCATGCGGAACCATCGCATGGCTACGGCCCTGCCCGCCAATCAGCCGGTGAAGCCGCGCGCTCGCAGCAGGTTTCCGTTTGGCTGGATGACGCTGGCTGCCGTCGTGGCCTACGTCGCCAGCCGGGCTTGTTTGCTGGCGGCCTTTGCTCCGCTGTTTAGCGACTATCAAACCTACTTTCAGCGGGCCGCCAGCGGCGTGGACCTGGGGTTGGTTCCGTATCGCGACTTTACGCTCGAATATCCGCCCGCGGCATATTGGTGCCTGGCCTTGCCGCGCTGGCTCGCGCCGGCGCGATTGCCACGCGGCCTGCTCGGCAGCGGGCTGTGGGTCAAGTTCGTGCCCGACTACGGCAGCACGTTTCGCTGGGAGATGCTCGGCTTCGACGTGCTGGCCTTCGTGCTTTTGCTGGCGATTGTCGCCCGCCGGCGGCGCGAGCTGCTGGCCCCGGCCGCTTGGACCTACGTGCTACTCACGACGATCCTAGCGCCCGTATTGCTCGACCGGCTCGATATCGGCGTGCTCTGCCTGTTGCTTGTCTGGGCCTGGTCCTGGTTGCGGCTCGATCCGGATGGCAGTGCGGATTCTGGGAGGGCGAGGCTCCTGCCGAGCCGTGATATTGCGGACAGCCAGGCGCGAGTCAGCTCGGCGGGAGCCTCGCCCTCCCATTTGCCTGCCGGCTCTCGCAGCGGTTCGTCGCGCTGTCCCGCGTTCTGGCAAACGCTGGCCTACCTCGCGCTCGGCTTGGGTTGCAGCTACAAGTTGATTCCGGCGGCGATTGTGCCGCTGGTGATCATTGCCGACGTCCGGGCCATGCGCACGTTCAAAGACATACTGCGGCTCGCCGGCGGCTTGCTGGCGTTTGCGGCGACGGCTGTCGGTCCGTTTGCATATTACTACCATGCCGCCGGGCCGAAGCTCTGGAGCATGTTCCAGTATCACAAAGCTCGCGGCCTCGAAATCGAATCGCTCTGGGGCTCGCTCGTGCTCGCCTTACGCCCCTTGGGGCTCGAAGTGCGCGCGGTGAACAGCTACGGAAGCTGGAACGTCGCCAGCCGGTTCGACGTCGAGCTGCTGGCCCTTTCCACCGTCGCGATGGCGCTGATCCTGATCGTGGGCCTGATCCGCGCGTGCTGGCCTACGCGTCCCTTTACGCGCGGCGATGCCTATCGCTGGAGCCTGCTGACATTGCTGGGGCTCGTGCTGGCGGCCAAAGTCCTGTCGGTGCAGTACCTGCTCTGGGGTCTGCCGGCGGCGCTGCTGTTGGGAGCCGAGCGGCTCTCACGCGGCCGATTTCTGCTACTGTGTGGCGGCCTGCTGCTGATTGCCGCGCTGACCACCGCCGTGTTCCCCGTGCTCTTTTTTCCGCAGCTCCCGCTGTTTGGGCACGTCTTCCCCATCGAGCACGCCTTGATTCCGAAGATGGATTGGCTGCCCGCGGGATTGCTCATCGCCCGCAATGTGCTGCTGATTGCCCTGTTCGCCGGGCTGGCCAGCATGCTCTTCAAAGGCCAGCCGGCGAAAACCGCCGCGGCTACAGCCGGCAATTGACGATCTGCGTTTGCAAAATCGCGCTGGCGCCCAGGCTTTCGAGCTGCTCCATGATCGCAATGACTTCGCTGCGGCGGACCATCACTCGCACCGCGCACCAGCCGGGATCTTCCAGCGCGCTGACCGTGGGGGAATTAAACCCGGGCGTGATCTTTTCCGCCTCGGGCAGCTTGCTGCGCGGCACGTTGTACTCCAGCAGCGAATAGCTGCGGGCGATCACCACGCCCTCGAGCCGCCGCACGACGCGATCGGCCACCTCCGGCTGTCGTTGCTTGCGGTTCTGGATCAGAATCGTTTCATATTGGCCGATCTCGTCAAGAATCCGCAGCCGGTTGGCGGCCAGCGTGCTGCCGGTTTCCACGAGGTCGACAATCGCGTCGGCCACGCCCAAGGCGATCATCACCTCGACCGAGCCCGAAAGCTGAACCAGGTGCACCGTCGCGCCGTGCTGCTTGAGATAAGTCTCCGTCGAGTGCGGAAAACTCGTGGCGATGCGGCAGCCATCGAGCTGGCTGGGCTGTTGCACAGGCCCGTCGTCGGGCACGCAAATCGCCAGCCGGCACTGGCCCACGCCCAGCGCCAGCCGATTGATCACGTCGGCCGCGTGCTCGGCTACCAGGTCGCTGCCGGTGATGCCCATGTCGATGGCCCCTTCGGCACACAGCACCGGAATATCCTCGGTGCGGAGGAAAGTGACGTCGATCGGCATTTCGCGGCAGCGGGCAAACAAGCTGCGGTCCTGCCGGCGAAAGCTCAAACCCGCCTCTTTTAATAAGTCGCTGGCGATTTCGGCCAGGCGGCCTTTGCTAGGGACGCCGATGCGGAGACTGTTCATGGGAAATGCGGAAGTAGGAATGATGAATGATGAATGGAAGGAGAAGGACGCCGCGTGGGCATGCGTGGACGATTACGCCCCGCCGGGTTTCGGCGGGCGGGCGGCCTTTTCCTCCAGGCCCGACATGGCGAAACGCCGGGCCAGTTCGTTCTCCACGTCCGGCAGGCTGATGCCGCGGTGCACGAGCATGACAAACAGGTGATACACCAGATCGGCCGCTTCGTATACCAGGTGCTGGCGTCCCTCCTCGCCCGGCTCGGCGGCCGCCGCCACCACTTCGCCGGCCTCCTCCGTGACTTTGGCCCCGATTTTTTCCACGCCGCCGGCAAACAGCTTCGTCGTGTACGATCCCTCGGGCATGCTGGCCTTGCGCCCTTCAATGGTCGCCATCAGGCGCGGCAGAATATCTGTCTCTAGCGGCACGGCGACTCCCGGCAAGCGGATGCAAAATAGCGAAAAAGCCAGTCTAATTGCCCTGGCCACCCCCGGCAACACTATCGACTGTCCGTGGTCCGTGGTCCGTGGCACGACTGACAACTGACAACTGACAACTGACCATGTCCGACCCACTGCCCACCAACTGCTGCTATCTGACCGGTCCCACTGCGGCAGGCAAAACGCAGGCGGGCATCGACCTAGCTCGACTGCTGGGCGGCGAAATCCTGTCGCTCGACTCGATGGCCGTTTATCGCCGTCTCGATCTGGGTACGGCCAAGCCCACGCCGCACGAGCGCCAGGCCGCGCCCCATCATCTGGTTGACTTGATCGAGCCGGAGGACGAGTTCAGCGTGGCCCAATACCTGGCCGCTGCGCATTCGGCCGTCGAAGCGATTGCCTCGCGCGGCCGCACGCCGATTTTCGTCGGCGGCACGCCCTTGTATTTAAAGGGCCTGCTGCGCGGTATTTTCCAAGGCCCGCCTGCCGATTGGCGGCTGCGGCAGCGATTGCTTGACGAGGCCGCGGAGCATGACCCCGGCTGGCTACACAAACAACTGAGCCGCGTCGATCCGCAGGCCGCCGACCGGCTGCACCCGCGCGACCAGCGGCGGCTGATCCGGGCGCTCGAAGTTTTTGAAAAGACCGGCCGGCCGATCAGCGACTGGCAGCAGCAATTCGATCGCGCTCGACCGGCCGAGGATTGTCGCGTGTTTGTGCTCGACTGGCCCAAGGAACTACTGAATGACCGGATCGATCGCCGGGTCGAGCAAATGTTTGCCGCCGGCCTGGTGGCCGAGGTCGAAGCGCTCTTGGCCGAAGGTCGCCACTTGGGCCGCACGGCCGGCCAGGCGGTTGGATACCGCGAAGTGCTCGAGCATCTCGCCGTCCAGCGGCCGCTGGACGAAACCATCGAGCTCGTAAAATTGCGGACCCGACAATTTGCCAAGCGGCAGATGACCTGGTTCCGCAGCCTGAGCGAATGCCGCTGGATTCGGCTGGGCGAATCGGACGCCGATTTCGATCCAGCGAATATCGCCCGCGAGATTGCCGCCCAGGCCGGTGGCCTTTAACGCTGCCGCCCGGCCGTCTACAATGCCACGTTCTTTGCCGGCCAGAGAAACCTGCGGCACGCGGCACCAGCCTCTAAAGGAAATGAATTGATCCGAACGCATACTTGCGGCCAATTGCGGGCCGAGCACGTGGGCCGCGAAGCCACGCTTTGTGGCTGGGTGGACAGCTACCGCGATCACAAAGGCATTCTGTTCGTCGATCTGCGCGATCGCTACGGCAAGACGCAGATTGCCTTCGATCCCGACAGCGGGGCCGAGATCCAGGAACTGGCCCGCTCGCTGCGCAGCGAGTTCGTCATTGCCGTGACCGGCAACGTGGCCCATCGGCCCGAGGGGACCGTCAATCCCAAGCTCAGCACCGGCGAGATCGAGCTGCGGGCCAGCCGGCTCGACGTCTTGAACAAGAGCGCCACGCCACCGTTTCAGCCCGGCATGAAAGACCTGCCCGGCGAAGACCTGCGGCTCAAGTACCGCTACATCGATCTGCGGCGCAGCGAGATGCAGCGCACGCTCGAGCTGCGGCATCGCATGATCAAGGTGATGCGCGATTATTTCGACGAGCACGGCTTTTTCGAAATCGAAACGCCCATGCTCGGCCGCAGCACGCCCGAGGGCGCACGCGATTACCTCGTGCCCAGCCGCGTACACCCGGGCCATTTCTACGCGCTGCCCCAGTCGCCGCAGCTTTATAAGCAGATTCTGATGATCGCCGGCTACGACCGCTACGTGCAGGTCGCCCGTTGCTTCCGCGACGAAGACCTCCGCGCCGATCGCCAGCCCGAGTTCACGCAGCTCGACATGGAAATGTCATTCGTCGACAGCGAAGACGTGATCGCGATGATCGACGGCCTGGTGGCTCGCGAGGCGAAAGAGATCCTGGGTCTGGACATCAAGCTGCCGTTGCCGCGCATGACCTACGACGAGGCGATGGAGCGCTACGGCCACGACGCGCCCGACCTGCGCTTCGACATGGAGCTGATCGACCTCACCGATCTGGCCGGCCAGACGGATTTTCGCGTCTTTCGCGGCGTGGCCGACGGCGGCGGACGCGTGCGCGGCATCAATGCCAAAGCGGCCGCTGCCAAGTATTCGCGCAAAGGCATCGACGAGCTTACCGAGCTGGTCATCCACGATTTCGGGGCCAAGGGCCTGGCCTGGTTCAAAGTCGAGGCCGACGGCACGCTGGCCTCGCCGATCGCCAAGAATTTTACGCCTGAGCTGTTGGGCACGATTCGCGAGCGGATGCGCGGCCAGCCCGGCGACCTGCTGCTGTTCGTGGCCGACAAGTTCGAAGTCACCTGCAAGGCCCTGTACGCCCTGCGCAAACGCTTCGGCGAAGAGTTGCGGCTGTACGAGCCGGGCCGCGTGCATTGCTCCTGGATCGTCGAGTTTCCCATGTTCGCGTACGACGAAGAGGAAAAGTGCTGGGCCTCGATGCACCATCCCTTCACCGCGCCGCGGCCGCAGGATCTGGAGCTGCTCGCCAGCGATCCGGGCAAGTGCCGCGCCCAGGCCTACGACCTGGTGATCAACGGCTCGGAGGCCGGCGGCGGCACGATCCGCATTCACGATCAGCAGACACAGCAGCAGGTGTTTGACCTATTGGGCATCGACCGCGAACACGCCCGCGAGCGTTTTGGGTTTCTCCTAGACGCCTTGCAATTCGGCGCTCCGCCGCACGGGGGCATTGCGCTGGGCATCGACCGCTGGGTCATGCTCTTCGGCGGCCTGGACAACATTCGCGATTGCATCGCCTTCCCCAAGACGCAAAAAGCCGCCGACCTGATGACCGAAGCCCCCGGCACCGTCGAAACTCGCCAGCTCAAAGAACTCAGCATCAAAATCGACCGCGCCGAGCGCTAGAAGTCGCGCAACACACGCGCGACTCCAAGCCCAGGGACTGCGGTCCGTGGGGGCGGCGAGCGCAGCGAAGCATACCCTTCTCCCTTTGGGAGAAGGTGGCGGCGCAGCCGACGGATGAGGGTTCGCTGCTACAGCCGGAAGACCCTCATCCGGCCTTTGGCCACCTTCTCCCTTTGGCTGCACTTTCCGACGTTTGGCGGCGGGTCATGCGGCAAGTAGTGCGAGGGATTGAAATAGTTGTTTAATTCTTCGTGGAATCTTGTCGTGTTTATCAAGGCTTCGGAATTCGCGGTCCAAGCACTCCAGCCGCAAG
>DATATB010000123.1:0-2646 GCA_036268995.1 Pirellulales bacterium | reverse complement strand
GCCGTCAAGCGGGCCTTCTTGGCCCTGGAGCAACGTGCCGAAGATGGGCAGGTTTCGAGCGAGGAAATCGATGAATTGAAGGATGCGCTCGACAAACTGGCTCCGTCCGATCCGCGGGCCGCCGACTTGACGCAGGCCTTGGCGCCCTTGGACACCTGGATTGAAATCCAGAAGATCCTCGCGGCCGCGGCCCCCGACTCCGGCGCGATCGGCAAGCTGCCCACGGGCAAAGTGACGATCATCCGCAACCCGAATCTGTCGGTCGGAACGGCCGTCGTGCTGGCCGCCGATACGGTGATGGTCGGCTCGCGCGGCCGCGGCGGCGTCTCGATCTCGAAGGGGAATGCGGCCGAAGCTCTCGATCTGCCCGTGATCTCCGACGATCCGGTGCGCAACTCCGAAGGCTCGCCGGTGCGCAGCGGCGTGATGCTCATCAATCCGAAGGTGTCGGGCGCCAACGTCAGCTATCAGCTCAACGGCGAGGTTTATCAGATGAAGCCGGGCATGTCGCAGCGGCTGCCGGCGGCCAACTGGGTGATCGAATTCGACCGCGGCGGCGCCGTCGGGGCCTCGCAGTATCGCTTGGCTGACGGAACCTACACGTTCACCCCGACGGAGACCGGCTGGGAGCTGTACAAGCAGCGTTACGACATCACGATCGACAACACCCGCAACCCGCGCGACTTCCACTTCGTCGTCAACAAGGAGCCGCTGGTGGTCCGCGGCGGCCGCACGAAGAACCTCGCCAGCCTCTACCCGATCTTCATCCGCTACGACCGGGGGACCGGCGGCGAGATGGTGCAGAAAGACTTGAACTTCAGCGGCACGGTGGAGGTCGGCATCAACGCCGCCGACAATCTCTGGGACATTTTTCCCGAAGACGGCAACAAGAAGCGGACGCTCGACGTGGAGATTTTCTAGTCGGGCTTCGTTCTGCTCAAACCCTCTCCCTTTGGCTGCACTTTCTGAGGTCTTCAGATCAGGCGGCGAGCAGGACGAGGGCTTCAAGCACGGTTTTTAATTGTTTAGGTATCTGGTGACGGACCTCAACGGCGTGGAATTCGTTTTGCAACACGGTTCGCCGCAGTGCGTTGCGTCGGTCCGCATGCGACGGGCGTCGCTCGGCGTCGTCCCACGGCGAACGGCTGCGGTCGCGAATCGCGTCGGCCGCACGATGCCAGGCCCAAAGTTCGACCAACGCATGCATCCACAGATTCAAGTGAAAGCAGCCGATGTTGCTCCACACGTTGCGCACTTGCTGCTGTCCGGCCCCCCAGACTTCCTTGAGATCGTGAAAAATCTGTTCGATCACCGAGCGGTCTGCGAAGCATTCCAAGATGTCGCGCACGCTGGCATCGGGATCGGTGCAGAAGAAGGCCTGCCAACCGTTGTCTTCTCGAACCAAGACCACGCGGATCACGCCGCCGACCACCGCATAGGTCGCCAAAAACGTCTTGTAGGTTTTGGTCGTCAGCTTGCCTCCGTACAGCACGGCCTCGATCGTTTGCCATCCTTGCCGGTGTGCCGCACGCTTCGCCAGGCTGATGGCTTGCCGGCCGTAGATCCGTTTGCCGCCACGCTGTCCGGGCTTTCGCCGCGGCGGCAGCGTGCGCAGCGCGGCGTCTTTGCGCAGGCGGCTGACAACCGTTACGCCCGGCGCCAGAATCCGCTTCAGCAACGGGCGATACGCGTACGCGCCGTCGAACACGAACCACAGCGGTTTCCCCAGCGGCGCCAGGATTTTCCGGGACCATTCGTACAACTCGACGGCCAATTGCAGTTTGGTTTTGAATTCCCAGCCGCCACGCAGCAGGCCCAGCTTCGGCACGTCCTTGGCTTTGACGTACAACCGCGCGCAAAGCGGAAAGCCGATGCCATGCCACAGCGGATGTCGCAGCACCAACGCCAGCGTGACCCAGATGTGTCCGTAGACGAATTTGTGATCGTCGGGACCCGACGTGGGATTGTGGTGCAAGCCGGCGCCCTCGACCTGCGGACCATACCGCCGCGTTGGCGTATCGTCGATCGCCAAAATGATTCGTTCGCCCAGCGGCAGTCGCTGAGCGAGCAACCGCAACAACAATGTCGCCAGGTCGCCGCTCTTGCGGCCGAGGCTGGAAATGAAGTAATAATAGTCCTGGTAATCGGCCTGCAAACCGGCCGCGCGCAGCCAACTGGTGACGGTGCGCCGCCCGCGGCCCAGCAGCATGCCGACCAGCACCAACGGCAAACGCCAGCGGGTATCGCTGTGCAGCCCGGCTTGCAACCACTCGACCCATTCCGACCAGTCCTCGGGAGTGCGCCGAAACGCTCGACCGTAAAATTGTTTCGCCATCCTTGGCTCTCCGGTTCACGATGCGCTCGCAAAAACGATGTCGTGGCTGGAGAGCCATTTTTTTTGAATTCCAAAAATTAGCCAAGCCGAATCCGCTCCCAAAACCTCAGAAAGTGCAGCCAAAGGGAGAGGGAACCAAGCCAAGCAAGCCGCCTGACCGCAAGTCATGCCCGAACTCGCCGTTCACGTGTTGTACGAATCGGGGCCCTGCCTGGCGGTGCTGAAGCCGGCCGGTCTGGCGACCCAGGCGCCGCCGGGCATCGACAGCCTCGAAGCGCGGATCAAGGCCCTGCTTGCCGAGCGGAATCCTC
>DATATB010000122.1:0-32174 GCA_036268995.1 Pirellulales bacterium | reverse complement strand
GAGCAGCCGCCCGTGGCGGTCGACGTGCTCTTGGCGCCGCATCATGGCAGCCCGCGCAGCAGTCCCCTGGCGCTGGCCCGTTGGGCGCGTCCGCAATGCGTGGTCGTCAGCGGCTCGGCCAAAGACGACAATGGCGAGGTGCGGCAAGCGTATCTGCCCGACGGGATTCGCGTGTTGCAAACCAGCAATTCGGGCGCTGTAACCATCACCAGCAGCCGGCGCAGGCTGGCGATCGACTGTTTTCGGCCAGGGCAGTAACAATCCCCCCGGCGTTGCGCCTGACCGTATAGCTGCGGGATGGGCTAATCGGCATCTTTAGCCCGCGGGCTTTGCGATTTTACCAATCTTTTACACGACCACGACGGGGCCGTGACAACGGCATGGCCGACGTTCTTTAATATTCGCTGACGGTCCGGACGGGGCCGTGGCGTCCAAGCAGTGACATCCAAGCTGTGATCAGCGTATGTCGTGTTGAGGACGTCCGGTTGTGGACCTGAAAAAACCTCAACAACCTACCTCCGAGAGGCCATACGTGTCGCCGCACCTGGAACTTGATTCGCCCGTCATTGATCAGCCCGCCTCCCATTCGCCGGCCGCCGATATCAATTGGACGGTCGCTCCGCAGCCGGAAACAACGACTCTCCACTCGGCGCACCCAGTAGCCGCCAATCCGGCCGAAGGCCAGCCGAAGAAGGCAAATCCCTGGTGCTTGGGGCTCGATTGGCCGGTCTTCGTTTGGATTCTCGTGGTACACGCGGGCGCTTTGGCGGCACCATTTTTCTTCACTTGGAAGGCGCTGGGCCTGTGCCTGTTTCTGTGCTGGTTTACCGGCAGCATCGGCGTTTGCCTGGGTTATCACCGGCAATTGACGCACGGCAGCTTTACCACCTACAAGCCGGTGCGCTGGCTGCTGGCCTTGATCGGCGGGCTGTCGGGCGAGGGGTCGGCATTGACCTGGGTGGCGAGCCATCGCAAGCACCACGCCTTCAGCGACAAAGAGGGCGATCCGCATTCGCCGCGCGACGGCGGCTTGTGGAGCCACATGTTGTGGTTCATGCCCGCCTACGGCCGCCGGCACTATGATCAACTCGTGGCCCGCTACGCTCCGGACCTGGTCAAGGACCCCGTGATGCGGGTCTTGCACGCCATGTTCCTGCCCAGCCACGTCATCCTGGGCGGCCTGCTAATGACGGTCGGCTGGTGCGGCTGGGATTTCCACACCGGCATGTCGTTTCTGGTCTGGGGCATGTTCGTGCGGCTGATTTACGTGCTGCACGTGACCTGGTTCGTGAATTCGGCCACCCACATCTGGGGCTATCGCAATTACGAAACCAGCGACGACAGCCGCAACCTGTGGTGGGTCGGTCTGCTGGCCTTCGGCGAAGGCTGGCACAACAATCACCATGCTTACCAGCGGATGGCCAGGCACGGCCACAAGTGGTGGGAAATCGACGTTACGTACTGGGCCATCTGGGCGATGGAAAAGCTGGGCCTGGCCTGGGAAGTCGTGAAAAAAGTCCCGCCCCGCACCCGGCCGGCGTAGGGGCCAAAAAACTTTGCACTTGCGGTTGAAAAATGGCGGGCGACTGCTAAATTGAGCGGCTTAACTTGTTGTGAACATTCTAGTAGGGAAAAACAGGTCCTAGGGAAAGTCGAAAAACTGGATCGGTGCCCCAGTCGATAAACTGGAGTCTGTCGCCGATCAACACCGAGGGATTACGGTCGCTGATGGCTATCACGAAAGAGCGAAAACAGTCGTTGATCGGGGATTTTCGCCGTGGCGACCAGGACACCGGCTCGCCCGAGATTCAAATCGCTATCCTGACTACCAGGATCGGCGAATTGACCGAGCACTTGCGGACGCACACCAAGGACTTCGCCAGCCGGCGCGGTCTGTTGGCTATGGTTAGTCGTCGCCGCCGCTTGCTCGACTATCTAAAGCGGGTCGGCCCGCAGCGCTATCTGGACATCATTCGTCGTCTGGATATCCGTAAGTAAGCTCTCGTGTGCACGGCCGGCGCACAATCGCCTCCGGGCGATGGCAACAGCGCCTGTTGATGGCGGCAGCAAACTGTATTCTCCGCAGCAAGCACTGGGCTCTGCGAGCGGTCGAGTACGGCGACTCCGGCTGGCACGGTTGACGACCGCATTGGGTTCGTCGCCGTCGGGTATCCGCTCTCTTGCAATGGTTTTTCCTTTGCCGTCTGGGACGAGCACAAAGGTGGGACAAAACCTTGAAAATTCGTGTTGAACGCCAAATCGGAGCCAGTGTACTTTCCATCGAAACCGGTTACCTCGCCAAGCAGGCGGCAGGCAGTTGCCTGGTGCGGTACGGCGAAACCGTCGTGCTGGCGGCGGCGGCCACGGGCCCTGCCCGGCCGGGAATCGATTTCTTTCCGCTCACCTGCGACTATCGCGAGCGCTCGGCCGCAGCCGGCAAATTCCCCGGCGGCTTCCTGAAGCGCGAAGGCCGGCCGACGACCAAGGAAACGCTCACGGCCCGGCTGATCGATCGGCCCATCCGGCCGCTGTTTCCCGACTGGTTCCATGACGAAGTGCAGATCCAAACATTCGTCATGTCCAGTGATCGCCAGAACGACGGCGACGTGTTGGCCATGAACGGCGCCAGCATCGCCCTGGGCGTCTCCCACCTGCCTTTTCTCGGCCCCATCGGCGCTGTGCGTTTGGGGCACATCGACGGCAAGTTCGTCCCCTTTCCCACTCAGGACGAGTTGGAAGAGAGCGACTTGGACCTGATCGTCGCTGGCAACCGCGAATCGGTGCTGATGATCGAGGGCTTCGCCCGCGAAATGCCCGAGGCCCGCATGCTCGAGGCGATCGAAGAGTGTCAGAAATACATTCGCGAGCTGTGCGACCTGCAAGACGAGTTGTTTGCCAAGGTGAACGTGCAGAAGCGGCAGTACGAAGTCCCGCCGCCGGATGCCACCTACGAACTGGTCAAGAGCAAGTACTACGACGCCTTCCGCCAGGCCAAGCAAACCTCGGGCAAGCACGCCCGGGCCGATGCCGTCAGCCAGCTCAAGGCGCGCGCCCAGTCCGAGTTGATTCCCGATCCGGCCAACCCAGCGGTCGACCCCGGCCAGTTCTCCCATGCCTGGCACGAGCTCGAAGCGCGGATCGTCCGCGATCTCATTCTGGCCGGCACCCGGGCCGACGGCCGCCGCTCGAGCGAGTTGCGTAACATCGAGTGCGAAGTGGACGTGTTGCCCCGCGTGCACGGGTCGGCGATCTTCCAGCGTGGCGAAACCCAGGCGATGATCACCGTCACCTTGGGCACCAATCGCGACGAGCAGCGCGTCGACGGCCTGATCGACGAGTACTCGAAGAAGTTCATGCTCGACTATTACTTCCCGTCGTTCTCGGTGGGCGAAGTGCGGCCCATCCGCGGACCCGGCCGCCGCGAAATCGGCCACGGGGCCTTGGCCGAGCGGAGCGTCAAGCCCGTGCTGCCGGATCCCGAGCAGTTCCCCTACACGATCCGCGTGATCTCCGACATTCTCGAATCCAACGGCTCCAGCTCGATGGCCAGCGTCTGCGGTGCGACGCTGGGGCTGATGTCGGCCGGCGTGCCGATCAGCAATCCCGTGGCCGGCATCTCCGTGGGCCTGGTCAAGGAGAGCGACGAAAAGTGGGTGCTGCTCACCGATATCATCGGCGATGAAGACCACTTCGGCGACATGGATTTCAAGATTGCCGGCACGCAAAACGGCATCACCGGCATCCAGCTCGACCTGAAGATTCGCGGCATCACGCCGCAGATCGTGGCCGCCACGTTCGATCAGTCGCGCGAAGCGCGGATTCAGATTTTGCGAACCATGCTCACCACGATGCCGCGTCCCAACGACGAGATTTCGGCTTGGGCCCCGCGATTGCTGCGTACGCACATCAATCCCGAGAAGATCGGCCTGCTGATCGGCCCGGGCGGCAAGACCATCCGCGGCATCCAGGAAGCGACCGGTGCGGTGATCGAAGTGGACGACGACGGCACGGTCACCGTGGCCAGCCACGACGCCGAAGGCGCCCAGGCGGCCATGCGGCGGATCGAGGCTCTGACCGAGAGCGTCAAGGTCGGCAAGATTTACGACGGCCGCGTGACCAGCGTCAAGGATTTTGGTGCCTTCATCGAAATCCTGCCCGGCAAAGACGGCCTGTGCCACATCAGCGAGCTGTC
This sequence comes from Pirellulales bacterium, assembly GCA_036268995.1. Classification (GTDB taxonomy): domain Bacteria; phylum Planctomycetota; class Planctomycetia; order Pirellulales; family PNKZ01; genus DATATB01. The sequence continues at coordinate 27,982 of DATATB010000122.1, read as the reverse complement.
CGAGGGCTACGTCAACAGCGTGGCCGACGTCTGCAAGGTGGGCGACGAGATGCAGGTCAAGGTCATCGCCATCGACGACCAGGACCGCGTCAAGCTCAGCCGCAAGCAGGCCATCCGCGAGCTGGGCCAGACCGAGCCGGTTGTCAACAAGTAAGTCGTCCGCCGGCGCTGGCCGCGTGGAATCGATTGATCTGGGTGCATGCCCACGCCACCGCGGCGTGGGCATGCTCGTTTCGCTCCCTCGAACGGTGTCCGCATGACACAGCCCCAGGCCTCGTCCGGCAGCAACGAGAATCAGCGGCTCGTCGACCAGTACACCGAAATCGCCCGGCTGGCCGGCGGGCTGGCCCACGAGATCAAGAATCCGCTCTCGACCATCCGGCTGAACATGGAGCTGCTGGCCGAGGACTTTAGCATCGATCCCGACCATCCGCGCGATCGCCGGGCACTGCAAAAGATCCTGGTCGTGCAGCGCGAATGCGATCGGCTGCAAACGCTGCTCGACGATTTTCTCAATTTCGCCAAGGTGCGGCGCATCAGCCTCGAGCCTAGCGATCTGAACGAGCAGGTTCGCCGGGTGATCGACTTCTTCAAGCCCAAGGCGGCCGAGTCGCACATCGAGGTCATCGACTTTTTGCAGTCGGACTTGCCTAGCGTGCTGTTGGATCGCGAGTCGTTCCAGGGAGCCTTGCTGAATCTGGTGATCAACGCCCAGCAGGCAATGCCCGGCGGAGGGCAATTGGTCGTCTCGACCGAGGTCACGCCGCGCGGCGTCGCGCTGCATCTGATCGACACCGGTTGCGGCATGGACGATAAGACCCTGTCGCACATCTTCGAGACGTTTTACTCCACCAAACGCGGCGGCTCCGGCCTCGGCCTGCCCACCACGCGCAAGATCATCGAAGCCCACGGTGGCCAGATCCTCGTCCAAAGCGAAGTCGGCCGCGGCACCCAATTCACCATCGCGCTGCCCACCCCGCCGCGGATTGCAGCGGAAACGGCGGCAACCACGGTTTTGCCGGGATAGCGAAGCGCGGAGGTGAGGGCATCTCCTGTTCGATCTGTGCGACTGCCCGATGAGGCTTGAATCGCTGGCAGTAGGCTACGATCCTAAACTTCGCTGCAAATGAGACCCGTCGGAGGATGCAACCATGACCGAGCCATCGCCGCAGTTCCGTATCGGTGCGGCAGCGGTCTGTTGCGCGCTTTCCTTCGTGCTGCTGTTAATTAATCGTGAGCTCCATGAACAGAGGATCGGCACCGAACTTTGGCGGAACGTCGTTTTCGTTCTGAGCATGGCCTTGCTGCTGGCGATTCTCGGCGGGGGCCTGGGCGTCGCCTATGGCCGGTTCTGGTTCGGCAAGCGTTCGCTCCTGGTGGTGGTAGTTTTCCTCGCGGCAGCCTGGGTGGCGGCATTCCTTTGGCTTTACAGTCCATTAAGCGGCAAAAGCTGGCGATGATCGCGCTTGCCCGCCGCTTTCGGCTTTGCGGCTGATTTTGTATTATCGACCGCATGCGCTCCGCCAAGACTTCCGAGCCGGCCGAAACCGTGGCGCCGCCGGTGCGCATTCTGATCGTCGATAATGACGAAGCCCACGCCCAGGCCGTGGCCGAAAGCTTGGAGCGGGTCGGATACCGCTGCGAAGTGGCTACCTCGGGCACCGCCGGCGGCGAGCGGATCGAGCACGAGCCGTTCGACATCATCATTACCGACCTGGTAATGAACGACCTGGACGGCATTGCACTGCTGAATAAAGCCAAGGACGATCTGCCCGACGCCGAGGTGATCCTGGTCACCGGCCACGGCTCGATCCCGTCGGCCGTGAGTGCCATGCAGCAGGGGGCCTTCAACTACCTGCTCAAGCCGCTTGATCTGGCCCAATTGCGTGCCGTGGTCGAGCGGGCGGCCGCCAGCCAGGGCCTGCGCCGGGCCAATGCCGAGCTGAATCGCCGGCTGGACGAACGCTTCGGCTTCGAAGGGGTGATCGGCTCGAGCCCCAAGATGAACGAGGTCATCAGCCTGCTCAAGCGGATCGCGCCCACTAACGCCAGCGTGCTGATCCAGGGGGAGACGGGCACCGGCAAGGAACTGGTGGCCCAGGCCATTCATCAGAACAGTCCACGCAAGAACAAGCCCTTCGTCGCGCTGAACTGCGCCGCGCTCAGCGAGAACATTCTGGAAAGCGAGCTGTTCGGCCACGTGCGTGGCGCCTTTACCGACGCCAGCACCGATCGGGTCGGCAAGTTCGAATACGCGCACGGCGGCACGCTGTTTCTCGACGAAGTGGGCGACATGCCCATGGCCACGCAGATCAAGCTGCTGCGGGTTCTGGAAAGCGGCGAGATCACACGCGTCGGCTCCAACGAGTCGATCAAGGTGAACGTCCGCATTCTGTCGGCCACCAACCGCAACCTGGAGCAACAGATCGTTGCCGGCACGTTCCGCAGCGACCTGTATCATCGGCTAAAGGTCGTCACGGTCGTGCTGCCGCGGCTGGTCGAACGCAGCGAGGACATTCCGCTGCTGATCGAGCACTTCATCCGCTTGTTTGCCAAGCGGCACGAAAAGGTCATTCGCAGCATGTCCACGGCCGCCCGGCGGCGGCTGATGGCCTACGACTGGCCGGGCAACGTGCGCCAGCTTCGCAACGTGATCGAAAGCATGGTGGTCGTCGACTTCGACGGCGTGCTGGACGTCGACGATCTGCCCAGCGAACTGGCCGATCCGGGCGACGCCGCCCCGGACCTGGCCGGCGGCACGCTGGCCGGCCTGCTCGGCAAGCCGCTGGAAGACATCGAGCGCCTCTTCATCGCCGAAACCCTGCGTTTCGCCGGTGGCAACCGCGAAGAAGCCGCCCGGCTACTAGGCATCGGCGAACGCACGCTATACCGCAAGATTCGGGAATACAACCTGTGATCAATGATGAAGTAGGAATGATGAATGATGAATGGGGAAGAATGCATTCGTCATTCAGCATTCATCATTCTGCATTCCGCATTTCCCCCTCGGTCTCCTAATGCCAATCCGCAAATTGTCTACCAGCGTGGTGAACAAAATCGCGGCCGGCGAGGTCATCGAGCGGCCGGCTAGCGTCGTCAAGGAGCTGGTCGAGAACTCGCTGGACGCCGGCGCGACGCGGATCGACGTGGCCGTCGAACAGGGGGGCACCGACCTGGTACGCGTCACGGACAACGGCTCGGGCATTCCGCCCGACGAGCTGCCGCTGGCCGTGGCCAGCCACGCCACCAGCAAGCTCTCGTCGGCCGACGATTTGTTTCGCGTCAGCACGCTGGGGTTTCGCGGCGAGGCTTTGGCCTCGATCGCCGAAGTCAGCCGTTTTTCACTGCGCAGCCGCACGGGCGACAGTCCGGCCGGCGCCCATTTAGAGGTCGTGGCCGGCGAGTCCAGCGGCGTCGAGCCTTGCGGCTGCCCGCCGGGAACGGCCATCGAGGTCCGCAACCTGTTCTTCAATACGCCGGTGCGCCGCAAGTTCCTGCGTTCGATGCAGACCGAGATGGGACACTTGAGCGAGGCCTTTACGCGGCTGGCGCTGGCACATCCCGAAGTGCACTTCACGCTACGGCACAACGACCGCCCGGTCTACGACCTGCCGGCGGCCGAAGATTGGGTCGAGCGCATCGCCCTGCTCGCGGGCCGTGACCTGGCCAAAGATCTGATCTGGATCGAAAGCCGCGACGAGCCGATCACGCTGTCTGGCTACGTCGCTCGGCCGAGCCAGAGCCGAGCCCACAACCGGATGCAGTATCTATTTCTCAACGGCCGGCACATCCGCGACCGCTCGCTGCAGCATGCCTTGAGCGAGGCGTACCGCGGCCTGCTGCTGACGGGCCGCTACCCAATCTCGTTTCTGCGTTTCACGATGCCGGCCGATCTGGTCGACGTGAACGTACACCCGACGAAGCTCGAAGTGCGGTTCCAGGACGGCGGGCGGCTGTACAGCCAACTGCTCGCCACGCTGCGCACGAAGTTTCTGACGACGGACCTCACGCATGCCATTCGGGCTGACGTGGCTGAAGGGCCGGCCGGGGCTCACGATCCGCAGGTGGCCGACCGGCTGCGAAGCGAGTTGGTGGATTGGGCCAAAGGGCAGATGGCCACGTGGTCCGCGCCCGCGACGTCCGACGCGCGGCCGGCAGCGGTCGCTTTGGCCCCAGCCGGGCAATCGCGGCTGGAGTTCAATGCGCTCCCCGCCCGGGCCGCCCAGGCCCTGGACGTGATTGCGAATTTGAGCCCCCCGCTACCGGCATCCGCCGCTTCGCCCGAGCAGTCCCCTGCCCTGGCGGCCGCGCGCGCGTTCGATTCGTCCTCGCCAGTGCGGGCATTGCAAATCCACGATCGTTATCTGGTCGCCGAAAGCGAAGAAGGCGTACTGGTGATCGACCAGCACGCATTGCACGAACGGATTCTGTACGAACAAATCCGCGGTAAGGTGCTGGCCGGCGCGCTCGAGAGCCAGAGTCTGCTGGTGCCAGATGCCGTCGATTTGAGCGCGGCCGAGGCGGCCCTGGTAAGCGAACATCGCGAGCTGCTCGGCCGGCTGGGGTTGCGGATCGAACCTTTCGGCGGCGACACGGTGCTCATCCATAGCTACCCGGCCATGCTGGGCCGGCTCAAACCGGTCGAAGTCTTGCGGGCGGTGGTCGACCAGCTTGCCGCCGGCGGCCGCGCGCCCGAGCGCCGTGACCTGCTTGACGAGCTGCTGCACACGGTGGCCTGCAAAGCCGCGATCAAAGCGGGCGACCGGCTGAGCAGCGAGGAAGTGACCGCGCTCGTCGAACTGCGGCACTTGGCCCAGGATACGCACCATTGCCCGCACGGCCGGCCCACCGCCCTGGTCTTTACCCGCGAAGAACTCGACCGGCAATTCATGCGGACTTAGCGAACACTCCATGCTCTGCGTCACGATCGGGTGCCGGACGATTCCCGAGCTGGTCAGCGAACAGCGCCGGCTAATGGCCGAAGGTGCGCAGTTGTGCGAGTTCCGTCTCGACTATCTCGACCAGCCGATTGATCTGGAGGAACTGTTTGCCAAGCGCCCCGGTCCGGCCGTGTTCACGTTTCGGCGGCCTGAGGACGGCGGGCGACAGCAAGTGGACGAAGACTATCGCCGCCGGCTGTTGGTGGACGTGATGGAGTCGGGGGCCGAGTACGTCGACCTGGAAGCGGACGCGGCGGCCGCGATCCCGCGCGTCGGCAGCGCGCGGCGCATCGTCAGCCTGCACGATTTCACGGGCACGCCGCAGGATCTGCCCGCCGTGCACGCCCGGTTGGCGGCCCATGATGCCGATCTGGTCAAAATCGCGGCCCGGGCCAATTGCACGCACGACGTCACGCGCATGCTCCGCCTGGTGCGCACGGCGTCGCTGCCGACGGTCGGCCTATGCATGGGCGAGTTGGGCACGCCCTCGCGCTTGCTGGCCGGCCGGGCGGGCGCCCCTTTCACATACGCCTGCGCGGCCAGCGGTCAGCCGCTTGCGCCCGGTCAGCTCACTTTCAACGAGATGAGCGAGCTGTATCGCTACGACCAGATCGGACCGCAAACCGAGCTGTACGGCGTGATCGGCGATCCCATCGGGCATAGCCGCAGCCCGCTGGTACACAACACGGCCTTTGCCGCCTTAGGCCTGGACAAGGTGTATGTGCCCTTTCGCGTGCCGCCAGACGATCTGCCCGTGTTTCTTGACGATGCCGAAGAACTTGGACTGTGTGGTTTGAGCGTCACGATTCCGCACAAGCAAGCGGTGCTCTCCGTGATTACGGATGCGGACCAGGCGGTGCGCGAGATCGGCGCGGCCAACACGCTGGTGTGGCTCGACGGCCGCGTGTACGCCTACAACACCGACCAGGCCGCGGCGATCGACAGCCTGGTCGCCGTGCTCGACAGCGATCGCATCCGGACGGCTCCGCTATCGGGCGTGCGGGCTTTGGTGCTGGGAGCCGGCGGCGCGGCCAAGGCCATTGTGCACGGCCTGCACCAGGCCGGCGCCCAGGTCTTGATCAGCAGCCGCACGCACGCCCGGGCCGAGCGGCTTGCCGCAGACCTCGGTGGACAGGTTGTCGATTGGGACCGGCGGCACGACGAGCAAGTCTTCGTGCTAGTCAATTGCACGCCGCTGGGCATGTCGCCGCACGTGGCCGCCACGCCCTACGATGGCAGCCGCCTGCGGCCTGGCATGATCGTATTCGATACCGTGTACAATCCCGAACACACCATGCTGATCGAAGAAGCCCGGCGGCACGGATGCACGACTGTGACAGGCGTCGAAATGTTCGTACGGCAGGCCGCACTCCAGTTCCGGCTGTTCACCGGCCTCGAGCCGCCGCTGGAGCTGATGCGCAGCACCCTGCGGAGCGACGACCTGTGAACGCCATCGCCAAGAACATCGTCTTGATCGGCTATCGCGGAACCGGCAAAACGACGGTGGCCCGCGCGCTGGCCGAGCGGTTGGGCTGGCAGTGGCTCGATGCCGACGTCGAGCTGGAAACCCGCGCCGGTTGCTCGATTGCCGACATGTTCGCCACCGCCGGCGAAGCGGCTTTTCGCGATCTGGAAAGCCAGTTGCTGGCCGAATTTATCGAGCGGCCCAAGCTCGTGCTGGCCACCGGCGGCGGCGTGGTGCTGCGCGACGCGAATCGCCGCCTGCTCGAGCAGGCAGGCATGGTCGTGTGGCTCGAAGCCGACATCGATACGCTGGCCCAGCGCGTATCGGCCGATGCCGCCACGGCCGGGCGGCGGCCGAACCTCACGGCCCACGGCGGCCGGCTCGAAATCGAACGGTTGCTGGCCGAGCGCGAGCCGCTTTACCGTCAATGCGCCGGGCTCACGATTCACACGCCCGGCCGATCGCCCGACGAAATTGCCGCCGCGATCGCGGAACAGCTCGCCGGCCTGGGATGGTCCGCGTCATGAACACCTGGCTGGAAATCCCGCTCACTTTTCGCACGCTGCTCGTGTTCTTGTTGGGCACAGTCTTGGGCGGACTGGTGAATTGGGCCGTCTATTCGCTGTGTTATCAGCCGCGGCCGACAAGTCCCTGGTCGCGATCGCATCCCAAGGACTCGGACGACCGCTGGCTCGACCGCCTGCCGCTGTGGGGCTGGTGGCGATTGCGGCGCAAAGGCAAGCTGCTGGGCTACGAGTTCTGGCTGCGGCCGCTGTTGGTCGAAGTCGTTTCCGGCGCCCTGCTGGCCGGGCTTTATTGGTGGGAGATCGACGAGCTGGGCGTCGTGTTTCGACCCATTCCCGAACACATCACGATGATCGCGCCGCTGCTGCCGGACTTGCATGCCATCGTCGCCGGACATTGCCTGCTGGCGATTTTCATGCTGGCCGCCACGTTCATCGATTTGGACGAGCAGACCATTCCCGACGAAATCACCGTGCCCGGCACGCTGCTGGGCTTGCTGTGGATGACGCTGGTGCCGGCCGCGGCGCTGCCGGAGAACGTCGATTGGCAATCGTTTCGACTGATACCGATGCACCTGGCATCGCCCGACGCGTGGCCGCCGGTGCTCAACGGCCGCCCGGAGATGACTTCGCTGGCCTATGGTTTGGGCTGTTACTTTTTTTGGTGCCTGGCGCTGTTGCCGCGACGTTGGCGAAGCGGACATGGATGGCGCCGGGCCTGCGGCCTGCTGCTGGCCGGCATCGCGCGAGCCCGCTATAGCAAGGTGATCGCGGTGCTGGCCGCCGGCGGCGGACTGGCGATTGCCGGCTGCTGGTCCATCGGCGGCGCGCACTGGCAGAATATGCTGTCGGCCTTGGTCGGTTTGGCCGGCGGAGTGGCGCTGGTCTGGGCCGTGCGGCTGATCGGCGCGTGGGCCCTGGGACGCGAGGCGATGGGCTTTGGCGATGTCACGCTGTTGGGCATGATCGGCGTCTTTCTGGGCTGGCAGGCGGCGCTGCTGGTGTTTTTCTTTGCGCCGTTTCTGGGCATTGCGATGGGCGTGATCCAGTTGGCGATCAACCGCCGCCATGAAATGCCTTACGGGCCGTTTCTCTGCCTGTCGGCGCTGGGCGTGATCGTCAGTTGGCCGCGACTCTGGGACCGCACGTCGCAGACATTCGCGGTTCCCTGGCTCGTGCCCGGCTTCGTGGCCGTCTGCCTGGTCGGCATGTTCGTCATGCTGCTCGCGTGGGGCATGCTCAAACGCCTGCTATTCGGCCGACGCTAAGATTGATTTTTGGCGAGTCGGGAGCGTCAGCGACAGGAGTTTTTTGGCGTCCTCCGGTCGCTGACGCTCCCGGCTCGCCACGCGCACTGGCTGCGAATTGCGACGTATGCTTTCAGCATGCAGTGCTTGTTCAAACCTGTGCATGACGTGGCTGGCTCGGCCGGGATACTTCGCCAGCGGCGGCATGGCGTGATCGAAGTGGCCGGCGGACGCTTGCAGGCGATCCGCTTTCGGCCGTTTGCCAAGCGGGTTTCGTGGTGGCAATCGCAACTGCTGGGCCGCTGGATTCATGCCCGGCGGCCGGGCGACCGCTGCTTGCTGTTTTACAACCAGCCCTGGCGGCAGCCGATCTTCCTGGCGGTGCCGTACGCGGTTTCGCATTCTGGTACGACGCTGGCCAGCATTCGCGGCGCCTTGGCCGTGCTCGACGAGATCGCCCGGCTCAAAGGCACGCTGTCGATCGTCTGCGACGTGAGCAACGCCCGCATCTCCGACCGGCTGCTGAAGCGTTGGGGCTGGGAGCCGCATGCTCCGATGCGCTGGCACCGGAATTGGATCAAACGGCTCGATGGGAAACGATGAATGCAGAATGATGAAGGATGAATGCAGGACGCTTGCGGCAGCGGCGCCAGTATTGCATTCATCATTCCGCATTCATCATTCATCATTGCCTTAACTGGCCTTGTCGCGTCCGCCCTGCCGTCGGTACCATTCCCCCCGCCTGTCTGTCTTCATTTCTGGCTTTTAGTTGTCGAGACGCCCCCATGCGAGCGGCCTTGGCCGGCTTCTGCTTGTTGAGCCTTTGCGCGGCGGGGGGCTGCGCGACTAATTCCCTGGCGCTGCAAGGCCAGGTGACACAGTTGCAAGACCAGCAGGCCGTGCTCACGCAGCGCAACCAGGAGCTGCAAGGTCGGGCCGCCACGCTCGATCACGACAACCAAGAGCTCGAAAGCATGCTGGCCCAATCACGGCAGCAGGGCAAAATTCTCGAAGACCAGTTAGCCGCCACGCGCGATCAGCTCGGCGGGGCCACGAGCCAACTGGCCCGGCTGAAGATGGACTACGACGACACGTCGCGCAAAGCCGAAACGCTGGAAGCCTCGGCCAAGCGGCGCGTGGGGGCCACGATCACGGCCCGCAGCAGCCTCGACCAGCAATTGCCGGCGATCACGATTCCCGGCGTCATGGTCCGCGCCGACGGCGACGTGGTCCGCATCGAGTTGCCCGGCACCATCTTCGAACAGGGCAGCGCCCGGCTGCTGCCGCAGGCCGGCGGGCTGGTGGACCAGGTGGCCGCCGAAGTGCTGCGGGCGTATCCCAACCAGATTATCGGCGTCGAAGGCCATACCGACTCGGACCCCGTCCGCTCGAACAACTGGTCCAGCAACCATCAGCTCTCCATCGGCCGGGCCATGGCCGTGTACGACCACCTGGTGGGCCGCTCGCACGTGTATCCGGGCCAACTGTTCGTCGTGGGCCACGGAGCCAACCATCCGGTCGTCAGCAACGGCACCGCCGCCGGCAAACAGCGAAATCGCCGAGTCGAGCTGGTTGTCTATCCCGATCGGGTTCCCGGCAGGTAGAATAGCGATCTATGATCGCGATCATTGACTACGGGATGGGCAACCTGCGGAGCGTGCAAAAGGGCTTCGAGAAGGTCGGGCACGCGGCCGTCATCACCAGCGATCCGGCCGAAGTGGCCAAGGCCGACAAAGTCGTACTGCCCGGCGTCGGCGCCTTTGCAGACGCCATGCACGAACTGCGCAGCCGCAAGCTGATCGCGCCGGTGCGCGATGCGATCGCCTCGGGCAAGCCCTTTTTGGGCATCTGCCTGGGGCTGCAACTACTGTTCGACGCAGGCTACGAAGACGGCCGGCACGAGGGGCTAGGCGTGCTGGCCGGCGAAGTAGTCCGGTTCAAGGTTCCGCCCGAGTACAAAGTACCGCACATGGGCTGGAACCAATTGACCCTGCGGCAGAAGGCCCCCTTGTTTGCGGGCCTGGGCGATGGGACTTACGTGTACTTCGTGCATTCGTACTACGTGGTGCCGCGCGACCGGCAGGTGATCGCGGCCGAGACGAACTATCCCGAGCCGTTTTGTGCGGCCGTGTTCAGTGGCAACATCATGGCCACGCAGTTCCATCCCGAAAAGAGCCAGGCCGATGGCCTGCGCATGCTCCGCAACTTCGCCGAGTGGGCCTAGCAGGCGAAGAAAGCAGCCGCGACGCGGCCACCGTAGCCATCCCGCTCCGTCGGGATGAAAGGGCTTCACCACCGACCTCCCCAGCGTCAAGCGGAGTTGCGCTCTGCTGCGTCTCGCGGAGCGAGACGCCTCCGGTGGCAGGTTGCAGCGGGAAATTTCTGTGTCATATTAGGGAGGCGTTTTGCTGCCTAAATAGCGCACGTTCGCCGTGCGCACGCTTTGCAACCGGCGGAGACAACCGAGCCCCATGCAGATCTGGCCGGCTATCGACCTGCGCGGCGGCAAGTGCGTGCGGCTCAAGCAGGGCGACTACGCGCAAGAAACGGTGTTTGGCGACGATCCGGTCGCCATGGCCCGGCATTGGGTGGCCGCGGGCGCCCAGTATTTGCACCTGGTCGACTTGGACGGGGCGCGCGACGGGCGGCCGGTCAATCGCCCGGTGCTGCGGGCCATCGTCGAGGCCCTGGAAATTCCCTGCGAGCTGGGTGGCGGCGTGCGCGATGAGCGCACGATCATCGAGCTGCTCGAGCTGGGCCTCAACCGGCTAGTCATCGGCACCCGGGCGTTGCGCGAGCCGGACTGGTTCCGCGGCATGTGTCAGCGCTTTCCGCATCAGCTCGTCCTGGGGCTCGACGCCCGCGATGGCCGCGTGGCCACCGACGGTTGGCTCAAGACCAGCAACGTGGCGGCCACGGAACTAGCCCGGCACTTCGCCGATCTGCCGCTGGCGGCGGTGATCTATACCGACATCGCCACCGACGGCATGCTGGCCGGGCCGAACCTGGAAGCGCTGGCCGAAATGCGGCAGGCCATCGACCTGCCGCTCGTCGCTTCCGGCGGCGTGACCAGCGCCGACGACGTGGCCGCCCTGCGACGGCTGGGCATGACCGGCTGCATCATCGGCCGCGCCTTGTACGAAAACACCATCACGATGGGCGAAGCCCTGGCCGCTGCCCACGGCTCGATCAACGGATCATCACCTGGACCATAAAGCCGCGACCGCTGGTCGCGGGCTCTCGATCAATCGCGCCACAATTGTGAAGAGGGACAATTTCATATGGCCAAGTACAACGTCGAGGATATCCGAAACATTGCCTTTTGCGGCCACGGCTCCAGTGGCAAGACGACGCTCGTGGACACGCTGCTGGTGCGCACCAAGGCCGTGGATCATCCGGCCAGCGTCGACAACGGCACCAGCATCTGCGATTTCGACGAGGAAGAAAAAGCCCACAAGCACACGATCGAAGCCAAGGTCGTGCACTTCGACTACGGCGGCAAGCATTTCCAGGTGATCGACACGCCGGGCTATCCCGACTTCATCGGCCAGACGCTCGAGGCCCTGCGCGGCGTGGACACCGCGGCCATCGTGATCAACGCCCATTCGGGCATCGAAGTCAACACGCGGCGGGTGTTCGAGGAGGCCGGCAAAGAGGGGCTGGGCCGAATTCTGATCATCGACAAGATGGACTCCGAGAACATCGATTTTCCCGGCCTGCTGGGCCGAATCCGCGAGGCCTTCGGCCCGCAATGCGTACCGTTTGACGTGCCGGTGGGCGGCGGGCAGGAATTCAGCGCCGTGATCGACGAGTTGCACGTGCCGGCCAATGCCAAGGGCGCCCTGGTCGACGCCGCGGCCATTCACACCGAGCTGATCGAGAACATTATCGAGATCGACGAAGCGGCCACCGAACACTATTTTGAAGGCGTCGAGCCCACGGACGAAGAACTCCAGCGGCTGGTCGTGGATGCCGTGGCCAGCGGCCACCTGATTCCGATCATGTGCGTCTCGGCCAAGACGGGCGTGGGCATGGACGAGCTGATGAGTGATCTGGCCATGTGCGCCGTACCGCCAGGCAAGAACCGGCGCATTGCCAGTCGCGAGGGAGGCGAGCGCGTCGAGCTGGCCGCGGACCCGGCCGGCCCGCTAGTGGCCCAGGTATTCAAAACCCGCATCGATCCCTTCGTGCAGCGGCTGAGCTTTATCCGCGTCTATAGCGGCACGCTCAAGAAGGAAACCACCGTATCGATCGCCGGCGCCCGCAAGGGCACCAAAATTCATCAACTGTTCAAAATGCAGGCCAACGTCACCGAACCGGTCGACGAGGCCGGCCCGGGCGACATCGTGGCGGTCGCCAAGAATGAAGACCTGCACGTGGGCACGGTGCTGGGCGAGCTGACGATGGAAGAGATTCACTTCCCCACGCCGATGGTCGGCCTGGCCGTCACGCCCAAGAGCCGCGGCGACGAAGGCAAGCTCTCCGGTGCCCTGCACAAGCTGGTCGAGGAAGACCCCACGCTGCGCGTCGAGCACGATCCACAAACTCACGAGCTGGTGATCAACGGCATGAGCGAGCTGCACTTGCAGATGATCCGCGAGCGGCTCAAGCGGCGCGACAAGGTCGAAGTCGACGCCCGGCAGCCCAAGATTCCTTATCGCGAAACGATTGCCAATCGGGCCGAGGGAAGCTACCGGCACAAGAAGCAGTCGGGCGGCCGCGGGCAGTTTGGCGAGGTACACATGCGCCTGCACCCGCTGCCCGAGGGAACCAAGATCGAGGAGTACGCGGTCAAGGAGCGGTTTCCGCAGATGCGCGAGCATCGGCACGACCCGAAGATCAATTTCCTGTGGGTCGATTCGATCGTCGGCGGCTCGATTCCCAACAACTTTTTGCCGGCCGTGGAAAAAGGCGTGCGCGAGCGCATGGAGCGGGGCGTGATCGCCGGCTACAAGGTGCAGAACGTGTGCGTGGAAGTGTTCTTCGGCAAGCATCATCCCGTCGATAGTTCGGAAGCCGCCTTTAAGACGGCCGGCTCGATGGCGTTTCGCAATATCTTCCAGCAATCGAAGCCCGTGCTGCTCGAGCCGCTGGTCAAGCTGAGCGTGACCGTCCCCAGCGAAAAGCTGGGCGACATCAGCAGCGACATGTCGGGCCGCCGCGGCCGCGTGCTGGGCATGGATTCGGCCGGCGGCGGCATGCAGACCGTCATCGCCGAGGTGCCTTTGGCCGAAGTGACTACCTACGCCCGCAGCCTCTCGAGCATCACCGGCGGCCAGGGCTCCTACACGATGGAATTCAGCCGCTACGACGTCGTGCCGGGCAACGTGCAAAAGGAGATCGTCGAAAAGGCCGTGATGAAGGAAGAAGAGGAGGAGTAACCTCCTCGCATAAAGCCGCGACCGCTGGTCGCGGTCGTGCGTGGGTGGTGGCGGTCGTGCGTGCCAGCGGCACGATACCGGCAAGCTGGCACTTGCCGCTCGCGGTCGCTGCTGGTCCTGAATTTCGGTTTTCGTCCTAAATCCCCGGCCATGCCGCCGCCGAAGACTATTCCAGATGCTGGAAATCGCGTAATCGCCCCCCTATAATGCAGGCCTCGGGCGGTGCAGAACCGACAAGCACGCTAGCGGCTATCAAAGGCCACGCATGAGAACTCGAGCGTTCAACCGTCGCGAAGTCTTCTCGCGGCACTTCTGGTGCTTGTGTAGCGGTCCGGCTTAAAGCCGGACCCCCTCCTGCTCCCCTGCCTCCCCGGGCACCCGCCCGCGGCCGGCAGATTTGTCGGTTCCCTGTTTGCTTTCCTGCCAAGTGCGCCCGAACCGTTGCGGTGCGCTTGGCTTGGCCCTCCGAAGAGAGAAGACCGCCCGTGGCCTCTGACCTGCGTCGCAAAGAAGAACTGCCCGAACTGACCAAGCGGATCGTCGACACGTATCGCAGCGTCGGCTCGATCAATCATTTGGGCCATTGCCCGCTGCCCAACTACGAGGCGGTCGCCGAGATTCTGGAAGATCTCAAGGAAATCATCTATCCCGGCTACCGCCGCCGCGAGGGGCTGCACCTGGGTAACGTGACCTATCACGTCGGCGACCTGATCGACGGCCTGCACGACAAGCTCACCACGCAAATCGGCCGGGCCTTGCGGCACGACGCGCGGGCGTCGGGTGCCGACATCGACATCGATTGCGATTTCGAAGCCATGGGGCAGGTGAAGGCCATCGAGTTTCTGGAACGCATTCCGCACCTGCGGCAGATGCTGGCACTGGACGTGCAAGCGGCCTACGACGGCGACCCGGCCGTCAGCAACCTGGACGAGATTATCTTCTGCTATCCGGGCTTGGAAGCGATCACCGTGTATCGCCTGGCTCACGAACTGTACGGGCTGGAAGTGCCGCTGATCCCGCGCATGATGACCGAGTGGGCCCATAGCAAGACGGGCATCGACATCCATCCCGGGGCGACGATCGGCCGTTATTTCTTTATCGATCACGGCACCGGCGTGGTGATCGGCCAGACGTGCGAAATCGGCGAGCGCGTGAAGCTGTACCAGGGCGTGACGCTGGGGGCGCTCAGCTTTCCGACCGACTCCGACGGCAACCTGGTGCGGGGCACCAAGCGGCACCCGACGATCGAAGACGGGGTGGTGATCTACGCCAATGCCACCGTGCTGGGCGGCATGACGGTCGTCGGACATGATTCGGTCATCGGTTCGAGCGTCTGGCTTACCCGCAGCGTCGAGCCCCGCTCGACCGTGGTTCTGGAAAAGCCCAAGCTCCGCATCCGGGCCGACGTCGATGAGCTGAACGGGATAGCGGATTACCAGATCTGAGCCACCGGCGCGGGCATTTTTCCCATCTCCCATAAAGCCGCGACCGCTGGTCGCCGGCATTTTGCGCGCGGCGAACGAGCGCCGATGGCCCCGCGACCAACGGTCGCGGCTTTATGAAGCCCGATCCCGGCGGCTTTATGAATGGAATCCTTTCACTTCCCTAGCTGTGCATCCTCGCTTCTGCTTCGCCGCAGGCGATGATCTCAGCTTCGGCCGCCGCTAGTTCGTCGAGGCGGCGCTCGACGGCTTCGGCCGGGGCAAACTGCCGGGCCAGTTGCACGTAGGTCGCATGGTGCCGGGCTTCGGATTCGAACAGGCCGGCGTAGAAGCCGGCTAGCGTGCGGTCGCTGAGCCGGTCTTTGAGAATCGCGAAGCGTTCGCAACTCCGGGCCTCAATCAGCCCGGCCACCAGCAGCCGGTCGACGGCGCGCTGTGGCTCCTGCTTGCTCATCAGCTCGCCCAGCCGCTGCCCATACGTGCTGGGCTTGAGCCGGCGGAAGCGCACGCCACGCGACTCGAGCAGGTCGATCACGAGGCGAAAGTGCTCGAGTTCTTCGGTCACGATCGCCGACAGTTCTTTGACCAGTTCCACGCGATCGACATAGGCGAAGATCAAATTCATCGCCGTGCCGGCTGCCTTCTTTTCGCAATGCGCATGGTCCAGCAGCACCTCGTCGAGATTCGCCTCGACGCTCGCCAGCCAGCGGTCGGAGGTTTTGGAGTGGAGTGAGAGCATGAGGGACGGAATGATGAAGTGTGAATGATGAATGATGAATGGAAGACAACGGGGCGTGAGCGGGAGGCGAGAAGGGCTGCCGCCCATTCATCATTCATACTTCCTACATCATCATTTCTTATAACGAGTCCGGCAGGCCTTTGGCGTAGCGCTTGCCGAGAAACCACATGAACTCGAAGGGAATGAACCGTTTGATGCGCCACCAGATGCGGCCTTTGGCCGGCACGACGACGTAGAGAAACTTGCGACGCATGGCCCGCAGGGCGGCTTGGGCCACGTAGTCGGCCGTAAAACTTGCATTACGCATCGAATTGGCGGCGATCCGCTGCTGGTCGTCAGTATACATGCGCGAATTTTCCAGCAGCGGCGTTTGGAAAAACGAGGGGCAAAGCACGGTGACCGAAACATTGTGCTTGGCCACCTCGGCGTACAGCGTTTCGGAAAGCGAAACAATGCCCGACTTGGCGACGTTGTAAGCCGCCATAGTGGGCGCCGAGATCAAGGCCGCCAGCGACGCGGTGTTGATGATGGCGCCGCCGCGGGGATTGCGTTTGAGCCAGTCGACGAAGGTGTGGCAGCCGTAGATCGTGCCCATCAGGTTGATGCCCAGCAGCCATTGCCAATCATCAAGGCTGAACTGGCCGATCTCCCCTGCCCCGCTGACGCCGGCATTGTTGACCAGCAGATCGATCGACGGCCAGGCCGCCTCGAGCCTGGAGCGCAGTTGGGTCCACTCGTCACGCTGAGAGACATCCAAATGTTCCGTGTGGCCATCGCCGCCGGCCGCCTGGATTTGGCGCAGCGTCTCCTGCGAGCCGGCCTCGTTGACGTCGGCCACGGCGATGTACCAGCCGTCGCGAGCCAGGCGCAGGGCGATCGCCCGGCCCAGCCCGCTGGCGCCGCCGGTGATCACGGCGTGTTTTCGGTCTGGTATGGCAGTGCTCATGAGTTGCCTCCGCTACGGTCTGAAAATGCACATGCCCACGAGCAAGCGTGGGCATGGCACCCGGAAAGCCCGGGAGTGGGGAAAGTCGGATGGTGCGCGCGGCGAGCGATCGCTAGCGCGACAGACTGTCCGTTTCGCCGGTCGTGATCTTTTTGCCCAAGCGATATTCGGCGGCCTCCTGGACCTGGCCACTCGGTTCCCAGAAGGTCCAGGCGCCCTGGCGTTCGCCGTCGAGGTATTCGCCTTCGGAATGCTTCTGGCCGTTGTCATACCACTCGATCCATTTGCCGCTGGCCAGGCCGTCTTTGGATTGGCCGAGCATTTTTTTCTTGCCGTTTTCGTGCCACGAGAGTTCCGGCCCGCTGGGCTTGTCATTCTCATACCACATTTCGCCGGCCTTCTGGCCGTTTTCGTACCAGGCAATCAGCTTGCCGTGCTTGACGTAGTTGCCTTCGCCGTCGAGCCGTACTTGCCGGCGGGCACGCACCTTCTTGCCGAACAAGTCGACCAGGCCTTCGAATTCTTCGGTGCCATCGGCAGCAGCGGCGGCGGCCGCCTCGGGGCTTTGATGGTCGCGGCCCATGAGGCCTTGGACGCGGTCACCGACTTTTCCGCAGCCGCAGGCTGCCAGCAGCAGGCCTAAAAATGCCATTCGTTTCATCGTTGAGGAACTCCTTTTCCTGGATTTGATCGAGCCGTTTGGAGTGCGACATTTTAGCACCCCACGCGCAAACGGGGGGAGGCCAGTTGGCCGCTACCCCCGCTGGCAGCGTCATGCTGTCAGTCGCAACCGAAGGCACGAAACGACTACCAAGGCACAAAGTAGAAAAGGAAATAGACCACGGATTACCCGATATCACGGATGGGCCGGACCACATTCTCATCCGTGACATCCGTGCGATCCGTGGTCGGAATCCTCTTCGCTCCCGGTTTCGTTCGAGCCTACTTCGGCAGCCGGCCTCGCTCGATCTTGGGGAACGGTCCGGTGCAGGCTTGCATGAACGCCAACAGGTCGGCCTTGTCCTGCTTCGAGAGGTTGAGCTTTTTGATTTTCGGATCGAGGCTCGAGTTGGGATGGCCGCCCTTGTCGTACCAGTCGATCACTTCTTCCAAGGTCTTGACCGATCCGTCGTGCATGTACGGGGCCGACTGGGCGACGTTGCGGATCGTCGGCGTTTTGAACGCGCCGCGATCTTCGTCCTTTTTCGTGATCGCGTAGCGGCCCAGGTCGGGCTCCTTGGCGCTCATGCCGATGCCCAGGTTGTGATACTTCTCGTCGCTGAGATTGGGGCCCACGTGGCACGCAGTGCACGAGCCCTTTTCGCCGAAAAAGATGTCGCGGCCGCGCACGGCGCTTTCCGACATCTTGTTCTTTTCGTAGCCGGCCTTGGCGGCGTTGTAAGCGGCCAACTGCTCCTTGTCGTCTTGCAGGTCCTCTGGATCCAGGTCCTTCACCGCGCGCCATTGTTCGTAATAGTCGAAAGGGCTGGCACCGCTGACCAGCGACCGCTCGAAAGCGGCGATGGCCTTGGCCACGTGGTCGATCGTCACTCCGCCAAAAATCTTCTCGAATTGCAGGCGGTAGCCTTCGATGGCCTTGATGCACTTTTCGCATTCTTCGTGCGTGTTGGCCATTTCGATGGGATTGGCGATCGGCCCCTTGGCCTGGTCTTCGAGCGACTTGGCCCGACCGTCCCAGAACTGCGACGTGCTCAGAATGCGGTTGTAGGCGACCGGCGAGTTGCGTCCGCCCATCTGCTTCTGCACGCCGATGCCAAACTGCGAATGAGCCGCGAAACCTTCGTCCGGATCGTGGCAACTGGCGCAGCTCACGGTGGCATCGCTGGAGAGGCGCGTGTCGAAATACATTTGCCGGCCCAGCTCGATTTTCGCCCGCGTGAGCGGATCGTCTTTCAGTCCCTGCATCTGAGCCTGTCCCGCACTCAAGCCCAGCGGCAGCCGCACGTCGAGTTCCTCGTGATTTTTGGGGTCGGCGAGCCATTTTTTGATCTCCGGCACGCCCAAATCGCCGCCGCCAGGGATGCCGGCATACAGCTCGGGGCTGGCGGCACCCAACGTCACGCGCTGGGTTCCCTTGGCGCCGGGCTTCTTGCTCATCTCCGCAGGGTCAGCCGCCGAAGATTTGCTGCCGGTGGTGCTGGCCACCTGGTCGGGTTCGGGCGGCGGGACCATCGGCACGGGCGGCTTCACAGGCGCGGGCGGCGGAGTTGCCGGCTCGGCCGGCTTGGTGCCGATGTCGCGATGGTCCGAAGGGGCTTCAGCGGGAGGCTGGGCACTGGTGCCGGGCGGCGGCGTGGAGCTTTTGCTGCACGCAGAAATCAGTGTGCAAATTGTCAACGCCAACGAAAACAGAAGCCAACGATTTGAGCGGAGCATGCCAACATCCCTTCCAAAACCTGCGATCGGGCGCATCAAGTCCCCCTCTTATATGACGAAACAAGCACCTGGGCAACCGGGCAAAAAACGAGCCCCCGGTCAAATGAACGGGGGCTCGCGAAAACGCGACCGCATGCTCGACGCGGGGATCTTTACTCGGTGTGGATCAGCTTGAACAATTGCCAGCCGATCAGGCCGCCGAAGGTCGGCGCCACGATAAACAGCCAGACCACGGCCAGCGCACCGGAACCCTTGCCCGACATCGCCTCGACCAAGGCCGGCCCCAAGCTGCGGGCCGGATTGAGCGACGCATCGCCCAATTGCGCGGCGACCAGATGCGCGACGAACAAGAAGCCGCCGATGGCCCAAGCCTCGAACCCGCGCAGCGCATCGCGCCGCGTGGTGGAAAAGATCACCATGATGAATAGCGAGCTGAGCACCAGTTCGACGCCGAACAGCGACGCCAGGTTCATATTGCGGGCATTCCAGTTGCCGCCCAGCCCATGCACGGGCTCGTAGTTCGGCAGGCCTGTCACCAGGCCCCACAACACCAGACTGGCCAGAAATCCGCCCAGGAACTGGGCCACTAGATAGCCGGGCAGCAGCGACGCGCGCATCCTACCGGCCAAGGCCATGGGAATCGAAACGGCCGGGTTGACGTGGCAGCCCGAAACGGGCCCGATGACCCAGACCAGCACCATCAAGGTGAAGCCAAAGGCCATCGAAATGGCCAGCAAACCGGTGTCTCCCCAATCTTTGCTATGCGTGGTGGTAAGCGTGGCCACCGCCGTGCCGATAAATACCAACGTGAACGTGCCGATGAATTCTCCCAAGTACGCCCGAGTGTCTTGGCTCATGGTGCGACCCGTTCGAATAAAATGATGAATGGAAATACAGAAATCTGGGACCTACACCACCAGCGGCCTCAGTGCGGCCAAGGCCGCGTCGTAGTTCGGCTCCTGGCTGATCTCCTTGACTGTTTCGGCGTAGACCACCTTGCCGGAAGCATCGAGCACGAACGTGCCGCGCGCCAGGATTTTGAGCTCGTCGATCAGCATGCCCCAGTTCCGGCCAAAGCTGCGGTCCTGGTAATCGCTGGCCGAAACCAGATGCGTGATCTTTTCCGCGCCGCAAAAGCGGTTCATCGCGAACGGCAAATCCAAGCTCACGGTCAGGGCATGGATCTTGTCGCCCAGCGCGGCCAATTGGTCGTTGAACTTCTTGGTTTGCACCTGGCAGACCGGCGTATCCAACGACGGCACGACACTGATAATCGCGGGTTTGCCGCGCAGGTCGGCCGGCCGGATGGCCTGCATCTGCCCATCGCGAAACGAGTGCAGCGTGAAGTCGGGCGCCGGCTGGCCGGCCTTGACTTCGTCGCCTACCAGCGTCATCGGCTGACCTTTGAAAACTACGGCTCCGGCTCGGGACATGAATGAATTCCTTCTGAGAAGTCGTGCCTTGAATTTCGCCTCTTCGAATCAAATTGCCGGCGTCCATGCGCGGGCAGATCCTGGCGAAAGCCAGCGACAGCCCGGACGCTTGCCGCCCGGCGTGGCGCTAGCGCTGGCAGTAGTATGCGACTTTCGCCACTGGATTCAATATCCCGGCGCGCGAGAACATGCGGCCGCGGGAAGAGCGACGGCGAGCAGACGCCGACCGGGATAACGCCGACCGGGCGCAAATGACATCGAAGCCCGTACAGGACACAGCGCTTCCGATGAACTTTTAAAGAGCAGCCGCCGGGCGGCGGAAGCGACTCAATGCACTTGCCCAGGCATTGCCTGGCCATTACGCAGCGAGGCCGAGGCCTCGGCAACCCAGCTATGCGCTTCGGCCAGGCTGCAACCTAGCGCACCGGCATAGTAGTGGGCGGCGATATTGAGCATTTTGGTTGCGAGCAGTCGACGAACTGTCAAGGCGTCTTCGGGTTGGAGCACGCGGGCTGCGGTGTCGGGCATGACAGAGGGCTCGTTTTGGCGGAAGTGCAGAAGTGCAAAAGAAGGGGCTTTCCTCGATCCTTGTCAGCCGTCGAGCGTGCTACAAGCAAAAACAGCGTATCGAGGGGCCGGCTTCCAACAGCACGGGACGGCCAATTCCAGTTGGGCCGATTTTGCAGGCACCGGAAGGCCGTTGCGGCGCGAGCCACCGCCGACAGCCGGCGAACCGGGAGCGTCAGCGACCGGAGGAAAGCTATTTGAACAGAAGATCGCGAAGAGCGCGAAGAAGGAAGGAAGGAAGGAAGGAAGGGACGGAGCGAGGGGAGGGAGGAAAGTAGGTTCACTGACCTTCCCTATTTGTAGCTGACTGCGACCGCGGCCGTCCCATAGCCCGCATTTCTTTGTCCGCCTTTGCCTTCTTCTTAGCGTCCTTCGCGGCCTTCTGTTCAAATTGTTTTGCGGCCTTCTGTTCAATTGCTTTGCCGGTCGCTACGAAAACTGCCAGCCCTGGGCGGCCGCGCCGTTGCCGGTGGCGGCCTCGATGCGCCGCAGGCGTCGGAAATGCATGTAGACGAACACGCTGGCCACTGCCGCAAACGCACACCACACCGACGTGAACGCCAGCTTCTTGAACAGGGCGGTGATCCCTAGCCCCAGCAGGTTCACGGCGCCGAAAAAGACGATCCAGCGGTAGCTCGACAGAAACAGCGGCACACAAGTGGTGATGATGTATAGGGTGCCGAACCAACCGTTGCCCGAAATATAGTCCTCGTACCGGATGCTGTGGGATATGATCTCGTCTTCGACCGGCGACCGGCTGAACGACCAGCAGGCGAAACTGCTGAGTGCCAGTCCCACCACCAGCAGCACGCCCAACAGCCGGCGTCGGATTTTTCCGGGCTCGATCAACAGAATCATCAACGGGCTGATCGTCGGCAGCAGCCCGTGAGCAAAGACGATGTAGAACCATTTGGCCCATTCACCCACGGCTGAGGGCACCTCGTCCTCGAGCGAGAGCCAGACCAGCCCTTCTTCGATCTGGTGCAGGGCGAACCATAGCGGCATCGAGGCAAACAGCCACTCGGCCTTGTAGCGGACCTTGGGCAGCGTGGCTCCGCCGACCAGTCCGATCAGACCGCCACTGATGAAACTGGCCTCGGGCGAAAAACACATCGTTTGTCCACCTCGGTGCTACAAAACGAAAAAAGCCCCTAAAACCATGATGGCTTTAAGGGCTTTTTGAACCAGCGAGGCCGACGGGGCTCGAACCCGCAACCACCGGATCGACAGTCCGGTACTCTAACCAATTGAGCTACGGCCCCAGAAAAACGCTGGAAGCCTTGGATTATATCGCTCATCGGCCACCTCGCAACCGCACTCGATCCGGCTTCACCGTAGTGGACGGTGCGGAGCCGCAAAAATCGAGCCCGAAGCCCCTCTTCATCCGGCACGCTGGGCAAACGCGACCTAAGATTGTCAGGTACTTCCAAAACCGTTCCCCCCAACAATGGTGGGCCATGCAGTACATCATGCATGCCTTTAACTTGCTGCTGGTTTGGGTCGAGCATTTCAGCCCGAAACACTGGCTGCTCGCGTTGTTGTTGGTGGTGCTGTTTGGATACTTTTGCATGACCGGGCTCGGGCGGGCTCGCACTTGAGCCGCTGGAGCGTAAAAGGCCGACGGTATCGATTCTCGGGGGCCACGACGGCCCCGGCGGGCTACCGTGGCAGCCCGGCGCTTCCGCCATGAGCGCCAAAAGCAACGTATGCTTTACAAACTAGCATTGGCGGATTGAAGTGGGTGGAGGGGATCGAGCGTGCCCGTCTTGTTTGCCTTTGATCTGACGCAGATGCATTTGCCCGGTACCGTCGCCCTGGCGGTCGTGGCAGTGATTGGCTATTTCGTTGGCCGGCGGCAACGCATCATTGCGGCCGAGAACGATCAGCACTCGCGTCGCGAACTGAAGCGCGCTCGAGCCATTGCCCGCGACCTGGAGCGGATCACCCAGGAAGTGCGCAAGAGCCTGGCTCGGCATCACGCCAGTGTCGCCCGCTTCAAAAACCGCGTCAGCGTGCTGGGCGGCGACCGCAGCGAAGCCGCCTGGAAGGAGCTCTGCCACGAGGCCGAGTCGATTCTTGGGCCGACGATGCAACTGGCCACGCATATCGCCCAGGCCTACGACCAGATTCGGCAGCAGAGCAGCCAGTTGATGAGTTTCACCGAGGTACGCACGGACCCGCTGACCGGCGTCAGCAATCGCCGGGCAATGGACGACGCGCTGGCATCGCTGACAGCGATGAAGCATCGCTACGAGGTGATCTTTTCGATTGCGATCGTCGACATCGACCATTTCAAGAGCGTCAACGATCAGCGTGGCCACGTGGCCGGCGACCAGGTGCTGCAAGCCGTGGCCAAACTCATGGACGACACGGCCCGCGAAACGGATATTGTCACCCGTTACGGCGGCGAAGAGTTCGTCGTGCTGATGCCGCAGACCGAATTGAGCGGCGCCTGCGTCTTCGGCGAGCGGATCCGGGCGGCGACCGAGCGGAAGCTCTCGCTGACCGTCAGCGTCGGAGTGGCCGAAGCCATGGACGGTGAGAGCGCCGAGGATCTGCTACGACGGGCCGATGCGGCCCTCTATTTGGCCAAGAGCTGCGGCCGCAACCGCGTCGGCCGGCACGACGGCAAACAAGCCGAGCCGCTGCTGCAGACAGAAGAAGCGGTCAGCTAGGAAAGATGAAGTCGGAATGCGGAATGATGAATGCCGGATGACGGCAAATCGTTCCTCCTTTTCCCATTCATCACTCATCCTTCATACTTCCGCATTTCTTATCTGCTTCCACCACAGCCGCTCTTGCGCGCGACTTTCGCCGAGTTCGCGGCGATATTCTTGCAAGAAGCGCCGGCACTGCGACCGCGTGACTGGGACTCGGCTGCCGATGTCCTGCAGTAGCCGGGCTAATTGCCGCAATTGTTCGGCCGGGGCCAGTTTTCGTACGAACCGCACGGCCAGCGTATTGAGTACCCAGACCTCCGTGACTTCCGCCTGCTCGACGACCAGTAGATCGGCGGAAGACAGCTCGTCGAGCACGATCCGCCAGGCGTGCAAGCGTCCGAACAAAGCCCCGAGTGCCCGCGCCAGCCGCCGAGCGTGAGCCGGCGCAAGCTGCCCGCCGGGCTGCGCAGCGCGCTCGAGTAATTGCTCGAGCGTGACGGCGCCATCGACCCACTCGCTGACGAGAAATGCGCGACTTTGTCGGGCCGAAGCCCTCGAAAGGCAAGCGGCTAGCGGCCGGGGTGTGCCGATGCCACGCTCGAGCAGGGCATGGCCGTGATGCCAGGCCGCCAGTGCGCGGCTGCGGCCCAGCGGCCGCACCAGCGCATGCCACCACGCGCGTTGCCGCCAGCACTCGTACACCACGGCCATCGGTTGGCCCGATACCGGCAATTCGGTCCGCACCGTGGCGCTGGCTTGCGGGCGCGGGGCCAAGGCCTCGACGGCTTCACGCAAAGGGCGCTCCGGGTCTTCCAGCAGCCGCACCAGGTCCGGCGGCGCCACTTGGGCCACGGCATGTCCGCGGCCGGCCAGGGTGTGCAAACAGTAGAAGTCGCGGTTAGTCCGCAGCGCCCGCTTCGCGCGTCCACGCATCAGCCGGCAGGCGTAATCGCGCGTCAGCCGGGCCAGGTGCCGGGCGCCGGCCCGACGGTCGCGGACTAATTGGCCGCTGCGCTCGGCCAGATAGGTACACCAAAACAGCCAGCGCTGGCTGCGCGACACCTTGTCGCCCCAGTCGGAGCTGAGCATCGTCAAACTCTGCCGGCTGCGGCGCCAGTTCAACGGACCAGAAAAACGAATGCCCGGCAAATCGACCAGGTACAGTTCCGGCAGCCGCGGATCCCCGGCCTGTCCGTGACAGGTGTCCAGCCGCACCAGCACGTTGCCGCCGTGAAAATCATCATGAAAGACGCCGGCCTCATGTGCGGCGGCGCATAATCGGGCCAGTGCCCGTGCGAGCTTGCGCTGCAGCCGGTGCTGCTGGTCGGGTGGCAAGGCGGGCAGTGTCTCGCTCGCGTAAACATGCAGCGATTGGGCGTTGGGAATCGCCTCGGTGATCAGAAAGTTGTCGGCCACCAGGCCCGAGCGGTGCAGCTCGCCCACGGCCACCGGCCGGATGGTGGGTACCTGCCGGCGTGCCAGCTCGATGGCCTTGCGATATTCGCGGCGCGAGGCGCTGCCACGCAGCAAGTGGCGGCCCGCATCGGCCAGATCCGGACAGCGATAATGCTTGAGAAACACGCTGCGTTCGGGCAGGTCCACGCGGTAGACCGTGCGTCGCAGCCCGTGCTTGACGATCTGTGCCCGACCGCTGTTGAGCCATTCGGCCAGTCGCAAACCGTGCGGGCCCAGCAGCAGTTCGCGCCAGCCGGGCAGCACCTGCCAACTGACTTGCGCACCCGCCTTGGCGAGTTCGGCAGGCGAAGGCCGATCGAGTCCGTTCACTGTTGGCGAGTCCTTCCGTGTGGTCGCCGAGCTTGCCGCGGAACCGCGTTGCACCTACCTCAAAACACGCCTTCGGCCGGATTGTAGCCCATTTTGTCGCCGCGCGCGAGGTCGTCGGAAGCCTGCTGAGACTTACCCAGCTTCTGGTAAATCTCGCCGCGGTGGTGATACATGACGGCCAAGCCCTGATCCAATTCCTGTGCATGCCGCTCGACGATCCGGCGCGGCTGATGATGCCCGACTCGGATATCCAACTCGCGCTGCCGATTCTTTTCGCCCAGCTCGATCGCCCGGTTCAAGTCCTTGAGCGCCTCCTGCAATTTTCCCATCCGAAACAGGATCCAGCCGCGTGTGTCGATAAAATTGAAATTGTCCTTTCCAGACAGGTCGATCGCCTTTTCGATATCCGCGAGCCCTTCCTTCAACTCGATGCCCGCCACGGCGCGGAAGTAGGCCCGATCGTTGAGCAGCACCGGATTGTTCGGGCTGGTTCGTTTGATGGCCTGGCTCAGATCGTTGATCGCCTCTTGCGACTGGCCCATCCGGTGATAAACGAAACTGCGGCCCTGGTAGGCTCGGGCATCTTTCGGATTTAATTCGATCGCCCTGCTGAAATCCGCCAGACTACCCTCGAAGTCCTTGGCTTGCAGCCGCCACGCGCCGCGAAACTTGTGCAACATGGGCTCGCCGGGCAGGCACCAGATGGCCCAATCCATTTCCGCAATCGCGCCGGGCCAATCGCCCTGATCCGCCTTGTCGTGAGCCCGCGACCAAAAAATGCCGGCGGCCCAGCGGCGGCCGGTGCTCGAAAGCGGAGACTCGATCACGAGCGAAACAATCACCGCGGCCAACAGCGCCAAAATCACCCAGCGGCCTCTGCGGCCGGCCGATTTCGGGCCCGGCGGGGCGTCCGGCTTGTCATCGAAGCCGGGCGGAATGGGAAAACCATGCTGATCGACGCGATCGACTCGCTTCATGCTCTCACTGCACTCGACGGCTGAAAGATTGGGTCCGGATCGCCCCAAAGCCCTCATCTAAACCTAGCCAGTGGGGCAGTCTGGGACAAGCTCATGCGGCTGGCCGGGAGGCGGCGCAGCGGCGGGAAAATGAGCACAAATCCCAGGGACCGCAGTCTCTGGGCTTGGATCGCATAGTGGCGGCCGGTGGTATTCCCATCGCAGGGGCGGTTCAAATCGGACCGCTGGCCAAGTAAGATGGTCGGCTTGCCACCGCCCGCGAGGGCCAAATCCATCGCCGCACCACCCGAGAAACCCGTAACATGGCAAAATCGGCCGGCAAATACCGCTTCAGCTTCGGGCCGTGGAACATTTCGCAGGGAGCCGACCCCTTTGGCCCGGTTGTCCGCAAGGAAGTGGCTTTTGCCAAGAAGGTCAAAGCCTATCGGGCGTTGGGCTTCGACTACATCCAATTGCACGACGACGACGTGGTGCCGGCCGATTGGGACGCAACCCAAACGGCCCGCGGCGTGGCCAAAGTCAAACGCATGTTCGACAGCGAAGGGCTCAAGCCCGAGTTCATCGCCCCGCGTTTGTGGGAAGATCCCCGCACGATTGACGGGGCCTACACGGCCAATAGCGCGGCCGCACGCCGCTATGCCCGCGACCGCACGCGGCGGGCGATTGATATCGCCCGTTCGCTGGACGTCGACTTGATCGTGCTCTGGCCGGCCCGCGAGGGAACTTACATTCGCGAGGCCAAGGACGCATCGGTGGCCGTCGGCCGGTTGGTGGATGCCATCAACGACATGCTCGCGCACGATGGGGCGATTCGCATCGTGGGCGAAATGAAGCCCAACGAACCGATGGATCAGGCGTATTGCCCCACGGTCGGGCACTTCATGGGCTTGAGCTATCGCACGGCCGATCCAGCCCGCGTGGGCGTGCTGATCGAAAGTGCGCATAGCATTCTGGCCGGGCTCGATCCTTCGGACGACATGGCCTATGCACTCTGGCACGAAAAACTCTGGGGCGTACACCTCAACGACCAGAACGGCCTGAAATACGACCAGGACAAAACCTTCGGCTCGGTCGATTTGCGCCGGGCATTTAACCAGGTGTGGGTGCTGGATCGCGCCGGGTTTTACGACATCGGCGTGATCGGACTGGATATCAAGGCCATGCGCACCACCAAGCAGGCCGACGAAACGCGGCACCTGGCCAATAGCATGCAGATCTTCCACGACCTCGTCGAACTGGTGCGCTCGGTCGACGCGGCTGCGGTCGAGCGCTATCGCGAGGCCCGCGATTACGAAGGACTTGAACTGTACATTGTCCAGCACCTG
This sequence comes from Pirellulales bacterium, assembly GCA_036268995.1. Taxonomy (GTDB): domain Bacteria; phylum Planctomycetota; class Planctomycetia; order Pirellulales; family PNKZ01; genus DATATB01. The sequence continues at coordinate 154 of DATATB010000122.1, read as the reverse complement.
CTGGGGCGCGGGTGAAACGTTTCAACTGTCCATTCAAATTACCACAGCTAAACTAAGGACGATGCCTGCCATTTCCGTAGCCCAGCCCTTCCAGGGCTGGGTCTGCGCATGCGATGAATCGCCTTCCCCCGTTTCGCTGCGGCCTTTGGCCGCA
>DATATB010000121.1:0-40408 GCA_036268995.1 Pirellulales bacterium | reverse complement strand
AAAGGATGCCAATGGGCTGGCGCAGCTCATTGAGAATCAGGAGGGTACCGACTTCGTGCGCTTGCATCCGCTCGACCGCAGCGGCCACCGTGTCACTGGTCTCGATGATCACCACGTTTCGTTGGCATATTCTACCCGCAGACATTGGCAATCTCCGTTTTACTTTAAAGGTGTCAACATCACGGTGCGATTACCGCTCGCCGTTTCCGCGATTGAGCAAGACAGGCACGGTAGCGCCCCGCACGACTTTGTCTGCCACGCTACCGATGATCAAACGCGGCAGGCCATGGCGCGCGTGGGTCGTGATTGCAATGGCGCCGCATGCCTGAGCCCCTGATTGTTCAATGATGGCCGACGCGGGCGACGGATCGATCACGACCCGTGAGCTGACTTCGAATCGTTTTGCCCTTAACCTAGCCGCAATTTGTTCCAGGTATTCTCGTGCCTTCGCGCAAGCCATCGCCGAATCAAACTCGATCAGCGGTGCCGTTGACTCCACTGCCAGCGGTGAAAAAGGATACGACGGCGGTTGAACGACTCGAAGCAGGCAGAAATGCGTTTGGCCGGGAATGCCGAGACTGGCTGCCGGCCCGAGGATTTCCTCGGCAAGTGGAAAACCGTCGAGCGCGATCAACATGCGTCCCGCGAGCGGGTCGGCCGACGGCTCAGGCGCTGCTTCCCGAGGTCGGATCAGCAATACCGGAACGGTCGCATGCCGCATCACCTGGTCAGCCGTGCTTCCGAGCCAGAAACGACTGAGCGGACCTCGCCCGTGGGTCGTCATGACGATCAACTCCGGCCGTGTCCGTTCGACCTGACGAAGAATGCCCTCGACAATGAACCCGCTGGTTACCGCCCCTTCCACCTGCACTGTCCGATCAGCGGCGAGCCGAGAGACCGTATGCTTGACGTAGTTCTCTGCTCGGCACTTTAATATGCCATCGATTTCGCCAAGAACCTCGACACTCGTCCAACCCATGTTGGATTGCAAAAGATCGTAGGGAATAAACACTTCAACCACGTCGAGGCGAGCTCCCAGGCGGCGAGCGATAGAAACCGCCGCCGGTAACGCTTGTTCGCCGAACGGCGAGCCATCCAGCGGAACTAAGACTGAGCGTTCCATGTCTGTTCCTATTGATCCAAAAACGTCTGTACTGAGCAAGATCGTGACGAACCCGTTTACGTCCGATCAACTGTTACCACTCGCGTAGCAGGTGAGCGCCTTGGCATAATTAGCGCGCTCAAATGCTTGGGGATTCGAACACCGCGTCTGGCTGAGAATGCCCTTGAACTCGGAGATGGAGTTGAATTCACTGCGCTCGATCCATTGGGTCACGTCGGTCAGCAAGGTTTGCAAGTAACCGACACCGTTGCGATACAGCGCCGAGGCGATCATCACCACGTCTGCTCCGGCCAGGAGCGATTTGATGACTCCGTCGTAGAATCCGACCCCGGTCGTCAAGGCCAGCGACGTCGGAACTCGACCAGCCAATAGCGCGATCCACCGTAGCGGCAAACGCAATTCGTCGGGCGTGCTGAGCGCTAGATGTGGCGAGACTTTCAGCGCGTCCAGGTCGATATCGGGCTGAAGAAAACGGTTGAACAAGATCAAGCCGTCAGCGCCTGCTTCGACTAGCCGACGCGCAAAGCTCGGTAGCGCCGTGAAATAGGGGCTGAGCTTCACCGCGACTGGAATCGAGACGGCTCGGCATACCTCGGCAACCAGCTCGACATACTGGGCTTCCACTTCGTCGGATCGCACGGCCAGATCCGTAATCACCGAATATTGGTTCAGTTCGAGCGCATCGGCACCCGCGGTTTCGATTCTCCGGGCGAAGTGAATCCAGTCTCCGCCGTGCGTTCCATTCAGGCTGGCGATGATCGGAATTCGCACGGCCTTCTTGGCTGCCTCAATATGGCTGAGATAACGGTCCGCGCCGCGATTGTACCGATCCAGCTCACGAAAATAGGAGAGTGTTTCTCCGGCATTTCCGCTGGCAAAGGGGTAGTCGGCGGGCTTACGTTCACTGGCGCCGTTCTCGATTTGCTCTTCGAACAGCGAAGGCAGGACAGCGGCCGCGGCGCCGAGATTTTCCAGGCTGCGCAACACGTCCAACTCGGCCGTCAGCATGCACGCCGAAACCACCAACGGGTTTCGTAGCTTCATGCCCAGGTACTGAGTTGTCAGATCAACGGACATAGCAAGGTTCCTTTCCAGCTGAGTCGTCGGGACCGAGTTCGATACCGACTTCACCAAGGTTCAGACGCAACGGACGTGCCGAACCATCCCGCATAGGAAAACGCGACGAAAACGGCCACGACTAGCCGTTTTTGCAGATTTGCGGACCCGGGCTGGCGCAGAGGGTCGCGCGCCCAGGTGTGCGGAAACGGGCGCTCCTGTGCCGCAGTGCACACCTCGCATCGCTTTCTACGAGTGGCCGAAACAGCCGGTACGATCACCTGCCTCACCAGGCTCAGTTGGGCAAATCCCTTCCGACACGTTAGATTTGAAGTGTGCGGCTGGGCACAGGCCTCCGCGCGCCGCCCAACTCGCCCGGCCGCGATGGGTTCGCGGCATGTGACTTGCTTTGCGACTGCCGGACGAAGGCCGGTCGCTTGAAATTCCTTGATCACCGATTGGGTAAACTAATGCCTGCAGCGCAGATCGATCTCCTTCTTGTCGACGACGACGCAGAATTTCGCGAGTTGTTGGTGCGCCGCTTCAAACGGCGTGGTTACCAGGTACAAGATGCCGGCGATGCTGCCGAGGCACTGGCCCTGGCCGAACGCCGACAATTCGCGGTCGCCGTGGTCGACATGGTGATGCCCGGCCTGTCCGGCCTTGAACTCTTGGATAAGCTCAAAGCCAGCCAGCCCGATTGTGAAGTGATTTTGCTCACCGGCCAGGCCAGCATCGAGACGGCCGTGCAGGCCATGAAGCTGGGGGCGTACGACTACCTCACTAAGCCCTGCGCTTTGGCCGAGTTGGAAGTATTGATCGAAAAGGCGGTGGACAAGGCTCAATTATCGAAGGAAAACAGCCACTTAAAGGAGGTGCTCAAACGCGGCAAGCAGCCCGCCGAGATGGTCGGCAAGTCAGCCGGAATGCAGGAGATGTTTCATATGCTCGGCCGGGTCGCACCAACGGATAAGGCGATCCTGATCCAGGGCGAGAGCGGCACCGGCAAAGAACTCGTGGCTCGCGCACTGCACCGGCAGAGCTTGCGGGCTGACAAGCCTTTGGTCGTCATCAACTGCGCGGCGCTGTCGGAGACACTCTTGGAAAGCGAGTTATTCGGACACGAAAAAGGTTCGTTCACCGGAGCGATCGCTGCTAAGCCCGGGCTGTTTGAACTAGCCGACGGCGGGACGCTATTCATCGACGAGATCGGCGAAATGCCAGGGTCCTTGCAAGCTAAGCTACTGCGGGTGCTCGAAGACGGATCGATGCGGCGCGTCGGCTCTCTGAAGGAGCGGCGCGTCGACGTCCGTCTGCTGGCCGCGACCAACCGCAACATGTGGGCGGAAGTGCAGGCCGGCCGATTCCGCGAAGATCTTTATTATCGCATCAACGTCATGTCGCTCGAACTGCCGCCGCTGCGGGAGCGCAGCGGAGACATTCCGCTGTTGGTGCGTCACTTTTTGGGGCCCGATTTGCAGATCGAACCCGAAGCACTCCAAGCAATGGAATCGTATGATTGGCCCGGCAATGTCCGTCAATTGATCAATGCGCTCGAGCGGGCCAAGATCATGAGCGACGAGCACCTCATTCGGCTGCGACATCTTCCCCGTGAAGTTGCGGCCGGACCTACGGTACAATCGCTGGCAACGCCGACCGCGGTTGCTGCCACCGGCACGCTGCACGATATTCAACGTGCGCGCGTGGTCGAAGTGCTGCAGCGCGAACGGGGCAACAAGGCCCGAGCCGCCCGAGCATTGGGGCTCAACCGACGCAGTCTCTACCGGCTGCTGGAGAAGTACGACATTGATCCCGATCAGCCAACGCAGTCCGAATCTGTCAGTTCGGACACAGCTTAAGGCCGTGTGCCTGAGTTCGCGTCTGCCGTGACGTCGCCCGGGTCAAACCGGCGGTCTGACGTTGACGCCGGAGGCTACTGCGGCCGGTCCGGCCAGCCTTCGAGAATCTCAAGTCTTATCGGCCGGGCGGAGGGCCCTTTCGAGACTCAAAACCAGGTGGGCAGCGTCGACGAGCTTCTTGTTCCGTTCAGAAGCCAATTCCTGCAAGCGGCGATAAGCGTCCTTCTCGGACAAGCCTGCGGCTCGCATCAGAATGCCTTTCGCCTGCTCGATAAAGCGTCGATCGGCCAAGGTCTGGCGTAGGCTATCGGTTTCTTGCCGCAATGCCTGCATTTCGGCGAAACGGTGGGCGGCCAAGGCGATGGCGGGCTCGAGATCGGCCCGGCCGACCGGCTTCACGAGGTACGCGAGCACATGCTCGGCCTCCGCGCGTTGAATCAGCGCGCTATCGAAGTGTGCGGAAATCAGGATGACCGGTACCGGCCGCTCTTGGCAAATGGCTTGCGCGGCGTCGATACCGTCCATGTCCGGCATTTTGATGTCCGTGATAACCATGTCCGGATTCAGCTCGTGGCAATGCTCGACGAGTTCCTTTCCCGTTTCCGCGATAGCGACGACCTGGTGCCCCAATACCGGCAGGATCTTCTCGAAAAAGTCGCGCATGTCAGGTTCGTCGTCGGCGACGCAGATCCGCAACGATTGGCTATTCATGAGGACCTCGCGGCAAAACGATTATAATTTCCGCACCCGGCGGCGTGCGATCCCGCACGCTAATTTCACCGCCATGCGATTCGATGATCCGTTTTGCAATTGCCATGCCGAGGCCCGTTCCCTTGGCTTTCGTCGTGAAGAAGGGTTCGAAAATCCGAGTTGACTGCTCGGCATCGATTCCGGGGCCGTTGTCGAGAATCGAGATTTCTAGGGCAGGACGATTTCCGAGGGTTGCGACCTCGTAAGAGATCTTGATTTGTCCAGGATTTGGCACAGCGGCGACCGCATTCTCCAGGATATTGCTAAAGACTTGTCCCAGGGCAAAACGATCGACCAGGCAACGGTAATCATCGACTTCGAGCCGTTCGGCGAATTCGATGCTCTTTTTGGGATGCAGTGGCACCACATGCGACCATACTTCGCGCCAGATGTGCCGCAAGTCGCACAGTTCGCGGTTGAGTTGAACCGGCGCGGCATAACTGCGGACTTCCTCATAGAGCCGTTGCAGATGCTCCTGAGCCTTCGTCAATCGCTGAACCAGCTCGACGGCCTCTGGCCGGTCGGCAATCTCCAGTTCGAGCATCTCGATGCAAGCCTTGCTGCGTTGCAACGCATTGCGGCTTTCGTGGCTCAGCCCGGCCATCATCTCGCCGATGGCGGCCAGGCGTTCGGCTTGCAGTGCTTTCTGCTGAGCCGTCTGAAGATCGGTGATATCTTGTCCAACTGCCATCAAGGCCGGGCTGCCCTGATAATCGTCCAGCACCTGGGTGCGCCATACGATCCAGCGTCGCGAACCGTCCTTGCAGACAAAGTGCCGCTCCGTACGTTCGATGGCGGAGGAAGTAGACTCGGGCGTAGTCGACTGCGACCCTAGCTGAAGCGTGACGAAACGGTCCCGTGGCAAATGTCTGTTAATCTCGTTAGCGGAGTAGCCGGTCGTGCGGATGGCGCATGAATTGGCATAGACCGTCGCGCCATTTTGTCTACTGATCACGATCAAGCAGGGAGCCGCATCGACCAGCGTGCGAAAGGCCGATTCTGCTTGCTGCTTCTCGACAACCAATCGTCGCGTTTCGGCGAGCGCCGCCAGACGAGCACGCAGCGCATCGGCATTGACGGGTTTGAGCGTGTAATCGGCTGCCCCCGCCCGCAGCGCAGCGATGGCCCCATCCAGATCGCCGTAACCGGTGACAACGATGATTGATGCCTGGGGAGCCTGCCGCTTGAGTTGCGGCAGGAATTCATCGGCCGTGCCGTCTGGCAGCCGCCGATCGAGAATAATCGCCCCGAAGGTGGCCAGGTCGTCGCGCGCCGAAACGGCAGCGATCGTTGAGGCCGTTTCGACTTGATAGCCATCCAGCTCAAGAATATCGCAGAGGTTTTCGCGCGTGTCGCGATCGTCCTCGATCACCAGGATCCGTAGCGGGTTGATCCCGGCTGCCGATGGCGATTCGAGTTCGCCGATCGAACGTGGCGTCCCACTTGGGTTCTCCGACGCTGCCATGGGCGTTCTACCGTTCTGTATCTGCCGGGGTGCTGCCAGCCAGCCGCTTCAGGGTTGTCAGCAGCTGCGAGACATCGAAAGGTTTGTAACAGGCGGCATCGGCGCCTTCGGCCAAGGTCGTCTTGACCAGTTCATCGGTTTCGCTGCGTCGACCGGTAATTAGCACCGTCCGCGCCTGGGCGTCGGCCTTGCGGACCAGGCGGAATACCTCGCGGCCACTGGGACCGGGAAGCTTCATATCGATCAGCACGACTTGAAAGCGTTGCTCCTGCAACCGGGCTTCTGCTTCTGCGGCGTGATGCGCGATGCATACGCGGCACTGGTGTTCACGGAACAGATCCCAAAGCGTTTCGCACAGCTCGCGGTCGTCGTCCACGACCAGCACCAACGGCTGCTCGATCGCGTCATTGACCATTTTGAGCAAGTGTCCGAAATCGACCGGTTTGGAAAGCACTTGCCATGCGCCGGCATCCAATGCAGCCTTGGCCGTCTCGCTGGTGGCGTAGGCCGTGACGACAATGGCCACCGTTCCGCTGCGCAGCGCCTTGATTCGCCGGTACAACTCCAGCCCGTCCATGCCAGGCATCTTCAAATCCAGCAACGCGACGTCGTAGGGCTGCTGAGCGACAAGCGCCAACGCGGCCTCTCCGTCGTTGGCCGTATCGACCTGATACCCAAGATCGGTGAGGATGTCATGCAAATTTGCGCAAGTGTCCTGCTCGTCGTCGACCACAAGGATGCGCGGGGATTGGGACGTCATGGGGTAGTCCGTCATGTCTTCGACTCCTCTTGGGGAGCGGCGGCCAGCCGCACCGTGAAAGTACTTCCCTGGCCCCATTCGCTGGCGACTCGCAGCGCCCCGGCATGCCTTTCGACGATCGAACGCGTCAATGCGAGTCCTAGGCCGATACCTCGGGCCTTCGTGGAATAGAGCGGCTCGAGGATCCGTTCCAGGTCCTCGTGCTTGATGCCGACGCCAGTGTCCGCAATGTTGACCTCGATGTCGTCCCCGGCCTGGAGAGCGCCAATCCTTAACACGCCGCCATCGGGCATCGCGTCGCGCGCGTTGCGAATCAAATTGCCGAAGACAATCTTTAATTGCCGCGCGTCGCCCAGCACCCCCGGAAGCCCTGCCGGACAATCGATCTCCACATGGATCGCCGTAGGTAGCGCCGTCAATTCAAGCACTTCGCGCAAACAAGCTTCGAGTGCCACCGGCTGCATTTCAGGCATCGGCAGCCGGGCGAAGTCGGACAGCGCGCCGATCACACTATCGGCCAAAACGACTTGCCGTTCAATCCGCTCCAGATGCTGTTGGGTCTTTTCTGGCGTAGGGCGCAGGGCATGAAGCAGATAATAGACCGACGTTTTGACCACGTTCAGCGGATTTCGCAACTCGTGCGCGATGCCGCCGGCGACCTGCCCGATCGCCGCGAGCCGGTCCGTGCGCTGCTGCCGGCGGTGGAACTCAGTCTGATACGCGTCTTCGATGATCGCCAGGTCCAAATCCAGCAGAATATTAAACGATTCTCGCGTCGCGGTGAGTTCAGCCGGGTCACCCCGCCAGGCTTGTTCGAGGGCCCGCAATACGCCGCGACGCAAACGGGAGAGCGCCACGTTCGTGAACACCTGATCGAGACCGATTTCGACGTGCCGCAGGCCGACCTTCCAACGCCGAGCAACATAAGCCGCGTCGTACTTGCCAGAAACCAGGCCTCGCAGCCACTCGATGAGCGAGCCCTTCAACCGTTCGATCTGCGGCCGCCCGCCGGTAATCACTTTCCGCGCCTGCGGATGCCGGTCGATCTCGTCGTAGAAATCATCGATCAGGGCGGGGAAGCACGATTCCAGCAGTGGCCCTGCCCGCCGGACTCGCTCGGCGTCCTCGGAAGTCCAGGCAACATATTCCTGCAGCTCCTGGTACAGGGCATGGATTTGCGTAATCGGCATAAAAGCCCTGTCCCTTAATGCGAAAAAAGTCCGCTATGACCAAGGGGGCAGGTCAGGCGGACTTTTTCAAAAATGGCAACCGGACTACCCCATTCATGAGCAGTCTTGCTTCGCAAATATCATACCTGGAATCAACGCAGCGGGCGAGTAGTTGCGGAGCGAAAATCCCGGTGATCCGCCGGGCGCCGGTTCGTCGATATGTACTGCCACCGAGTCAGGTGGCATGAAAGTCTTCGCAGATTGTTCGCGCGATTCGCGCTACTTCCTGTGCCAGCGATGCCGAGAGCGGCTGTCCAGGCTGCGAGGACTCGATTTCGATCCCCCAGATCGTGACCTGCTTTGGCAGTCGACCAAGCGCCGACGCGAGTTTCAAAACCGCCGACAATTCCACGTCGTGCGTACCGGAAAACTCAATCGGTGCAAGTTGCCGATCCGGCCATTGCCACCGATAAATGCCCCCGACAACCCCCGCGCTGCGACATGCGTCGCAGATCACGAGCCGTTTGACATCGTCGAGACGATCTAGAATCTCGATCGGTGAAGCGACACATGCTGTAGGTAGAGTCGGAACCAGCCGCGAGATTTCCTCCGCTACCCGCCATCCGACCTGGTCATCGCCATGCGGGCTGCCCAGCCCGATCAGCAAAATTCCGCTGAAGTCGCTCTCAGTCATATTGCCCACAACTCTCCGACGCCGCCTTTGGGCAAAACCGCACATGGCGCACGAATTCGCACATTGGTTCTGGCCACACCCCAGAGCGGAGCACGCCTTGTTTCGCCCCAAATTCTCGAACCGAGACGGCATCTCTCATGGCATGGCACTTGCGTCGGTTCTGGCTGCGACGCTAGAGCCCTCACCTTTTCTTTTGAAAGTTTCGGCCATGAGCACACTCGTATCCATTTGCCGTGTTACCGTGATTGCCGACGTATTGCTCGAACGTAGGCTGCTGGAGGCTTGCTTCAAGCTCGGCGCACGGGGCTACACTTCCATGAAGTGCCACGGCCGGGGCAGGCATGCGCTGATCGAAGATCATTTTTCGGGCGACGCGTTGATACGGCTTGAGTTTCTCGTGCAGCCGGCCGTCGCACAAGCGATCATCGGCTATCTCCACAGCGAAATCTTTTCCAAGTTCGCCGCGACCGTGTACAGCGAAACGGTGGACGTCGCCGACAGCGATTCATTCTGATCGTTTACCGCAGGCAGGCATGACATCCATGACCTCCTGGTCGCCGTTAGGCATTTCAATCACCCGGCGTTGGTGTCGCTTTACTGTCTCGGCCGTTTTCGATACCATCCGGATCATTCGTTGAGCGTTCTGTACGGCCAAGCGTTTCGGGGCTGAAGGAGAATGCCTTGACTTTCCGTTCCGTGTTCGTAGCGCTGGTGCTTGCTGGAACGCTGATCGTCGCCGCCTTCGCCGTCAATTCCAAACGGCCGCGCGTCGTGACCGAACAGCCCACCGCGGCGCTGGTGCGTGCATCGGGCAAATGTGCCGAGTGCCATTCCAATCAACAGTATTCGGTGGTTCACGAATATGAGTTGAGCGCCCATGCCCGCAAGAACGTCAACTGCCTCGAATGCCATCGGGTTGCCGAAGGCCAGAAGGGGCGCGACCATCACGGCTTCACGATCAACACGAAGGTTACTGCCGCCAATTGTCGTGCGTGTCACGAGCCGATCTACCAGCAGTTTCTGCGCAGCCGCCACGCGGGCCCTTCCTGGGCAGCAGTGGCCGGCAGCGAGCCCTTTACGGCCCAGCAAATCGCGTTCAGCGAACAATTCCACCCGCGCTCGATGAAGCGGCCGCCGCATCCCCTCACGCACCTCGAGGGCGAATCGGCCACACAGAGTGGGTGCATCAGTTGCCACAGCATCGGCAAACCCAATGCCGACGGCAGCATCGGCACTTGCGCTGCCTGTCATAGCCGCCATACTTCATCGGTCGAGCTGGCCCGACTGCCATCCACCTGCGGCCAATGTCACATGGGCCCGGATCACTCGCAGATCGAGATCTACGCGGAAAGCAAGCACGGCGTGATGTTCGAAGCTCAACGAGCGCAGCTCAATCTGGCCGCCGAGCCCGACAAGCTTTCGACTCGCGACATGTTCGTGCCGACCTGCGCCACGTGCCACATGAGTGGACTCAATGGTCTGGCCGTGACTCATGATCCTTCCGAGCGGTTGTCGTACAATCTCTTCGCCGAAATCACGGATAAGCGACCCAACTTTGCCCGGGCGCAAGCGGCGATGAAGGACGTCTGCGCCAATTGCCATACCCGGGAAGTGGTCGAGCGCGTTTATCGCGAGGCCGAGGCGGTGGTTGCCAACACCAACGAGAAGGTGGCGGATATCAAGGCTGTCGTTGCCGGGTTGCACAAGGACGGCCTGCTCTCAGACAGGCCGTTCGCGGACCCGATCGACTTCGAATATTTCGACCTGTGGCATTACGACGGCCGCACGTCGAAGCACGGCGCGTTCATGGGCGGCGCCGATTTCGTGCAGTGGCATGGGAACTATCCCATTCTCAAGCACACGGTCGAGATTAAAAGCATGGCCAAGGAACTACGGCGCAACCATGCCAAGAAGCCTTGAATGGTATCGCAGTCACCGGCTGGGATTGGAAGTTTTCGTATTTCTCAACCTGGCCGGCTTGGCGCCGGACATCTACCTGGCCCATAGCACGAACGCATTCCGCGAATGGACCGAGTATGTGCCGCTGGTGTATTCGCTGATTGCGCCGTGGCTGCTGCTGGCGGCGATTGCCGCATTGCAGTTCGGTGGCAAACCGGCCGTTTGGCACTGGCTAGGGAACTTCGTCGGTTGGGCATCCGTCCTGGTCGGCCTGTCCGGGCTGATCCTGCACCTCGACAGCCGCTTTTTTCAAGAACACACGCTCGACAGCCTGGTCTATGCCGCGCCCTTCGCCGCGCCGCTGGCCTACACGGGCATCGGCCTGCTGCTGATCATGAATCGGCTCGTGGATCACGAATCGGTCGAGTGGCCCGGTTGGGTGCTGCTGCTGGCGCTGATCGGCTTCGGCGGGAACTTCCTGTTCAGCGTGACCGATCACGCGCAAAACGGCTTTTATCATTGGACCGAATGGATTCCGGTCGTCAGCAGTGCGCTGGCTGTGGGATTCCTGGCCGTCCCGTTGCTGATCGTTGTAGGGCGGCCTTACCTGGCCCTCTGCGCCGTGGTTCTCGTCATCCAAGCGATCGTAGGCCTGCTCGGATTTTACTTTCATTTAGCCGCCGACTTGCACGGCACTTCGCCAAACTTCGTCGAGAACCTGATCTATGGCGCGCCGGTTCTCGCACCGCTGTTATTCCCAAACCTGGTCTTGCTATCGTTCCTCGGCCTGCGCGTCCTGAACTGCCACCTGCGTCGTGCGCCCGCTCTCTCAGCTACGGTCGACCGTAACCCTGAGAAAGTGGGTTGAGCAACTAATGCAGGGGTCGTAGCTGCGAACGAGCGCTTCGGAGCGGTGAGCCAATTCTTCGTCAGTCGCATCAAGGCTTGCAGCCAGGTAGCGGCTCAGATCGTGCTCGATTTGTGCCTGGTTCTGCGAGGTGGGCGGTACGATCTTGGCTTGCTTCAACAATCCATCCGAGCCAATCGTATAGCGGTGATACAACAGCCCGCGCGGGGCCTCGGTTGCGGCACATCCTTCGCCGTCGCGAGCAGTGTAAGTCGTCTTCGACGGCCCGACCGGTCGATAGTCGCGGAGAATCGCTAGCGATTCCTCGTATGCATGCACGACTTCCAGCGCCCGAGCAATGATCGACTTGAAGGGATTGGTGCACGGGAACTCCAGGCCGATTTCGTCAGCCAGCCGCTTTGCGGTCGGCGACAAGCGCTCCCGGTTGAGGTTCAATCGGGCCAGCGGCCCGGTCAGATACGATCGGCCGGTCGCCACGCGACGCGCTTGCAGCGCCGTCGAGTGCGGCACTTGGAGTTCGTGAAACTCTTGTTCAAACGCGGTGACGTCGATCATCGAGTCGAAACCGACAGCGATCCGACCTTCGTTGAAGGGGTACTCCGCAGGATGGACCAGTGAAACGAAGTCGTAGTCACCATCGAAGTCTGGGAATTCGAACCCGGAAACCCAGTGCACGACCTGGCTGGCGGCTTCCAGGCCCCACTCGAATTCGGGAATCAGAGCGGTCAATTCATCGCGGCGCGGCAGGCGATAAAACCCGCCAACCGCGACGTTGATCGGATGGATCGGCCTTCCGCCCAACACTTCCAGCAACTGATTGCCGTGTTTCTTCAGCCGCAGCCCCCGCTGGAATTCCTCGCGATAGTCCTTAATCATCGCCAGGCCGCTCTCGAGACCCAGGAAGTCGGCCGCGTGGAGCAAGTGGATGTGCAGGCAGTGGCTTTCGATCCATTCACCACAATACAGCAGCCGACGCAGACGGCGCACCTCAGGCGAGACCGAGATGCCCAAGGCGGCTTCCAGTGCGTGAACCGCGCTCATCTGGTAAGCAACGGGGCAGATGCCGCAAATCCGGGCGGTAATGTCCGGTGCTTCTTCGAGCGCTCGGCCGCGTAACAGGGCTTCGAACAAGCGAGGCGGCTCAAAGATTTCGAGCCGCACTTCCTCGAGCCGGCCGCCTTGGATCTTCAGTCGCAGCCCACCTTCGCCTTCGACGCGGCTAAAAGCCTCGATGCGGATCGTGCGGCCGGTTGCCATGCTCAGCCCTCCGATTCCTGGCCGGCGGACAGCCGCTGGCTCTCGGCGCGGAACTCAGGCGCATATCCGTTGAAACTGCGCAGTCCGCGACCGATGACTTCGGAGCTATCCCCCAGCTTCTTGAATTCATTGGTTAGCGTCACCAGATTCGGCTCAGCCGAAGGTCCGAAACATCCATAACAACCACGGGCATACGATGGACATATTGCGCCGCAGCCGGTATGGGTTACCGGACCGAGACAAGCAACTCCCTGTGCGACCATGATGCACACCGTGCCACGACGCTTGCAATCCAGGCATACACTGTGATTGGGGATGCGTGGCCGGCGCCCGGCCAGCAAGGCGCCGAGCACTTCGAGCAGTTGATGCTTATCGATCGGACAGCCGCGCAGCTCGAAATCGACCGGCACGTGTTCGGCAATCGGCGTGGAGCGATCGAGGGTGCAAATATATTCCGGTCGAGCATAGACGGCTCGCATGAACTCCGCCGTATCGGCCCAATTGCGCAATGCCTGGATTCCTCCCGCAGTGGCGCAGGCGCCAATGGTCACGAGAAACTTCGACTGGCGACGCACCTCCTGGATCCGATCGAGATCGCCCGGCGTTGTGATCGAACCTTCGACCAGGGCCACTTCGTACGGCCCGGGCTCGGTATGGCTCGACGCTTCGAGGAAATAGGCAATGTCCACCTTGCCGGCGAGGCCGAGCAATTCGTCTTCGCAGTCCAAGAGCGTAAGCTGGCAGCCGTCGCACGAGGCGAACTTGAATACGGCCAGTTTGGGACGACTGGCGGTCATAACGCCTCGACTCGCAAGAATGGCTCGATCACGTCATAGCGAAATACCGGTCCGTCCTTGCAGACAAATGCCGGGCCGAGCTGACAATGGCCGCACAGTCCCACCGCACATTGCATATTGCGCTCCAGCGACAACCACAATCGATGCTTGGGCACACCCCGCTGCAATGCACTGCGCACGCAATAGCGCATCATGACTTCGGGGCCACAGAACAGAATCTGCGTGCGATCCGGATCGAGCGGATGCTGGCGATCGAGCAATAGCGGCACGACTCCGACGTTGCCCGACCAACCCGGGATCGAGCGATCCACAATGATGTGGATTTCCACATCGGCCGCTGCCCAAGCGGCGCAATGGTCCTGGAACAGGAGCGTGTCGGGAGTACGGGCCCCGTAGAGCAGGACGATCCGTCGATAATCGGCCCGATGGGCGATCAGCTCGCCCAGCAGCGGCCGCAAGGGAGCTAAACCGATTCCGCCGGCGATGACAAACACGTCCTGGCCGCGGCAATCGTCGACTGGCCAACTCGAGCCGTAAGGACCGCGCAGGCCAATGGTCGCGCCCGGGTCGAGCTTAGAGAGCGACCGCGTCACATTGCCGACGACCCGAATCGTGTGCTCCCACACTCCATCGTGTCCGCTGCTGACGCTGATGGCGATTTCGCCGGCGCCAGGCAAGTACAACATATTGAATTGGCCGGGACGGAACCGATAGGCAGCGTTGGCCGCGGCGTCGGCCAACTGCAACTGGTACGTCGCGACGCCCTCGATTTCCGGCCGGATTGCCCGAATCACGGCCGGTCGCGAGAGCCATGGATTGTCGACGACAGCGGGCGAACTCACGGTTGAGCCTCGCGGATGGCGGCGACTTCCTCGGTCAAATCAATGCCGACGGGGCACCAGGTAATACAGCGTCCGCAACCGACACAGCCCGACGTGCCGAACTGGTCGATCCACGAAGCAAGCTTGTGCGTCAGCCACTGGCGATAACGCGCGCGAATGCTATTGCGAATGGGCCCGCCACTCAAAGAGCTGAATTCCGGATTGAAGCAGGAATCCCACTTACGCTCGCGCTCGACATGCTCTGCGTCGAGATCCGAGACTTCATCGACCGAAGCGCAAAAGCAGGTCGGACAGACCATCGTGCAATTGGTGCAAGACAAACAGCGCTCGGCGACCTGGTTCCACCGCGGGTGATCGAGATTCGACAGCAGCAAGTCGCGAATGCCCTCAGTATCCATCCGCTTGGTAATCTGTCCGGCAGCCTGGTCGCGCAATTCCGCGGCTTGCCGACGGTCGGCCGGCGTGGCCTCGCGAGTCGGCAGTGCGGTCAGCAACTCGGCGCCGCGTTCGGTGCCCACGCAGACCTCAAAACCCTCGCCAATCTCGGTCAGCGCCAGGTCAAATCCGCTGGTACACGCGGGGCCGGTCTTCATCGACGTGCAGAAACACGTGCTTGCCGGGCTGGTGCAATTCACGGCAATGATGATGGCTGCCTGCCGCCGACGGCGATAGATCGGATCGGCATAAGCATGGTCGAGAAACACGCGATCCTGGATGCCGATCGCAGCCAACTCGCACGCCCGCACACCCAAGAACGCCATGGGAGGACTATCGTCCTCGACGTTGGCGAACGTCCAGCCCTGCTCGGTGGCATCTGCCCTGCTGATCACGGCGCGCGGAGGAAAGAGAAATCGTTTCCACGAGTGCGGGCCGACAGCAAAGCCAAACCAGGCATCATCTGCCCGCCGCTCGATGCGGTAATGGCCAGGCGCTTGCTGGTCGGTCCAACCACGCGGAAGCTCGTCGGCCGAGGCGATCTCGTCGTAGACGATTGCTCCCTCGGCCACGCGCGGACCGATGACGCGATAGCCGCGCTGTCGAAGCAGGTCCAACAGTAGTTGGAAATCCGGCTTGGCCAGAAACCGTGGAATATCGGGCTGATCTGCGGCCATGGCATGCAGTCGCTAGTGCGGTTCGCCGAAAACATTCAACAACTGCAGCCGGGTAGCGACCAATCGCTCTGATAGGGCAATGGCCACTTGTCGCATCAAGGCATATCCGATCTGCGGATTCTGCTCGCAGATTTCCAACAACCGTCCGGCACATATGGCAACTACTTCCACGTCTTCGACGACTCTAGCGGTTGCCGTCATTCCCCCCTGGTTGAGCACGGCCGACCAAGCGAGCATTTCTCCCGGACCGAGCGAGAGGATACGCATTGGCGCGCGGCCGGGCACCTGCATTTCCAACATCACGCGGCCGCTGACAACCACGTACAAGATCCGAGTCGCATCCCCTTCTCGGAAGATGACCTGACCGGCCGAAAAGCGTTCGAGCTTTGACATCGAAGCCAATACCGCAGAAACCTGCTGTGGCAATGCCGCAGTAAAGACGAGGCGATCGAGGACTTCTGCCAATGGT
Source organism: Pirellulales bacterium (assembly GCA_036268995.1). Lineage (GTDB taxonomy): Bacteria > Planctomycetota > Planctomycetia > Pirellulales > PNKZ01 > DATATB01. Next base: position 24,288 of record DATATB010000121.1, on the reverse strand, counting down.
TGATCCATAAACCGTCTCCTTCGCCAGGCCAAGCCGGTATTTTAATCGCTGGCCTCGCGCGCAGACCACGGCCAACGTCTTACTTCGAAATCAAAGGCTGACGCTGGTGAGCGTAGCGGAAGATTGCGGCAGCAGTTATCCCGCCCGGTAAGCTCTTGGCCTTCAGCACGTGGATTCGACCGTGCTGACGATGGACTAGGACCGCGGCGAGGTCGAGCAGATCCTCGGCGTTGGGATCACGGACATCGAAGATCTGCGCAGTCGTGGTGATCGGATCCCAGTGCCCCCAGAGTTGGGCATCACCAGCCACAAACAAGCAGTCCACGCGTCCGCACTCCGCCGATCGCAGGATCTCCTCGATGCTCCCCGACACACGACCGCTGCCCAGTGCTGCATCAAAGCGTGCAAGGTCTTCGGTTTCTGCTTTGAGCCAGTACGGCTGGAGCACCGAGGCGGCTCGCGCTTGCAGTTCGGCTGCGTTGAGCCGGTCGGGGTTTGTATGGATTGCCTCGGCCAGCATATACGGATACGAGTTCACTTGGCGATAATGCGGGAAGAGATCTTCGACTCCGACAAAGATGAGCGGAACGGTTTGCCCATGCAGAACTGGGCTGAGAGCCCGGTCCACCGCACGGAGGTAGATGACCAGATCGTGTTGCTTCGCGTGGTCGTGTGCACCGCCTTGGCCGTGAAAGATCTCGCCCTCCTTGCCGCCCAGAGCCTTCTGCCCGGTGTGGCATTGTCGTGTCCCTTCCGGTGGCTCATGGCTGGCGATTTCGTCAATCCCGTGAGGAAGGCCTTCGACTGGGACTTCCGCCAGATGATCCGGGCGGCCGGAAAAGAGCCGCACTCCTTTTTGGCTCAGCGCCAGCAGGTAATATCGGCCCGTTTCGTCGAATAGCGGAAAGAGCGGCTTGGCATAGAAGCGGTCGCCGACCCAAGCAAGGCTTTCGAATGAGCGCGGCAGCCGCCAGTGGCGAGCTTGACCGCCGGAAAGGAACAGGGCTAAGCCCGCCGAGCGATCATGCCAGAATTTCTGGTCCTCCAAAAGCGCCATCCCCGGAGCGATCAATGATTCCGTCTCGCCGCGGTGCAGGCCACGGGCCACCAATGCGTCTCGTGCCTCGTCCATTAGGTTCCTCAGCACGATCCGGTCCTGCTTGCCTTCATCGCTCGAAGGATGCGTCGGCAGATAGATTGAAATGCAATGCCGAGACCGAAGCTCGAGCAACTCGTTGAAATCCCGCAAAGTGAATGGGGCCATCTTTGATGCCCTTTTCATCGTGGGTTGATACATGCTCAGTTGTGATCGTGATCGAACTACTGCACAGCTTCGCAGTCGGCGTGCCAAACGCCAAAGGTCAAATAGAAATCGCGAAATCCGCTGCTGCTCCACGGGCTTTGATCGAATTGACCATGTGCAACCGACTGGCGCCGCACTGGTTGTCGCGAGCACCTTGGCACAGTGCGTGCGATTTCGCACAGCCGAGTGTTTGGCGCGAGCACAGGGGACTTGCTGGCCAAGGATCAGGCCGTAGCGCCGGCGAGAGCCTTTCGCGCATGCACCGTTTCGCCCACTGGCTCGAGTGCGAAACCTTGGCGGCGAAAAACCGCCAGCATTCGCATGTTCGTGAGGTCCGTCTCAGCGGTGACGCGGGTGACTCCCCAGCGACGACCAACATCGACGCAGGTTTTGGTCAGCAGCGACCCGAGCCCTCGGCCTTGCCAGGAATCCGTTACAACCACGGCGAATTCGGCTTCCCGGTGGTCGGGATCGGCCATCAATTGGGCCATGCCCAGAAAGGTCTTCTGGCCCGCCTGTTCGACTTCGGCGACGATCGTCATCTCTCGATCGTAATCGGGAAAGCAGAAACGGGTGGCAATACTATGCGTGGCCGCAAATAATCCATGAAAGCGGGCATGCACCGTCTCGGCCGAGCAACTCGCGTGGAATCGGTTCCAGATCGGTTCGTCTTCCGGTTTGATGGGTCTCAGCAGGACTTCGGTGCCATCAGCCAACTTGGCCGCACGCATGAACTCCTCTGGATAGGGACGGATCGCAAGGTGCGCGAACGGCCGTCGAGGCATACCAATCGCATCGAGATCGAGCACGGCCCGCGCATCGAGTGCCTGGACCTGGTCGCTGCTGACTAGCAAGGGATTGATATCGAACTCCAGGATCTCGGCATGGTCAGCCACGAGATAAGAGAATCGAATCAGAATCTCGATCAACCGGTCAATGTTCATCGCCGGGCGACCGCGGAACCCCTGCAAGATCGGCCATGATCGCAGCGATTCGAGCATGCGGCGGGCGAGTCGGTCGTTTAGCGGTGGCAGCCCGAGCGCGCGATCCTGGAAGACTTCCGCGGCGATTCCTCCGGTGCCAACCAGAGTCACCGGCCCGAAAATCGGATCGCGCTTGACGCCCACGATCATTTCTAAACCCCCGATCGAGGTCACCATCGGCTCGACGGTCACGCCCTCGATGGTCGCCTGCGGCTGCAACCGCCGGACCGATTCAACCATCCGATCGAACGCCCGTCCAACTCCGTGCTCGTCGGCCACGTTCAACTCGACGCCTCCTACGTCCGTCTTGTGAGTGATCTGCGGTGAGAGGATCTTCAGCACGACCGGAAAACCGAGAGCGCGGGCCGCTTCGATTGCTCGCTCCCGCGTGCGTGCGATCTTGGCGGAAACAGTCGGAATGCCGTAGGCCTCCAGCATGGCCTTGGAATCGACTTCGGAGACGATCGATTGACCAGCAGCGTGCGCCTTTTCGAGAATGCCATTCAACGGGCGGCGTTTGCCATCGAGCGCCAAGGCAATCTCTCGCGGCGTTTCATAGAGCAGTTCTCGGTTCTTGGCGTAGGAAACGAGGTTGAGAAATGCCCGCACCGCGTGGTCCGGAGTCTCGTAGGTTGGCACATTCGCCTTTTCGAGCCGCTCGGCACCCTCGCGCACGCTACGCCCGCCCATCCATGCGGCCAGCACCGGCTTCGTCGAACCCGAGGCCACGCTGGCGACGGCCGCGGCGGTTGCGGTCGGATCGGTCATGGCCTGCGGCGTCAAGATGGCCAGGGCCGCGTCGACCGCTGCATCCGCCAGTACGATACCGAGCGCTTGCGCAAATCGCTGGGGATCGGCATCGCCCAAGACATCTACCGGATTACCGTGCGACCAGCAAACCGGGAGGAAGTCGTTCAGCCGCGTCATGGTTTCGCTCGACAGCGGGGCGAGCTGCCCGTGGCGGGCGATCAGACAATCGGTGGCCATCACGCCCGGGCCGCCGGCATTGCTGACAATCGCCAGTCGCTGGCCGCGCGGCAACTGGCTGCGCGCGAGCAACTGCGCGCAATCGAACACGTCGTCAATTTCGAACACCCGCACGATGCCAGCCCGCTCGAAGGCCGCTTCGTAAACCGCGTCAACGCCTGCCATGGCGCCGGTATGCGATGCTGCGGCTTTCGCCGAGTCGGCAAAGCGTCCGGACTTGTAAACCACGATGGGTTTACTGCGGGCGAACGCTCGCGCCGCCGACATGAACTGTCTCGCTTCGCAGAGCGATTCGATATAGAGGATCATCGATTCCGTGTGGACATCGGCGGCGAAGTAGTCGATTAGATCGCTCATGCCGACGTCGAGCATGTTTCCAACCGACACAAAGCACGAAAAACCGATGTCCCGCTCCAGCGCCCAATCGAGAACCGATGTACACAAGGCGCCCGACTGCGACAGGAAGGCGATGCGACCACGCTTCGGCGTGACCGCCGCAAAGCTGGCGTTCATTGATACGCCGGGCACGATTAACCCCAGGCAATTCGGGCCCAGGATGCGCAACCCCGGCGTTTGCGCTGCCGCCTCTTTCACAAGCTGCTCCAGCGCCAAGCCGGCTGGGCCAACTTCGCGAAATCCGGCCGACAAGATCACCACACCCAGGATCCCGGCTCGACCGCATTGCCGCACGAGGTCGGGCACGGCAGCAGCCGGCGTGCAAATGATCGCCAGGTCCGCTGGATGCGGCAGCTTGGAAACGTCGGGATAGGCTGCAATGCCTTGCACCGCATCGCGCCTGGAGTTTACCGGATACACGACGCCATCAAAGCCGTGGCCCACGAGGTTGTGCAGGACCGTGTAGCCGACTTTTCCCGAGGTCTCGCTGGCGCCGATCACGGCGACCCGGCGCGGCTTGAAGATCCTATCTAGATTGCGAATGCTCATCGGCTTTTCGACAGGCCCCTAGATGATGAAGCCACTCAATGTATCTTTGATTTTGTCTGCCTCGAACTCAATATCGCTGGCGGCATCGTGAATCTCCGCAGCGATTGACAAAAGGTCGTCGCGGTCTTCTTTGGTGAGCGACACCGGCGCCGAGCTTTCGTTGGGAACGAACTCCGCCACAAAGCTTTTCAGCCTTTCGAAATCCTCCTTCAATACGCCGAGGGATGTTCTGAGTTCGTTTTTGAGATCACTGGCGGTCGGCTCGGCGGCGAGCTGCTTTTCGTTCATCTGTTGATACCCTGAACGGAAGGAGGATGATGCCGATTGACGGCGCTGACTGATTTATTCGGAGAGATCAGTTCCTGGAGTCGTTTTGAGCTTTGCCCCACGGACATCGCGTACATGCTGATGGCAATGGACGCAACTGAGCGTCATGCGCATATAAGCTAGCGCAGCTCCGTCGAGGTTCTTTTTCTTGGCAGCCGTTTTCAGATCGGCGGCGCTTCGACGGAAGTCCACAATGTCGGCCAGGTAGTCGGGCGTCTGCAAGACAATCCAGTTAGCATCTTGGCTGAGCAACCGAAGTTGCTCGGCCTGGTCGGCGATCATGTCGTAGTCTTCCAGCGCGATCCCTTCCAACAACTTCTGTCCGTAGCGCAGCTTTAACTGCATAAAGCCCCCGCCCTCGTTTGGCCCTTCACTTCGGCCCGATAACGCCAGCCAACTGCACAGCGCCACGACTGGCACGACGATCCCCAGAAATCGGTACATTGGCATTTCCTGACCCCGGGCTTGCCGGAAAGAAGGTAATCGAGCTTCGTCGGATGCATCCACCCGATGACGCAATTCGGGTGCCACCCGGCGTAATGGTCGTCCGCTCTTGAAATAAGCCCGTCTTTTCCACAAAGAGCACAATGTGGGCAGAGCCAGAACGCGCGCGGCGCGCCATTTAGCACAGGTTTCGGCAGCGCAACGCAATGCGAGTGACATGCCGGTCCAAGTGGATTGGCTGATTCGAGGCTTTAAGAGACATTCCTCGCCTAATTGACCGCGACGGCAACGACGGCTTTTCTTGGTTCGGGCAGGCGTTGAAGACTGGGCGTTGCGTGCATATCCGCACGCGCTGCGCAGGGCCGCACGCCGCACAGTTGGGAACAGCGACCTGCTGGCCCTCGAGAATTGAGCCCCTCCGATACGCCGTAACCCTGTTACCTGCCAGGAGCTGTCACTCGCTGATTTCCAAATGGGCAATGGACTCTACCAGCGGCATCGAAAATGCGATTAGCTCGAATCCTATGGTCTGGGTCAACGGCGGCCTCATCGGCACATGGCCCGAACGGATTTCGTTTCTTTTAACGGAGAAAAGCTATGGCAACCACATTGGCAACGAAACAGGAACCTCGTGCTCGGCGATCGCTGTTGCGAGCGCCCTTTGGCACGCTGCGGCAAGAAGTGCACGATCTGGTCTCGACGTTCTTCGACGAGGAAAGTGGGTGGCCTACCCTGCGCATGCTGCCGCCGCTCGATTTGTCCGAAACGGCTGACGCCGTCGAAATCCGGATGGAGCTTCCCGGCGTGGAAGCCAAGCAGGTCGACATCCAACTCAACCAGAACATGCTGACCATCAGCGGCGAGAAGAAGGAAGAACGGGAGGAAAAGGGCAAGACCTGGCATCGGCTCGAGCGCCGTACCGGCAGCTTCTCGCGATCCGTTCTACTGCCTTGCCCCGTCAAGGAAGACGCGATCGACGCGCGTTACCGCGACGGGATTTTGACCGTCACGCTTCCCAAGTGCGACGAGGCAAGGGCCAAGAAGATCTCCGTCAAGTCCTGACGGGCCATGATGGCGGGCCGAAGCACGAAGCACCGCTGGGGCAGGCGGTGTTTCGTGCCGGCGCGCGCGGCGGACCGGCATACGAGCCAGAGATCCCCGCGCTTCGATGAATGCCGAAACGGGACCATAACCCGCAACAATACGAGCGCATTGAAGCGTGCCTAGTACGATTCATATGCCGTTGCCTGGTGCGCGCGCTCCAATCCACCGTCTGGTATGGGCCGGTCTGTTGCCCCTGGTGTTGTTAGGAATCGGCACCACGGGCTACCGGGTCATCGAACGCTGAAGTTGGTTCGATGGGCTCTACATGACGGTGATCACGCTGACCACCGTGGGTTTTCGTGAAGTGCACGAGCTTTCCCGCGCCGGCCAGACGTTCACGATGCTGTTGGCAATGGGCGGCATCTTCACACTGTTTTACGCCGCCGGCACCGTACTGAGTTCAATCCTTCATGGCGAAGCGCTCGATTTCTTGGGGAGCCGCAGAATGCAGCGCAAGTTGTCGGAATTGAGCGGACACCTGATCGTCTGCGGGTTCGGGCGAATGGGCCGTCTGGTCTGTCAAGAGTTCGCCTCGCAGAAGCTTCCCTTTGTGGTGATCGACCGAAACGAGGACGCCTGCGAGCGGTTTGATCTTGCTTATGGCATTGCGGTGCACGGCGACGCCGCGACCGATGAGACGCTGCTTCTCGCGGGCGTGGATCGAGCACGAGCACTAATCAGCGTAGTAGCGTCTGATGCCGAAAACCTGTACATCACCATGAGTGCGCGTGTGCTGAATGAGCGGCTGTTCATCGTGGCCCGCGCCGAAGACGAGCGGAGCGAACAAAAGCTACTGCGAGCAGGTGCCACGCGCGTGGTTTCACCCTATGTGATCGGTGGGGCAGGCGTCGCTCAGGCTGTCTTGCGGCCCAACGTCGTCGATTTTCTCGAACTGGCGACACGCACCGAACACCTCGAACTGAACATCGAGGAAGCAGTCATCGCAATCGGCAGCAGCCTGGCCGGGACGACACTTGACTCCAGCGGCATCAGCCAAGAGCCTCGCTTGATTGTCGTCGCAGTCAAAAAGGCCACCGGCCAGATGACCTTCAATCCACCAGCCGAGACACCACTAGCCGCGGGTGACGTTCTGATCATGCTGGGCAAGCGGCAAGACCTAGACCGGGTGACGCACTTCGCTGCCCAGCCTGTCGGCCGTTGATTCTGCACCCGGTGGACCAACTTGGGCCAGTCGCGACCGGGCGCTTTTTAGAGAGACATGGCTGACTGCGTCCAGGCGCGCGACCGATTTAACGTCGCTAGTTCGCTTAGGCGCATGCTTTGCGACATCAAATTACCAACCAACTCACATCGCGGGCGCAAAGATTTGTTCGATCCTGTCATTCCCGCGAAGTTGTTGGGCTCACGAGAGCAGAAATCACGCTTCCGTCGATCGCGATGGCAATGTGGCAAGCACGTGCGGGATGTGCGAATTCGCCCGATCGTACGCTCGTACAGAGACTGCCAAACGCTGGAAGGCAGTCGGAGGCTGGAAGAATGGAGGAAGCAATGGCTCCGAAGCTTGAGACATACTATTTAGGATTGCCGCTGACGAACCCGCTAGTTGCGGCCGCTAGCCCGCTCACCGCAAAACTTTCGAGCCTGATGCTGCTTGAGCAGGCGGGCGCCGCCGCCGCAGTCATGATGTCCCTATTCCAGGAACAAATTGAATCCGACGCGGAGGAGTTTCAAAGGATTCGTCGATTGGCTGATTTGGAGCCGAGTGCAAGCCGCGGCTTTGTGCCTGGGTTGGACGATTACAATTGCGGCCCCAATAGCTACCTGCGTCATCTCGAGGCCGCAAAACGCGCAGTCTCGATCCCGATCATTTCCAGTTTGAACGTAAGCTGTGCCGGCCCCTGGGTGCGGTTTGCACGGCTGCTCGAACAATCTGGCGCCGATGCTTTGGAGTTGAACATTTATTTCGTGCCGACGGATCCGAGTGAATCGGGTGCGGAAATCGAAAATCGCTACGTCGATATTGTCGCTGCCGTGCGGGCTGAGACCTCGCTCCCGCTTGCCGTTAAGCTGCTCGACTGCTTCAGTTCGCTCCCCCATGTGGCCCAACGGCTGATTGCCGCCGGCGCAAGCGGCCTGGTGTTGTTCAATCGACCGCTGCAACCTGACATCGACTTGCAGACATTCGAAATGAAGTCGACCTTGACGCTCAGCAGCGCCGAGGAATTACGCGCGCGTTTACGATGGCTTGCGATCTTGAGCCGTCAGGTGTCCATCTCGCTGGCCGCAACCGGCGGTGCCGAATCCGCCGAAGATGCGGTCAAGCTTTTGCTGGCTGGCGCCGACGTGGTCATGCTTGCCTCGGCTTTAATCCGCCATGGGCCGCAACATCTGGCCGTAATGCTCGAACGCTTGTCGCAGTGGTTGCAGGAACGGAACTTCACGTCGATCGATCAGCTTCGCGGCGCTGTAAACAGCTACCATCTGCAGGATGCCGCGGTGTCCGAACGAACGCATTACATGCGTGCGATCACCACCACGATCGACTTCTTACATGAGCGCCGTTGCTGAGCGCGGAATGCTGGGCTGAGCCAGCCTCGTGCTCGGACCCGAGCGACTTGTTCGGGCGGTCCCTTCGGCGGACAAAATAACGCGGCTGCGAGAATGCCGCTTGGTCACGAGCCATTCATCACCAATACCTTGGCTCCGCGGACGGAGCCGGCCTTCAGTTCCTTGAGGGCACGATTTGCATCTTCCAGCCGATACGGGGTGACCTCAGGGCACAGGCCCGCTTCGGCTGCCAGCGGCAGAAAGTCCTCGATATCGGCATGGGTAATGTTGGCTACCGACTTGATCTCGCGTTCCATCCACAGATGGTCGTGGTAGCTCAACTGCAGTAGCGAATCCTTATCGCGATCCTCCTTGCGTATGGCGTTGATGACCAGTCGCCCACCGGGGCGCAATCTAGCCAGCGCCTCCACGACGGGCTTCCACGCCGGAGTGGTATCAATAATCGCCTGCAAGCGCTCGGGCGGTTGATCGGTTGTGTCTCCGACCCAAGCGGCGCCCAAACGCGACGCAAATTCGCGGCTCTGCTCGTCGCGGGCAAAGACATACACGGGACTGGCAGGAAACCGGGCACGCACCAGTTGCAGCACGAGATGTGCTGAGCTGCCAAAACCGGTCAAACCCAACGGTTCGCCATCACGCAATCCGGACAGACGCAGCGCGCGATATCCGATGGCCCCGGCGCAGAGCAGCGGCGCCGCCTGCACGTCAGAAAAGCTGGGCGGAATCGGGTAGGCGTAACCGGCGCCGATGGTCATGTACTCGGCATAACCACCATTGACGTCGCGTCCCGTCGCACGAAACTGCTCACTTAGATTCTCCTGGGCATCGCCAGAGGACGAATGAATCCAACCTACGCCGACACGGTCTCCCACGCGAAATCGAGACGCGGCCTGTCCCAGTCGCTCAACGTATCCGACCACCTCATGCCCCAGCACAACAGGCAGCCGCGGCGGTGGCGTGCGTCCTTCGATTTCGTCTAGTTCCGTGTGACACACTCCGCAGGCGGCTACACGAATCAGGATTTCATCGGCTCGCGGCTTGGGGATCGGCAGATCGACGAGTTCCAGCGGAGTGTCCGTTTCGGCCAGAGAAACGACCTTCGGCAAGACTTGAGCTTTCATCGCATTGTGCTTTCAGTAAGCGAGTGAGAACAGGTTCGCCATGGCAAGATTGGCGACACTTTAGACAGTTGGTACAAGTGCCTCGAAGCCTGCAATCACGTCGAAAAGCTCCTCGTCGATATTGCCCTGGCGCAAACGATGGAATGTGCCGCGGAGATGATCGAGCAGCTCGTCGATGTTTCTATCGGCACGTTCCATGGCGGCTAGCCGGCTCGCGTTTTCACTCGCCAGAGATTCGGCGCATGCTCGGAAGAGCGAAATGAACAGGTACTCCCGAATGAGTGCGCGCAGCGTCGTAGTGCCGCCGCACATGACTTCGGGCACGTTTTGCGTCGGCCACGGGACTTTGGCCAAAGCGTGTTGCCATTCTGCGTCGAGCGGCAATAGCCGCTGGCCCACCGGCTCGTAGAGCGCTCCGAACCGAGGCCGGTTATGGAAGACGTAAACGCGCGCATATTTGCCTTTGGCCCGATGCGCTTCGCTTTCGATTTGAATTTGCGCGACTAGCGGAACAATGCCCTTGACTGAACTGGGCACCGTCAAGACCCCCGCAACTGGCAGGCCCGCGTCGACTAGACGCGCATGCACGCGCTCACCGACGGCCCACACTCGAGGTTCGCCGGGCAGGGCTGCAAGGCTCTCAATCGCAAAATCGGCCACGACATCATTGAATTGACCGACCAGTCCTTGGTCGGAACCGAAGACGACGGCGCCAATCGTGCCCGTATCGGTTTGTTCTTTCGCTTCCACGACCAGGGCATCTTGCTCGAATTCGCGAAAGCGCGCGCCCAACCCCAGTTCGACGGCCCGGTAGTAATCGGCCAACGCGCGCACCGATTGCTCGTATTGACCGATACTCGACGCAGCCAAGGCTTTCATCGAACGGACAACCAATTGGAGTTCCACGGCAGTGTTGATCTTTCGGCGCAGGCTCGCCGTGGTGTCGCTCATGAATCGGCCCCCAGCGCCGGCTTGGGTTGGAAACGCGCGAGCGCCTTGCCGGCGATTGCAATGATCGCCTTGCGATCCTCAGTATTCAGTTTCGCGGCGGTTTCGAATCGCGCGCACATGTCTGCCGGAATGTTCGCCGCTGCCTCACGCACGGCACGTTCGGCATCCGTCGTCTGATCCAGCGGCACTTGATCGAAAAGTCCGGCGGCCAGTGCGAGCAGGACGGCGATTTGTGCGGGCACGGACACCGGGGCGCATTCAGGCTGCTTGAGGCAGGCGCGGATTCGACGCCCATGTTCGATGATCTTGCGGGTATCTTCATCCAACCGGGCACCGAAGCGGGCGAAGGTCTCGAGTTCCTCGAACTGCGCGTAGGCGAGCTTGAGCTCGCCCGCGACTGCCCGGTAGGTCGCGCGTTGCGCCTTGCCGCCGACGCGCGAAACGGATTTGCCGACATCGACCGCGGGTAGCACGCCCAATTCGAACAGCGACGGAGAGAGATAGATCTGCCCATCGGTAATGGAAATCAGATTGGTCGGGATGTAGGCGGAAATGTCCTGTGCTTCCGTTTCGGTGATGGGTAGCGCGGTGAGCGAACCTCCGCCAAGTTCCGCACGCAGACGCGTCGCCCGTTCAAGCAGCCGCGAATGAATGTAGAAGATATCACCGGGGAAGGCTTCGCGACCGGGAGGCCGGCGGAGCAGTAGGGACAGTTCGCGATAAGCGCGGGCGTGTTGCGTGAGGTCGTCGTAGACGATCAGCACGTCGCGACCCGCTTCCATAAAATGTTCCGCGATGCTGGTCGCGGCATACGGGGCAATGTAGGCCAGGCCTGGCGGGTCGTTGCCCTCGGTCACGACCACTATGGTGTAGTCCATCGCGCCATTCTCCCGCAAGACGGCCACCGCTTTTGCCACGGTGGAGGCGCGCTGGCCAATGGCACAGTAAACGCAAATGACATCCTGGTCCCGTTGGTTGAGGATGGTGTCGATCGCAACTGCGGTTTTGCCCGTCTGCCGGTCGCCCAGAATCAACTCGCGCTGGCCTCGGCCGATGGGAATGAGCGCATCGATGACTTTGAGGCCGGTCTGCAGCGGTACGGTGACCGGCGCGCGATCCATGATGGCCGCGGCAGGGCGCTCGATGGGCAGACGCTCGCCGGCAGTGATCGGCCCACCGCCATCCAGCGGCCGGCCTAGCGGGTCGATGACGCGCCCCAGCAATGCATTGCCGACGGCCACGTCCATCACCCGGCCCGTGCGCTGGACTTGATCGCCTGCGTGCAGGTCCCCGTATTCACCGAGCAGCACGACGCCAAGCTCGTCCTCGTCAAGATTGAATGCAATGCCCAGCGTACCACCGGGAAACGTGACTAACTCATCAAAACCCACGCCGGCCAGCCCCGAGACCTTGGCAATCCCCGCGGCGAGACTGGTGATTGTGCCCACCTCCCGCGGCGTCAGCCGAGGCTTGAATGCTTCTCGCACCTGGCTGATGTCAGCAAACGCGAGATCGAAAACGCTCTGGAGGCTTTCGGGGTCCATGATCATCGACTGCTTGAATCAGGCTGAGTTCGTTCACGCTTCGGCGGGACTTGCGCTTTGGGTTCGTTTCTTTCCTTGATTAGTTCGTCGACGCCTTGTTCCAACGAAGTCAGATAATCGGCGATCGTCCACGCCACTTTGTGTCCATTCGTAGCGAGTTCAATGCCGCTAATCATGTCGGGCTCTGTCTCGAACCGAACGGGAGTTCCCGGCCCAAGGATTTCTTCGATCGCAGCTTCTGTTGCGGCACGCTGTGCCTGGGGAAGATCAAGCGTGGTGCGGACGATCACCGGGCTCAGCGACCGCTTGAGCGCCGAAATGAGCAGCCCTCTTTCTTCTCCATTTAACTCGCGCAACCGGCGAACAAACACGTCGACCATGCGATCTTCCAAACTCTCCCCGGCAAGGTCTGTCAGCGCTTTTCGGGCGATGGCGAATACTTCCTGCCGCGTCCGGCGGTTGATTGCTTGGCGCAAAGTATGCTCCTCGTTCCTCAGCGCTTCCAGCCGTTTGGAATTTAAGGCCGCTGCCGCGCTCCGCGCTTCGTCGAGGAGTCGTTGCCGTTCGGCTTTTGCCTCCTCCGTCGCCTGGCACAATAGTGCCGCGCGCTGCTGGTCGAACTCTTCGTTCTTGCGCCGGAACTCGTCGCGCTCATGCTGGGCTTCGGCCATTTTCGCCCCGGCGTCGGCCAGTTCCTTTGCAATCCGCATCTCCCTCGCATCGATGGCATGGAGGATGGGCTGGTACAGGAAGCGCTTCAGCAACCAGACCAGGATGACAAAGTTCAGCGCCTGCGCAGCGACTGTGAACCAATCGATGAGCATGGCTTAACTTCCTGCACTCTGGGCGATCACGTGATTCCAGAACGGATTGGCAAAAATCAGGATCATCGAGACCACGAAGCAATAGATCCCGAGGGATTCGATCATCGCCAGGCCGACGAACAGTGTCCGCGTAATCGTGGTCGAGGCGTCGGGTTGCTGCGCCAACGAGGTCAACGCGGTGGCGACCGCTCGACCTTCGCCCAGCGCTGGGCACATACACCCGACGCCGGTCGTGAGGCCGGCGGTAACGATCGAGGCAATGGCAATCAGAGTCGAGCTATCCATATTACGTCCTTTCGGCAGGCTTGTTTACGCTTCAGGTGCTGAGTGCCGGCTCCTGCTGGCGTTGGTGAGTACGCGTGGCGGCGGCAATATAAACGGCGGCCAGGATGCTGAAAATGTAGGCCTGCACCATGCCGGTGAGCAGGCCGAGAACGGTCATGAAAATCGGAAAAATCAGGGGCGCGATCGAGAGCAGGATGCTGATGATCATCGCACCGCTCATCATGTTGCCGAACAGGCGCACGGCAAGAGCAAGCGTGCGCGAGAGTTCACTGATGATGTTAAACGGCAGCATGACGACCGTCGGTTCGAGATAAGACTTGAGGTAGCCCTGGACGCCCTGGTCTTCGATGCCGAATATCGGCACGGCCACAAATACACACAGCGCGAGCGCTGCGGTGGTCGAGAGCGAGCCCGTTGGCGGCTCGTAACCAGGGATAACGGTACACAGGGCCGCGATGGCGATGAACAGAAACAGTGTGCCCAGAAACCCGATGTACTTCTCCGGGCGGCGGAGTCCTACGTCTTCGATTTGTTTCTCGATGCCCGTCACGACGATTTCTAACAGATTCTGCCAGCGAGAGCGTGTCAACTCCGTGGAAAGCCCACGCGTGATCAGCCGCGAGCCGATCGTCAGGACAAGCATCAGCCCCCAGGTGAACGCGATCGTCGCGTTAAGCTTGAGAAAGCCATATTGCCAGAAGACGACCTCGTCGGTGCTAAGGCGCATGGATAATCTCCCGTGCTGGACAGCTCTGGCTCGCTCCAGACTGCCGGGTCAGCCATGTAACCACGAGCCGTGCAACGACAAATCCCAGCAGGCACGCCAAAAGCCTGTCCCATTGGCCGCGCGAGACAACCAGGAATCCCACCACGGCCGTGCTCGTTCGCAGTAAGAAGCTGCCGAGGAACCACAGTGCCGGCTGTTTCGACGAGAGCCCTCTGCGAATCGTCGCCCACAGGCCGCCGAAGAAAATTGCGCCAAGCAACACGCCCGTCAACAGCGGCACCATTAACCCTAGAACTTCACGCATCGTGATTCTCCCGTTCGTCGCGCATGGCTTTGTCCTCTTTGGCCACCCATTGCCAGGCATTCCAACAGCCAATGGCCAGGCCGGCGATTAAGAGCGTCAGTGTCCAAGAATGGCTTCCGGGATGGCGCTTATCCAGCCACAGGCCCAACGCCGCGCCGATGAGCGTGGGGACCACGACCGACCAGCCGATCAGCCCCATCATCCCCAATCCAAGCCAGACGCCGCGCGCGGAGTTTCGCCTTGCCTTCAGCTTGCGCGCCGCCTTGGCGCCAATGTCACGGCTGAACGCAGCCTGGTCAGTCGCTTTCTTAAATTCCGGTTCTTCACTCATGATGAAATTCTGCCAGGCGGCGGATGAGGTTGCTCTCCATTTTCGCCATCACCGAGCGGACGTTCTGCTCGCGTTCGTTCAGGTTTAGGAATTCCCGCTCTACTGTCTTGCGCAGTTGGCCGAGGTCAGCTCCGCCAATGGCGTTGCGCACCGAAACAAGCACGTCGGGGCCCGCCTTGACAAGCACCCCTTCGTCGACGGCCGCATAGACCTCGCCCTCCGATTCGGTTTCGTAGATCAGGATCCCGGGTACGACTGCCGCGACGCAGTCGAGCCGGTGCGGCAGTAGTCCAAACGAGCCCTCGCGCGTCGCCGCCACGATGCGCGAAACGCCGGTTTTCTCGGCGAAGATCTGGAAGGGCAAAAGAATCTTAAGATTCATGAGCGTTGGCCGGCGTGCTGGAGGGTCGCTTGCGGTTTCACCTCGGGCTGTGGCTTTTTCTTCGCTTCGCCAATCGTCCCGATCATGTAGAGGGCGCTCTCCGGATAGTCCTTGAATTCGTCTCGCAGGATTCGCTCGCAACCATCTAGCGCGTCCTCGAGGCTGACGAGTTTTCCCTTGAGACCGGTGAATTGCTCGGTCGTGAAGAAGGGTTGCGTCAGAAAATGCTCCAATCGCCGGGCGCGACCGACCACGTTGCGGTCGTCCTGAGAGAGCTGCTCGAGGCCAAGCATGGCAATGATGTCCTTGAGCTCCGCATATTGAGCGAGCGTTCGTCGAATTTCCTGGGCCAACTCGTAATGCCGGCGGCCGACGATGCCGGGCGTGGCCATCTTGGAGCTTGATTGCAACGGGTCGATAGCTGGAAACAGTCCTTCGCTCGCCCGCTTGCGCGAGAGCACGATCGACGCGGAGAGATGCGAGAACGTATGCACGGCCGCCGGATCAGTGAAATCGTCCGCCGGCACGTACACCGCTTGGATGGAGGTGATGGCGCCGGTGTCGGTGTTGGCGATGCGTTCCTCCAGGCCCGATAGCTCGGTGCCCATCGTCGGCTGATAGCCCAGCCGTGAGGGCATCTGCCCCATCATGCCGGACACTTCCGAGCCGGCTTGAATGAACCGGAAGATGTTGTCAATCAGCAGCAACACGTCGCGGTGTTCGTCGTCGCGGAAGTATTCGGCCATGGTCAGGGCGGCGTGGCCCACTCGGAAACGAGCGCCTGGCGGCTCGTTCATCTGGCCGAAGATCATCACCATGTTCGGTAGCACGCCGGCTTCTTTCATGTCACCGTACAGCTCTTCGCCTTCGCGGCAGCGTTCGCCGATGCCGCAAAAGATGCTTACGCCTTCCTGGTGGCCGATCATGTTGTGGATCATTTCGGTGAGCAGCACGGTCTTGCCCACTCCGGCCCCGCCGAAAAGCCCGGCCTTGCCGCCGCGTTCCAGCGGCACCAGCACGTCGATGACCTTGATGCCCGTTTCGAAGACTTCAGACCTGGTGGAACGTCGTGCTAGCGGCGGCGGAGCGCGATGCACAGGACGCCAACTGACGTCAGCCAGTGCCGCTTCACGGTCGATTGTCTTGCCGAACACGTCGAACATGCGCGAGAGAATGCCCTTGCCGACCGGCGCTTCGAGTGGCCCGCCCGTGTCTTCCACCACCATGCCGCGGGCGAGACCTTGGGTGGGAGTCAGTGCGATTCCGCGTACGCGGTGCTCGTCGAGTTGAGCTAATACCTCGATGGCAATTGCGCCCTCTTTCGCGTGGATCAACGAGTAGATGGGCGGCAAACGGACATCGAACCGCATATCCACGACGCTGCCACGTACCGATACCACCGCGCCCAGGTTTTTAGGATGGATGTTGATTGTCATGTGTGCTTCCGTGGCTGGCTAGCTGTGGCAAAGCAAGTCATATGCCGGGAACCCGCGATGTTCTAAAACGTGCGAAGCACGTCTCGCAGTCAACCAATCAAACCACACTTCTGCCGCGTCTCAATCGAAGCGTGCGGTGGCGCGAGTTAATCTGCGCGGGCTCGGATCCAGCGAGCTGCTGAAGCCCACGCTTATGTGCTCGCTGTGCGGATTAGCACACCTGTGGCCAAGTGGCACACTTGCGGGCGCGCACCCACGGCTTCTTGCGAGCCTACTTAACGGCCCAGGCAGCGCAAAAAGACTCGCAACAACGACTTTTATAAGCTCCAGCTTGAGCATCGGCTCCATTGGCATATCGCGTGCTTACGAAGCGCGAGCGATTGGCAATTCGTTGACCGCAGGGGCCAACCCAGCCGCCAAAAAGCTGTTCCGTTAAAGGTCTCTGACACATAGGGAAACGAGCTATGAGCACCATGACCCACACTGAAATGCACGCCGACCATCGAGCCTGGAAAAATGAGCATGCCACCTGGCATGACGACCTTCGGGCTTGGGAAAAAGAGGTCGACTTGGCGCTCGAGTCTCTCGAGAAATCCAAGGCGGCCCTGACCAGGCACAACGAGGCGTTGCGCACGCACGCGGCGGCGATTCGCTTATACGAACAGCGGTGTGCCGCCCATGAGCATGAGTTGGCGCGCTACGAGCGCGGCCAAGAAACCGAGGCCCTAGCGACGATGGCCCATGGCCATCTCGACGAGACGGCCAAGCAAGACGAATTGCGCACGGTCCACGAGCAAACTAAGCGGACGCACCACGGCATGATCGCCAATTGCCAGTTGCTGCTTAAATTGTTGGCCGGCGATGAGTAAAGCGGGAAGCCGACCGAACGATGGTGGGCTCATCGACATTGAGCAGAAAAGTTCAGTGATGAAACCATTGATCGCGATTGACAGGCCGGAGGTGGAACCTCTCCTGGCGGGAATTGAGTAAGTCATGTACTGGATTGCATTGAAGATGCTGACCGGCGATCGCAGCAAGTATTGGGCGATCATCTTCGGCGTTACCTTCGCCTGCGTCCTGATCGGCGAGCAGTCTGCCATGTTTTGCGGGATTATGCTCCGCACGACCAGCCAGATTCGCGACGTGCAGGACGCCGATATCTGGGTCATGAACCCCAATGTCCGCTACATCGACGACCTCAGGCCGATTGCCGACACCGCGTATTTACGAGTCCGCGGCGTGCCGGGCGTGTCGTGGGCCGTGAATTTGTACAAGGGCGCGAGCCAGGCCCAGTTGGAAAACGGCAATTATCAGGGACTGATCCTACTGGGCGTCGACGATTCGACACTCGTCGGCGCGCCGCGCGTAATGATTCTTGAGGAAATCGGTGATCTGCAGCTTGCCAATGCGGTGCTGGTCGATGAAGCCGGTTTCCGATACATGTGGCCCGACGAACCGCTCAGCCTCGGCAAGACGATCCAGATGAACGACCAACGGGCCGTGATCGTCGGCATCTTCAAAGCTTCCTACACCTTTCAGACCCAGCCGATCGTCTATACCCGGTACAGTCAGGCGACGCTTTTCGTGCCGCCCTATCGGCGGATGCTATCGTTTGTGCTTGCTCGGTGCGCGGCGGGCGAGTCGCCCGAGATTGTTGCCCAACGAATCCACGAGCAAACGGGTTTGTGCGAGTTCGCACAGCCAGGGCCGTTTCGCACACTGCACCGGACCCGCTGTCGCTCGGTGCGAGCAGAGCCGGGCTCGCGGCTGCGCTGGTCCTGAAGCCAGTTCGGAGGGCTGCGACGCCTGCCGACTGTTCCAAAGGATGTTGGCATCGGGATTGCTTAAGCGTGAGCAGACCGGACTAGGTGCGGTCAGCTTGCGACAAGGTCTGTCGCGTTTCGGTTTTAACTGGGAGAGGAATGCCAGCATGCAGTCAAGCACGATGACCGTGACGGATAATTCGTTGACGCCCGAATTGCTCAGGAAGATCGATGCCTACTGGCGCGCCGCGAATTATCTGTCCGTCGGCCAGATGTACCTCTATGACAACCCGCTGCTGAAGCGGCCGCTGGAGCTTGCCGATGTGAAACACATGTTGTTGGGACACTGGGGCACGACGCCGGGACAGAACTTCATCTATGTGCATCTGAATCGGGTCATCAAGCAATACGACGTCGACATGCTTTACGTCTCCGGACCCGGCCACGGTGGTCCGGCCGTCGTGGGCAACACGTATCTCGAGGGCACTTACAGCGAGATTTATCCAAACATTAGCCAAGACGAGGCCGGCCTGAAGAAGCTGTTCAGGCAGTTTTCGTTTCCCGGAGGAATTCCAAGCCACGCTTCGCCGGAGTGCCCGGGCTCAATCCACGAAGGCGGCGAGCTGGGATATTCGCTCAGCCATTCGTTCGGGGCGGTATTCGACAATCCCAATCTCATCGTCGCTTGTGTCGTCGGCGACGGCGAAGCCGAGACCGGCCCGCTGGCCACAGCGTGGCATTCCAACAAGTTTCTCGATGCGGCGACCGACGGCGCGGTGTTGCCGATTCTGCATCTCAACGGCTACAAGATTGCTAACCCCACTCTGCTCGCCCGTATCAGCCGTGATGAGTTGGAACAGTTGTTCCGCGGGTACGGATGGACACCCTACTTCGTCGAGGGGCACGAGCCCGAATTGATGCACGAGGCCATGGCCGCGACGCTTGACGCCGTGGTCGCGCAGATCAAAGAAATCCAGCGTGATGCCCGCGTGCATGGCAACCGCGCGCGTCCGCGTTGGCCGATGATTATCCTCAATTCGCCGAAGGGCTGGACTGGGCCGAAGTTCGTTGATGGTTTGCCCGTTGAAGGCACTTTCCGTTCGCACCAGGTACCGCTTTCCGATCCGGCCGCTCATCCCGAACACCTCAAGCTGTTGGAAGACTGGCTGAGGAGCTACCGGCCGGAGGAACTCTTTGATGAGCAGGGTCGCCTGCAATCGGAACTGGCCGAACTTGCGCCGCAAGGCAACCGACGCATGAGCGCGAACCCGCACGCCAATGGCGGCGTTCTGCTTCGCGACCTGCGGATGCCGGATTTTCGCGATTACGCGGTCGACGTGCCCTCGCCGGGAGTACGCGGCGTGGGCGACACGCATGTGCTCGGGCGCTTCCTTCGCGACGTGGCGCAGCTGAATAACGAGCAGCGGAACTTCCGGGTCTTTGGACCGGACGAAACGCTCTCCAACGGCCTGGAAGCCCTATTTGAGGTGACAAATCGCCAATGGGATGCCGCGACGACGCCGACCGACCAGTTTCTCGCGCCCACGGGACGCGTGATGGAAATGCTCAGCGAGCACCAATGCGAAGGCTGGCTCGAAGGCTACCTGCTCACTGGCCGGCATGGGCTCTTCAACTGCTACGAGGCGTTCATCCACATCATCGATTCGATGTTCAATCAGCATGCCAAGTGGTTGAAGGTCACGTCGCAACTGACCTGGCGGCGAAAGATCGCCTCGCTGAATTATCTGCTGGCCTCGCACGTCTGGCGCCAGGATCACAACGGCTTCACGCACCAAGATCCTGGATTCATCGACCACGTCGTGAACAAAAAGGCCGAGGTCGTGCGTGTTTACCTTCCCCCGGACGCCAACTGCCTGCTATCCGTGATGGACCATTGCCTGCGTAGCCGGCATTACGTCAACGTCGTGATCGCGGGCAAGCACCCGGCGCCGCAGTGGTTGACAATGGATGCCGCCGTCAAGCACTGCGCCGAGGGCATTGGCATCTGGCAGTGGGCAAGCAATGACCAACACGCTACACCCGACGTAGTCATGGCCTGCTGTGGCGACGTGCCCACGCTGGAAACGCTCGCTGCTGTATCCATCATGCGCGAACATCTGCCCGACCTGAAAATCCGGGTTGTCAACGTCGTCGACCTCATGCGGTTACAGCCGCAAACAGAGCACCCGCACGGGTTGAGCGACGTGGAGTTCGACCAGCTCTTCACCAAGGACAAGCCGGTCATCTTCGCCTTCCATGCCTACCCATGGTTGATCCACCGGTTGACCTACCGCCGTGCCAACCACCACAACATCCACGTCCGCGGGTACAAGGAAGAGGGCACCATCACCACGCCGTTCGACATGACGGTACTGAACGAGCTGGACCGCTTCCACCTCGTGATGGACGCCATCGACCGCCTGCCGCAGACCGGCAACCAGGGCATCTATTTGAAACAGCAACTCAAGGACAAACTGATCGAGCACAGGCAATACATCGATCAATACGGCCAGGACCTGCCGGAAATCCGCGACTGGAAATGGGGGATGAACTGACCGACCGCCAAGCGCGAACATGAAACACAACGCCAGTCCTGCGAACCTGTACGCGGTCGCTTCGGTTCGCGACAGTGCTTTGGATGCACGGTTCGATGCCCATTCATCGCCCAGGCGTATTCGACAGACCCGGTCAGTTGTGCGCGTGCCGCGGTACGAAGCCGCGCAGACGCAGTTGAACGGCATACACCGAAGAACCGCTCGTCTCTTCAGATATCCTTCGCAATGCGCACTCGTGGGTCTTCGATGCGAGTTGGACGCAGTTCAGTGGGAAGCTGCCGAAGGTTCTCGCATGGTACGACAACGAGTGGGCCTACTCGGTCCGCAGTGCCGACGTGCTGAAGCTGTTGGCAACCACGAAATAGTTCGCACCAGGACGTGAAACGTGAATGCAGATCGTTTTATTCGCTCGTTCAAAGAAATCGGCATTGACGACGGTGGACTTGTCGGAGGGAAGAACGCTTCACTGGGTGAGATGTACCGGGAGCTGACACCGAAAGGCATTCGCATTTCGAATGGAGGTGCCATCACCGCGGAGGGCTGTCGGCCTTTTCTGAAATTCGGTGGTTTGGACGACAAAAGCGCCACGAGTCTTCGCAGCCTGGACACTCGCGACGTCAAGAAAACCATTCGGGAAATCGACCTAACCGGCAAGCGGGTGCTCGTGCGAGTGGATTTTAATGTGCCGCTGACAAACGGCGTGGTAAGCGACGATACACGCATCCGAGCGTCCGTGCCGACGATCCAATACCTCATCGACCATAAAGCCAGAGTCATTCTTTGCTCGCACCTCGGCCGCCCTGAGGGAAAACCGACACCGGCTCTGAGTTTGGATCCGGTAGCGGCCCGACTCAGCGAATTGCTCAATAGGCACGTCCGTTTAGCCCCTGACTGCGTGGGGCGGGCCGTTACCATCGCCATCGAGACGATGGTGTGCGGAGACACAATTCTATTAGAGAATCTACGCTTCCATCCGGAAGAGGAGGCCGACGATCCGTCATTCGCTCAACAGCTGGCTTCCCTGGCTGACTTGTTCGTCAATGACGCTTTCGGTTCCGCCCACCGTGCCCATGCGTCGACGGTCGGAGTTGCCCGATACCTTCCCGCGATGGCGGGGCTCTTAATGGAGCGTGAACTTGATGTTCTCGGGCATTTGTTGAGCAATCCCGCTCGGCCGTTTGTCGCCATCTTGGGCGGGGCTAAGATCTCCGGCAAGATCAGCTTGGTCACGAGTCTGCTGGACAGGGTCGATCTTCTGCTCGTCGGCGGTGGAATGGCCAACACTTTCCTCAAAACCGCAGGGAAAGCAATGGGCCAATCCCTGGTCGAAGAGAGCAAGTTGGATGTGGCCCGGGAACTACTTATCCGGGGCAGGGACAAGCTGCTCCTCCCGCAAGACCTCGTGGTTGCCGGCGGCTCGGACGCCCGGGCAGCGCGGTGCGTTATCGGCACGGAGGATGTTCCTCCGGGCTGGAAGGTGATGGACATCGGGCCGAAGACCGTGGCCGCATTCCGGGAACGCCTGCGTGATGCGCGAACCGTTGTGTGGAACGGGCCAATGGGTGTCTTTGAGATGGCGCCGTTTGCCGAGGGAACCCTGTCCGTGGCGCGGGCTCTGGCGGAAATTCCACAAGCTACTACGGTCGTCGGTGGTGGCGATACTATTGCAGCGGTCAAGCAGGCGGGGGTCGAGGCGCGAATGACGCATATCTCTACCGGCGGTGGGGCCTGCCTGGAGTTTCTGGAGGGCAAACAACTTCCTGGTGTGGTGGCACTATTGAATCGCTAATCGGGTGGCGACTGAGCCCGCTACGGCGAGACCGTGATCAGGTTGAAATTGCAGCAGCGCGCAACGAGGCGACCGACAAGCCGCTGATGCACTTGAAAGTAAAGCCCACCAACGCCGAATACAGAGCTGGCGCTGGCGGGCTCAATGGTTTATCGCAACGCCGCCATGTACGGATTGCGGCTCTTGCCGTTGTGGGCTGGCTTGGACTGAAGAAGAACGCCCTTGAGCCCGTGGAACTGCTGAGCATCGTTTGGCGTTATGGCAGTTTCGTAGAGCAGGTAACGCAGCTTGCGGAGCCAACCTTCGCGGCGTGCCTTGTCCCGCAACCGGACGTACAGCTCAGTCGCGTACGCACTCCAAAGTTCCTTCCGGCCGTGCTCGTAGACTTCGGTCATCCACTTGTAGCCGGAGCTACCCTCGTCGTACCCGAAGCGGACCTTTTCCCAGTTCTTGCGGTCGTTGTAGGGTTCCGCCCAAACGTGCTCAACGAGGTCGGGACGGATGCGGTCGACGAGATACTCGAGCTTGTTGCCTTCCAGCAGGTCGGGGAAGACCGGGCAGAGCATGCCATAGGTGGCGATGCCGGCGCCCTGCAATGCGTCCAGCGCCACCAGCCGGCGGCTGGGCGGCGCCGTGAGCAACTCAACCTTCTTCGCCCACTTGTCATCCATCGAGCCGGTCGACAAGCCGATTACGAAGCGATCGGCGTGCTCCTTGAACAAGCCGAGCCATTTCTCCTTGCCGACGATCGCATTCTTCGTCAGCACGCGGATGCGAAACGGGGTCTTTTTCAGCACGGCCCGCAGCGTTTCCTCCGTCTGCCCGGACCGGACCAGCGTTGGCGAAAATCCGTCCGTGAGCATGCTGTACACCAGCGTCATTTCCCTACTGCACCAGCCGGGGCGTTTTTTTCGCGAGTTGGGCATCGAGCCTTTCCTGGAAGTCCGGCCAAGCGAACGTCAAACCAGGGTCGTCGGACGGGTAGGTTCGCTCGCCGGTTTGGGCCTCGGTCAGGTCCGCGAAAGGCTCTTGATTGATCCGCAAGTAGTTGCCCGAGTTGGACGAGCAGTACAAGCAGCCGGACTCGCACAACCCGATTCTGTCGAGCTTGAAGTCAGCGAGCTGTTTCTTGGCGAATCCCGGGCATTTGGCGATTGGCTGTTGGACGGACGGGACGTTGACGACTTTGGACTTCATGAGAGTTCTCCTTGGGTGGGCACGGACAGAACCGTAGCCAAGCGAGACGTCATCGAGATTGGTCGGTGGCCGGATAACCGAGCTAGACAGCTATCGACGTGTTGAGCTCGATGTTGCCGTCCAACGGCCGGGCACGAAGACGGTCGCATGGCGGACTAACCTATGCGGGTCAGCCCCCACGATCCCTTGGATCGTGCATGAAAGTAGGCGCCGGCAAACTTGCACGCCAGCGCGTCAGGTGAAGTCAAAGGCCTTTTTTCCTGACGGGTGTGACTCGCTCGTTATCAGCAAGTCGTGACAGACGGCCTCGATTTTATGCCTCCTCAGCAGAATCTGTGGGTGAATTCGGGCTGAGGGAGGTTGCCAAGTTGATGATACAACGCCAATTCGATGGTTTCGTACTCGCGAAAGCCGTACGACTTTCTCATGGTCAGTTTGGCTTTGTTATTGAAACCCT
>DATATB010000120.1:0-8041 GCA_036268995.1 Pirellulales bacterium | reverse complement strand
AGCGTCCAGAACTGCGGGTTCTGGGGTTTGTTGACTTGCAGGTCGCGCATTTCAAGCCGCAGCGAAAACTGCGACGATGTCGCGCTGGCCGGCGTCTGCAATTCGATTCGCGTGGGCAGCACGATGCCCGTTTCTGGATCGCGCCAATGATTGCTGGAAAGGGCGCTGACCACCAACCGGTTCTGCGCGTCGTACAAATGCTGAGCCAAGACCCAGCCTTGCGACTCGTCGACGAACGTCACTTTGCTCATCGGCCCGTTGGCCGTTTGCAGCGGCGTATCGATCCGCAGCCGTCCGCCGACGGCCGTCGGCCCGCGATGTTGGACGTTCGGATCGAGCGTCGTCAGCCCGAAGGCCTCGATCAGCCATTCCGGCTCGACCGGCAACAGGTTGCGGGCGGCGCTGTTGGCGAACTGGTCGTGCCGGCAGAAGAACACGGCCGGCTGCGGGCTGCGTTTGGCCCAGAACCAAAAGATCTCGTCGTTGCTGCCCAGATCGACCTCGGGGCCGGTCAGCATCGTATCGGCCCACAGACGGAGCCGCCGGGGCCGCTCGATCGCGATTTGCGCCCGCAATGAGGACATGAACGGCACGCTGATATTGGCGTTGTTCGTGTAGATCGATTGCACGCGGCTGGTGTTCGCGTTGACGACCTGAATCACGTCGTTCATCGAGGCCGTGGCGGGCAGCACGCGCGGCCCGGAGGGCCGGTTCATGTACAGGAATTGCGGGCAACTGGCGCCGCTGGCCGAGACCAGCAGCACCGAGAGCAACAGCCAAAAATGCGCCTGTCGAGCCACGATCCGTACTCCGAAAATTCTGATCGGTTTTTGACAAACAAAACCGGTAATGCTGTTCTCAACATCTGTAGGGAACGCCCTCCGTGGCGTTCCGTGGATCGGCCGCGCGACGTCCCCTCGCAGATCGTGGAACGCCACGGAGGGCGTTCCCTACAGTTTGAATTTCAAATTGCAAACAGTCTTACGACGAGCTCGCGAACAACAGCTTACCCAATTCCTCTTGAATCTCTTGAGCGCGGGCCCCGCCAGGCATTACGACCGGCACGCGGTAAAGGTTCTCGTCTCGCGGCGAATACAGCGCCAACACCTCGCCCGCGGGCCCTTCGTGCAGGGTCTCTTCCAGCCGCAGAATTCGCCGGCGGATCATCAACAGCGCCAGCACGTACCGCATGTCTTGCTTGTCGGGCGCCTCTTCGAGCTCGGCGAACAATTGCAGCATGACCTCGCTCGGCGCCAATTTCGATTTCGCCGCGTTGGCTTCGCGCGTCGGCATTCGCGACTTCCAAGAACCGAGCGCCTGTTCCGGCGCGCCGCTCCAGGCCTCGATTGCATAGTCGTAACGCCGCACTTCGCTCCCTTCGGCGACGAGCACGGAATAGAATTCCTCGCCTTCGGCGAATTCGCGCCCGCTTGCGGCGCAGCGCCGCGTGCAGCGTTGTACTTCGTAATCCATAGGGGCGAATCGATCGCTGAAGCTAAAAACTCGCGAGCGGAAGGTATCCGAAAAGGCGACTCCGAACTACCCCAGCTTTCTCAACTTCCGAACCTTGGCAGTTTGGGCGCCCTTCGATGGTCCGCCGCCGCCCGGCTGCGATACAAAAAAGGGCTTCGTTGGTTCCGTGGGTCAACCTTGACTGACGATGGCCATCTTGCCCGAAGATGACCAACTTGACCGAAGATGGCGCGACAAGTGGCCGCCTTCGCCATTTTCATTCTGAGCCATCGCATGAGTCCCTCGGCTACCTGGCTCGAAGAGCCGGCAGGTCGGATACGAGCGAACGAAGGCGGCCAACCCCATCGAAGATGCCACACGACGAGTGGCCGTCTTCGCGAATCCATCCCGCTTGGTTCCGGGCAGATGGTCGCTTCGAGACCCGTGCCAATTCTATCCGGTGGTTGGCTTGGCGAGGCGCCTCAATAGGCCGTGAAGAACCGCGAATCGGTCCCGCCCGGCCCGACGCGAATCAGCACCGGCTTCGCACATCGGGGGCAGTTGCCCTGATAGGCGGCCCGGTCCGCGGCCAAGTAGATCCGGCTATAGACGTCGCAGCAGGCGAAATGGATGCCCACGAAGTTCCGTCCCGTCCGGCCATCCCGCGGAGCCGGACTCGGGAGGCCGTCGCTCGATAAGTCGAGATTTTCGCCTGCCATAAGGTAAAAAATGATACCGTCAAGACTTCGCAACGCCAAGCGAACTCTTTTGTGGGTCATGCTGGCGCTGCCAGCTCTCAATATCACGCCGCCCGGGGCGCCCCAATGAACGAAACGCCTCCGCCATACGATCCGAGCAACCCGTTCCAGTCTCCCGCCCCGCCGATTCGGGAAGATGTGATGGGAGAGGTGCGAGCCGGCAGCCCCTTCGCCGCGCCAAGCGGCTTCGGCAATCAGCTCAGCCGCGCCTTCAACTGCTACTTGACTCAATGGTCGGCCTGGATCGTGCCGCTGTTGTTGAGCGGCTTGATCGCGATCGCTTGTTACCTGGCTTGCGTGTTGCCATTTCTCTTGGCCCAGGGCCCGCTGGCCTGCGGGCTGTACATGTGCGCGTTTCGCAACCTGCGCGGCTGGCCGGTCGATAGCTCGGCATTGAGCCGCGGGTGGGATGCGCTAGGCTCCGCGATGTTGGCCGGCTTGGCGCTCGTGCTATTGCAGGCGGCGCCGCTGCTGCTGTTCGCCATTCTCGGGTTCGCGGCCTTTGCGCTGTTCGCGACGCTCAACGGCGGCAAACCTGTCGATCCCGAGCAGATTAGTGGACTTACCCACGATTGGTGGGCGCTCTGAAGAGAGTGTAGACTCTCTGGAGAGGAGCAAAAATGATGAGCAGTTCACGACGAACGTACACGTTGGAGTTCAAGCAGGAAGCTGTTCTGCTGGTCGCGAAACAAGGCTTGAGTCTCGCGGAGGCAGCTCGCCGGTTGGGGATCCATGCCAACCTGCTGCGGACCTGGAAACAGTCCTTGGAGACGAACGGTCCGCCGGCCAGTCCTCGGCAACCGTCGGTGCTGGAAGCCGAGAACACCCGGTTGCGTGCCGAGAATGAGCGGCTCCGCATGGAGCGAGAGATTTTAAAAAAAGCGACGGCCTTCTTCGCCAAGGAGTCGCGATGAGATATCGCTTCATTGATGAGCATCGGTTGGTCTGGCCGATCGGCGTGCAGTGCGACGTGCTGGCGGTCGCTCGTAGCGGCTATTACGCCTGGCGGAAACGGCCGCCGAGCGCCCAGGCCCAGCGGCGGGCGGAACTGACCGACCGGATTCAGGAGATTCATGCGCGGAAGAATCACGACGTGTACGGAGCTCCGCGAATTCACGAAGAACTGGTTGCTCAAGGCCACGCCTGCAATCGCAAGACGGTCGCCAAGTGCATGAAAGCCGCGGGAATCCAGGCGAAAACCGTCAAGAAGTTCCGGGTGATCACCACCGATTCGAAGCATCCGCATCCGGTGGCCCAGAACCTCGTGGATCGCAACTTCGCTCCGACGCAGAAGAACCAGACGTGGACGGCCGACATCACGTACATCCCCACGGACGAAGGCTGGCTGTACCTGGCGGCGGTCGAGGATCTCTATTCGCGGAAGATCGTCGGCTGGTCGATGTCGGAGCGGATCGACAGCCGGCTGGTGGTCGACGCGCTTCAGATGGCGATCCAACGGGAACTTCCGGGCGAAGGCTTGGTCGCTCATTCGGACCGCGGCGTGCAATACGCCAGCGCGCATTACCAGACCCTCTTGAAGAAGCATGCCGTCACGTGTTCGATGAGCCGGAAAGGGAATTGCTGGGACAACGCCCCGATGGAAAGTTTCTTCGCGAGCTTGAAGAAAGAACTCGTGCATCACGAACGGTACGAGACCCGAAACGAGGCCCGTCGAAGCCTGTTTGATTACATCGAAGTCTTTTACAACCGCGTCCGCCGACACTCAGCGCTGGGATATCTCTCCCCCGCTCAGTTCGAGCAGGCCGCATAACCCAAACCCAGCGCCCACCAATCGTGGGTAAGTCCAGTGTGACCGAAGCAGGTTTGCGCCGCGGGAGTTTAGCGAATCAGGTCGGTTCGTCCTGTGCGCGCAACGAAATCGGAGCATCGTGAAGAACCTTTTTTATTCCCATCCGTTCACAGTTCCGACCCGGCTGGCCGTGGGAACACCGGCGCGTAAGGTTCAGAATA
Organism: Pirellulales bacterium; assembly: GCA_036268995.1. Taxonomy (GTDB): domain Bacteria; phylum Planctomycetota; class Planctomycetia; order Pirellulales; family PNKZ01; genus DATATB01. Next base: position 3,860 of record DATATB010000120.1, on the reverse strand, counting down.
TTGCTCGAAGTAGGTCGGCTCGCTCATCACGACCCAACCGCCATTGCGTTTCGATTCCTCCGCCTCACATTGGTCTCTTACACCGTGCCAAGAGCAGCCGGCATAGATCAGGCCCAGGTAGGCGAGCGCGAGCAATGCGGATTTCATGGTGCCTTTCCTCCCGCGGGGTATTCGCTGCCCCGAGCGATTCTTTGATAAAGGACGCCAGCCAGCCCGAAAAACTCACTTCAAGGCTGCTAGCACTTGCAGCCGCAAGAAGTTGGTTGCCAATCGATAAGTGCAAACTAATGGCGCTGCACGGCGCAGGGCATTTCGCTGTTGGTTTGCTTTGGGCACGGCCCTTGCGGATCAATTGCGTTGGCTTTAATGCAGAGCAGGCGGAAGGTTTAAACGTGATCCAACAAACGACCGATGCCCGACGACGACTATGGCCGTCGACCGACGGTCAGTGACAATGATTCGTCGAACCGTGGGGTAAAGTGCCATTTCTCACGCAGCTTTTCGTCGAGCTTGAGGCGAAGCTCAAATCCTCCGTCAAAGGCCGTGTAATCCAGGGCTTTGGCCGTGAGCGGGTCGAGGTGGCCTTTTCGGGCGTCGGGGCCATTGAGTCGAACGTCGATTGCGGCATTCAGCAGCACCCGTCGCACGTCATGCCGAGCCTGCGACTCGCGCACTTTCCCCACGGCCGGGAAGAATCGCTGAAACACCGGGTTGGATGACTCCTTCGCCGATTCCCGATCCCACTCCGTTACGAACCGATCGATGGGAAGGTCGAACATCCTTGCCGTCTGAGCGTAGCACTGGCGAAGTTCCTCCGCATATCTGATGACGCCGTCGGCAGTGCCACCGCACTCTTCCAGGAATTCGCGGCCCTGTTCCTTCTCATCGCGGCTTTCGCCGGCCTTGGAAAGGTGACCCAAGAAGGCCGCTAACTCATCTTTGTTTTTCGTAGCTTTGACCTTGCGGATGAACCAGTCGAGTGTTGCCTTCTCGAGTTTAAGGCCGTCGGCTGGGCCGCCGCCCGCGGGAAGACGGTCAAGGCGCATCTTTAGTTTTTGGATGGACGCGGCGTCAAGTTGGATAAGATAGAGAGCCAGCGTTTCGTGGGCACGTTGCTCAATGCCGTAGCCGACGAGCACGGCGATCAGACTGCCGTCGACCGAGACATGGCGGCCGAGCGTGATGGCCGACACGATGTCGTCAATCGCCTCGTCGCGACGCCCCTCCTCCATCCGCATTCGTGCATGGACGAAGGCAATGGAAGCCAGAACGCGCGCCGCAGGAGCGTAGGGCAGCAGCGCGTCGACACCCTCTTCCATCGACAGTCCCCAATTGCAATCGGCCAGCGCCGCGCCGTAGTGCATCATCTTCAAAGAGTAATCCGCCTTGGCCACCATCTCCCGCGCGTGGCCATCAAGCGGCATTGTCAAATACTCCGCATGAAGCTTTTGAGCATCAGCGTCGGAGAACTTCGGCAGCGTGGCGAAACCTTGCCAGTATTTCAGCGCTGCATTCGCGCCCAGATCGTTCTGTGCGAATGCGGCGCCGCCGGGACGTGCAAGAACCAAAACCGCGATAGCCAGGCTAATAGCTCGCAACATGAACGTACCTCTACCAGGCAAGGGATGAGAAGAACCTCGACGGATCGACATCAAGCCGCGTCAGTCAAACGAAATAGCACGACTTGCGCACGACGAAGCCGGCGGCGAAGTACCCGCCAGCGGCCAGGCAAACCCCGGCGGCCCCAAGCTGTCCGGAAAATCGGCAACCGTGCGCCCCCAGACGAAATAGCCCGAGTTGCCGGCATGCGATGTTTTGCCTTGACTGTTGTCGTGTACAGGCTTGAGATCGGCTACTTGATTTTTTTCCCGGCCATGCCAGGCCACCGAATAGACCACGACGACCACCAAGCACGCGGCGGCTGCCAGGCCCACGACTGGCGCGATTCGGCGAAGTCGTGGCCGTGCCTTTGGCGTTGCGGGAATGCTCGCCAGCAACCGGCGCTCAAGATCTTGGGGCACGGCAGGCTGGGGCAAAGCCCTGAGGCGGGCTTCGAGCGCGCCCACCGACGGATTAGGATCGGTTGGTTTCGGTTTGTGCATCTTCAGTCACCTCTTCACGCAGGAGCGCCCGCAGGCGGTGCAGCGCCTCGCTGGTTCGCCATTTCACGGTGCCGACCGGTTCTTCGAGCACGACGGCCATCTCGCGATAACTCAAGCCCTGCAGGTAGTGCAGTACGAGGGGAGCCCGGTCGATCACGTCGAGAACATTGAGCGCGTCGTGGAGGCGGCGAACTTCGTCGCCTGCACTGACGATTTCGTGCGGATCGGGAAAACCACCGCGGTTCGGGCACTGGTCTAATACGTCCGCCGCGCGACGCTGGGTGCGCCTCGCGTCGATAAACTTGCTGTAAGCAATTCGATGCAGCCATGTCGCCGGGGTCGCTCGGCCCTCGAAGGAACCGATTCGTTGCCAGGCCGCGGCGAAGGTTTCTTGGGTGAGATCTTCGGCTTCGTGGATATTCCGCGTCAAATGAACGAGAAAGCGATACACGGGCTGGTAATTCGCGCGCACCAACTCGGCGCAGGCATCCGGATGGCCGGCACGAAGTGCCTGCCACGCGGGTCGTTCGTCGAGTTTTGTCATCGATTCCGTCTCTTCCAGCCAGCGGCGTTTCGTCCAACCGCCTTGATGTTAGACGGTTCACGCCCCCTAGGTGTTGGCGCAAAGCTCCGTTTAATCGGTGGAAAACGGTGGCCGACGGCCTACCGCCGCATTATATGTGGGCGGACGCGGTCGCCCTTAGCACGCGGCCCCGACCATCGCGATGGCGGCGCCGCGGATGGGTTGGGGCAGGCACGGCGAGTGCCAATTCAACTTTCTGCTTCTTGGCTCCGGCCTTCAAGATTTCCAGCGTTTTGATCGCCATCCTCTCGGCTCTTTCCTTCAATGGGCGATACAGCGCTACGCGAATTCGTAGCCTCAAGTTGAATGATTCGGTCACTCAAGCCATGCTGACAAGCCGATGCAGGGGACGGCCTTCGGCCGCCGCTGATAGGCAGGGCGTTCGGAAACCTGCCTCGGTCACATCGACCGACCGCGATTCACGCGTCGCTGCCCAAACTCATGGCGCCGGCTTCAACCTCTGCAACATGTCACGAACCGGTTCCAACAGTTCAGGAGGCACCACCGCATACAGTCGCTCGACAGAACGGTTCAGGGCGATATGCAGCGTCAGCCTTGCGGACCGATCTTCAAATTCATAATGGATCGACGACCAGGGTACGAATGAGACGAAGTGGATGACGCCGTGTTCGCAAAGTTCCACACGGAATTTCCGCCACCAGAGAGCCGTGCTCAGCATGGCGAGTGGCATCCCGAAGCTGATTCCCATCGAGATGGGCGACAATAGTGAAAACCGAATCGTGCCGCCGCGCTTCTTCATCTCCGCAAACTGATGCGCTTGCCGTTGCTGAAGCAATGCCGTGGCGGCCAGCAGGCCGACCAGCAGGAGACAGAGCAGCGCCGCGCCAACGTAACGGCGTCGGTGATTCGGTTGCGGCAGCACAAAACAGATGGGACCAGCACGCCGTTCTGAACGTAACCGCAAAAAGCAAATGACAACAAGAAAGCCGATGCTCGTCAGAAAGGCGGTGGCCCAGACAACGAGAAACGCTTGCCGTTCTGACGCGCTCCAGACACGCAGCGCTGGTGCCACCGCGGCGAAGAAGACGGCAAACGCCGTCATGCTGCCGAGAATCGCCCGGAGGCCGAATTGGATCGCGGTTTTCCCAGGTGACGCCGCCATGCCGTGATTATCATCAGCGTCACGGGCGGGGTAAAGACTTGGCGACGATGAC
>DATATB010000119.1:0-2451 GCA_036268995.1 Pirellulales bacterium | reverse complement strand
CCCAGCGCGAGTTTTCCTTTAAATCCCGGTCAGGCGACTGGCGTCGCCAAAATACGTGCCGCCACAGGATCGGTTCGTGGAACGGCGCTGACTTCCAAATGGTTCCCGTGTCGAAACCGTAGTTGAAGAAGAGGACCAGCGCTGATCGCCAGTAACGCCCCACTGGAATTGCCCCGCGCCAGCCTCGCGGCCGCCGCATCTTGTGCGTCGCGAAGTAGAGTGCGTTGATTTCCGGCTTGGTCAAATAATGCCGGCCGGCGACGTCACGCTGCGGTTTTGATTTGGGGATCGCAGCAGGGTGTCGATGATCTCTTGCTCCCAGGCCCACGACATGAGCGCCACGGAAGGGAATTTGCCAGGCTAAATGCGGATGGGGATCGCTCCTGAGCGCGCAAGCAGGCCAGGATTTGCGGGTGGCAGGTGCCCCGGCCCTTCTGAAAAAAAGCCAGTTCGGTTGCTCTAGGTATTGCGCGGCCACACCTGTCAAAGCCCGCCGGTATCCATTGGCGGCCCGATTCCCAAAGCCGGATTGTCACGACCGCTGCAACTCGCCTCTGGCAGCTAGGCGACGCCAGCACCAGAACCAGCGCGTGGCAACGCAGAATCAGGTCGGCTCAGCCGGCCACGAAATCGGTGCCCGGCTCGAACTGCTTGGCTTGACCTGACTTGCAATGCTCCGGCGTGAAAGCGGCAACACGCACCTGAAACATTCGCCATCTCCTGCCGCTTTGATGATTAGCCATCGAAGTCATCCGCCGCGATTCGTCATACCTGGATATTGCAAAGCACGGCCCCATGACTGTCACTTCATTCAATTTTTCATTCACTGCCGCCGCCACGACCCAACGATTTCAGCCGCGAGTCAACTCCGACCCGCCCCCCGCCCGCGTGCTAGTGATCGGCGCCGGCCCAGCCGGGCTGGCGACTGCCGCTTGCCTGAAGCAGGCTGGTGTCAGGTTTGACCTGATCGATCGGTCGGGTCGGCCGACAGGCGCCTATGGAAGACTACACGGGGGAATTACCCTGTCGTCGCCGGCGCGATTCACTCAATTGCCTGGCTTGCCGCTGCAAAACAGCGACGCGTACATCACGGTTGCGGAGTATCGGGCTTACCTGGAGCGTTACGCAGCGCATTTTGGCCTGCGACCCCAGCAACAAAGCGTCGAAGGTCTCGAGCGCCGTGGCACCCAGATCATTGCCAGATTTGCGGGGGCTTCCGACCCGCGAATTTACGATGCCGTCGTCGCGGCCACGGGCATGTGCGACCACCCGGTGTCGCCGCGTATCGCAGGGCTGACCGATAACAGCGTCGCTGCCAGCCTCCGGCCTCGAGTCATCCATTCGCGTGATTGGCCCGGACCGGCAGAGTTGGATGGCCAGCGGATTCTGATCGTCGGAGGCGCCAGCAGCGCGATCGCCATCGCCGAGCAATGCGCCGAGGCGGGTGTCGCAACGGTCGTCAGCACGCGTCGTCAGCAGATGCGTTTTTCGCTTACCAGAGTCTTGGGCTTCGATTTGCGCCGTTGGGTCTATCCGCTCACGCGCCGCCTGCCACGTTGGCTGTTCGGCAAGCGGTGCAGTGTGCATCCGGCCTTTGTTGGAACGGAGCGGGGATTCCGCGAACATCAGCGCGCAGGACTCATTACCGTGCGCGGTTCAGTGGCGCACTTTTTAGGCCGGCAGGCGACATTCGCCGATGGCTTGGTCGACCGATTCGACCTGGTTGTGTTGGCCACAGGCTACCGATTCGACATGCCCTTCTTGCCCAAAGACGTGGCCCGGGCTCCTGCCGGCCAGCCGCTTGCCGATCAGGGCCGAAGCCGGTCGTGGCCGGGCTTGTACTTCGTGGGTGTTCCCTGTGGCAGCACCGTGGGCAGCGAGTTTCTGCACGGCATCGCTGCCGATGCGCCGCTAGTTGCCGGGCGAATTCGGCGGCAATTGATACGAAAATCCCCGATTTCAGACTAACCCACTACCAAAAACACGGAAAACAAACCTTACCGTTTTGGCTCATCCAGCTCACGAGCGGCGGAATCAATGCACGGTCAAAACGGTCGGCGTGCCGGATTGGGCGATCACGGTCGACGTGGAAGCGGCGTTGATCGTCTGGCCGGGCTCCAGCGTGATTGTGGACCCCGTGTAGAGCGTGGTTCCTCCGCCGCCCAGGGTTAGCGGCGGATTGGGTGCAGTCCCAATATACAAGACGCCGCCAGAATCTCCGCTGCCGAGCGTTACCTCGCCGCCGCCGCCCGAGAATCCGCCCGTGTTCTGCGTGTTGACGAGTTGAGGATTGCTGAAGCCGATGGCCGTGATGAGTAACCGTTCACAGCCCGGCGAGGAGTGAGGGCGTCGGTTGACCGGCGAAGTGGGCCTGCACGGCGGCGGTGAGGTATTCGAAGCTGTTGCGAGATTGCCGGTGGCAGGTTTCGACGACCGTTAGGATCGTCTCCA
>DATATB010000118.1:0-53228 GCA_036268995.1 Pirellulales bacterium | reverse complement strand
CCCAGCGCGAGTTTTCCTTTAAATCCCGGTCAGGCGACTGGCGTCGCCAAAATACGTGCCGCCACAGGATCGGTTCGTGGAACGGCGCTGACTTCCAAATGGTTCCCGTGTCGAAACCGTAGTTGAAGAAGAGGACCAGCGTTGATCGCCAGTAACGCCCCACTGGAATTGCCCCGCGCCAGCCTCGCGGCCGCCGCATCTTGTGCATCGCGAAGTAGAGTGCGTTGATCTCCGGCTTGGTCAAATAATGCCGGCCTGCGACGTCACGCTGTGGTCTCGATTTTGGGAATCGCGGCAGGGTGTCGATGATCTCTTGCTCCCAGGCCCACGACATGACGGCCCGGAGATGTTCGCGAGCTTTGTTGGCAGTCCGACCTGGATTGGTGCCCTCGCTAGCCACGGCTCGCTCATGAACCCAATCGAGGAACCCGCGAATGTCTCGGCGGCCGAGATCTTCGATCGGAACTCCGCCTCCCCATTCGGTCCATTTCCTGAGCGTGGTCTGATACTCGTCCTTCGCTCCACGGGCCAGATTGCCGGCGGTCAGGTACTTCGCAATCGCTGAAGCCAAGGTGGTCGACATTGAGAGGGCTCCTGGGCCGCCAGAGCCTGCTTCAATGCCCTTCCTAGGTCGCCGGCGAACCCACCGCGCATCGTGCTCGACAGCGCAAAGCTTCCACAAAGCGCAGCGTTTTTAGGGACGTTCGACGATTCGGCGTCTCACCTCGAAGGATAGTTCGACGAAGTGGCATCCGCTGCGCAGCGGGGCGCCACGGAAGGGAATTTGCCAGGCTAAGTGCGGATGGAGATCGCACCGAGGAGCGCAACGCGTTAGAGCGGTTCCAACATAAGTGTGCTGCCGCTAGCATGAAGCGCCGCTCGGTGGTTCATGTGGTTTCGGCAAGATGCTAGCTGCGGTTTTCCGCTACAGGAAACTTGGAACCGCTCTAGGCGATCGTTTGCAGCGAGCGACAAGCTCGGCTGCGCAGCACGAATCGGCAACCTAGCCGCGGCTTGTTGTTGCCCTTTTTCGTCCACCAGCAGCCTCACTAAGGATCTTCTGCTCCTCATCGCTTTCAATCTCGCAGGCAAAGAATTGCGCCAACGGATCTCCCATGTGTCCCAATTCGCCGTACTACGTGCCGCGGTTGCAGTGGCCACTGGCCAAGCTGTGTAACCGGGCCTTCACCGCCGGGCGCTTCGCAGCCGGACACGACCGCGGCCGTCGTGATTCAGCCCTTGCGCGAAGCGGCGACGATGCCGAGCACGTTTTCCCAGCGCCGAATGAGCACGTCGGCGATAAACAAGAGCAGCAATAGCCGCAACAAAGGCGGCGCGAGCTCGACATACTGCACGTGCGACGAATCGATCGGTGGAAGCTCGAGCTGCTTGTCGGAAATCAACCGTCCGCCGGTGGCCGCGGCCACTTGCTCCAGCAGCGGTGCATTGACCTGGCCCAGAGCAGCTTCGTCTGAGACATTGCTGACCAGCCCGGCCGACGTGGAATCGCCGCCGGATACCGCGCGCACCAGGTACACGCCGGGCTCTTTCAGGGCGAAGCTCTGCTCATAGCGGCCCGGCGCGGTTTGATCGAGCATGAGCGTCGTCAAATGTTGCGAACCCGCACGACCCGCGCCGGCCGGCACAAAGTAAACGTCGACGGTGACGCGCGCGTCATTTTTAAATTCGCCGGGCTCGCTGGCCAAATCGACGGTCACAAGGGCCTGGCGGCTGCGTTGTTCTTCCAGCCGCAGCTCCATGCCGCGTCCGTGCGTCGATCGCCCCATCTCGCGCAGGACCTGCGCCCAAAAGCGGCTGTAGCCGGGCCAGCCCGACACCCAGGATGCCGCCCAACGGCTCTTGCAATCGGATGTGAAAGCCACGGCCTTGCCCAGGCCGAAGCGCCAGATGGCCAACAGCGGATCGTCTTGGTCGGTAACCAGCGGAGCCTGCGCCAGCGCTTTGCGCTGAGTCTTCACGTAGCCGAGTAGCGCCGGGGTTTGCTGGCTATTCCAACCGCGCAACATCGGATGTTGTTCTGCCTGCCGCGGAACGAATGGCTCCTCGCGGACGAGCTTGCCGATGTGCACCATCGTGTCTTGCGTGAAGATTTTTGGAATATTGGCCGGATCGGTCGTCTGATAAGCCTGGCCGCCGCCGGCCGTGGCGATGCGTTGCATCAGCCCGTGATCGGCGTCGGCTCCCACGCCCACGGCGGAAACGGTCATGCCTTCCTGCTTCATCTGGGCAGCGAGCGCCTCGTAACCTCCGCCGTCGGTGTGGCCGTCGGTGAGAACGATCATGTGCCGGACCCTGGCCTTAGCGGTTTTGAGCGCCTGGTAGGCTTCGTGCATGGCGGGTTCAAGATTGGTGCCGCCGCCAGCGACGATGCCGCTGATCTGGCTGGTGGCCGCCTTGGACGCCCCGACGGTGCCCAGCGGTACGACCCAATGCGCCGCCGTGTCGAACGCGACGACCGCCAGGTAATCTTGCGGGCGCAACAGCTCGATCGTGGCCAGGCATGCGCTTTTGCACAACTCGATCTTCTGGCCGCCCATCGATCCCGAGCGGTCGATCACCAGCGCCAGCGCCTTGCTGTGTTCCATTTGCACGCCGGGCGCTTTAATCTTGACCGGCAGAATGTCTTCGATCGGCGTGCGATAATACCCGCCGACGCCGAACGATCGCGGCCCGCCAATCATCAGGAATCCGCCTCCCAGGTCTTGTACATAGTCGTGCAGAGCGCTCATTTGCGGATTGCTCAAGTCGCGTGCCGCCACGTCGGAGAGGATCACGCCATCGAACCCGGCCAAGGCGTCGAGCGTGTCGGGCAGACCGCGCGGCGGCCGAGTTTCCAAGCGCAGGCCCTCCTTGGCCATTGCGTCAGCCAGGTAATGCGCTTCGTCGGGCGCTCCCTCGATGTACAACAAGAGCGGCTGGCCCAACACGTCGACCAGCGCCAGCGCTTCGTCGTTCTCAGGCAACTGGTCGCCAGCAAAACCCTGCGCGCGCGCCCGATACGTGTACATCCCGCGCCGCTCGGGCGTGCGATGAAATACAATGCTTTCCTGCTGGCCGACGGCCAGCTTTAGCGGCCGCAATTCGACTTCAATGCCGTTCTCGAACAGCCGGATCACGCCGGAACCGGCCAGCGAGCTATCGACCTCGACGGCCAGCTCCAGGGCCGCTCCCTCGTTCAATTGCGAGCGGCTGGTGCGCACTCGAGCCACGCGTACATCGGGCCGCGACTCGCCGGCCATGCCCGCCGCGTCGATCATCACGCCGACCGCGGAGGCCACCCGAGCCGCCTCCAGCACGTCGCCGCGGGTCTCGATGCCGTCGGAAATGAGCACCAGGCGCTGCACCGTATCGGGCGGAAATAAGCCGCGGGCGAGCAACACGGCCGATTCCAAGTCGGTCTGCGCTCCGTCTTGTTCGATCCAATCAAAATGCGGTTCGAGCCGAGGACGCTCGAGCGTGGGACGCAACAGCACGCGGCTCGATCGTCCCGCCGAAACCGCGCCGACGTGCGTGGTGCCCGGCAACTGGGCAATGAGCGCGTTGACTCGGTCGCAGGCGCGCGTCAGGCCTTGCCGGCCCTGGCTCTGCGAATGGTCGAGCACAAAGATCACGGCCTGCTCGTGCGTCTCGCGCCGCCACGCCGGCTGCATTAGACCGATCAGCAGCAAAGCCACCAGCAAGCCGCGAACAACCAGCAGCGCGCGGCGGCGGCCGGCCGGCATGGGATGCAGCGAACGCCGCTGAAACCACCACAAGCCGAGCAAAGCCGGCACGATCAGTAAAATGTTGAACGGATGCAGCCAGTCCATCAGTACACGGCCCGGCGGTGAAATAACCAGCTCTCGAGGAGCAGCAGAACGAGTAATCCCCAAGTCAGCGGCACGCTGAAATCGCCCGCCGGCAAATGCCACGCATGGCTCGGTTCGCCGCTGGGCGCCGCATCCGCCGAGACCGTAGACAAGCGCGTCTCAGACGCCGACAAGAGCGAAGCAGTGCCCGATGTCCCCGATGCGGCGTTCCAGCTTCCAGTCCGATTGAGCTCATACCAAGGGCCAGACACTTCGACGCGCTCGGCCGGCAGTTGCATTTTCGATTCGACCGGGTCGGTCCATTCCACCATGTCGCCGTGCTTGAGCTCGACCAGGTCGCCGGTGCGGTGGTTGCGTCCTTCGTGGGCGTCGAGCGAAACCGCGACGGACCAATTGATCGCATTTCCCAGCAGCAGCGGGAACGAAGGCAGCAGGGGGAAGCTTTCGCTCGTGCCTGGCTCGAAGTTCATGACGACCAGGCTTTGCCCTCGGTGCTGGCCGGCAAGCAGAACCGGCTCCAGCGTGCTCGAGAGCCACAACGGCTCAAGGCTTTCGGCGTCGACGACGGCCGTCTGCGAGACAATCACACGGTCGTTGGCAACGCCGTACAAGATCGGATGGCGCGGGTCGGTGGCCCGAATACGCGTGCTGACCGCCGCGTCCTTTGCCAGCGGCGCGACGCGCACCGGACCGAGCGAACTCGGCGGGTGAATCACGATCGCCGGCAGGTTGGTCGGCCAGGTCTTGGGCAGCCAGCCGTCGAAAATCGCCACGTCGACCGGCTGCGCGGGGGGCCAGTCCTTCGGGCTGCCGATGAGCACATCGTAGCCTGCACCCAACGAACCCAGCGCGGTTTCAGTAAAGGGGTCGCGCCGGCTAGTCAGCCAAAGAACCTTCAGCGCAGCAGCCGGAGGTACGCGGGCAAAGGCCGTATTGTCCACGGCCAACGAGTCGCCGGGCAACTTGATGCTGACGGCCAGCGCCGCCTCGCGATCGGCCGCCGCCTTGAGCGGAAGCAGCATTCGCTCCGGGCTGTTGGGACGCAGCGTGAGCTTGCGCAGCTCGATCAATGTCCCGTCCAACACCACCTCGAGTTCCGCGTCGAGCGGCGCGTCGAGTGCTGCTTCCACTTGTACGAATGCGTCGATCTCGCTCCGCGATTGCGGCGCCCGGCGCAGTTCCAGGGCTGTGATTCCAGCATTCGCCGTCTGAGCGCTGCCAACGCGAATCGCTTCTAACTGCACGCCCGCGGGCAAGCTCACCAGCGGGTCTTTGCCCGAACCATCCGGCACCGGTTGATCCGTGACGTGCCAGATCACGGCAGGTTTTTCGACTGCTGCCAGCACGCTGGCCAGTTCGAGCGCGCGCTGGACATCGCCCTCGATCGGGCGTGCGACGATCTGGTCCACGGCGCGGCCGATTGCCCGCTGGTCGTGGCTGGCTGAAAGCAGGATTTCCGGCCGGCGGTCGTAGGCCATGACAATTACGCCGGGATCGCCCGCGGCGCCCAACAGCTGAGCGCGGACTCGATTCAGGCCATCGGCGAGTCGCGAGCGGCCTTCGGTCGTTTGTGCTTGCATCGAGGCCGAGCGGTCGACTAGCACGACGATCGTCTGCAGCGCTTCGGCCGACGGCGCGATGATCGGCCTGGCCAGCGCCGCCGCCGCGCCCGCGATCACGAGAATTGTCAGCAGCAACGACAGCCATTGCTTCAGCCGGCGCAGCCAGGACGACTCCTGGTGAGCGCGATCGAGCGATTTGAAGAATGGAAGCGTCGTCACGCGCACGGCCCGGGGCCGCGGCCGCACGAGGTACAGAATGATGGGCAGCGCGGCGAGCGCACCCCAAATGAGCAGCGACGGATGCACAAAGCGCATGGGGCGATCGTCTACTTGCCGGCCAGCGCGCTGCCGCGCGAGAGAAGTTCCAAAAACATATCGTCGAAGGCCCGATCCGTCGTCCAATGCACGTAATCCAACCGGTTGCGGCTGCACACGCGGGCCAGCTCTTCGCGCCACGCGGCGAACGCTTCGCGGTAGCGCTCAGTTTCGCGGCGCGTGAGCCAGACGCGCCGCGGCTCGTCGGTCTCGACATCGATCAAGCGGATTTCGCCTTGCAGGTCGGGGGCCATCTCGGCCGGATCCAGAATCTGAATCAGATGAGTTTCAGCCGGCCAGGCCACCGCCCGCTTCAGCGCGGACGGGATTTCTTCCGGCCGGCGCGAGAGCAGGTCGGAGATGACAAACACGATGCCGCGGCGGTCCCGGCCCGGGCGAAATTGCTTCATCACGCCATCGAGATCCGAGCAACCGCCGAATTCGAGCCGGGACAGCAGCGTGAGCACGTCATAGATGTGGCCCTGGCCCTTCAGCGGCGGCAACTCGCGGCGCAGTTCTTCGGCCCAGCTAAGCAGCGAAACGCGGTGCCCATTGACCAGGCCGAGGTAGGTCAGTGCCAGGGCCAGTTGGACGGCCAGCGCGCCCTTGCGGGGATAGGGCTCGATCATCGACTGGCTGCGATCGAGCAGGACGTGCACATGGAACTCCTGTACTTCCTCGAACACGCGCACGAACGTCCGGTTCAAGCGGGCGAACAATCGCCAATCGATCGAACGATAATCGTCACCGGCGACGTAATGCCGATGATCCTTAAACTCGCGCGTGAAGCCCGAGGCCGGCGACGATTGCGATCCTTTGCGCTCGAAATGCCGGCGTTTGCGCAGCTTGAAAAATAACATGCGCAGCCGGTCGAGGAACGCGGCGTCGAACCATTGCTCATCGATCTTCATGGCGCGGATGCTCCATCGATCGCGACGAGCCGCCACGGAGTCACCGCCACGTACAGTCGTCCCTGGTCGACGGCCGCGACCGACGGGATGCAGTGCGCGTTTTCGCCCACCGGAGAGATCATGCCGTTCCAGATCACCTGGCTCGATTCGTCTACCGCTTCGGCCGCCGGCGGCGAGCGCGGATCGTCGTCATCGAGCAGGGCTCCCTCGGGCCATCCCGTGAAGAATACTCGTTTGCCGGCGAGATTGTTCAAGCACAACAACCCGTTCCGGCCGGCGAGATAAATCAACGGGCCGTCGATCACGGCCTGAATGCGCGCGTTCGGTTTGCCTCCGGTGATCTCGTTCAGCCGATAGTTGCCGCGCACGCCGGTTACCAAGTCGACGCTCACGTACTGGTTCGGCTGCAAAAAGCAGGCGTAGTGACTGATGCAGCCGAGATAGTTCCCGACAACGCTCACCGCTCGGCTGCTGACTGGCAGATCCGTATCGAGAATGCCCATCTGATCGTGCGAACCCAGGACCAGGCGGCCGCCGTTCATAAAAGCAAAGCGCGGCTGGCCATTGAGCGAAGAAACGGACCACATGGTGGCCGGACCCACGATCTTGGTTTCCGGCAGTTGCCGCGTCGCGTCGGGTGTGAGCGTTTTGGTCGAGCGCTGCTGAGCGTTGACATAGCGCGTGCCCAGCGGCGCCGCAGTTCCGAAAGGCGACACTGCATGCGGGTAGTTCCGGGCCGACAATGTCGAGACTCCCATGCCCATGGGCTGCGACGACCCAAGCAAAGGCTTGACCCATGCCGGCGGATCGAGACGCAACGGCCATTTTGCGACGTGCTCCGGCTCGATGACCCATTCCACCTCGCGGCGTGCGAGATCGATCATCGCCGTGCGGCGGCCATAGACAAACATCCGGTGGCCATTAAGGGCATAGCCCACGTTTAACCAGTGCAGCGGCCGCGCTTCGGCCAGGGGCTTGCCCCGATCGAGCTTCAACGACCAAGCGAGCTTGCCCACTTGGGCATCCAGCCCGCTGACGACGTCAGCCGCGGGGTCGTATGCGATCACCTCGTTTTGCCGCATGCAGACGAACAACGGCAAGTGATCTGCGCTGGTAGCAGTCGAATCGGCCGAAATGGCCGAACGCCAGAGCAGTCGCCCATTGTCGCCCGACAGGCAATGCACTTCGCCGCCGTGGCCGAAATAAATCCGATCGTCGGGCCCGATCATTGGCGGTTCGATGCCTGACTTGAACTGAACGGTATTCTGAATACTCAGCGCGATGTTGTTGGCATGCACCTTGATCATTCGACCACCGGCTTGGGGTACGGCCGACTCGGCTTCCCACGATGTCTTGCCGCTGTGGGCATCAACGCTCGCAAGCGTGCCGCGGGCGTCGACCAGATACAACTGGTGGCGGGCTCCCAGCATCAGCCGCTCGATCGGACGGTCGGCCGGAAAATCGACCGCCCATGCCATTTGCAGCTTGGGAAGCGGGCCGAGGCGGGCATCCGCCTTCGGCCAGGGGGGCGACGGCCCGCTCTCGAGCAATCGCCGCGCGTGCTCCATCGAGATGGTCAAGCCGTCGCTGCCGTGCAGCCAGGGGAGTTCGTCCTCGTCCAACTCCACGGCCGATGATTGAGCGGACGCGTCTTCGTCAGCCCGGTCGGCGCTGGCCGTGGCATTAGCCTTGGCCAGGGTGGCCTTGGCGTCGGCTTTCGCGCGCTGGCGGGCGTGAGTCAGGTCGGCAAAGATCCGCTGCATTTCCTGGAACGATTCATCGCGAGGGCGGCTGCGACCCAGGCGATTGAGCACAAACGCCCGCACCCAACAAATCCACAACGACTGCTGCGGGGTACTTGCCTGACTTTCGATCGTGGAGAGCATCGCCAGAGCGTCGGCGAGCGGCGCTTGCCGGCCGTCGCTGATATTGGCTTGAATCGAGCGCTCGAACGAGTTAATGAAGCGCGATTGCAGCAACTTCCTGATCGAGTCCTCGAGCGTCAGCCCCTCGATCCCGGCCAGCAGCCGCCGCAAGCCGTCGCGCAATTTGTCTTCGCGCCCGGCGAGCGCCAGGTAATAGAACCAGGCTTCCCAATTGGCCTTGTTCGTCGGCTCGACAACCGTTAACCGCCCGAGCAGCGAAATGAGGATTTCCGGCCGACCGAGTTGGCCGCAGACTTTCTCCAGCTCGTGCAATAGCTCGACATCCTGGAGCTGACCCATCCGAACTTCGTCGATCAGTGCGGTGGCGGCCGGGTAATCGTTATTGGCCAGATCCACCAGAGCCAGCCGGGCCCGGTATTCGTCGGCCTCGCCAGGCTGCTCCTCGATTAGCTCCGAAAGCTGCTCGGCCAGGGCCTCGCGATGCGCGGGCGACGAGCTCATGGCCCGCACCAACTGCTCGCGAATGCGCTTGCGCGCGGCCTGGGGCACTTTGTCATCGTCCAGATACGAGCTGACCAGCTCAAGCGGATCGAGCTTGGATTTTTCACGCACGCCGATTTCGACGAGCGCGAGGACGCGCTCGGTGCGGGCATCGGTCCAGGCGCCGCGCTCGGCCGCCAGCCGTGCTTGCTCGGCCTGAATGAACGCGTCGAGCGTCTCGTCCTCACGATGCAGCGTGGCTTCGGCCTCGAGCCATTGCCGATAGGCGGCCGAGGTGTCAGCCAGCGGCCGGGCTTGGGTCAATGTACGATCGGCCGAGGAGCGACTGCCGGTCCGCCGTTGGACGTCGGCCAGCAGCAGCCGCACGTCGAGATTGGCATCGTCCGGTTGAATGACTTTTTCAAGCGCCCGCTGCGCCTCGATGAACATTTCCTGCTTGATCAGAAACGGCACGAAGCCCAGCACCTGGTCGATGTCGAGCTCGGCCGGCAACTGTCCGGCGAACAGCTCGCGCGCACGACTGCGATTTCCGAGCTTTAAATACAGTTCGGCCAGTTCGCGGCGCACGTCAAAGCGCTCGGGCGCATCGCTCACCACGCGCTCCAGGATGTCGGCCGCATCGGTGATGAGATTGCCGCGCACGAGCGATCTGGCCAGCTCCAGTTCGATGCCGACGCGATCTTCGGCCGGTGCCAGCTTGATTAATTTTTCGAGCTGCTGGCGGGCCGCCGGACGATCTCCGGTCAGCAGCAGCGATTTGATTTGCATGGAGAGCAAATCGGCGCGATCGGGAAAGGCCTTGATGCGCTCGGCCAGATACGATTGCCGCGCGCGTTCGTCGCGCAATCGGTCGAGCAGCATTAGCGTCAGCTTTTCGATCTGCTCGGAGGTTGGAATCTTGCGGCCGGCTTCCAACAACTCACCGAGCGCTTCGCGGCGGCGCTCGAAGCCGATCAGCAGCTCGGCCAGGTCGATGCTCGCGGCTTCGTCCTTGGGGCGAGCCGCCACTTTGCGCGAGGCCGCTTCGATCATCGCGGTGCGCTCGGGCTCGCTGGTAACCAGGGCAATGCGGCGGCGCATGATCTCAGCCCGATTCCAGTAGTCGGGAGCCAGCTTCGCCAGCAGCCGGTCGAGCCGGGCCGCGGCATCGGCCGCTCGATCGGCCGCGATCTCGGCACTGGCCGCTTCCATTTCGATCTGCACGCCGACCTCGGGCGAGGGGTTTAACCGGGCGGCCTCGTCCAACAGCGCCAGCGCCGCTGCATGTCGCCCGTAGCGCAACATGCGCTGGGCCACCAGCAGCTTGCCTTCCGGCCCTTTTGCCTCGGTAGCCAGAAGCTGAAGATACCTGTCGACAAGCCGCGGACGTTCGCTTTTGGCCGCTTCGGTCAGCAGCAATTCGATCCAGGCGGCCTTTTGCGGCGGCGACTTGCTCAATGCAACCGCCCGCTCGAGTTGTGCGAGCGTCGCACCTTCGCCGGACTGACGCAGTGCCTGGAAGTATAGGTATTGCAGATAGGCGTGGTCCTTGTGGCGCGCGGCCATCGTTTGTGCCGTGGCCAGCGCTTGCGAATCGTTGCTGGACATCAGCAGCCGCACGAGCACGGCCGAGGCATTGGCATCGGCGGGGTAGCTGGCGACGTGCTGGCGATAGATTTCGATTAGTTCGGAAGTCTGGCCCGCCGCGCGGTACATGCTCAGCAGCCGGTCAAACGGCGCATCGAGCGAAGCATCGCGATGCAGTGCCGTGCGCAGCGGCAAGGACTTCTGGCCGATGTCCTCGGCCGTTTGTGCTTCACCTTCCAGCTGAGTCTCGCCCACCGGCTTGCCTTCTTCCGACACACTGGGCCCAGTGGCAGCTTGCTGCGCAAATGCACCGCTGATGCCCAGCATACAGGCGGCCGCAACCAGGCCAATCCGCAGCGCCGCGGCTGATGGGCGCCAGCGGAGCGAAGATTTCAAGCGAACGTGACTCATGCCGCCTCCCGCGCGGGAGTGGGCACCGATTCCACCACCTCGGCCAGCAGCTCATCCAGGTTGACCGCCTCGGCCTCACCTTCGAAGTTCAAAATGATCCGATGTCGTAAGGCCGGCGCCACAAAGCGGCGGATGTCGTCCACCGAGACCGCCGTTCTGCCGGCGATCGCCGCCCACACGCGCGCGGCCCGAACCATCGTCTGCAATCCGCGCGGGCTGGCGCCATAAGACACGTAGCGGCGGATGCGGGCCGTGGCCTCGGGTGCGTCGGGATGCGATGCCAGGATTAGGCTCGCAGCATAGCGCGTGAGCGGCTCGGCAATCGGAATGTGAGTCAGCAGTTGCTGAAGCCGAATCATCTCGGGGCCTTCAATCACCATTTCCAGCTCCGGCTCGTCAAAACCGCTCGTGCGGCGCGAAATCTCGACCAGGTCGTCCAGCGAAGGAAATGGGACTCGCAGCTTGAAAAAGAACCGATCCAGCTGGGCCTCGGGCAGCGGATACGTGCCTTCCATTTCGAGCGGGTTTTGCGTGGCAAGGACGAAGAAAGGCTCGGGCAACGTGAATCGTTCGCCGCCGGCCGTTACGGCATGTTCCTGCATCACTTCCAGCAGCGCGGCCTGGGTTTTTGGCGTCGTGCGGTTAATCTCGTCGACCAGCAGCAAGTTCTGGAAGACGGGTCCCTTCTCGAAGCGAAAGACTCGCCGCCCGCTGTCATCTTCGCCAACGATGTGAGTTCCGAGCAGGTCGGCGGGCATGAGATCGGGCGTGCATTGCACGCGTCCGAAGCCTAGCCCCAGCACGCGGCTCAACACCCGCACCAGGTACGTCTTGCCCAGGCCCGGCACCCCCTCGAGCAGCACGTGCCCCTGAGAGAAGATCGCCACGAGGCACTCGTTGATCAACTCCTCGTAGCCCACGATCGCGCGGCGAACCTCGGATCTTAGCTGACGAAAACGCACGCGGAATTCTTCAAGCCGAGTGTCAAGCTCGTCGGGCGTCAGCAGCTCACGGTTCATTTTCGGGGGGACTCACTTTCTGGCTCGACTGTCGATAACTGTTTGCGGAGTGTGTCAAAATATCGCCGCACTTGCTCGCGCCGGCCGGCCGGCAAAGGCTCGTCGGCGAGCGCTTCTTCTTCCACCTTGATGAACTCGATCGCCTGCCGCCGAGGGTTCTGCGCGGCTTGCTCCTCTTGGGGAAGCGAATCGATGGTCCGCGACTTCGACGTGCCTTCTGCGCCAATTTGTGCCGCGACCGTGCCCTGCCGAGACGCGTGGAGCGGCGCAACGGGCGTATTGCCGAGCGGGGCCGAGCCCGTGCCGGCCTGGAGTCCGCCCGGTGTGGCCCCACTGCCCGCTGTTTGAGCTCCGCCGCCGGCTGCCTGGGCGCCACTTTGCGGATTTCCGCCCGACGAACTACCGGCGCTGCCAGCGCCGGGCATGGAGCCAGGCTGGTTTCCACCAGGTTGAGTTCCAGGAACCGGTATCGCCGCCATGCCGCCAGGCGTGCCGCCGGCGCCAGCCGCAGGCCGCGCAGCCGAAACCGAGCCTGGCACCGGCGCGGGCGCTCCAGCGCCGGCCGGCTGAGTGCCTGGCACCGGCGCCGCGGCCTGACCGCCAGCTTTGGGTTGTGCGCCGCCTGGCCGCGCGCCGGGAACGGGTGCTGCCCCAGCCGGAGCCGACTGCGCGCCGGCTTGCGACGGCGATGGTTGAGGAGTCGCGCTGCGGCCCATTTGCCCCGCGCCGGGTTGCGGGGCCGCCGAGGCCATGAGCTGGCTCAGCGGGATCGGCCGCGGATTGCCGGGGCGTTGCAAGCCCTGGTTGGCAGGCGGTTGGGCTTGAGACAACTGCTGCAAGCCCGCGCTGCGGTTGCCAAAAATCTGTTGGCCGGCCCGGCGCAGGTTCCGCGCCAGTTGCTGCAATTGCCGAGACGACCGCTGCCGCTGCTTGCGGCGGGTCATCGACTGCGCCAAATCGCGCAATCGCTTGCTGGCCGCGCCGGGCTGTTTCTTTTGGAGTTGCCGCTCGATCTCGGCCAGTTGTTTGCCAAGCGCGCTTTTGCGGTCCGTTTCGTTGGCGGCGGCCAGCGACTTTTTGAAAGCCTTGGCCAGGCGTTGCCGTTGCTCTTGCGGCAGCGCTTTGTCCGCGAGTTGATCGGCCAGCTTTTGGGCTTCGGCGGCAATCTGCTCGGCATCGTCTGCTCGCAGCGCGGCAGCCAGGTCGGCCGTGTCGGCGTGCTGCTCCATTTCGCCGAGCATCTCGTCCGAGAGCCGCTCGGCGTCCTTTTCGCCCAGCGATTCGGCCAACGATTCTGCCGCTCGGGCGCGCTGTTCGAGTTCACCCAGCAGCTTGCGCGGGGTGGCGGATTCGAGGCTCGGAAGCGTTTTCGCGGCTTCGTCGATCGATTGCTTGAGCGACTCGAGCTGTTTGCGCTCGGCTTGATCCAATCCCGGCAAGGGCCCCAGCGCTTGTGCTCGTTCGGCCAAGACCGCGGCCATTTCCTTGGCCTGTTGGCGTGAGTCGGGCGAAACCGTCGCGTCGGGAATCGCGGCCACCGCCGGATGCCAGAAGCTCGCCGCAAACGTCATCGCGATTAACGCGGTCGGGGCGATCCATATCCGATGCCGCCACACAATTGGAATCTGCCGCTTGAGAATCGGGAGCTCGGCCGCGAGCACTCCCGCCGTCCGCCGCAAATGCAATTGCTCGCCCGGCGTCTGCGCAGTTTGCAGGGCAAAAGCATAGGCGGACGTGAACATCTCGTGGCGGCCGGTGCATTCGTCCCATGCGGCCAGCGCGTGGATCGGCGCTGGGCGCTTGAGCCAGATCCACGCAGCGGTGACGATCAGCCACGTCAGCACGCCCCCGGCCGCCCAACTCGCGCCGGGCGGCGCCAGGGTACAAGCCAGCCAAATGCAGGCAATCGCCAGCAACACGCCGAACGTCACGAGGCTCGTGCGCGCGAGCAGCGCGAGCCAACGCACAAGCACCAGCCGGCGAATCACCAATGCTGCCGCCGCCGACAAGTTGAGACCGTCCATCGGCTATTCCTTGGCCGCGTCGATCAGGGTTTGCAATCGCTTTTGGACTTCGAGGTCGCTGGTTTGCTCGAGTGCTTCCTGGTATTGCCCCAGGCCCACGGCTCCGAAGTCCATCAGTTCTTTCATGGCGGACTCGCGCTTCGACCACTGCGAGTCACCCAGGTCCGTGATCAGTTCGGCGATTTTCGTGCGCAGCGACTCGGGCACCGTCGGGGTCGGTACATGCAGTTCGACCAGGTCCGTGGCGGGGACTTGCAGCAGATCGCCCCCCGCACGCAGCGGCAGCGTGCGCTCGCGGAGCGTGCCTTCGGCAACGTCGCCATCCCACAGCGTGACCTGGAAGACGGGCTCATCAAGCCCAGTCGAGTCGGAGTCCGCACGGCGCAAAAACTTGATTTGCTGCGGCGCCAGCGGGATGATCTGTCCGCCGGAAACCAGGTGCACGACGGGCGATTCGAGTTGGCCTACGAACAGATTGTCGCCGGCCAGCAGCACATGCGGAGCCATGACGAGCGCGCGATCGGAATCTTTACCCTTGCTGGTTGCGGCCGCCGTGCGGAAGCGCTGAATCTCGAGGACCGATCGTTGCTGCTTGCCGTGATCAGTGGTTTGCAGCGTCAACTTGTCGTCCATCAAGAACGCCGTGAACGAGCTGCCGTCGTTGAGCACGATACGCGAGCCGGTTGTTTCCTGCCCCGAGCTGGGCAGCGACCAATGGTGCACGTCGCCCAGGGCCATGCGCCGCTCGCCCCAAGCGGTCAGCGCCACAACCTTCTGCGGCGGTCCGGAAACCACAGCCAGTCGATCCCCTTCGGCAAATTCGACGAATCCCAGCACGCCAGCGGCCGGCTGGCCATCGTCGGACTGTTCTCGCAACACCAGACGGTCCAAGTTCGCCAGGTCGCACATGGCTTCCAGGCCCGAATTGAGCGCAAACTTGAACTCCGCGGGCGTGATCTTGCCGACAAACATCTGCCCATCTCGCAACAGCAGCCGTGCGCTCCGCCGGTTTTGGTCGTGTCCGACGATCGCCGCGACGCGATCGAGCGGCACGCGTCGATCCTCGCCCAGCGAGGCAACGGTGAGATCCTTGACCTTGAGTGTTCCTCGCAACCGCGTGGTCTCGCCGATCCGCAGAGTATCGTGAGGACCGCGATCTTCGCCCAGTTCGGCCAGCAAGGCCGGCACGTCCTCGCCGTAGTTGATCGTCGAACCGTAACCTCCGCCGCCGCCGCCATTGGCGATCGTCCGCTGCAGACTTTTGGGAATCATGCGCGACCAGCTCGCTTCTTTGAAGGGCTTGAACAGGGCAGCCAGCGCCTTGGCATCCGGAGTGCCAGCCACGTTGCGTTGAGCCACACCGATCAGGATGGAAGACTCCTTGCCGGGCGGTATCGTAAGCGAATAGTTAATGTTGAATTGAAAATTGTTGTGGATGGCGGAGAAGCTGGCACGCACCTTGCTTTTCGGACCGTTCAGATAGAACACCGGTGAGGGAAGGTGGGCCTGATTCATGATCAGGACTCCGGTATCCTTGTCGCTCAGTTGACCGGATGCTGGATTGCCGCGGTCCGTGATCACCGAGACCGCCTGGCTGCCCAACCGGACTGGAACCATGATCGTCGTGCTCGCCGGCGCGGCCGTCGTGTTACGGAATGTATCGATGTACTGCAGTATTCCGTGCTTGAGATCGACCGAAATTCGGCGGCTGGCCTCCAGACCTTGCTGCGTACGAGCGCCGGAAAGCACGAATACGCTGCTGTCGGCCGTCATTTGCTGTTGGGAGTAATTGAACTGCACCCCGTTGACCATCGGAAACAATGCGTATTGGAAGCAGCCGCGGCTGTCGTTCGCCAAACCTCCGTTTTGCGTGATATTCCAGGCAAAGCCGTTGGAATCTTGCCGCTCCATGAACGTGGCCGGTACCAGTCGTTCCGAGTTAGGCGCTGCTACTGCGGCAGTGATGGCGACCAGCCAGCCGAGGACCGCGACAGCGATCATCGAACTATAACGAAATGTGCGTTTCATGAGTGGCGATGGGTATGTGGATTCCGGTGTTCAAAACAGCCGAATTTGCTCCGCACCGAGACTTGAAATCGCCGCTAGTCCGATTGATTCTGCGGAAGCGGATGGCGGCTAATTCTCGGCCGCCGCTGCTGGTGCCCCTTCATCCGATGCGCCGCGCAAGCCGATCACCTGTTGCACCGGGATATGGAATTGCTGGTTCTGCCAACGAACGCTCAATCGCGGTTCTTGCAAGCTGCCCGCCAAGATACTCCCCTCGGCGAGCTCGCAACGGAATTGCCCGTCGTCTTCGCGAGTCATGCGCTCGATCTGCTCGGTCGGAATGGTTCGCGTTCCGGTTGCCGTGACCAGATGCAGTTGGGAATTGGTCGGCGGCGCGGCGAGCATGTTTTCGCCAGCCATCCGCACGAAAGGGCCTGGCAGCTCGTTGTCAGCGTCAGACTCGTTTTCCGATTTAGCGGGCGCAGCCGAAGCGAGGCTCGAATCCCAGCGGTACAGCTCGCGTGCGGCTAGCTTCAGGGTGCCCCAGCGCGTGGTATTCAGCTCGAGTTCAGGGTCGCTTAAGAAAACCGACAGCCGGCTCCGGTCGCGAAACACGGCGCGAAACACCGGCTGCGGCGTCTGCTCGTAGGCCAGCCATTGCAATTGATCCCACGCTACGTGCGCCGTCCCCCAGGCGGTAACCACGGTTAATTTCTGTTTCGGCTCGCTGCGCAGTGCCAGCCGCTCGCCCGTGGCGAGAGTAGCCAGCGCGACGATCGATTCGCTTGGATGCGAATCGGCCGGAGCAACGTGCATCGCCAACAGGGTCATCTGCGCCGGAACGAGCTCGATCTTCAGCCCTTCAGCAGTCGAAAGCATGAAGTCATCGGCTGCCAACTCGCCCACAAGCACCTCGCCGTTGCGCAAATACACTGTCGCCGGGCGGCCACGTCCCGATCCTCCGCTGACGAGCGCCACGTCGTCGAGCTGTAGCTCGACGTTGCCGCGCGGACAAGTGAGCGACAAGCGCTTGCAGCGGGCGGTGCCTTCGAGCTGGGACTCGGCGTCGACCGCAAGAACGTCGAGCAGCCCGCGTTCGATGTCGGCCCGTTCTAGCGCTGCTGCGAGACTGGCCGGCAAGAGGCCTTTGGGACCTTCGACGCCGTTGGCCGCGCTCGTATTGACGAGCGTCCGGCGGATATCGCTCGGCAATTCACGAACCCATTTCTTCGCGTCGCAAGTGGCCATGAACGTCGAGAGCGACTTGGGATCGGTCGGCATGGCCGCAGGCCGGCCGCTCAGCAGCGCGGCCTGGAATTCGCCGAACCCGTGCATGATCGACATCTTCGCGCCGGGCGGCAGCGAGATTTGATAGGTCACTTGCACGTAGCGATTGTTTTGGCTCGTGATGCTGACGGGCTTGACGCGTGCTTTGGCCGAGCAGAGCCACCATGCCACGGCTGAACCGCGCCCGAGCCGCGGATACGCAATCAAGCCGGTCGCTTGGGGATCGAGCGTCGCCGGACTGGCCGTGCCCGTATCCGAGTAGTACCCGTTCATGAATCGAAGCGGGACCACCAGCGCGATCTCGACCTGGCCGAGATCCTGCGGCCCTGGATTGCTGAATGTCTCGACCAGGCGCGCGGTACACGCCAGCGGGTCAAAATGAATCCTACGGGTCACATGCACGTCGCCGCATTGGCCGGTGAGCACCGCTTCCCGCCCGTCGGGCGTCATTTCGGATTGTGACGAGGAAAATGGATGGCCCGCAACCGACATCACGGCTGCGTTTTGCAAGATATTGTCGCTCGTACTGATGCCGCCGGTGACCATCGTCGACCATGAAATGCCGCGACTATCAATGTGCGGCTGAAAGGTGGCGGGCACCATCACCGGCGGCGTGCCCCAGGTCGGGCGAGCCGAAAGCAGGACCGAAGCCAATCCCAAGGCCCCGAGCATTGTCGATACGCGCATAGTTGCCTGGCGCCACGCACCGAAAGGAAATGAAGAAGATAGAAATGTCAGATTTGTTACCAAATCTCAACATACGGCCGGTGTGAACGATCGGCAAGTAAAATCGTCGAGAACGACCGCGATCAGAAGTGCGGTCGGCTGACTTGAGACCCCGTAGCACACTCCGTCGGTGAATGAATCGGTATGTCGACGGACAAGCGGCCGGTGCTGCTCACATTTCATGGCGGTGGCTGGGCGGCCGGCGAGCCCTCAACTCAGTACTACATGGCCGACCGATTTTCCAAACGCTGTTGGGTGGGCATCAGCGTGAAGTACCGGTTGACCAACAAACGTCATCCGGGCACAAGTCCCTTCGACGCGGTCAAGGACGCGCGCTCGGCCGTGCGCTACGTTCGGGCGCATGCGGCCGACTTGGGCATCGATCCAGGGCGGCTGGTGGTCAACGGCGTCAAGCCCGGGCTGCCGCCGACTTTGTTGCTGCACGGCGAAACGGATACGGTAACTCCCTTCGCAGGCGCGAAGCTCTTCCACGAGCGAATGCTAGCCGCCAAAAACGACTGCGCGTTGATCACCGGTGGTGGCGGCCACGGCTACTTCACCTATAAGCAGAATCGCTTGGACGAAGCCTTGGCCCAAGTTGACCGCTGGCTGAACGCCCACGGCTATGCAGACTGAGCGGTAGGACGCGCGCGCCGTCGACGCGTGATCTTTTCGCCTTCGCGATTATTTCCGGCCGCCATGCGGCATTGTATCATGGCCGGCGCACCGCTTTCGAGCATCCAAGATAGCTGCCGCATAAGGGCGAAATTTCATGAAACGTCGTAGATTCTTGACGTCAACGCTCATCGTTGGTGGCACAGCCATGCTGCCGGAAGTGTCGTCGGCGGCTGCCGCCGAGCAGGGTACTCGACAGATTCTTGTACTGAAAACGTACCGGCTGAAGACAGGCAAAGAGCAACTGTTTGAAGCCCACGTCGAGCACGCGCTCGTGCCGTCGCTCAATCGCTTGGGCGTGAAAGCGGTCGGCGCGTATCGAGAGCAACTGGCGCAGCCAGGGCCGGCGGTGTACTACCTCCTCGCGCCTTATGACAGCGCCGAGCAATGGTCGACGGTGTCAATCGCGCTAAATGGCGATTCGGAGTACCAACGGGCCGGCGCGAGCTATCTCGCCGCCCAGGCTACCGATCCGGTTTACGAGCGGATTGAAACGTCCGTGTTGCGAGCCTTCGAGACGATGCCAAAGGTGGAAAAACCGAGCGGCAAACCCCAGGTCTACAATTTGCGCATCTACGAAAGCCACAACGAAGCGGCCGGTCAGAAGAAGATCGAGATGTTCAATCAAGGCGAGATTGCCATCTTCCGTCGCGTGGGTCTGAATCCGGTCTTTTTTGGCGAGGCGCTCGCCGGCCCGCAGATGCCGAATCTTACGTACATGCTGGCGTTTGAAAATGACAAGGCTCGCACGGACGCGTGGAACACATTCCGCGCCGATCCCGAGTGGCTTAAGCTGCGCGCGGTTCCCGAATATGAAGACAAACGCATCGTGTCGGGAATTCGCAATATTCTTTTGTCGCCGCTAGGCTGTTCGCAGATCTAGCAGTGCAACCCTTCCTTTACTGGCCGGAGCGCCAGCAACAGCCGCTGAAGTCAGAAAGCGACGCTTCGGATTGGGGACGATTTGTTGTCGCAGCCCATTTTGCTTGCGCGCGTCGGTCACATCGACAATGGCTGCCTCGGTGGATCGCACCGACGAATCGAAAACCGAATGCCGCGCATCCGATGTTTCGGCCGGAAACCAGCTGGCGGCCGAGCAAGCATCGCGATCGTGCGAATGCCAACCGAGTTGGCCGATCGCGCGTCAAGCTGAAACGCCAACAACCGATCTGCTCGCCCGCGAGCCTTCGTTCGACAATTCCGCATTGTTTTGCGTGAATAGGACAGGGCGAAGAGACGCAGCCGTAACATTTGACTGAGCCGCATTTCGCGCACCTACCGAGTGGAGGACTGGACAGGCGAGCAGAAGCTGCGATTAAATGGAGCGATTTCCGGCAAAGGATTCGTCCCACGTTTAAGACCATGAGACAGGGGGAAAGACAATGGCTCGACGCTGTTTGATTCTCGGCGCGGTTCTCCTCGGTTTCGCTGTGGTGTCGCCAGGGGAAGCTTCGGCATTCTTTGGCCGGCACGGCGGATATTGTTGCAGTCCATGTTGCTGCGGCGGATGGTACGGCGGTTACGGTGGCGGCTACGGCGGCTACGGTGGCTGGTATGGAGGTTACGGCGGAGGGTATGGAGGTTACGGCGGCTGGTACGGATACTCGAGCCCCGTGGCGTATTATGCTCAGTCGAGCCGCTATGCCGCGCCTGTCGCTGCGATTGCCAGCGGAGCGATGTCGACTTCGGAGCCGGCTGCTTCGTCGGCCGCCTCACTGGTGGTCAGAGTTCCGGCCGCTGCTCGCGTCTACGTCAACGGCTACCTCACCAAGAGTACGGGTGAAATCCGCCGTTACACGTCGCCGGGGCTGATCGCGGGAGCTTCGTACAAATACGAGCTTCGGGTCGAAGTTCCCGCTGGTGAGAAATCCGTTAACGAAACGAGAACGGTCTCGCTGGCCGCCGGGGATGAGCGTTACCTGACGTTCGACATCGCCGTACCCGATACCGTAGCTAACGCAGTCGCATTGAAAGAAAAGAAATGAATCGCCGTTAAGGGTGCGTGTCCGGCAAGGGCGACCAGGGCCAGCGGCAGCTCAATCGAGTTGCCGCTGGCCTTTTTCATATTGTTTTGGCCCTGGGCATGGACGGTCGAGTCTCGCTACGAGCAATTCGTCTCTCGAATGGCTCTTTCGCTCGCGAACCATGCGCTCTCTTCGAGCACTTGGATGCAGACTATCACGATGCGTGACGAACCGCCTTAGCTTTCGGCTTGCCCTGCGCCACTCGGACTCGCCGATCAGCGCGAGAAACACGCCGCTCTGGGCGATCGTCGCGCGAATCTGGGCGGAGAAGTCGGTGGGCGGGAGCATTTCGAAGTCCGGAAATACGCGCCGACTACCGAAACGAGCTTCCAGCCTGTCGCGGATTCGCCCGGCTATGTCCTGACTGTCTTGCCGCCGGTAGCAGATGAAGATCTTCCCCTTCGCGGGCCGGGGCTTCTTCGCCGGAGCTGCTCGCGCCGGTGCGTCGGGCGGGTCAAGCGGCAGTTCTCCGGCTTGCTGCTACCACCGTTGACAACGGTGACTTGTACGCCATGGCCAAGCTTAAAGTCAAGAAGATGTCGACGCTGACGCGAGTTGCAATTCTGTCCCCCTCATGCCGGAAGTCCCAAGGGCCGGTCTTGGAAGACGACGCGCCAGTCGAGCATCTCGTTGATCATCAGCTGGGCCACCCTGCGGGCACAGTGGTTCAAACGCACGCTGTTCGGCTCGTCGGCGCGGGTGGGCACGCTGGCCATCTCCAGGCGCAACTCGTCAAGGCGCGCGGCCATCGCCTCGCTGCGCCGCGCCACGCGATGGAACTCTCCCTGGCTGCGAATGCCCGCCAGCGCAGCCCCAGGGCCGGCAGCGATGCAGCGAAAAAAGTCGTGCTCCCGGATCGGGCAAAGCGCTTTGAGCCGGTGCACCGCGCACCGCCCATTATTTCCTGCCGAAAAACGGGCTCTCCGGCCGGTTTTTTATTTTGCGCGACGATTTTTTGACTCGCGCCGATGGGCCTGTTAGCATCCCATCTAAGTGGGTTAGTTGCCCCCTCCCAGCGGAGCGGTGTGTTTTAGTTCAGAGTCTGAGG
Organism: Pirellulales bacterium; assembly: GCA_036268995.1. Lineage (GTDB taxonomy): Bacteria > Planctomycetota > Planctomycetia > Pirellulales > PNKZ01 > DATATB01. The sequence continues at coordinate 31,436 of DATATB010000118.1, read as the reverse complement.
CTTCAAGACGCAACGAATCTCGGAAGATATCCGGGCTGACCTGGTTGCTGATGTCTTTCGCAAGGATGCAAGGTCGTGCAGCCGCGGCGGCATTGGGTTGAACCGTCATCGACGGTCTTGAGCCGTTTTGCCACTGAGCATCGCAATGGCTGCGACCGTGCATCAGACCGTCGTCAAATCGCCAGTTCCTGTCGTCCCGGCATCGGCTGCCGGCCATGCGGGCGGTCCCATGCCGCCGGCGCTCGACGCTGAGCAAATCCGGAGCGTTTTGGCGCACGTGCAACAGCGGCGCGAATATCGTCGGCGGTTGGGAGTTGCCACCGCGTGGTTTCTGGCCGCGGAACTTTGCCGGCCGCTACTGGGCGTGCGCCTGGACATCGATCTGTACGCCCGCAACGGTTTCCGCTTTCTGCAACAGCCGGCCAATCTGAAAGCCAGTTCGCTCGAGCAGCGGCTGGAGGCATACGCCGCTCAAAGCGACGAGGCCCGAGCCGCCCAGGCCCGGCACGCGCTGGGCACCGGTTCGTGCCGCACGTTTGACCAGGTCGCGTCGGCTGCCTGCGTGCTGGGATTGCGTGATGCGAGCCGGCGTTTGGTCGAATCGGTGTTCTGGCCGCATTTCGGTCCCGAACTGGCGGGCGTGTTCCGTGAAGAACGACAGTTGGCTTCGGCCCGGCTGATTCACGAGTGCGATCAGTTCGCTCGTGCGCATCAGGGTTTGAACGCGGCCGCGGCCCGGCATGCGCTGGCCATCGCCTATCACAACCTGGCTCTGGCGTACGAAGCCGCCTTCTGCTCCGGGCAGATTGCGTTCGTTCCGAATTATTGGTCGGTATCGCTCGGTTACTGGCAACTGGTCATCGACGACGACGCCTTTTGGGATTACCTGCGCGTGCGCGTTCTCGAGGGGCCGGGCAATCAGCCGGGGCCCGACGTGGCGCGGGTGCGACGTGCGTTGCCGCGCATCCTGGTGCGGGTGCACGCCCGGTTCTCCGCCCAGTTTGCCGAAGCCGGCGAGCACGTCGCAGCGTTCCGGCACCTGGCCTACGCCGGCACGTTCAGCGAATCTCGGCCTGAGCGGACGGCGCTGGAAGACGTGCTGTACGCCGCAGTCGAGTCGTCTTACTGGTAAACGGACCGCTCGGGTGACGCTAACCCAAAGCTGGAAGCTCGCATGTTCAATTACCCGCTCAGCATTCCCCGCGGCAGCGATTACGAACTTCTGGGCGTGGGTCCCGAAGCCGATCGGCAAGAGATCAGCGAAGCGCAGATGGAGCTGAAACGCCGCTGGTCGGCCGAGCAGGACCAGCTGCGCGCCCGGCTGGACGCGGTTTACAAGCGCATCGACGGCCTGCGCGGGGCCGATACGCGGCTGGCAGCGCTGCAAGTCGAACGCGGCGATGCAGCGCGAGCCACCGCGCGTGCCGCGCAAGTCGAACTGGTCCGCCTGGAGCACGAAGCCGAAAAGATCGAACCGGAGTTCAAGCAGCTGCGCGAGCGCGTGCGGCAGTTCGACAAATCGATCGCGGACTTGAACCAGCTCAAGATCGTGAGGGCCGCCGATCGCCCCGAATACGATCGCAGCAATCCTCCCTTCGAGCTGCTGAAGCTGACCGACCCGACGCGCGACGCCTACTCCAGCGATCAGCGGGTAGCGCTCGCGCTCGTGCGGCGCGAACTGGCGGAATTCTTGCGCCAGCAGAATGAAGAGGTCTTCCATCCTTCGGACCTCACACGCGACGACTTTTCCGGCGATTTCACCTACCTAGAACTGTTAGACGGACCACGATCATGAGCGACGACACGCCAGCATCGGACGTAGAAGTGGTGGCGGACAGCGATCCGGCAGCCGACGTCGTTTCGCTGACCCGGGCCGAGGCAGCTGCCGACCGCGCTGCGCCGGCTACCGAGCCGGTGGCAGCGAGCGACAAGCAGATGGAAATCGACGCTCTCGGCGGGCACGAAGAGCTGGTCGCGCACGCCACTTCCATGTTGGGTTCGATTTCCGCGTTCGATTTACAGGGCTTGAACAAGGCCCTGTCGGCAGCCATGCTGCCGGGCCATGCGGGCGGCAGCTCCGACAACGAAGCGTGGCAGGAACGATTGCATGAGCTGAAGGACGACATGGACGTCGTGCTGCGTCAACTCAAGCTGCTGAAATCCACCGTGGACGCGCTGGCCCAGCGCACCGAGACCATCGGCCAAAGCCTGGCCGGCCTCGCTCAATCGCAGGCCCGCGAGTTTCACGCCTTGCGCACCGACCTGCTGGGCGATCGCCGCGTGCTGGCCGCGACGCGAATTTTCGAGCAAACCATTATGCCGCTGGACCAGTTCCGCCACATGCGCGCCGGCCTGAATGCCCGGAAAGACAAGCGCATGATCGAGCAGCTCGAGGCGGTGATTCTCGTCCTGGAACGCGCCTTGCGCGGCATCGGCTTCGAGCCGTTCGAGGCCCAGCTGGGAGAGCCGTTCGATCCGCAACGCATGGTGTGTCGCGGCTTTGTGAAGGGCGATCCGTACGTCGTGTTAAAGGCGCTGGCGCCGGGCTACCGGGCGGGCCAGCACCTGGTTCGCCCGGCCGAAGTCATGATTGCCGATCCCGCCAAAAACTTACAGTAATGCCGACCCGCTCAGATGGAGAGATTGCGATGAGCACGACTGGTACACGTATGCACCCGGTGATTGGAATCGATTTGGGGACCACCTACAGCGCCGTGGCGGCATACGATTTCGACCGCGACGAAACGGTGGTCTTCAACAACCCCGAAGACAACCAACCCTCGACGCCGTCGGTCGTGAGCTTCGATCGGGCGACGGGGCGCGTGCTCGTTGGGCAAACCGCAAAGCGGAACCTGGCCGTCGATCCGTTGAACACCATCATCGAGATCAAGCGCGAGATGGGGGAGGTGTTTCGCCCGGAAACGCTGGCCAAGTTCGATCCCAAGGGAGAGGGAGGCTTCCGGGCCCGGCAGCAAGTGAACGAGGGCTATCAAGGCGATCCGGTCAAAGTACGTTTCTGCGGCGAATGGCGGCTGCCGCAGGAGATCAGCGCCTTCACGTTGATGAAGATGAAGGACGTCGCCGAAGCGGCGCTAGGCTGCGAAGTCCGCGACGCGGTGATCACCGTCCCGGCCTATTTCACCGAGCGGCAGCGCAAGGCCACGGAAGAAGCGGCCTATCTGGCCGGGCTCTATCCACGGCAACTGATTCCCGAACCCACGGCGGCGGCCATCTGCTACGGCGTCGATCAGTACGTGGATACGCGCAAGGTCTATCTGGTCTATGACCTGGGCGGGGGCACGTTCGACGTCTCCATCATTTCGGTCGAAGAGTCGAATATCGAGGTCCTGGCTACCTCCGGCGATCCGCGGCTCGGCGGCGGCGACTTTGACGACGCCATCACGCGATGGGCCGTCGAGCAACTGCTCAAGCAACACCAGATCGATATTCGCAACAATGCCAGAGCGCAGAGCATCGTCAAGTACTACGCCGAAGAGCTGAAGATCCGCCTGAGCACCTACGAAAGCGATTCGATGACCTTGCCCGAGTTGCGCCCGGCCCAACCGCCGACGCTGCGACTCGATCGCAAGACCTACGAAGGCCTGATCGAGGCGGATCTGAAAAAATCGCTGAGCTACGTCGACTCGGCATTGGAATTCGCCGAGTCGGAGAAGGGCGTCCGCCGAACCGACATCGACGCCATCCTGCTGGTGGGCGGCTCGAGCAAGATGCCTTGCGTCAAAGCCCGCCTGTTGGATTATTTCAAGCAAGAGCCGAGCTTCGTCCGCGCCAACCTCGATCCCGACGCCGTCGTCGCCCGTGGCGCAGCCATTCTGGCCAAGCGCTTCCAGGCTTCGCCGCCGCCGTTCGACGTCTTCCGCGAATTCGACGGCAGTGAGCAGACGAATCCCGAGGAAGGAATCGTCAACCTGATCACCGAGCATTCGCTGGGAGTCGGCGTCACTCGCGAGAGCGACAACCAATCGGTCGTCTCGCGCATTATCGCCCGCGGAACCAGCATTCCGGTCTCGGTCACCAAAGGGAACTACACCAATCCCGGACCGACCGAGCAGATCACCGTCCAGGTCTATCAGGGCGAGGAGGTGCACGTCTTCGAAAACTCGCTGATCGGCGAGATCATCATCGGGCCGATGGAGCCCAAGCCCAAGGACCATCATCGCTTCGACGTGACGTTCTCGTTGGATCGCAACGGCCTGTTGACGGCCACGGTCAACCATCTCAACGAACGCAAGACGTTCCGTGCCGCGTTCACGCAACCGACGGGGATCGGCGGCCGGGCCCGCCTGGCCGAGATTCGCAAACAACTCGTGGAACTGTATCAGCCGGACCCGACCGCCACGCCGGGCCAGGTGGAAACCGTGATCATCGTCCCCCAAGTGCCGGCGCCGGCCGGCGCACCGTCCAACGGCAATGGCAACGGCATGGCGCACGCGCCGGTCGGGGAGGAAATGCCCAATCCGGTTCCGGCGGCGCGCGCTGCGGCCGCAACGAGCCCACCCCCGGCGTCCCCTGCAACCCCGCCGCAGCCGTCCCCGGAGCCCGCCGCCGCGGCAGCCGTGGCCAGTGGCGGCGATCAGGCCGTGGCCACGGTTCCCGAACTGCACATGCTGGCCGATGAAGGCAAGGTGCCGGAACAGTTCAAGTCCGTCTGGCGGCGATCGAAGCGGCTATTGAGCTCCAACTCCGATCCGCGCTTGATCGCAGCCTTGAACACATTCGTCGATGCCTTGAACCAAGGAGTCGACGGCGAACCGTTGGAGAGGATCGGCGACAGCTTGGAGGATGTCTACCTTGATTGCCGCGCGTGAATCTCCGGCAGAAATCCGCTTGAACCTGGGAAGCAGCGAAGACCGGCTGGTCTATGTCGGCCCGAGCTTCCATGGCCGGATCTTCCGCTCCAAGACCAGGCCGGTCTGCTACCGGATTGTGCCGGCGACCCGGCTGGGGATTCGCGAGCGCGAATCGCTGGCCGCCTGGCGCGAAGTTCCGCGACCCGGAGTCGCATTGGTCAAACGAGCCTGGCAGCCCGACCCCGATCCCGGCGGCTACGTCATTCAGTACGAGGTCGAAGGTTTTGCCGGCACGCTGGCCGAATCGCTGGCCAAGGATCCACGGGTGAGCCTGGGCTACGTCGCGGCGACGCTACGGGCCTTGAGCGGCTGGTGGCAGAATCTGCACATGCCGCTGTTGCCCATGCCGGCCGATATCGCCCTGTCCGCCAATGGAGTGTGCCTGTTGCCGGTCCCGAATTGGGGACCGCCGACCGTCGACCATGTGTTCGTCGAGCCCGCTCGGGCGTTTTTTATGGCGCCCGAGTTCCTCCGCAGCGCCGCGGCCTGGGGACAGAACCCGGCCATGCAGGCCTGGGATATCTACTGCGTGGGCGTGCTGGTGCAGATGTGCTTTTGCCGTTTTCCGTCGCACGTCAACCCCGAGCGGCTGCTGTACGACGCTGTGGCGGGGGTGGCCGCCGAGATGCGGCCGCGGCTGGCTGATTTGCCGATTTGGGTGGACCGGGTGCGGGCCACCGAAGACGCCATCCAGATGGGCGCGCGGATGGTCTGCCGAGACCCAAATGTGCGGATGCACCTGAATCTGGGCGAAGTGGCAGACTACTTGTCGGAATGCCGCAATCGCATGGAGCCCGCGCGAGCAGTCCGCGAGGTGAGCCGGCAAGACGCGTTGCAGGGCTTTGCCTTGTTGCAGGATCTGCTGCTGGAAGACGATTCGTACGACCTGCTGCTGGTCGGAGCGGAGCTGGCCGGGCAGCTGCAGCGCCCGCTGGAAGCGATTGACTTTTGCGAGCGGGCCATTGCCAAGCATCCGGACCGGCCCGACGCATACGAAGCGCAGATCTATCGGATTTCTGAAGCCCGCGATCCCAGCGAACCGCTGCAAGAGCTGTACCTGCACAATTCGGAATTGGCCTTGCAGCTTGATGCACGAATCGCCCGCGACTACCAGCAATTGGAGAAACAGGGCATGGAGCTGGCGGCTCCGTACAGCTCGCTGCTGGCCCGGCATTACCTGTGGCGTGGGGAGGAGATGCCCTCGTTCTACGACACGGCGGCGGATTTCGTCCACGGCAAGATTTTCGACGACCGCGGCAAGCACTTGCCCTGGGAAATTCGAGCTGAACCTGGCGTTTGCCGCGGCCTTGTTGGGGCAGGGACGAAAGGCCGACGCGCAGAATCAATTCAACAACGTCATGTGGGCCTTGGAAAAATACGGTTCGCACCCGGACGTCAGCGCGCGCGAGGTTTACCGGACGCGCGCCTGGGCCGAAGAGCTGCGGCCGCGGTTGTTCTGACGCCAGACGGTTGCACGCGGGGGAGCACAGGATCGTGAAACGCATCAAGCTGACGAACACACCGCGGCTGGCGGCAATGTGGGTCCTGCTGGCCGTGGCTCTGGGGCTGGCAGGCACGCTACAAGCCCAGCCAGAGCGAGCCGCCGATGATCCCACCGACACCGTACGCCTGCAGGTCGGGGATCGCAGCTGGGCAATTCCTCGCAACATCTGGGAAGAGAAGCTGCTGCCAGTGGTCGTGCGCGAGCTCTCCGACAATCCCGACCAGGAGGTGAGTGTTCCGTCGCCGACGCCCGCCGAGGTCCAACCGGCCGGGCAGCCGGCAGCCGAACCGCCGCAGACCTGGGGCGAGTGGCTGAAAGCCTGGATGCTCCGGCAATGGCAGGAGCCGTGGGTCAAAGCGGTGGTGATCATGTCGGGCCTGATGACGCTGGTGGTCGGCGCGGTGGTCTATCATTTCCGCATGCGGGTTCCTCGCCGGCGACGCAAGCCGCTCATCGATGCCTTGGCGATCATTGAGGAAGATCGCCCCGACCAGTTCGGCGAGGCGGAGCGCTTGTTGGTCGAGGCCCTGACGGCCGGCATGGACCAGAAGTCCGTAGCCGATGCCCGCTTTGCTTTGGCCTATGTCCGCGCGCGATTGAACCGACTCTCGGAGGCCGAGGGCGTCTTGGCCGACCTGAAAGAAACCGGCGGATCGGACGAATCGGCCATTTACTTGGAAATGTGGATCAAATGCCGACAGAAGGACTACGAGCGCGTGGAAGAAATCTACGCCGAGCATGGCGACCGTCTGCGGGCCATGCTGCAAACGAACCTGATGATCGGCATCGCCTGGCTCGTCCGTGGCCGCAAGCATTGGGTCAATCGCGAAGTGCAGGGGGCCATGCACTATTTCGACAATCTGCTCCGGCTGGGGGTGCTGACGGATCAAATTCCTGCCCAATTCGACGACCACCAGGTCGTGCTGGGAATCCAGGCCCTGTTTCAGAACAACGTGCTGGAAGCCACGCAGATGTTCGAAGGAGCCCTGAACTCGGCGAAAGCCAACAGCGGCTCGACCATCAAGCCGCGGCTGGGCTTATTGCTATGCAAATGGCGCCAGGCGGATTACGGCAGCGTCGACAAGGAACTCGGCAAGCTGGCCAAGGAAATTTCTGCCGGCCTCGAGCAGCAAGACCAGTGGGGCGAAACCATCTGCACGCATGCCGATTGTCACGCCCGGCACCGCGCACGCCGCGCCAGCGCCGGTCAACAGGCCAGTTGCTCGGCCTGCTCCCGGTCATTCAAGGTCGAGATCGTCGCCGGCAACGGATCGCTGGCCACGGTCGCCGCCGACGAAACCGAGGCCGCTGCCACTGCGACCAGTGGCGCGCCAAGGGCCAACGCCTTGCCCGTGGCGTTCGACGAAACCGAGCTGCTCTTGCGCAACGTGCTGCTGTGGCGGGCGATGGCGCTATTGGCCTTGTGGCGATTTCTGCCTGAGAAATCGGGGCTGCCCGCCGGCCAGCTGGAAAAATTGTGCGAGCGAACGCAAGCCGCGCTGGCGCGAGATGCCAGGTTCGCGGATCCGTACCTGATCGAAGGGCTGGTGCGCTATTACTTCGCACGCAACGAGCAAGAGCGCGCCGCAGGAATGAAACTGATCGAAGAGAGCCGCGAGTGCACGGCCGGGGTCAGTCTGCCCCAAGTGCTCAACCTGTGCGAACGCGAGAAACGCCGGATCGCATTGATCGCCAATTCGGTTCAGCACTACCTGGGCATGGTGAAGCAGTACCTGACGAACGAAGCGGTCCCCGAGCGGCTACGCGTGGGTTTGCAGAATCGGCTGGGGCGATTCGCCCGCTTTGCCGCGGTCAATGAACTTGACCTGCCGGTGGGCAGCGTCGATCTTTCGCCGTCGACCGACGCCATGCAGGCCCGCAGCCAGGTGACCATCGGCCGCGTGATGGCTCTGCTGGGCCAGTTGCCGGCGCAGGACGAAGCCCTGGTGGCAAGCGTGGACGAATACAACCGCGAAACCGCGGCCTTGCATCAGCATGCCCAGAAGTTCCAGGAAGTGGAAATGGAATTGCTCGGTGTCACCGGCGAAGTCCTGCTCGGTGAGGAAGCCGGAGTAGCCGAGCTGGGCGCAGCCGCGGCCGGCGGCGAAGACAACCATCCCGACACCCCGTAACTCTCAGCAACGTCTGCCGGGCCGTCGGCCCGCCGGACCGAAGGAATCGTGGCATGGCATCTCGTCAATTGAACCGACGGCGGCTGTTGGAGCGGTTGGAAGCAATCAAGTACGAACCCGAAGAGCGCAAGCAGGACGAGTTCGAACAGTTGAGTCTGGCTAACACGCTGCTGGGGCTCGCGAAAATCAACCACGAACAGGAATACGAGGCCTGCCGCGGCGTAGCGCAGCACGTGCTCGGCACGGTGCCCGAACCGAGCGACGACGAATTGGGAGAGATCTGAGGGACGAGCCCGCGCAGCGGGACTAGGATCTTCATCGTCGCGGCTTGACCCGCTAGAAGTGAGAGAAAATCGCATGGCTGACGGATTCAACCAACTGGTCGAAAAAAACGGCGGTGCCGCGACATTCCGCGCCGACACATTCAAAGAGGTGACGCTGCCGACCAAGCCCGTCGGCGGCGAAGATCTGCTCAGCAAGCTGCGGAACATGGCCAATGCGGCCGGGCAGCAGCAGGGCAGCGTACCGTCGGGATTGATGTGGGCCGACACGTTGGCCGGGAAGCCCACCGTGGGCGTGTTGAGCTCGTTCAGCGGCATGGAGAGCCCCGCCGAGCGCGCCATGCGCGAGGCGCAAGAGCAACTGGCCCAAGGGCAGTATCCCGAAGCGCTGGAATTGCTTCGCACGGTGATCGACTCGTTGTCGGCCGAGCACGAAACGTCGCACGAAGCTCATTACTTGACGGCCTATTGCCAATTGAAGCTCAAGCAATTCGAGCCGGCAATGACCACGCTGGCCATGTTGCGCGGGCGGAAGCCCGCGCCGCGGCTGGCGACGCGGATGAAATCGCTCGCGGACCAGATTCGCGGTCCGCTGGCGGCAGCGGCGGTAGACCCGCTGATTGCGCTGGCCAACAAAGATCTGCCCGCCGCCACCAAGCGCGGGCAGCACCTGGTGGCCATCGATGCCGAAAGCCCGATCTACTATTTCCTGCTCGGGCTGATGCTGGCCATCCAGGATCAGCCTCAGGAGGCCATGCGAATGGTGCAAGCCGGACTGGCGCTCGACAAGCCCGACTGCCGGGCCGACCTGGAATCGCTGCGTGCTTCGATCCAACGGCAGCTCATCAAGGAGGATCTGATTCCGGTCCGGCAGCATTTCCAGTCGGGGCGTTACAAGCAAGCACGCCAGTACATCGGGGGCCGGCATTCGGACACGCGCGCGAGTCCGTTCGGGCAGTTGCTCGATACGTTCTTGAGCGAGTGCGAATCAGGAAAAAGAGGAGGCGCGGCGCCCGCGGATTTTCGCGACCGCGAGGACCTCTACCGCTTCCTGGTCGACGAAGAGATGAACGAAGCGCTGGGCCGGCTCCGCAAAGATGAAAGCCCGGTGTCGGAAGCGGTGCTGACCCGGGTTGTGGCGCTGGTGCCCTACTACCCGTACTCGTCGTTCCTCTATGCCTGCAGCATTTATGAGCGTCTGCATCAGCAAATCCGGCAGGACAAAGGCCCGCCGTTGGCCACCGCGGTGCGCGACTTGGAGCTGGCGCTGCGATACGCCAGGCAATCGGTGATCGACCCGGAAATCACGTCGGCCTCGGCCTTGGTCGACGAGCTGCAGCGCATGATCAAGGTCTTCAACGAAATTCAAGCCGACGTCAAGCTTACCGATCCGCTGTACGAGCGGTACAACAGAACAGTCGACAAGATCAGATCCGCCGGCGGCGTGTCGCACTACCAGGCGACGGTTCTCCGCGAAATTGCGAACGAATGCATGGGCCTGATGCCCAGACTGGTCACCGAGGAAGCGAGAAAACGGGTCCTGGGTATGGCGCTACAGATTCTCAGCGCGTTGCGATAAATAGACAGAGCCTGGGGCGATTTGCCCGCCGTAGCACCAAGGCGAGCGCGAGAACGGCCGCATCAACATGGAAAAATACGACGTCTTCATCAGTTACAACAGCGAAAACCGTGTCTGGGTGGAAAAGAACCTGTATCTGCCCTTGTGCAGCTGCACTACCAAGGCCGGCGACCGCAAGCCGAAGATCTTCTTCGACCGAGACCGCAACGACGGCATTCCCGTCGGCGCCGACTTCATTGGCGTGCTGACGACGGCGCTGACCAATAGCCGCAAAATCGTCCCGGTCTTTTCGTGGATGTACTTCGAGAAGGACTATTGCATTTGGGAGTTCAATACGGCGTTGGGAAGGCATATCGAGAATGGCTGCCGGATCCTGAGCCCGGTGCTGCTCGAAAAATGTGAAAAAATGCCCAACACCGCGCTGAACGTCCAGGCGGTCACGCCCAACGATCCGGAATGGTTCGAACGGCTGTGCGACGCCCTGGAGCTGCGACCTGGAAACGCACAATGCAGCTTGGAATTCCTCAACCAGCCGCGCGACATTCAAGTCAACCGGACGCTGCCTGCTTTGCGCGTGCGCATCCGCAACGCCGCCGGCAACACGCTGACGGGGGACGAAGAGACGCTGTCCGTGAGCGCCGAAGCGGGAGAGTTGAACGGGCCGACCAAGATCGAAACTGCGCGCGGGATCGCCACCTTCAACGACTTGTCGTTGCCCACGCCCGGCAAGCGCCTGCGGCTGGTCGTCGCCGGCGAGGGATACGAAACGATCCGCAGCGAGTTTTTCGAAGTCCTGGCCCCGACCAGCGAGCTGCGGGGGCCAGCCGCGCAGGCCGCGCTGCCGCCGCCGGAAATCACCAGGACCGGCGAAGCCACGTTCTTTGCCAATAATCGGACGCTGTTCGTGCGTCAGAATCAGGACCCGCTGATCTTCACCGACACCGGACAGGCGGTTCCGCTGCCGGCAGCGCCGAAGCTCACGAGCCGGCTGAACCTGCAGCGCACTGCCGGAGATTATCTGGCCCTGGCGGATTGGCACGGCAACGTCTATCTGTTTGCACGGTACGGCAAGTTGGCCCGCTTCAACCTGGCCGTCGACAAGCGGCCGGTAAACGTCGTCAGCGATATTTTCATCAACAGCGAAAATATCTACGTCGGCCTGTGGAGCGGCGAGGTGCATCGCTTGTCGATTTCCGGCACGGAGGAGCTGATGTTCGTGCACCCCGCGGGCGTGCAGGCCTTGGCCGTCTGCGACCAGCGGGTCTACGTCGCGGATTTCGCTGGGAAGCTCTCGGTCTATGACCGCGGCAAATGCCTGGGCACCGTGGAACTGGAGCCGCGCGTGTGGTTGCTCAAGCCGTCCGGGAACATATTGAACGTGATCGGCGTCGATCGGCTGTATCAGTTTCCGCTCGATCTGTCGGACAAAGTCGACGAGGCCTCGCCACTGGCGGGCGTGATCGCGGCCTTCGGCGACACGGAAATGCCGTTGATCGTCGATGCACAGGGGAGTGCCCGGCGTTTGGACGGAGCCTTGGGCATTCGCGGCGTGTTTCACGTGGTGCCCGGCGCCGTCCCGGTCTCGGCCGACGACCAAGGAGTGTATTGCGTCTTCCGCAATCCGGACGGCACTTACTGCTTGTCGGCAGGCAATAACGTGGTCTACAGCCACGACGGCGGGTCGCTCAGCGTCTCGCGCGACGGCACGTTGCTGGCCGTCGGACAGCATGACGGAATTCGCCTGGTCAATCCGGCCGAGTTGGCATCTTCTGCCTAAGGAGCGCCGTGCCGTGAAAGCGCCGGTTAGCGACCCGACCTTGCTTCGCCAGCGACTCCTGGCGCTGCAAATGCGCCGCAAAGAGCGCGGCGCGCTCGAGGGACCCGAACTCGAAGCCCTGGCGGAGTGTTCGTTTCGCCTGGCGGTGAACCCGGCCACGCCGTTCGAGCAGGCCCTGTCGCTGCTGCAGCAGGCCTTTCGCCTGGACGGCGCCAACCCAAAGCTGGTCTATCACTTGGGCCGGCTGTACTTCCAGCACGGCATGCTCGCAGAAGCCCGGGACTGGATCGCCTTGGCCTGCCGGCTGTGCCCCACGAGCCATCGCATCTGGACGCATATCTGCCTGTTGCAGTGGGAATTAAACGAACAGTTTTACGGCGATGCCCAATTCACGCCCGACGCCCTGCTGGAACGCGGCAACGCGGTAGCCAATCGAGTGCGTGAGGGAATCGATACGTTCGAACCCGAACTGATGTGTTTCGTGCCTCCCATGAGCAAGGCGGCGCTCGAGAAGAAACATCGCGCCGGTTCGGCGCCCGATCCCATCTCGCCCGATGACACCTCGCCCGGCAGTCGCCAGCCACGCTCAGGCGGTGCCCGCGGCGTCTCGGCAGACGGTCGCGGTATCCGGAGCGAGCATGCCGACGGCGCTCAGCCGGCCCGCCAGGTGCGGCGATTTCACGATGCCGGCATTTGCCGTTGGACCGGAATTTCCGACTTGATGGTCGAGCAGTTGCTATTGGCCAAACCAAGCCAGCAGGGAGTCGAACGGGTGGCTCCGCTGCTGGCCCAGTTGGCCGAACTGTCTCGCCGGCGCCGCGGCGGAGCGGCTGGTTTTGCGATCCTGGCCGTCGAGTGGCTGGTTTCCGGCTATCCCGTGACGACTGTTCGCCGGCTGCTCGAAACCGTGGATCCGACCTCCTCGCCGGCCCGCGCGCTGGTCGAACTGGTTTGCGAAATCTACGAATCAGACGAAGCCGACGTGCCCTGGATGCTGGCCGACGCGCTGCGTGCCGGGACGCTCCCGCCGCTGCTGGTAGCCGTGATTCACCGTCGCCGGGTTATCTGGCGGCCGCTGGAATACCGCGGTCTGTCCACGCTGCGGCAAGGCCGGCGTTTGTTGGCCGAGAACTATCGCCGCCCCGCAAGCACCCCCGAACGCATCAAAGAGCTGGCGAGCGATGCCGCCCTGCTGGCCGGCAAGCTGCGGAACAATTTGAAGCAGTTCCTCGAACCATCCCCGCCATCGCCGCTGCGAGACTGGGAGCCCAAGCCCGAAGAGGCCGAATCGGTGGCCGTCGAATCGGTCGCCGTGCAGTTTGCCCGAGTGGAAGCCGGCGCCGCGGCGCTGGAGCAACTGCGCGACGCGGCGCTGGGGCTGTTGCGATCACAGGTAGTCGGCCCGTCGCAGCAGAACGGTGCCGAGGCCCAAGTGTGGCAGCAGTGCGCAAGCGATCTCGCCGCACTGCGCGAGCTGGTCGAAGCGATTGAACAATCAGGCCAACAAGGCATCACGCTCTTGGAATCGATTGCCGCCGCGGCGGCCCGCAGCGGCCAAGCTCAAATGCCCGACGACTTCATCGCCCGCAAGGAAGCATGCGACCGCAAGTTGAAGGCAGCGATGAGCCTGGGCAATTTCCAACGCCAGCTCAAGCAAGTGGAGAAGCGCTTGAGTGCCGCGGCGATCGTCACCGACGGGCGAGCGCCCTCGGCCAGCCTGCTGGAGTTGACCGACAAGGTGAGGGCCGCGTTCGCCGCGCCCCATTCCGGCCCGCCGACTCCGGACGAGTCGCTGGCTGCGCTCGCACACGCGGCCGTGGCTCTGACCGAAGCCCGCACCGCGGCACTGGCGTTTCTGTTGCAGCGGCTCGAGCCGGCGGCTCGACAGGCCACCGAGCCCGGCGCGCAGAGCCAGGCCAAGGCCGATCACACGGCGCTGGGCGAGATCCGGCAGGCCCTGCAACATGCCGGCGAGAACGGCTCGGGACGGATCGGGCAGATGCTCGAGCGCGTGGGACAACTGGACAGCGCCCAACTGCCGCCGAAATTTGCCGAACAATGCGAAGCGTGCAAGAAACAGTTCCTGGAGCTATCGAACCTGGGGAATTTTTCCCGCGCGCTGGCGCGGGTGAACAAGCTGTTGTCGAGCTGCGATGCGGCCTCGCCGGTTCTTCCCTCTGCGGAGCTGGCGACGCTGCAAGCGACGATTTTCGACGCTTTCGGCACGCTGGAACCCGCCGATGACGCGGCTGCCGATCTGGCGCCAAAGCTGGCCGCGCTCGAGCACAGGGTCGAGCATTTGGCCTCGGTGGTCGACGGCGTCGCGTCGCGCGCGGCCGGATTGGCCTCGTTGGTCGCGTCCGGAAAATCACAGGTGGCTGCCCAGGCCGCGCCGGCGGCCGACCGGTTGCGCCGCGAGCTTCAGAAGTCGCTCCGCACGGGCGCGCCGCTGGTGCACGAAATCGGCGAATTGCAGCGCGTCGGCGTGCCGGGTGAGGCGCTGCGCGCAGCGATTGCCGCACTCCAACAGCGATGCCAGGCGGTTGCCGAGCGCGCCGCAACCTTGAAACTGCCGCTGGAAAGTCTCCCCACGCATGCCGAGCTGCGAGCGATGCCGCCAACCGCCGGCAACGCGGCCAAAACGGCCGCGAGTCCGGAGCTGACCGGGCTGGCGGCGCTGGAACAGGCCGTGAACGATACTTGGGCGGGCATTGTGGCCGCGTTCGAGCATGCTGAAGCGACGTTCGCCGATTATCCGCCCTGGGCGCTGCGGCTGCCGCCGCTGCAAGCCGTACGCGCCACGGTGCGCGGCCGTCGTGCCGAACTCTGTTACCGCCTGGGCCAGCGAGTGCAGGCCCGGGCCTTCTGGAACACCCTGCTGCGCGAAGACCGCCTGGACGCCGACACGGCCCATAACATCGCCGTGTGCGACACCAGTTCGCCCGATGTGGTCCAGCAGCTCGGCTCCTGGCAGGCCTACATGGAGCTGCTCTATTTTTATGACATTGTTCGCGACGACGTGCGCCCGTATGCCGCGGCGCGAGCCGAGTTTCATCGGGCCTTCGGCGACTCATTTGCTCCGGTAATCCTTCAGCAGAAGCTGGATGAGAGTTGGAAGGAGAAGCTCGACAAGGATGCGGCCTTCGCGTTCGTGCAAAACGCAGCGCGGGTGAAGAGCTTCGTCGATCACAAGCTGCACGAATTCGTGAATTACCAGATCGACTACCGCTCGCCGCGGTTGATTCTGGGAACCAGCTTGCAGGATGGTCCGGAGAAGTGTGACGACGCGCACAAAGCGATGATTGCACTCGTCCAAGCGACGTGCGGTTGTTTGCCGGAGCACATCGGTCAGCCGTTTACGGGGTTGGTGGTGCAGCATCTGGAGACCGCGTTGGCTGCCTGCTCGACCAAGAACCGGCAGCAGGCCCAGGCCGCCGAGGCGAACTACACCCAGGAGAAAGACGAGCGACATTTCAAATTGCTGATCGCCACGGCCAATTTAAAGCTGAAGCTCTACAGCATGTTGAATTCCATCCCACGGCTGGGAGCCCGGTTGCGGTCCGTCGATTTCCTGCCGGAACTGTGTCGCTTGGACGCGCTGCCGCTCAACCAGTCCGAAGAGTTTGCCACGGCCGTGGCGGGCTCGCTGGGCATGACGCCGGACGAGTTGATGAAGCTGATGCACATGGCGGCGCAGAACGTCCTGGTGGATTGGCTGAAGTACCTATTCTCCGAAGTGCGCGATCCCGAAGAGCGGAACATTCGGCAGCAAGCCTACGGACGGATGGTCGAAATGCTCAAGTCCCAGAGCACGCTTGCCGAACAAGCGAAACTCACGAATCATGGACGCTCCTTCTATCCGGATAGCGCCGTGCAGATGATCGAGGCCTTTTCCGAGCACGGTGCCAGCGCCCAGCTGATCACGCTCATGCGGCAATGGCACGAGTCATACCCTCACCTCACCGGCGTGACCCTCGACCTGGCACATTTGCTGTGGGGAGAGGGAAACCACGATGAAGCTATCCAGGTCCTTGAGCGCAGTTCGCAGGACGGAATTCACCCCGCAGGCCGGGCCGATTGCCGCAGATTCTGGTTGCAATTGAAGTGCCACCGGCACGTCCAGAGCGAGGATTTCGCCGGCGCGGTCGAGTATTCGCGCGAGCTGCTCGACGGCGATGACGAAAATACCTCGTTCCCGCACGACTTCATGCAACTCTACTCCAATCTCACCGCGAAGAAAGGAAGCGATCCAGGCTCGGCCGAAATGCAAAAGGCGGTGCAGGACTGGCTCGCCCGGGCGCGGGCCAGGCTCGGCGACTGGAAGCCGACGAACGAGCAGTCCAGGCCTCCAATCACGGCGGATCAACTGCGGCGCATCGAGACGGAGTTGGAACGGACACTAGTCATGATCCGTTACCATTTGATGGTGGCGGAGTTCAACCGAGGGATTAGCGCAGCCAACGCGAACCAACCGCGGTCGACCGTTGAGGCACACTTTACCGCTGTCGAACTTCAAGCCCATGCGCTGACCGGCGACCCTTGGCTCGACGAGGATTGCCGGTCCGGCATGCAAACGATCCTCGATCGCGTGCGTGACTATCGGGCCCGGAATTAGCGGACGAATTCCCGTGCCGGGGTCTGGTCCCATTCTCAAGAATTCGTAGCAGAGCTCGAGTGGCGCTGTTCCTGGCCTGCCTTCGCCCGGGAGTAAGTCCGTAGAGACAGCCAAGGCTCGAGGATTACGCTCATGAGCGTGGGACAGATTTGGATCATCGGGGGCGAGCCGACGTGCGACTTCGTGGTCGATAGCCCCGCGGTGTCGGGGCGCCATTGCTGCTTGAGATTGTCGGCAATGGGATATGTGATCGAAGATCTCGGTTCCACCAACGGAACATACGTAAACCAGCAGCGCGTCGTTGGCCCGACCCCGGTTCGACCCGAAGACGCGATCACTTTGGGACAAACGGTTGCCTTTCCGTGGCCGGCTTCTCTGCCCGCCGTTCGATCAGCCAATATCGTTTCTCCGCAACCGAACTGTCTCCCGCCTTCGCAGCCGCCGGTTCGCCCGCGTTAATCAGGCGACTCGGGATCGTCCAGGTGCTGGAGGCACGCAAATTTCTCTTTATTTCTATGGCGCGGAACTTCGCAGAAAAGCGCATCGGGGGATCGCACCGGAGCGCGCAAAACGCAGCCCATAGTCGCATACCCAGCCCACGCTACTACACCGATGCGGCCTGCCGAACGGGGCACCAGACAGATTGAAAAGGTGGCTCGCCTTGGCTGGCGTCTAGTTGCCCCACTGCTCGAACGCGGAGTCGGTCGCTGCGAGGATGTCGCTGTCTGGGCCAGTCGATGCGAAGCCGGTGGCCAGGATCACCGCGGTGCCATGCGACTTGACCAGCTCGGTCGAGCCGGACTCGGACGTTACGGTGTAGCCCGGCGAGGCGTTCAGTTGCACCGTATCGGCCGGCGAGCCGGCCGTGGCGCTGACGTACTGAAAACCGCTCAGTACGTAGTGGTAGCCGGTGCCCGACAACGAGGCCTGCGTGGCGCTGCCCACTACCGCGCCGCCGCCGGAGTCCGAAATCGCGGCCGTGGCCGCCGAACTGCCGGCGATCACTTGCGCCGAGCCGAACCCGGTAACCTTATTGTCGAACAACGCCGTGTTCGCCATTTCGACGGAGTTGGCGGTGAGTGTGGCTTTGTCGCTGCCGGTGGTTCCGTTGAGCGTGGCCGAGTCGTTCTGATTGCCGGTAAAGACAATATTCAGCGTCTTATCGGCCGAGATTTGATACTTGGCCGTGTTCCACTGCATGAACTGTGGGTTCCACGTGCCGACGCCCGTGTTGAAGGTGTCGGAAACGGTCAGCGCGTCGGTTCCGCCCAATCCGTGGACGATGATCTGGTTGATGTTCTGCGTGCTGTAGCTACTCGTCGTGCCGTTGACGGTGATCGAGAAGGCTGCGGCCGACGAGAAGGTGATGGTCATCGTGTCGGCGCCGCTGGTGCCGGTGACCGTCAGCACGGGGCCGGACTGGACCACCGCCGTCGGCGGCGGCTGCTGCTGACTGGCGAAGCCGGTGGCCACGATGACCTGCGCGCCGCCGGGACCGGTCAGCACGGACGAGTTGGCCGTCGCTGCGACGGTATATCCGGGCGACGCATTCAACTGGACGGTGTCGGAGTCGGAGCCGGCCGTGGCCGTGACATGCTGAAAGCCTTTGGCCGCGTACGAGTAGCCGGTGCCCGAGAGCGAGGTTTGCGCCGCGCTACCGACTACCGCGCCGCCGCCGGAGTCCTGGACCACGGCCGTGGCCGCTGAACTGCCCGCGTTTACTTGCGCCGAGCCGAAGGCGGTGACCTTATTGTCGAACAACGCCGTGTTCGCCATTTCGACCGAGGTAGTGGTAAGCGTGGCCTGGTCGCTGCCGGTGGTTCCGTTGAGCGTGGCCGAGTCGTTCTGATTGCCGGTAAAGGCAATATTCAGCGTCTTGTCGGCCGAGATCTGGTACTTGGCCGTGTTCCACTGCATGAACTGCGGGTTCCACGTGCCGACGCCCGTATTAAAGGTGTCGGAAACGGCCAGCGTGTCGGTCCCGCCCAATCCGTGGACGATGATCTGGTTGATGTTCTGCGTGCTGTAGCTGCTCGTCGTGCCATTGACGGTGATCGAGAAGGCTGCGGCCGACGAGAAGCTAATGGCCATCGTGTCGGCGCCGCTGGTGCCAGTGACCGTGAGCACGGGGCCGGACTGGACCACCGCCGTCGGCGGCGGCTGCTGCTGACTGGCGAAGCCGGTGGCCACGATGACCTGCGCGCCGCCGGGACCCGTCAGCACAGACGAGCCTGCCGTCGTCGCGACGGTATATCCGGGCGACGCATTCAACTGGACGGTGTCGGAGCCGGAGCCGGCCGTGGCCGTGACATGCTGAAAGCCTTTGGCCACATACGAGTAGCCAGTGCCCGAAAGCGAGGTCTGCGCGGCGCTGCCGACCACCGCGCCGCCGCCGGAGTCCTGGATCGCGGCCGTGGCCGCCGCGCTGCCGGCAACCACTTGCGCCGAACCGAAGGCGGTAAGCTTATTGTCGAACAACGCCGTGTTCGCCATTTCGACCGAGGTAGTGGTAAGCGTGGCCTGGTCGCTGCCGGTGGTTCCGTTGAGCGTGGCCGAGTCGTTCTGATTGCCGGTAAAGGCAATCGCTTGCGTCTTATCGGCCGAGATTTGATACTTGGCCGTGTTCCACTGCATGAACTGCGGGTTCCAAGTGCCGACGCCAGTGTTGAAGGTGTCGGAAACGGTCAGCGTGTCGGTTCCGCCCAATCCGTGGACGATGACCTGGTTGATGTTCTGCGTGCTGTAGCTGCTCGTCGCGCCGTTGACGGTGATCGAGAAGGCTGCGGCCGACGAGAAGCTAATGGCCATCGTGTCGGCGCCGCTGGTGCCGGTGACCGTGAGCACGGGGCCGGACTGGACCACCGCCGTCGGCGGCGGCTGCTGCTGAATGGCGAAGCCGGTGGCCACGATGACCTGCGCGCCGCCGGGACCAGTCAGCACGGACGAACCTGCCTGAGTCGCGACGGTATATCCGGGCGAGGCATTCAACTGGACCGTGTCCGAGCCGGAGCCGGCGGTGGCCGTGACATGCTGAAAGCCTTTGGCCACATACGAGTAGCCAGTGCCCGAAAGCGACGTTTGAGTGGCGCTACCGACCACTGCGCCGCCGCCGGAGTCCTGGACCGCGGCCGTGGCCGCCGAACTGCCGGCGTTGACTTGCGCCGAACCGAAGGCATTAACTTTATTGTCGAAGAGCGGCGTGTTCGCCATTTCGACTGAGGTGGCTGTAAGCGTGGCCTGGTCGCTGCCGGTGGTTCCGTTGAGCGTGGCCGAGTCGTTCTGATTGCCGGTAAAGGCGATATTCAGCGTCTTGTCGGCCGAGATCTGGTATTTGGCCGTGTTCCACTGCATGAACTGTGGGTTCCACGTGCCGACGCCCGTGTTGTACGTGTCGGAAACGGCCAGCGTGTCGGCTCCGCCCAGCCCGTGGACGATGATCTGGTTGATGTTCTGCGTGCTGTAGCTGCTCGTCGTGCCATTGACGGTGATCGAGAAGGCTGCGGCCGACGAGAAGGTGATGGTCATCGTGTCGGCGCCGCTGGTGCCGGTAACCGTCAGCACCGGGCCGGACTGGACCACCGCCGTCGGCGGCGGCTGCTGCTGACTGGCGAAGCCGGTGGCCACGATGACCTGCGCGCCGCCGGGACCGGTCAGCACGGACGAGCTGGCCGTCGTCGCGACGGTATATCCGGCCGACGCATTCAACTGGACGGTGTCGGAGTCGGAGCCGGCCGTGGCCGTGACATGCTGAAAGCCTTTGGCCGCGTACGAGTAGCCAGTGCCCGAAAGCGACGTTTGAGTGGCGCTGCCCACCACCGCGCCGCCGCCAGAATCCTGGACCGCGGCCGTGGCCGCCGTGCTGCCGGCGTTTACTTGCGCCGAGCCGAAGGCGGCGACCTTATTATCGAATAGCCCCGTATTCAACATTTCAACGGAGGTGCTGGTGAGCGTGGCCTGGTCGCTGCCGGTGGAACCGTTGAGCGTGGCCGAGTCGCCCTGCTTGCCGGTAAAAGCGATATCCTCCGTGTTGACGGCCGAGATCTGGTACATGGCCGTGTTCCACTGCATGAACTGTGGGTTCCACGTGCCGACGCCAGTGTTGAAGGTGTCGGAAACGGCCAGCGTGTCGGTCCCGCCCAATCCGTGGACGATGATCTGGTTGATGTTCTGCGTGCTGTAGCTGCTCGTCGCGCCATTGACGGTGATCGAGAAGGCTGCGGCCGACGAGAAGCTAATGGCCATCGTGTCGGCGCCGGCGGTGCCGGTGACCGTCAGCACGGGGCCGGACTGGACCACCGCCGTCGGCGGCTGCTGCTGACTGGCGAAGCCGGTCGCCACGATCACCTGCGCGCCGCCGGGACCGGTCAGCACGGACGAGTTGGCCGTCGTTGCGACGGTATATCCGGCCGACGCATTCAACTGGACGGTGTCGGAGTCGGAGCCGGCCGTGGCCGTGACATGCTGAAAGCCTTTGGCCACATACGAGTAGCCAGTGCCCGAAAGCGAGGTCTGCGCCGCGCTGCCCACTACCGCGCCGCCGCCAGAATCCTGGACCGCGGCCGTGGCCGCCGTGCTGCCGGCGTTTACTTGCGCCGAGCCGAACCCGGTGACCTGATTGTCGAATAGCCCCGTATTCAACATTTCAACGAAGGTGCTGGCGAGCGTGGCTTTGTCGCTGCCGGTGGTGCCGTTGAGGGTGGCCGAGTCGCCCTGCTTGCCGGTAAAAGCGATATCCTCCGTGTTGACGGCCGAGATCTGGTACATGGCCGTGTTCCATTGCATGAACTGTGGGTTCCACGTGCCGACGCCCGTGTTGTACGTGTCGGACACCGTCAGCGTGTCGGCGCCGCCCTGACCCATGACGATGATTTGGTTGATATTCTGCGTGCTGTAATTGCTCGTCGTGCCGTTGATCGTGACCGAGAAATCGGCCGCCGACGAGAAGGTGATGGCCGTGGTGTCGGCGCCGCTGGTGCCGTTGACCGTCAGCACGGGGCCGGCTCGGACGACGGTCAATACCAGGTCGTTGCCCGTGCCGCCCTGATAATCGGCCTGGAAGCTATACGGCGTTCCGAGATAACTTGCCGTGATGATTTCGCCTTGCTGCAAGTTGCTGAACGATCCACCGATTGGCGCGTCGCCCGCGGAGATGTTATCGACGATCGTCAACTGGGTTCCGGCGCTGGGCGCAAAGTCCAGCGCCAGATGCAGCGTACCGGTTGCATTGAAACCGTATGTCTTCAGCGGCAGCCCGCTGGCCGACAGGGTCGATTGAATGCCGCCGGTGCCGGGTGTCAGATTGACGGTGCCGCGATTTCCGTCAAGCGCCGTACCACTGCTGGGGCCTTCGTCCAGGATGATCTGGCCGGGGCCGCTGGTGGCCTGGAGCACGTTGAGCGTGGCGCCTTCCGTGGTGGCGGGCGTGGCGGTCGTAAAGGTGATATCGCCGGTCTGGGCGGTGTCGCCGAAGGTGATCGAGCCGCCCGGCATGGTCGCGATCTGGGCCAGCTCGGCCGACGTGAGATTGATGCCGGCGACGGCCGCGTTGTTGGAGCCGCCGATTTCCATCGGGCGCGATTCGAGCGAAGATTGGATCGTCACGCCGCCCGTCACCGCCACGGGCGTAGCCGGCGCGTATTTAGTCACGTAACCGTCGAAGCCATCGTAGACATTACCGTTGGAGTCAATTGCCAGCTGGCTTTCGCCTTCCCCAAATGCGGCGATCGGCTTGCTGCCGCCGGCGGCGAATTCCAATACGCTCCCGGCGAAGCCCCCGGTGACGCCCGCACCCTCGCAACCGACAAAGAGATCGCCATTCGAGTCAACGGCCAGAGCGTGGGGTTCCGACAATGTGTTGAGCGTAGTGTCTGGCGTCAGGCTGCCCGGCGCGAACTCGCTGACCGTCGAGCCGCCCTCGTTGGCCACGAACAGGTTGCCGCTTGAGTCGAAGGCCAGCGCGGCAGGCTGATTCAGTCCGGTAAGCGTCTTCGTGGGTGTCATGTTGCCGACGGGCACAAAGCCATTCAGCGCGAACTCGCTCACCGTATTGCCATCGTAGTTCGCCACGAAAACGTCACCGCTTGAGTCGAATGCCAAAGCCGCTGGATCATCCAGCCCCGTCAGGGTGTCGACTGGCTCCGTCGCACCCGGAAGATAGACGTTTACCCTTTCGCCTTCATAGCCTGAATAGGCAACGTAGAGGTCGCCGCTGGAATCAAAGGCCACGGCATCCGCGAAGGCCAAGTCACCAGCACCATCATCGATTTCAACCTCGCCAGCCGGCGTGATTTCGTACGCACCCGAAAAGCCACCCACGACAAGCTCACCAGTCGGGCTGACGGCCATGGCGTGAACATCGTCCGGTGTCGGGAGGGTCGCGTCGGGAGTTGTGCTGCCCGGTGCAAACTCCTCGATTCCAGCATCTGTAGCCAAGTAGAGATTGTTGTCCGAATCGACCGATTCCAGATAAGTTGCGACCGGCGCTTGATTGATCGTCTCGGTGTTTGGAGCGAACTCGGACACGAAGCCGCCGTATGACCCCACGTAAAGATTGCCACTCGCGTCCACCGCCATGGGGCCACCGTCTCCGTAGAGCGTAGCGCTGGGGCTGTTACTGTCCGGCGTGAATTTGCTGATATATCCACCACCAGCATTGTCGACATACAGGTTGCCGCTGGGATCAAACACCAGAGCGTCGGGACTATCGAGGCCGCTGAGCGTCGCGGTCGACGTGTTCCTTCCGGGCGCGAACTCGCTGACGGTGGTGCCGTCGCCAAGCTCGTCGCCGTAGTTGGCCACGAAGAGGTCGCCCTCGGCGTCAAATGCAAGCGCGTCGGGGCCTGCCAAACCAGTCAAGGTTTCCATGGGTGCGGTGCTATTGGGAGCGAACTTGGTAACTGTGTCGTCGTCCTGGTCGGCAACGTAGAGGTTGCCGCTGGCGTCAACCGCCAGAGCACTGACATCACCGAACCCGCTGAGAATTGCGGTCGGCGTCGTGCTGTTTGGAGCGAACTTGTACACCCAACCGCCGCCGCCGACGTAGACGTTGCCGCTGGCGTCGATCGCAAGGCCGCGATCGACATCATAGACTGGCCCTAAGGTTGCGATGGGCTTGAGTCCGCCCGCAGCGAACTTGCTCACCGTCCCGGGGATGCCAATGTTGAGGACATAGAGGTTGCCGCTGGGGTCGAATGCCATGGCAGTGTGGTCGAATAAGTCGATGCCCGTGAGCGCGGCGGTGGGCTTCGTGCTACCCGGAGCGAACTTGCTGATGGTGCCGTTTCCGAGTGCGGCGGCGGCGACATAGAGATTGCCGCTGGAGTCGAATGCCAAGGCCAACGACCCGGCAGCGCCCGCTGTCTCGACAACGCCCGTAAGCGTATTATTAGCCGGGGCGACCAGCTCGCGCGAGGCTCCGAGCACGGCCGCGTTGCCGCTGGTGTCGATGTTGACATCGGCGCCGCGCAGCGTAATCGCGCTGGGCGAGGCGTCCGACGAGACAATCGTGGCGCCGGCGTCGATCGCCAGCGTGCCCACGCCGTCGTCCCCATTGCCGGCCGCCGTCACATCGGCGGCCAGGGTCAGCAGGCCGGCGCCGCTATCGACCGTGACGCCGACTCCCACGGTCACCGCCCCGGTGGACTGGAGCGTAATCGGGCCGCCCGTGGTGGACACGTCGCCGTCGGCCGTCAGCGAGCTATTCGTGCCAGTGCTCTTGATGCTCAGGATGCCGCTGGTCGCGGAAACGCTCGCCCCCTGGGCCACGCTCGCGTCGCCGGCGGAAGCCAGCGCCACCGATTTGCCGACGATGGCGCCGTCGACCGTCAGCGAAGAACCGGCGCCGCTGGCCGAAAGCGTGAACGCGCCGCCCGTGGCGCCCAGCGTCGCGCCGCTGTTGACGATCACGTCGCCATTGACCGCAGCCGTCAGCGAATGACCGGTCGTGAACACCGAGGTACCATCGAACGACAGCCCGGGCGTGGCGGGGCCCGTGGACGAATTCGTCAAAGTGACGGTCATGGAATTGGCGTAGGCATTCACCAGCGGAGGTTGAGAGCTGTCGATGAAGGCCACGGCATCGCCGCCGCCACTGCCGGCGTCGGTGATCACGATTCCGCTGGTCCACAGGGCATTTGGCTGGACCGAGATTTCGTTGGTTCCGCTGCCTGTCACGGCCGAGTCGTTGGTGCCGCTCCAGGTGCCGGTGGTTCCCAGCGAAAGCTCGTACGCCGAGTTTCCGCTTTTGATGGAGAGCTTTTCATTCGTGCCCAGCACCAAGTCGAGCGCCGTGCCAGTGTCGGTGAACGCCGCCAACATTTGCCGCGCTTCCAACGCTTGGAACGAGAGGCGGCGAAATGAGGCCTGTTTGCTCTTGCGGGCGTCCTTGCGCTTGCCAGTGCGGTGCCATCCGGTCGGCCAGCGTTTCATCTCAAAACCTCGCGGGTTGGCGAATTCGAAATCGGATCGGACGAACGCCTCCGCCACCCCCATTGCGGCGGGAGGGCGAGCAGGCAGCGAGGCGGGATTCCCGGCTCAACCTGAATATGTCGCGGGCCTGTCAGATAATTTCGCTTCGCGACGAAATTCCCACGAACCATCCGCTACGGGCTGACAGCCGGGCAAACGACCCGGAAGCCGAAGTTCTTTTGGCGGCCGGTCGGTGGCAAGTGCTCACGACCGGCCGATCGGCAGCGAAACTCGTTGCCGTTGGCATTACCGCCGCGCGCGATGCGAAGGGAGCCGACGGCCGCACCGGTTGGGTCGATCGACGACAACGGGGGGCCGTAGCTGGGGGCGTACACATCCTGGCACCATTCGGACACATTGCCGTGCATATCGAACAGACCGAAGGGATTGGCAGGTTTTATGCCCGCGGCCCGCGGCGCGCCGTGGGCATTCTCGAAGATCCAGGCGTAGCGGCCGAGCAAGGCGACGTCGTCGCCAAACGAAAACTGCGTGGTCGTGCCCGCGCGACACGCGAATTCCCACTCGGCTTCCGTCGGCAGTCGATAGCCGGTGCCCGACGCCTGGAGGATCCAATCGGATCCGGCATCCTGGCGATAGCATGGTTTGAGTTTGTCCTGGTCGCTCAGCCAATTGCAGAAGCGTACGGCGTCGTGCCAGGTGACCTGCGTGACCGGCGAATCGTCGGTCACCGGATAGCTGGGTGAACGCCAGGAGAGCCCATGAACTTGGGGTTTTACTTGATCGTTTGCTTTGACTTCGGGCGAATTGCCGAATCCGAACTGCTCGGCTTCGGTGACATACTTGGTGGCTTCGACAAATTTCTTGAATTGTCTGACCGTCACCTCCATACTGCCCAGCCAATAGGGCCTGGTCAGCGTGACCTGGTGTTGCGGCGTCTCGGTTTTAATGGCAGACGCAGCCAGATCCTGTTGCGGCCGCTCGCGGTCCTGCTCGGCGATCTTGCGGCCCTCGGCCATTTGCTCCGGCGTGCTGCCCATCAGGAATTTGCCGGGCGGGATCAACACCAGCGACATGCCGACAACATTCATCCGCTCCCTCGGTGCGTGCAGGTATTTGGCCCAGGCGGCTTGATAAGCGCGGGCTTCGTTGGCATCGAAGGGGGCAATGGCCGGCGCTGGCGGCTTGGCCATTTGCGAGGAACGAGCAGGCGGCGGTTCTACCGCCGGACGAGGACGGTCCTCGGCGGCGCCCAGGCCGGCGGCTCTTATCGACTGGCCATCCTCCGCGGGCTGGCTCACCGCCACGCGGAAGCCCATCGCCTTTTGCCGAGCAATCGGTGCGCCGGATAGGCGAGTGGCCGCACGGCTATTGACCACGAGACTATCCGCATTACCGCCGCGCATGATATGGCTGCCGCTGGGCGGCGGGCCGGCCGGATCGTTGGGCGAGGACTTGAGATCGTACGACGAACGGTAAAAATCCTGGCACCATTCAGTCGCGTTGCCGTGCACGTCAAATAGGCCGAACGGATTGGAGAGCTTCAATCCCACGGCTCGCGGTGCGCCATGAGCATTCTCGAGGATCCAGGCGTAACGGTCGAGTGAGGCGACGTTGTCTCCAAACGAAAACTGCGTCGTCGTGCCGGCTCGGCAAGCGAATTCCCACTCGGCTTCCGTCGGCAGCCGGTAGCCAGTGCCCGAGACCACGGCAACCCAACCGGCCCGGGCATCCTGGCGATAACATGATTTGAGTTTTTCTTTGCCGCTCAGCCAGTTGCAGAACCGCACGGCGTCGTTCCAGGTGACCTGCGTGACCGGCGAATCGTCGGTCACCGGATAGCTGGGTGAGCGCCAGGAGAGCCCATGGTATCGGGCCTTTACCTGATCGTTTGCTTTAGCATGGGCGGAATCGCCGA
This sequence comes from Pirellulales bacterium, assembly GCA_036268995.1. Classification (GTDB taxonomy): domain Bacteria; phylum Planctomycetota; class Planctomycetia; order Pirellulales; family PNKZ01; genus DATATB01. The sequence continues at coordinate 4,335 of DATATB010000118.1, read as the reverse complement.
ACCCGAACTGCTCGGCCTCCGTGACATACTGCGTGGCTTCGACAAATTTCTTGAATTGCCCGAGCGTGACCTCCGTAGCGCCCAGGCGGTAGGGCCTGGTCAATCGGACCCGGTGCTGCGGCGCTTCCAATTGGATGCGAGCCCAGTAGTTTTTTTCGGGATGGACGTCTGTTTCGGCGATCTTGCGTGCCTCGGCCATTTGCTCGGGCGTGCTGCCCATCAGGAATTCGCCGGGCGGAATCAACGTGAGCGTCATCCCGACGGAATTCATCCGCTCCACCGGCGTGCCCAGATACTTGGCCCAGGCCGCTTGATAAGCGCGGGCTTCGTTGGCATCGAAGGGTGCGATGGCCGGTGCCGGCGGCTGGGGAGCGGGAGCGGGAATCGCCGTCGCTTTTTCGATTGAGACGCTCGCGCCGTCCGGCGCTTCAAAGCGCTGGAGCTCCTGGCCGTTGCGGTCGCGAATCACGAAGATCACGCCCAATAGAAGCGCTAGCGCGCCGGCCCCGGCGGCGCCGAGGAGTGCGGCGCGACGCGGAGGACGCGGCGGCAGGGCGGCAGGGGATCCTCCGGTCGCTGACGCTCCCGGCTCGCCAGCGGACACCGGATGCTCGCCGGCGGGCGCGCTTGCCTCGCCGGGCTCGGTGGGGACCAGCGACGAGCCAGCGCCGGCGTCGGTGTAGGTGTCCGCGAAGATGACGACATCGGATCGGCTCGGCCCGTTGGCCGCGGCGCGCTCGAAGAGCTCGACCAGTCGGCTGCCGCCGCAAAACGGGGCCAGGGCTGTCGCCAGGTCGCCGGCCGAAGCGAAGCGGTCTTGCGGCTGCTTCGCCAACGTGCGCGCGACGATTTCGCCGAGGCCAGCCGGCACTTCCGCCCGCAGGTCGTGAATCGCCGGAGGCGGCTGAGTGGCATGCGCCAAAGCTTTTTTGATGGCCGAACCGTACGCAGGGCCGGCGAACGGCGGCCGTCCGCTGAGGAGCTTGAACAGCGTGCAGCCGAGACTGTAAACGTCGGCGCGGGCGTCGACGTGGTGGCTGTCGCCGGCCTGCTCGGGGGCCATGTAATCGGCCGTGCCCATGATGCTGCCGGCCGACGTCAGTTCGTTGGCGTCGTCTTCGGCCAGCAGCGCCAGGCCCAGGTCGAGCACTTTGAGTTGGGCGTGGCCGTCGAGCATCAAGTTCGGCGGCTTGATGTCGCGATGGACCAGGCCGTGCTGGTGGGCGTAGTCCAAGCCGACGGCGGCCTGCCGGGTCAGCTCGCAAGCGTCGGCGATGTCCAGGCGGCCGAGGCGGCGCGTGAGTTCGGCGAGGTCGAGGCCTTCGACATACTCCATGACCAGGAAATGGACGCCGTCGATTTCGTCCGCGTCATGGGCGCCGACGATGTTCGCGTGTTGCAGCGCGCCGACCGATTTCATCTCGCGCCGCAAGCGGGCGATCGCCGCGGCGTCTTTGACCCGGGCGCAGCCGAGCGTTTTCAAGGCCACGACTTTGCCCAGGTTGACGTTCATGGCCTTATAGACGGCGCCCATCCCGCCTTCGCCGAGCTTGCCCAGCAGTTGGTAGCGGCCGAGCGTGCGCGGAACGAACTCGGACGCCACTTTGGGCGAAGTGCGAATCGCCTCGACGCGTGCGATCAAGGCCGTGGAATCGGCTGTCGACAGCTCATCGGCCTCGATCGGCTCACGCAGCAGCATCAGCAGGTCATCCTGGTCGTTTTCCAGGGTGCTCAGCGTCTTGGCACACTGTCCGCAGACGGCCACGTGACCGGCGATCGATTCCAGTTCGTCGCGATTCAGCCGCCCGGACAACAGCTTGGAAAGTACCTGTTGATCGGGGCACAGGCCGGTAACGTTCAACGTGGGATGGTCCGCAGGCATAAAACGTGTCCAGTCCATCGCCTAGTCAGTCGGCCTCTCCCAGCACTTCGCGCAGCCGTCGCGCCACGCGCGATTTGGCCAGGTAGACCGCATTCAGCGTGATGCCCAAGCCTTCGGCCACCGCCGAGGACGATTGCCCCTCGACCGCGACGAGCCAAAATGCCTGCCACGTCGTGTGTTCGAACTCGGCCTGAATTAAGTTCAGCGCTCGGCGACAGACCGCGCCGTAGCCATCGTCGAGCCCGGAGCTCGACAGGTCGGCGGGTGCCTGCTGCAACTGGCGTTGCGCTTCCGAACCGCCGGCCGCCTGGGGTCGCCCGGCAACGCGACGAACGTGGTTTCGTACAATATTCTGCGTGATCCCCCGCAACCAGCCGCGAAAGCTGTCGCCAGGTTGCTCCTTTCGAAAGCTGGCAACCCTGCGAAAGACCACCGTAAACACTTCTTGAACAATGTCCGCGGCATCCTCCTGGCGCAGTCCGGTTCGCACGACCCAGCGGTGTACCAAGGGAGCGTACAGCGCAGCCATCAGCCGCCAGGCATCGCCGTCGCAATCCCTTAGGCCTGCAATAAGCCTGGACGAAGTCGATGTGGACTCGCCGATGCCGCCATGATGAATATGTCCGCCGGCTGTCACGATTTGTCTCACCCGACGATGCGGTGACTGGATGAGAGGGCCCGGCACCGGTCGACTTCGCCGATCCCGCCCTGTTGGTTCCACGACTTTAGCATGCATTACGTCGCACTTCTATTGGCCAGTGAGCAGGAAGCAATTAGTGCGGCGTGAAGGCGGTAGGTGTGCGGACGTCGCGGCCGTCTTCGGTCGCACACTAGCAATTGAGAACCAGTCTCAATTGGGGCATTGTCAAATGAGTCCAATTTCGGGTAGTGGCTGAAATGATTCAGACACTACCCAATTTCCATTTCTACGGAGCCCTTGTGACGGCCGCCTCGGGGTGTCGCCCCGAAGTAGATTAATGAATGCCGTTCACAGCGACGCTACGAACCGGCGAGCTGGGCGCGAGCGGTGGCGTTTTTCATGGAGTGATGATGGGAGGACTCATTGATGACGCTCGGCGGAGAACACCGCACCGGTGGGTTTCCCGGGTAGCGTGGCCTTCCATGCTTCGAGCTTCGCGGTCAGTGGTTTCACGACCTCGCCTCGGTCAGCGGCGAGGTCGATGGTTTCGAGAGGGTCTCGAGCGAGATCGTAGAGCTCGACATGGCTGCCGTCGCGGCTGGACAGCAGTTTCCAGTGTTCGGCTACGACCGCATAAGTCGCCCAGTGATAGGGGGCATCCGGCTTCGGCGGCCATGCCCCAGACGTGCGCCAGAAGAGCGGCTTCGCGCGGATGGGTGCGGCTTGGCCAAGGAGCACGGCGGTCTGGCTGAGCCCGTCGGGTTGATAGCCCTCGGGTAGCTTCGCTCCGGCCAGTTCGCAGAAGGTCGGCAGCAGATCGACGGCCGAAATCAGCGAAGTGTTGTCGATCTTTCCCGCGGCAATTGTCCCCGGCCAACGCGCGATGAACGGCACATTGATGCCGCCCTCGAACAATGCGGCCTTGTAGCCCTTCCGCCCGGCGGTGAGGCCCTTCGACGCGGGACCGTACCAGCCCGCGCCGGTGACGGTATCGTAGCCGAGTTGGAGTTTCGCTCCCTGCTTGTCACGCGCGGGACCGTTGTCGGAGCTGAAGATTACCAAGGTGTTCTCGGTAAGTTTCAACCGGTCCAGCGCCGCAAGCAGCTCCCCGATCCTGTCATCGGCATGCGACAGAACGGAGGCGTAAATCTGGTGCTCGCGGCTCTGCATGTCGCGGAAACGCCATTCATATTTCGGCACGGTGTGAAACGGCGTGTGCGGCTCGTGCATCCACAAGTTGATGTAGAATGGCTTTTTCGCCGCGGCGGTCTTCTCGATGAAGGCGATGGCGCAGCGCGCGTCCTCATGCACCGGCATCTGCTCGCCCGCACAGTTGAAGGCACCGTACTGGTCATAGCCATAGACCTTCGGCAGCGGCGAATCGGGGATCATGTCGTTGGCGAGATGCCATTTCCCGAAGTGCGCCGTGGCGTAGCCCGCCGACTGGAGCATTTTCGGCAGTGTCGGCGTCCGCGGGTCCAGCCAGTCCGGCATATTGCGCTGGGCGTTGGTCTTCACCCAGGAGAAGTGGCCGTCAATGTTGTAGCGCGCGGGGAAATGCCCGGTCATCACGGCGGTGCGGCTCGGCGAACAAATGCCGCTCGCCACGGTGAAGCGGTGGAAGTCAGTCCCCTCGCGTGCGAGGCGATCAATGTTCGGCGTCTTCACATAAGGATGCCCGTGACAGCCCAGGTCGCCCCAGCCCCAGTCATCGGCGAAGATAAAGACGATGTTGGGGCGGTCGGCGGCGTGGAGGTAAGAGCCGAATGAGGCGAACAGAACGACGAAGATCCGCAGGAAATACGTTTGGAAG
>DATATB010000117.1:0-73131 GCA_036268995.1 Pirellulales bacterium | reverse complement strand
AGCTTCCGGCGTCACGTCGATCGAGATCCGCGGCTCGGCAGGAGCCTCGCCCTCCCCTTCGAAGATGCTCGCTTTAGAGCAGGCCCTGTTCGCCCAGGCACGCGAGCGAACTCTCGAAGGCCGCGACAGTTCGGGCCAGATCGTCGTCGGTGTGTGCGGCCGAAGTGGGGCCGCCCGGCCACGAAAACAGATCGACGCCGTGTACCAGCATCGCCAGCTTGAGATTGCCGACCAGCTCGCGGCGGACATCTTTTAGCGTCCGGTAATCGACCGCGCCCGATTCGATCGCTTCAGCCGCCAGCGGCAGCCGTTGCGGATTAGTGAAGATGTGGAAGCCGGAAAAGGTGCCGTACACCACCCAGCTCGAGCGATTGCGCTGGAGCACTTCGCTGAGCCCCGAGCGTAATCGCGCAGCATAATCATTGGCCTGACGGCACGCGTGGCCGGCGGCGACGATCTCGAGCGTGGCCACGCCCGCGGCGGCCGACAGCGGGTTGGCGTTAAACGTGCCTTGATGCGGCACCTTCTCGCGGCCGGTTCGCTGGCAGGCAGCCGCGTCGAGTTGATCGAGAATTTCGCTGCGGCCGGCAATCGCACCGCCGGGCAAGCCGCCGGCCACGATCTTGGCCAGCGTCGTCAGGTCGGGCGTGATGCCGTAATGGGCCTGCGCCCCGCCGGGCGAACAGCGAAAGCCGCTGATGACCTCGTCGAAAATCAGCACCACTCCGGCCGCCGCGGTCAGTTCGCGCAGATCGGCCAGGAACCCGGACCGAAACGGAATCTGCCCCCAACTGCCGCCGGTAGGCTCGATGATCACGGCGGCCACGTCGCCCGGGCTGAGCGCTTCGGCCACTGCCGCGGGATCGCCGGCGGGCACAAGCCGCACCTCCTCGGCCACGCCGGGCAACACGCCGGGCGTGGGCGTGCCATCGAAATGCGACGTGACGCCAAAGGCCATGTGATCGTGCCAGCCATGAAAATGTCCCGCGAAGCGGACGATCTTTGAGCGACCGGTGAAGGCCCGGGCCAGCCGCAAGGCCAGCAGCGTGGCCTCGGTGCCGGAACTGGTAAAGCGCACGCGGTGGGCCGAAGGCACGAGTTCGACGATCTGCTCGGCCCAACGCACTTCCAGCTCGTGGCAACTGCCAAAGTGCGTGCCGCGCGCCAATTGCTCGGACACGGCCCGCACCACGGCCGGATGATTGTGCCCCAGCAGCAGCGCCCCGTGGCCGCCGGAGTAGTCGACATACTCGTGGCCGTCGACGTCCCATTTGCGGCTGCCGGCCGCATGCTCAATGTAAATCGGATATGGGCCCTGGAAACGGCTGTCGTGGGCAATGCCGGCCGGGAGGCACTGTCTAGCACGCTGGGCCAGCCGGGCCGACGTGGGCGTCCGGTCCAAGAAGCGATCGAGCAATTTGGTGGCGGTCGATGTCACGGTGCGGCTTCCGACGTGCGAGCGGGCTAGGCACGCGGCCGTTAACGGCCGCGATGCCGCCGTAGTTTAACGCAGCGAGGCATCGCCGTCATCGCGCACCCCATCAGACGTCCGAATCGCGCCGCATTTAGTTCGGCAATTCGCGGTTGTCGTAGTCGAACAGCCGCCAGCCGCTGGAGCCGCTCATCCAGGCGTAGACGCGGCTGGGGCCGCACGACTCGACGTCGAAAAAGGCCCAGGCCTCGACGCCGCCCTCTCCCGTGCTGGTAAAGGCGACGTAGTTGCCTTCGGTCTTGAAAAAGGTGAGCTTGGCCAGGTAATGCTTGCCGCCCTTCCAGTAGGCGCCCGTCCCGTCGCGGCCGTGGAGCTGAAACGTCGACTTGCAGCCGCTGAAGATCCGTTTGTCTTTGCTGGGAGTTGCCGGTTGCTGCTCGCCGCCAGTCGCTGGCGGCTGGGCTTCCTGATTGGAAGATTGGGCTCCCTGAGTGGACGGCAATTGCCCGAGCGGAGGCAGCGGGTCCAATGGCAAAGGTGCCGGATTCTGCCGCATCTGCAAACCGCCCGGCGGCGGTGTACCACTCGCGGAAGAACCAGGGCCGGTTGAGGAGCCGCCGGAACTTCCCAATTGCCGCGCCGCCGTCAGCGTCTGCGGCACAGCGCGGTCGGCCATGCTTTGCAAATCGGCCGTTTGCAGATTGCGATCCTGCCGGAGCACGAATTTGCGGTCGTCCGAGCTGAGCTTGGACAGCGGGATCGAATACATCCGGCCGGCGGGAGTTTGCAGATGGACTTTGCCGTCGGCCAGGCTGACCAGTTCGGCCTCGAGTCGGTGCGTGCCGGAACTGTCGGTCCAAGTCCGCGCTTCGGCCACCAGCGCCCACGACAAGACGCCCAACCCGGCGATCAACAGGGTCCGCATGACGATTCTCCCCTTTCGATTCAAGCTGCCATTACCCGGTGCAGAGCCTAGTTGAAGCTTGCCACCAGCCGGCTGTCAACCAGATGTTGTACACCGCAGGTGGAAGTTCTAGAACTTCGATCGGCGGCCGTGCTGCATACCGCGTGCCGAATCGCCTGCGTCGAGCGGTATCGGGCTAGCGCAAGCTAGGGATGGCGACCCTTTTTTTAACTCCAGCTTGCCACCTGGCCGGTGCGGTATGCCCGATTGCCCAGGTGGGCTCCGGTGACGGCGCTCACCCCGGCCTCGGCCGGCGCGTTGGGCCGGTTGCGGCTGCGCACGCATTCCAGCCAGTTCGACAGGTGCAGCAATTCGCCGTCGGGCTGATCGAAGAAATCGGAGCCGCGCGGCTGGCTGCCCAGCACGTGCTCGCGATACTCGAGCTTGCTGCGTCGCTCGGGAATCAGTTCAAACCGCCCGCGGTCGAGATACAGCGTCCCTTCGCTGCCCATGAATTCGAGCATCGCCGCGTTGCGGGCGTTGACGAACGTGCCTTCAAAATAAATCTGCACTTCGCGATCGGGATAGCGCAGCAGCGTTTGGATCGTGTCGGGCGTTTCCCACAAGCCTTGCGTCTGGAAGTTGTCGCCGATCGTCGTGGCCACGGCCGGATGATCGAGCTCGAGATACCAATTAGCGATGTCGATGTAGTGCACCATCAGATCGGTGAGAATGCCGCCGCCAAAGTCCCAGAACCAGCGCCAATTTCGCAGCCGGTACGGATCGAACGGCTGCTGTCTGGCGGAACCCAGAAACTGCTTCCAATCGACGCTCTTGGGATCCACTTCGAGCTTGTTGAGCTTGTGCCGCGGTTGATTACGATTCCACGTCAGATGCACCTTGTGGATCTTGCCCAACTGGCCCGAGCGAACGATCTCAAGGCCTTCCTTGAACTGCGGCATGCTGCGCTGCTGCATGCCCACCTGCACGATCCGGGCGTAGCGGTTCTGAGCGTCGATCACCGACTGGCCTTCGGCCGCGTCGTGCGTGAGCGGCTTTTCGACGTACACGTCCTTGCCGGCCTGACAGGCCTCGTTGGTCATTGCCACGTGCCAATGATCCGGCGCTCCGATTAGCACCGCGTCGAGATCCTTGCGGTCGAATATCTGGCGGCGGTCTTTGGCGACGAAGGCCTTGGGATCGGCCAAGGCGCGGCCCATCTCCAGGTGTACGTCCCACACGTCGCACACGGCGGCCAGCCTCACGCCGGGCATCTTGCCGAGCGTTTGCATCAGCTTACGACATCTGCCGCCCGTACCGATGCAGCCGATATGGATCGTTTCGTTGGCCGCGAAGCCCCGGGCCATCGCCGAATATCCGGCCACCAACAGCCCGGCGGTCGTGGCCTCCAGAAACTTTCGCCGCGTGGATTCGAGTGGCATGAAGCTTCGACCTCGAAGGCGTGCATTGTGAGCTGCGCGGCCCGCTCGGGACACCACTCATTTTGCGCGACGTAATCGCGCGAAGCAACGCACGGCGTTGCATTCCCACCGTACGCATCCCGCTCCGCCGGGATGCAGAGAATCCGCGGCGCGACCCGCCAAGCGCCAAGCCGAGTTGTTCCGCTGCTTCGTCGCGGCGGAGCGGACGTCTACGATGTGCCAGTCAGCTCTTCGAGCGCCTGGGCAAACGCGCCGTAGGCCCCCGCGCCAAACAGCACGAACCGCACCAGCTCCACGCTCTTCGCCTGCTGGAGAAATTCGATCGCCGTGTTCAGCGCCACACGGCTGGCCAAATCGAGCGGATAGCCATACGCCCCGGTGCTCAAGGCCGGCAGCGCGATGGTTTTGGCATCGTGCTGATCGGCAAGTTCGAGCGAATGGCGATAGGCCGAGGCCAGGAGTTGATCTTCGCCGCTCCGCCCACCGGCCCAGACGGGGCCGACGGTGTGGACAACGTGTTTGGCCGGCAGCCGCCCCGCGCCGGTGATGACGGCCGAGCCGGTGGGGCAGCCCTGCGGATAAAGGCGATCGGTCTCGGCCATGATGTCGGGGCCGCCCCGTCGGTGAATAGCCCCGTCCACGCCGCCACCACCGGCCAGCCGGCTATTGGCCGCGTTAACGATCACGTCGACGGTCTGTTCGGTGATATCGCCCTGAGACAACTCGATCGTTCGGCCCGCGATGATCTTGCGCATGGCTGGCTTTGGGGGTTTGGTTTGAACAAGGACAGCCCGGAGCAAGCCCCGGGGCTAAGTTTCGGCATGGCCGCCAGCATGAAAATTGGTTCTCGCTAAGTGCAAATCATGTTAGATTAAGTGGACCTGCCTGCCCAGCACGCCTTGGCCTGCCGCTGCCCTGCCCTTTGGAGTCTGCGCCCCTATGAACCGTGTGGCCGCCATGTTGGTTTTGCTGGGTGCGGCCGTGAGCCAGATGCCATGGGCCGGCGCGGCCGAGCCGGACTTCAACCGCGATATCCGGCCGCTGCTCTCGAAGCATTGCTTCGCTTGTCATGGGCCGGACGAAAAGCACCGCGAGGCCGGCCTGCGGCTCGACGTGCGGGATTCGGCCACGCACGAGTTGGAGAGCGGTTCGACGGCCATCGTCGCGGCCAAACCGGCCGAAAGCGAGCTGCTCGCCCGCATTAAGTCGTCCGATCCCGACGTGCGGATGCCGCCGCCGAATATCGGCCCGGCCTTGGATGCCGACGAGGTGTCGCTGCTGGAGCGGTGGATCGCCGCCGGGGCGCCGTATGCCGAGCATTGGTCGCTGGTGCGTCCGGTGCGTCCGCCGCTGCCAATGGTGAAGGATGCTGCCTGGCCGGCGAATTACCTCGACCGCTTCATTCTGGCCCGCATCGAGCAGGCCGGCTTGCATCCCTCGCCGGAGGCCGATCGGCATGTGCTGATCCGCCGGCTGAGCCTCGACCTGCGCGGCTTGCCGCCCACGCCGGCCGAGGTCGACCGCTTCGTCAATGACCGCCGCGTCGATGCTTACGCGCGGCTGGTCGAGCGATTCCTGGCCGATCCGGCCTATGGCGAGCGCTGGGCCCGGCTCTGGCTGGATCTGGCCCGGTATGCTGACTCGCAGGGCTACGGATCCGATGCCCTGCGAACCATCTGGCGCTACCGCGATTGGGTCATCGGCGCGTTCAACCGCAATTTGCCGTTCGACCAGTTCACGATCGAGCAACTGGCCGGCGATCTGTTGCCGGGGGCCACGCCCGAGCAGCTCATGGCCACGGCGTTCAATCGCAACACGCTCACCAATACCGAAGGCGGAACGGACGACGAGGAGTTTCGCGTCGAGGCGATCAAAGACCGCGTCGACACGACGATGCAGGTGTGGATGGGCCTGACGATGGGCTGCGCCAAATGCCACAACCACAAGTACGATCCGCTGGCGCAGCGCGAGTATTACCAGCTTTTTGCCATCTACAATCAATCGGCCGATGCCGACCGCGGCGACGAAGAGCCGACCATGCTCGCCCCGCCCGCCGAAACCATCGAGCAAATCCGCCGCGCCGACGAGCGAATTGCCCAATTGCAAAAGCAACTCGCCACGTCGACACCCGAGCTGGCCGCCGCCCAGCAAAAATGGGAAGCGTCGCTTGCCCCTGTGGAGGTCTGGAAGCCGCTCGCGCCGCCTGCCGAAGCGAAAGCCGACGATAAATCTCATACGATTGAATTCGAGCTGCCGGCATCCGAGGTGAGCGCCGTGCGGCTCGAATTGCTGCCTGCCGGTTCGAAGTCCAAAGCCGCAATCGCCAGTTGCACGCTGCGGGCAAAGCCCGTCACGCCGCCGGCGGCCCGATACGTGCAAATCGAGTTGCCGGGCGAGAACAAAATCCTCTCGCTGGCCGAAGTGCAAGTCTTCGGCCCGGCGGCCGCTGATGCGAAGGCCGAGCCGGTGAACCTGGCGCTCAAGGGCAAGGCCACGCAATCGAGCACGTATAAGCCCGCGGTCGCCCGGCTGGCAATCGATGGCAATACCGATGGCCAGTTCTCCGCCCGCAGCGTTGCGCATACGGAGACGCAGCAGAGCCCCTGGTGGGAAGTCGATTTGGGCAGCGAGCAGCCGATCGGCCGCGTGGTCGTCTGGAACCGCGTCGACCAGGGTAGCGGCGGCCGCCTGGCCGGCTATCGCCTGCGGCTGTTGGACAAGAAACGAAAACCGATCTTCGAACGCCAATTCAACGAAGCGCCGAAGCTGAGCCAAGAAATCAAGCTGCTGGAGCTGGCCGACGTGCCGCTCAAGCCGACGAAGGGCGGAACTGCCGGACAGACGACTTACACGCTCGATGGCCCGATCGCCGGGCAATTCAAGCTGGAATTTCAGATTCAATTGATAGCCGAAAAGGCCGCGCATCCGGCTTGCCGTGTCCAGCTTTCGACAACGTTTGATCCGCATCGTCGGCAGCGCGAGAGCATGCCCAACGCCGTGGCGGCTGCGTTGCAAGTTCCCGTCGCCAAGCGCACGCCGAAGCAACTCGATCAGCTCGCCACTTATTACCGCTCGATCGCGCCCGCGCTGGCGCGCGTGCGGGCCGATCTGGCAGCCGCCGAGAAATCGAGACCCAAGCCGCCGACGCTGCCGATCATGCGCGAGCTGCCAGCCGAGAAACACCGCGAGACGTTTATTCTGGTCAAAGGCAACTTCATGGTCCGCGGCGAGCGTGTCGAGCCGGACTTGCCCGCCGCACTCCCGCCGTGGCCGGCTGGCGTGCCGCACAATCGGTTGGGGCTGGCCCGCTGGCTGGTCGATCCGGCCAATCCGCTTACGGCTCGGGTGGCCGTGAACCGCTTCTGGTCGCAATTGTTCGGTCGCGGGCTGGTCGAAACGGAAGAAGATTTTGGCTCGCAGGGGGCGCCGCCGACGCATCCGCAGTTGCTCGATTGGCTGGCCACCGAGTTCACGGCTAGCGGCTGGGACATCAAGCAATTGCTGCGCGTGATGGTGCTTTCGTCCACGTACCGGGAAAGCTCGCGCGTCACGCCCGCGCTGCTGGCCCGCGATCCGCAAAACCGCCTCTATGCCCGTGGGCCGCGGTTCCGGCTGGAAGCGGAAATGGTTCGCGACCAGTCGCTGGCGTTGGCCGGCTTGCTCAGCCACAAGCTGTATGGCCCGAGCGTGTTTCCGCCACAGCCGCCGGGGCTGTGGCAGGTGGCCTTCAATGGCCAGCGGACATGGGCCACAAGCCAAGGCGAGGATCGTTATCGTCGCGGGCTGTACACGTTCTGGCGGCGCAGCGTGCCGTATCCTTCGATGGCCACGTTCGACGCGCCTAGCCGCGAGCTGTGCACCATGCGCCGCATCCGCACCAACACGCCGCTGCAAGCCTTGGTGACGCTCAACGATCCGGTATATGTCGAAGCGGCCCAGGCTTTGGCCCGGCGCATCGTGCGCGAAGGAGGCTCGAATCCGGAAGATCGCATTCGCTGGGCCTTGCGGCTGTGTTTGATTCGCGAGCCGGAAGAAGCCCAAGTCATCCGGCTGGCCACCTTGTATCAAAGCGAGCGCGAGCAATACGCCCGCGATGCCAAGGCCGCGACGGAAGTGGCCACCGACCCGCTCGGACCGCTGCCCAAGGACATGGAGCCGGCCGAGCTGGCTGCCTGGACCGTGGTGGCCGGCGTGCTGTTGAACCTCGACGGCGTTTTGACCAAAGGATGATCGCCATGCAACCGAATTGGCAGCAAGCGCGGCATATGACGCGACGGCATTTTCTCGGCGCGTCGCAAGTCGGGCTGGGAGCGATTGCGCTGGGCATGCTCGATGGCCGCCGGGCACAAGCGGCCCCCTCGATGGATCGGCCGCTGGCCGTGCGCAAGCCGCACTTTGCCGCTCGGGCTAAGAACGTCATCTATTTGCACATGTCCGGCGGGCCGCCGCAGCACGATATGTTCGACTACAAGCCGAAGCTTGTGGAAATGAACCTGCAGCCCTGCCCCGACGAGTTTTTGAAGAACGAGCGGTTCGCTTTCATCAAGGGGCATCCCAAGCTGCTGGGCACTCCCTTCAAGTTCAAGCGGCACGGCCGCGGCGGGGCGTGGATCAGCGAGCTGTTGCCAGGCATCGCCAGCCTCGCCGACGAGCTGGCCATCGTTAACTCGATGCACACCGACCAGTTCAATCACGCGCCGGCGGAACTGCTGCTGTTCACCGGTTCGCAGCAATTCGGCCAGGCGGCGATGGGCTCGTGGATTACTTACGGTTTGGGGTCCGAGAACCAGGACCTGCCTGGCTTCGTCGTGCTGGTCAGCGGCGGCACGGATCCCACGGGCGGCAAGAGCCTGTGGGGCACCGGCTTTTTGCCTTCGGTCTACCAAGGCGTGCAATGCCGCACGACCGGCGAGCCGATCCTGTATGTTTCCGATCCCAAGGGCATGAGCCGGCAAGTGCGCCGCCGCAGCCTCGACGCGCTCAAAGATCTGAACGAACTCGAGCTGCGCGATTTTGGCGATCCCGAGACGCTGACGCGGATCAGTCAGTACGAACTGGCCTTCCGCATGCAGGCGGCCGTGCCGGAGGTGATGGACATCGCGCGCGAGCCGGCGAAGGTGCTCGAGCAATACGGCAGCAAGCCGGGCGAAGCGTCGTTTGCCAACAACTGCCTGCTGGCCCGGCGGCTGGTCGAGCAGGGCGTGCGCTACGTGCAGTTGTTCGACTGGGGCTGGGACTGCCACGGCACCAGCAAAGCCGGCGACATCGTCCACCATCTGCCGGAAAAATGCCGCGAGATGGACCGGCCCGTCACGGCGCTGATCCGCGACCTCAAGCAGCGCGGTCTGCTGGACGAAACGCTCGTGGTCTGGGGCGGCGAGTTCGGGCGTACGCCACTGAACGAAGAGCGCGGCGGCTCGAAGTTTTTGGGCCGCGACCATCATCCGCACAGCTTTACCATCTGGATGGCCGGCGGCGGCATCGGCGGCGGCATTTCGCTGGGGCAGACCGACGAATTGGGCTATCGCGTCGTCGAGAACCCGATGAGCATCCACGACCTGCAAGCCACCATCCTGCACCTGCTCGGCCTCGACCCCTGGAAGTTTACATTCCCCTACCAGGGCCTGCAGCAGCGCTTGATCGGCCCCGAAGGCGAAGCCAAAGTCCGAACGGAACTGTTCGGCTAAAGTAGTAGGCACACTCCGCTGTGCCGTAACTGCCGCGGGAAAGATCTCTCGCTTTGCAAATCGCCCGCTATCGAGCGACGGCATACGGAGTATGCCTGCTACTTTGGCCGCGCCTCTGTGCGATAGGCGATGGCGCGACGGACGGCGGGCGGCAGGGGAGCGTCGGGGCCTTTGATCGAGCGCCAGAGGATTTCGTTCAGCTCGAAATCGTCGATCTTGTCGTACTCGGCAAAATCCATTCGGCTGGAGCGCTCGGCGCCGTACGCCAGCTTCGAATTCTTGGCTTCCAAGTCGATCCGCGCGGGCTCGTGCTTGTAGGGCGTCAGATCGGGCTGGTCGCTAAAGGCGGCGAACATGGGCCGGGCTGCCGCGTCGAATTGACTCAAGGGCGGCAGGCCCAGGATCAGCTCGATTGTGCGCAGCATGCTCACCGTGCTGTACTGCGAGCTATCGAGCTGCTTGCGGCGCACGTAGGGGCTGATGACCAGGCCCACGGTGCGGTGCGCGTCGACGTGGTCGGGGCCATTCTGGGCGTCGTCTTCGATCACGAAGATGGCCATCTTCGGCCAGTACTTGCTGTGGCTGACCGCTTCGACCAGCCGGCCCAGCGCCAAATCGTTGCTGGCGACGCAGGCTTGCGGCGTGAAAGCGCCGGGCGTGGTTCCACTGGTGTGGTCTTCGCCCAGGCTCATGACGATGAACCGCGGCAGATCGCCATTTTTTTCGTACTCGGCGAATTCTTCCAGAAACACGGCCAGCCGATCGCTGTCGCGAACCGATCGCCCCTTGGCCGCCGGCAGGCCGTAGCGCGGGCTCATGTGCCCCACCAGTCCCGGCACCTTGCCTTCCATCCGCACGTTTCCGTCCGGCTGGCTGACGCGGCCGCCGAACTCGCCGTAGCTGCGATACGAGAGACCGGCCCGGGCACAGGCATCCCACAAGTAGCCGCCGGGCGCATTGGCCAGGTCGCCGTCGTCGTCGTCTTCGATGCCCACGCGCTTGGAATACGTGAGGGCCCAATTGCGGGCGATGTAATCGGTGTTGTAGGCCATCGTCGACCACGGATGGCCGTCGGCCGAGACGTGGCCGTTGCAATACAAGTTGTCCAACTGCACGAACTCGGAGGCCAGCTTGTGATGGTTGGGAGTCACCTGCTGGCCGAACATCACGAGCGACGGATCGCCGTTGCCGCGCGGCATGTCGCCCAGCACCTGGTCGTAGGTGCGGTTCTCTTTGATGATGTAAATCACGTGCTTGATCGGCGAAGGGTCGCCGACCTGCGTGGGAATCGCCGTCTTGTGCGGATACGGGGCGGCCGAAAGCAGCTTGTCGGAATAGGGGCAGTTCCGGTACACGGTTTCGGTGTACGCGGCCAGTTGACGCTCGTCGGGCAGCGGCACGATCGACAGCGCCCCGGACAGCGTCTTGCCGATATACGGATACGTCTTGCGGGCCGGCTTGCCTTTCTCAGACTTTTCCGGCACCGCCGTAATGGGATTGGGCCGCGTCTCGTTGCCCTTGCCCACGGCCACGAGCAGGGTCTTGCTGTTGCCGAGGGCCACGGCCGTGGGATACCAACCGGTGGGAATGAAGCCCTGCACCTGGCTGCGGCGGCGATTGGAAATATCGACGACCGCAATGCAATTATTGTCGGCATTGGCAACGTAAAGCGCCAGACCATCGGGAGCCACGGCCAGGGCGTCGGGCGTGCTGCCTTCGGGGGCCAGCGGAAACAGGGCCGTCATGATCGTCTCTTCGACCACGCCGCGGCGCGTGTCAATGACCGAGACGCAGTTGCTCGACGCGCAGGCCACGAACAACCGATCGTCGCGCGGGTGGAGGGCCATCTGATTGGGATGCTCGCCCACCGTGATCTTGCCGAGCACCCGGCCGTCGACCGGCTGAAACAAGTGTACGCACTTGCCAGCCCAATCGGAGACATAGGCCAGTCCGTTGCGGGCGACGACGACATCATAGGGACGCATGCCGGCCGACGCGCGCCGCTCGCCTTTGCCACTGTCGGCCGCGAGCCACTCCAGCGTGCCGCGCGTCGAAGGGGGCTGCTGGTTAGCCGCCGGCGTTGTATCCCAAGCCAGTGACTGGTTCTTGCCCTCAGCCGGCAGTACGCAGCTCAAGAGCAGTTGCCCTTGCGGGTCGTAGCACAACCCAGTGCGAAAGGGCCGAAGCATTTTCAGCGGTTTGCCGGTCTTCGGATCGTTGGCGACCGCCGGCGCCGGTTGCTCGATCGGCTGGCCGGCCACAAGGCGATCGCCCTCGATACGGAATACATGGATCAGCCCGCTGCCGCCGCCGGACCACCAGACGCGGCCCGACTTCGCGTCGGCAGCCAGTCCGAACCAGCTTTGCGGAACCGTTTGCCTATCGAGCACTTTGTGGGCAGCGAAATCGACGAGCACCAGCTCATGCGCGTTGTAGCCGCTGGTGGCCACCAGTGCCCGGCCGCCGAGCGGCGATGCCTCGCCGCTGGTGGTCAAGGGCAGGATATTCAGCGGTAGGTCGGAAAGCACCAGTTGTTCGCCGGCCGGCGAGAGGGTCCAACCGTTGGGCAGCAGAAAGCCCGACGGCGTCGCACCCGCATAACGCGGTGGCTCGGGTTGCTGCGCCAAACATGGGAGGACCGGAACGAGCAGCAGGCCCAAAATTGAAAACCAGTTCAATCGCATGCGTCACCTGGCGGGATTATGGATGGGAACGCGCGCCTCCGGCCAGCGATCTTAGCACGGATCACTACCAGTCGTCTCGCTTGGGCGGTGGGATCGCTACACTGAAAAAAAACATCCGGCCGCCGGAGTTTGGCTCCGGCGGCCGGTTTGATTTTTTTCAGCGTCAACCGCTGGCGGCGATTGGCTAGACCACTTGCGTCTGACCCGGCATGGCCATCGACGGCACCGGGGGAGAAACATCCCAGCCGAACTCGGTGGGCACAAGGTTCAACTGCGAGTTGAGCGCCTTGTCCCAAGCGACTTCCTTGCCCGAGAAGCTCGCCATGCGGCCCAAGATGGCCGTCATGCTCGACAGTGCCCCGCGCTCGGCCTCGTTTTCCGGGCTGCCACTGCGGATGCTCTTCAGCAGGTCGGCGTGCTCGACGCGGTAGGGGTTGGCCATCGGATCGCGCTTGCGGCCGCGGCCACGTCCGCTGTTGCCGAGCTGGATCGTCTCGCCGCCGGCGATCACGATTTCGCCGCCGTTGCCATCCAGTTTGGCCGTGCCCTTGGTGCCGTGGAAATGTTCAGTCACCGAGTTCCAACAGCCGGGAATCTGGCGGCACTGGCTGAACATCCGCGTGCCGTCGGCGAAGACGTACTCGACCGCATGATGGTCGAACTTTTCGCCGTAGTCCGCGCCCTTCATCACCTGGGCGCCGCCCAGGGCGCTGGCCATGACAGGGTACGCGCCTTTGAACCAGTTGCCCACGTCCAGGTTGTGGATGTGTTGCTCGCAGATGTTGTCGCCGCACAGCCAGGTGAAGTAGTACCAGTTGCGCATCTGGTATTCCATTTCGGTCAGCTTGCGCTTGTACTGCTTCTCCAGGTCGACCCGCGGGCGGACCCAGGGGGGAGTGCCGTTCCAGTACACGCGGCTGTAGAGCACGTCGCCGATCACGCCGTCGTGCAGGCGCTGCATGGCATCGATGTAATGAGCCTGGTGGCGGCGCTGCAAACCGACGCCGACGCCCAGATTCTTTTCCTTGGCCACCTTGGCCGCCGCCAACACCTGCCGCACGCCGGCCGCGTCGGTGGCGACGGGCTTCTCCATGAATACGTGCTTGCCGGCCTCGATGGCCGCCTGGAAATGAATCGGGCGGAAGCCCGGCGGAGTGGCCAGGATCACCAGATCGACACCGGCCTCGAGCACCTGCTTATAGGCATCGAAGCCGACGAACTGCCGTTCCTTGGGCACGTCGATACTGTCCTTGTATTTTTCGTCTTTTCGCAAGTTCTCCAAGTTCTTCAGTGAACTGGCAAGGCGGTCCTCGAAAGCATCGCCCATCGCCACCACTTTGAGCCGCTCGCCGGTTTCCAGCGCATCGCGGACCGCGCCCGTGCCGCGGCCGCCGCAGCCGATCAGGCCGATCTTGATCGTGTCGTCGCCGGCGGCATGGGCCGCACGGCCTAGCGACAGGCTGCCGGCCAATCCGGCGCCGACGGCCACCGCGGCCGAAGTGCCGAGAAAATCGCGCCGCGAGGCCAACGGCGGCGAAACCGGTGTTTGGGCTTCACTCATGGTTCATTTCTCCAAAGGAAGAAGGCGAAAAAGGCGAGAGCGTCTTGGGGGGAATCAGTGCGGCGTGTCTTCCGCGCCATAAAGCTTTTTCTGCGCTGCCGGCGGCTCGCTCAAGGGCCGGACCACGCGAAAACCGGCGAACAAGGCGTCCGTATAGTACCAGATGCTTTGCGGAATTTGAGGATCTTGCTGCTTCCATTCTTGCTCCGAGCCGCGCCGCGCCGCGCTGCGCAGCCGCTCGGGATCGTCGTCCCACGAGCCGCCGCGCACGACGCACGGTTCGACCAGCTTGGGGACTGCGAATGGATCCTTCGCCAGCTTGCCGGCCTGCTTCTCGTAAAAGTCCGCCACGTACTGATCGGCGCACCACTCGCTGACGTTGCCGTGCATGTCGTACAGGCCCCAGGGATTGGGCTTTTTCTTGCCCACCGGGTGGCTCGTCTCGTTGCTATTGTCGTAATACCAGGCGTAGTCGCCCAGCTTCGAAGCATCGTCGCCGAAGCTGTAGGCCGTCTTGGTGCCGGCCCGACAGGCGTATTCCCATTCGGCCTCGGTCGGCAGGCGATAGAAGCGGCCGGTCTTGGCGCTGATCCACTCGCAGTATTTCTTCGCGGCATACTGCGTCATGCAAATCGCTGGATAGCCTTCCTTGCCCATGCCGAAGGTCATGTCCGTGTACGGCTTGGTGGGGCGCGTGAGGGCGTCGGCCGTTTTGTCCAGTTCCGACGCCTGCTGGCCCGTGGCAGCGCGCCGCGCGATGTCCAGGTTGAACATGAAGACTTCGTACTCGTCCCACGTCACTTCGTACTTGCCCATCCAGAACGGCGCGACCTCGACTTCATGCTGCGGGCTCTCGTCGTCCTGGTGGCCTGCCTCGCTTTTGGGGCTGCCCATCAGAAACTTGCCGCCGCGAATCGGCAGCACGTCGAACTTAACGGTCGTGCCGCCAATCACGTCCGTGTAGGGCTTCATCTCCTCTTGGTTGGCGGCCGACGCATGGGCTACGCCGGCAGCCGTGTCGGCCGCGCGGGCCGTCGGCGACCAAACCAAAATGGCCAAAGCGGCGGCCAGCAGGCCCAGCCAGCAGTGGCACTTGGACTCTCGCACAATTAGGTTACACATGGGCGGCTCACATCCACGGGATTTCACGGTTGCCGGACAAATGCTTCTCGTCAACAGGCCTTTGGCGAACGATCGAACGGGTACGGGCAGGCGCCGCATGCGGCCGACTGCGGCTTGGCGGCTATGGAAGGCGGGACGCACCACCGTGCCGGGCAGCGCTGTCTTGCTCGGCAGCGCCGTTCTGCTGACGGTCCTGCGCGCCACGCTGGCGGCAGACCCGTCCGAGGCCCAAACGCTCCATCGGTTCAGCTTTCGGCAGAACCAGATGGGCGCCCCGGTGGAGTTGGTATTGTATTCAGCCGACGAGCGGTCCGCAAACCTTGCGGCTGAGGCGGTTTGGGCCCGGTTTCGCCAGTTGAACCGGACCATGAGCGATTACGATCCCGACAGTGAACTATCGCAGCTCAGCGACACGGCGGGGAGCGGCCGTAAGGTGCCGGTGAGCCAGGACCTGTGGGCCGTGCTCCGATCGGCGCAAGAGCTTTCGGCCCGCAGCGGCGGAGCTTTTGACATAACGGTAGGCCCTTATGTCAAGCTCTGGCGTCGCGCCCGCCGCGAAAAGCAGTTTCCGCCGCGCGAGCGACTGCAAGCGGCCGCCCAATCGGTGGGTTATCAATTCCTGCAGCTCGACCCGGCCGGCCACACGGCTCAGCTTACTCGCCCGGGCATGCGGCTGGACCTCGGCGGCATTGCCGCCGGCTACGCATGCGACGAAGCCATGAAGGTGCTGGCCAAACATGGCATCCGCCAAGCACTGATTGACGCCAGCGGCGATATTCTGGTTGGCGACCCTCCCCCTGACCAGCCGGGCTGGAAGATCGGCATCGCACCGCTGGAAAGCCGCACCGGCCCGCCGACGCGCTACTTGCTGCTGGCCCATGCGGCCGTGACCACTTCGGGCGACGCCTGGCAATACGTCGAGTTGGGCGGCCACCGCTATTCGCACATTGTCGATCCGCACACCGGCTTGGGGCTCACCATGCGTTCGAGCGTTACCGTGATCGCTGGCGACTGCATCACGGCCGACAGCCTGGCCACTGCGGCCTGCGTGCTGGGGCCGGCCAAAGGCATCGCCCTGGTCGAGCAGACGGCCGGCGCGGCCGCTTACATCGCCACGCTCGAAAGCGGCAAGCTGCGCACCTTTTCGTCCAGCCGATTCGCATCGATTCCCGCGGCTTTACAGCCCGGCGATTAGCTGGCAACATACTGTGATGAGCGCCGTAGGATCGCCATTGGTCAAACGTCGATTGACTTGGGCGAGCATGCTGCGGCTGGCATTGGCAGGGCTCTTGTGTCTCACGGGATGCGGGCGTGGAGGGACGACGGACGACTCATTATCGAGCGTGGTCGCCGACTTGGCGCGACTGAATGAACGCGTCGCCGGTGCGCTGGCGACGATCGAAGCCAACGGCGATGCCGATGGGCAGGCGCCGGGGCTTATGTTGCTCTCTGAGCAGTTTGCTCAGTTAGCCGAGCGAACGGGGAAGTTGCCGCCGCCGTCGCGGGCTGATGTAAAGCACATCGCGGATAAGTTTGGCGATGTTTTGCCGAATGTCCGCCGGCGCGCGCAGAGACTTGCCGTCGCCATTGGGCCAGACCGTTTGGGCACACCCGCAATTAGCGCGGCGCTAGCTCGGGTGGCAGAGGCGTCGGCCGCCGAAAGCAAACTGCTTGCATCACGCGTTGAAGCCGGCCCAGATGAGGTACCGTGGTATGCGCCCCTCGTTTTTCACGACACCGTGGAAAGCCTTGGCGCCGACGCGTTGGACTTCAAACTCAGCATCGCTACAGCGCTCGCCCGAGTCCGCGATCAATCGAGTGCACTTACGGCCGGTCGTCAGCTTGAGGCCCAGGTGCCGACCCTCCAGGCGTTCAAGTCGCGGCATAAACAGCTCGGATCCGTCTCCAAGGCCGTATACCGACGGACAAGCGAGTCGCCCGCGCAAACCAAGGCCGACGCGGTCATTGGGGGACATTTGTTGCGGATCGCGCAAGACCGCGCGCTCCGGGGCGCGATGCCCCACAGCCTGGCCTTGCTGGCTGATGTCAAGGCGCCGCGATTGTTCGGCCGCTACGGCTATTGGGCCAGTCGGATGCAGCCGGGGCAACAAAAACAGCCCCCGCTCGCATTCAATCCGGCATATCGGATGGGCCTCGGTTGGGGCACGACGATCTTAGGATCGGGAATCGACCAATTCGAGGAAGTGGCCGAAAGCGCCTGCCAGCAGTTTGGCGAATACCGCGTGCTGGTGATGCGCATGACACATGTCGGCAGCGCCTCGAGCCGTGGACTAGCGACGAAATTGGAAAGGTACGCCGAACTCGCCGTCGCCGATTCAAGCATCCGCCACCCGCTATGCTACGTGGGCAAATGGCAAGGCAGAGCCCACGTACTGTTTGCGCCGGTGAACGATTTTCAGGCCCTGCTTTCGGCCATCGATTTTGGAAAAGTGGGCAGCGTGAACTACGAGGGGCTGACGCTCGAAGTCGTCGTTGACCCTGAGAAGATCGCCGAATTCCGCGATGCCAAGGACGAGCCTCCCGACGCTTCCAAGTAGTGTTCCGCGCCAGCAGCGCCAGCACGCCGGGAAGAAAGATCCAATTGAAACGTTCAAGTTCCTGGAGGCGATCGGCCGATAGATCGCTCCACCAGAGTGCCTCAGTTTCAGGGGCACTCTGGAAACCTAGATTTTTCGGGGCTGGCTTCACGGACGATGGATCGTATGTATCAAGCCCTTGCTCGCCGATCGTTGTCTGGCTCCTGCTTGCTGCTGGCATTGCTGCTTGGATGCTCCAGCGGTTGTAGCAGCCTGACGCTGTTTCCAGCGGGTGACTTTCTGCTCTCGGCCACCGAGCAAGTGCGCCGCGCGCCGCCGCGAATGGCTCCGCTGCCGCGTGAACTGGAAAAGACCGTGCTGAGCACGTTTGTGGTGCAGTGCGGCGACTCGATCGTGATCGAGCCGGCCAGCTTGGAATCGCCTTTGCGCTTTCCGACGGATCAAACGGTGCTGGCCGACGGCACGATCGACCTGAACAAATACGGCCGGCTGGTCGTGGCCGGCAAGAGCATCGAAGAAATCGAAGCGGCCGTCGCGGCGGCCATCCAAGCGGTCGACAAACAGCCGGCGCCGATCAACGTGCGTTTGGTCAATCCCACCAGCGCCATGTACTACGTGCTGGGCGAAGTCAATTCGCCCGGCTCGTTCCCGCTCATCGGCCGCGAAACGGTGCTCGATGCCATTCTGGCCGCCGGCGGATTGTCGGACAAAGCCGCCCAGTGCGACATCATCCTGACTCGGCCGACGCCGCCAGGCAGTTGCCGCATGGTGCTGCCGATCTGCTACCGCCAAATCGTGCAGTTGGGCGACACTTCGACCAACTACCAGATCATGCCCGGCGACCGCGTGTACGTCGCCACGCGTTCGCTGTGCGAACAACTGCTGCCGCTGCATAAGAAGAGCTGTCCCATGTGCTGCGGCGTGCAATGCCCTTGCCTTGATCCGACCGAGGCTCCCTACCTGCCGACGGTCACGCCCAGCACTCCGTCGACGATCGTCAGCGAGCAGGGCACCGTCATCTCGCATCCGGCCGAAGAGCTGCACGCTCCGCTAATCCAGCAATAATCGCGACGAAATTCCGCAAAATTCAAGCACGCGGCTCGATTGTTGCCCTCGCCCGCAAAGTACAATTGAGCGGGCGATCTCGTGTGCGATTGCGGAACGGTGCTCATGTCGATGTTGCGATCCTGCCGGCTCTTGGCCGGCGCACTGCTGCTGTGCTGCGCGGGACCGGCAGCCGCTCAAAACCCCGCCGCTCCGGACGCCACGCTGCCGGCTCCGGTGGGCAATGCACAAATGCTTCCGGCCCCGGCTCCTGCTAAACGCCGGCAATTTCATACGCACTTCTCGTTTCGCAATACCGACATCGCGAAGCTCTTGCGACGCTTGGAGCGCTTCGGGCTGAAAGTGCCGATCGAGATCTCCGGCAAGGCGACGACACGCGTCGACGTGACCGTGCCGATACGGGAGCTATTTCGCGGCAGCGATTATCGCGTCAGCGCCACCATCGACTCCGACCGCCTGCTAATTGCGGGCCAGGACCTGCGCGCCGTGCATGCGCGGATTAGCTATGGCGACGGCGTGCTCGAGTTGGCCGATTTCCGTTTTGAGCTGGCGTCGCAGGGCGATCAAGCAGCACCTTCCGGGCAGATTGCCGGCAGCGGTCAGATGCAGTTGATCCCGCGAGGCGACCTGCGTCTGAATCTGCGCGTGCAGGACTTGCTCGTCGATCGGCTGGTGGTCGCGATGCCGAGTCTCCAAGGCGCGACGGGCCAAATCCACGGCAACGTTTCGGCCACCGCTCCAGTCACCGATCTGAAAACGCCGACCGCCTGGCGCATCGAGGGGCAAGCAGCCGTGTCGCGGCTGGAGATTCCCGGCGCTCCGCCGCTGGAAGCCGAGGCACAATTCCAACTTCATGACGGTCGGCTCGACTTCACCCGACTGCACGCCAACTCGGGCGATGCGTTGCTGGACGGCACCGGGCAGGTTCAAGCCGTCGCGCCGTACACATTTCAAACGTCGCTTGTGCTCTCGCTTCCGCGCCTGCAAACCTGGCAGCCGTGGCTGGCAAAATTCGTCACGCTCCCCTGGACGCCCCAGGGGCAGGCCCGACTCTCGGCGCAGGCTTCCGGCACGTTGGCCCCGATGCAACTGCGCACGGCTGCCGGCAGGATTCAAGCCAGCGAACTCGCCCTGGGGCCCATGAACATCGACCGGCTGCAAGGCGATCTGGCGACCGACGGCAGCAATGTGGCACTGCGAAATCTGCAAATCGGGCTCTACGGCGGGACGATCAACGGATCGCTCGGCTTGCCGCTGGCCAGCACCGGCCAGTTGGCGATGGATTTTGCCTGGTCGGGAATACAGATCGGCAAGATCGCCGCAGCGGTCGCCTTGCCAGTGCCCATTTCCGGAGTAGCCGCGGGACGCGTCAGCGCGCAAGTGCCGCTGGCTCGGTTGCGCGACGTGCCAGCCTGGTCGGTCAGCGGATCGATCGCGCTGAGCGCCGTGCAAGTCTACGCTTGGACGAGCAATCAAACGGCCGCGGCATTCCAACTGGCAGCCGGCCGGCTCGTGGTCTCGAACCTGGCCGGCGACCTGGACGGTGGACGCACGACCGGCTCGCTGAGCCTGGAGCTGGCCGCGCCCTATCGCTCGACGGTGAATCTGGAGCTCGTCAATGGCGACCTGTCGCGCTTCAATTCGTTGCCCGGCAGGCTGCACCCACCGCTGAATGTTGCCGGTCGATTTAGCGTGCGCACGAGTCTTGAGGGCACGCTCCAGCCACTTGAGGTGCGAGCCGCCGGCGGTTTTCTGGCTCAAGGCGCCAGGCTCGGGCCCATTGCGGTCGACCGCGTGAGCTTTGTCTATCGCGGCTCGCAAGAGGCTCTTCGCGTCGAGGATTTCCAGGCGTTGCTCTTCGGTGGGCAAGCCGCCGGCAGCGCCACACTTTCGCTTTCGCCTGCCACTGGCTCCGGCGACGCCGCATTGCGCTGGCAGGGGCTCAATCTTGCGGCGCTGACGCCGCTCGCTCCGCAACTGTCGGTCGGCGTGCGCGGCCGCACGACCGGCAGCGTGCAGCTTCGCGTTCCGGCCGGACGGCTGACCCAGTGGTCCGACTGGACCGCCGAAGGGCACGCACAAATCGCGGGGCTGGGTTTGGGCACGTACGATTTGGGCCAATTCGCCGCCGACTTCGGTTTGCGCGAGCAAAAGCTCGAAGCCGCGCGCATTGAATTGACAGGCCCGATGGGCGCGATGCAGATCAGCGCGCAAGTCGGCCTGTCGGCACCAATGGATTACACCGCGCATTTGCAAATCACCAAGGCGAACCTGGCGGTATTGGCCGCTCTGGCACAGCCGGCCAGGCCGGGCCAGCCGGGCAACACCATCGCCGGCCAGCTTGCCGGGCTCGTCGATGTCCAGGGTACGCTCGAGCCGCTGACGGTCACCGGCAAAGCAAGCGTTGCCGCCACTCAAGTCGTCGCCGACCGGCTCAAGATCGAGCGAGCGACGCTCGCGGCCCGTTTCGATCGTCGCCGCGTCGAACTGACTACTGCCGAAGCGGATCTCTATGAAGGCCGCGCTTCGGCCTCGGGCACGATCAATCTCGACGACGCCAGCCGGTTGCAGGCCAAGGTGCAAGGCGTCAATCTCGCGCGGCTGGCTTCGTCGCTGGGCTATGCGCCGGGCCATCTGGCGGCGGTGGCTGACGGCCATCTGAATTTGGAAATCGCCCGCGGCCAGCTTCCTCATCCAAACGCCTGGCAGGCACACGCCGAGGTCAAGATGCCCGAGATCAAAGCGGGCAAGGCCTATCTCGGCACGCTGAGCGCCAAGGCCGACTATCGCCAGGGCGATCTCAGTTACCAGGCCAGCGGCGAATTGCTCGGCGGCGACGTCAGCGCTCAGGGCGAATTAAAAACCGCGACCGGCAAGCAGCCGTTTTCGCTCGGCACCGGCAAGTGGCAACTGGCCGGCGCGCAGCTCGACCAATTGGCCACGCTAGCCGACAAACCATCGCTGCTGCCGCTGAGCGGCACCTTTAGCGTGGCCGCCGACGTGCATGCCCCGCGCGAGGGCGAGTCGATCATCGGCAGCGGCAGGTGGCAGTTGGCCGACGTCCATTGGAATGACCAGGTGATTCTCAGCCGGCTCGGAGGCGGCATACGCATCACCCCCAAGCGAGTCGACTTTGTCAATGCGCAGGGCAACCTGGCCGGCGGTACGCTGCTCTTGGCCAGCAGTATCGATCTGGCCCAACCCCGGGCCAGTGCGTTTAGCTTCGAGCTGATCGATGGCCAATTGTCGCGGCTGAGCGCGCTGGCCGGCCGAAGGATCGCCACGCAGGGCACGCTGGATCTGGCGGTTCGCGGCAACCTGGCGCGCCCCTGGCAAATCTACGGCACGGCCGTGGTCAATGACGCCGCGCTCGCCGGAGTGCGGCTGTCGGATGCCCGATTTTCGCTGGCGGCCGAGATTGATCCGCTCACCATGACCGGACAGGCCGAGGTGAGCCAGGCGGCGGCGACGCTGGCGGGCGGCCGAGCCACGGGCAAATTGAAAGCCGATTTTCGCGGGCAACTTTCGATCCAGGCATCGGCCAGCTTTGCCAGCGTCGATCTGCGCACGATCAGCAGCCAGCTTTCGTCGGTCGGCAAGATGGTCGCCGGTA
Source organism: Pirellulales bacterium (assembly GCA_036268995.1). GTDB lineage: Bacteria > Planctomycetota > Planctomycetia > Pirellulales > PNKZ01 > DATATB01. Next base: position 51,063 of record DATATB010000117.1, on the reverse strand, counting down.
AGGTCAGCGGCAGCGTCACGGCTAGCGGCCAGAATGTGCGATCGCTCGACGACTTGAGCGGCACGGTCCACGCCCGGTTTTCCAGGACGCAGGCCATGTCGTTGCCGCTGCTCAGCAGCGTCACGCCGTTTTTGTCGGGCGGTGCGTCCAGCGCCACAGTGTTTGACGACGGCCGGTTTGTCGGCACTTTCAGCAAGGGCGTATTGCGGGTCAAAAAATTCACGCTCGTCAGCGACAGCCTGCAACTGTATGCCGACGGCACGATCACGCGCACGCTGCGGCTGAATCTGAATGTCACGGCCCGCACCAACCAGGAGGGCACAAGTGGCTTGCTTTCGACCGCTCTGGCAATCGCGATCCCGCTGGCGGGCCCGACGCCCGTCGGTTTGCTGCTCGAAGCCAACCGGCTGCTCGCCAATCAAACGATTAACCTGGTCGTCGGCGGCACGCTGGGCCATCCGTCGGTCTCAGTTCAGGCCGCACCCTTGCTGGCCGAAGAGGCCGTGCGGTTCTTCCTGCTGCAGGTGCCCGGCGGCGCGGCAGTGCCGTGAGATTGGACCAGCGAGGCCGGACAAAATGACGGTATCAGCAGCCTGCGCCAGGCCTTTTTCGAACCTGGAAAAGGCCGTCTCGCGGCGGCCCCTGGCAAAGGCCGACGATTGCCCCTAGGATGATTGACCGCGGTGCGCTGGGGGTGATGGATGCCCTCCAGGCGGGGCAAAGCGAAGCGAGGAACTTGTCATGCGCAATTGTATTACGCTGGTGCTGGGCGGCGGACGTGGAACCCGGCTATATCCCTTGACCAAGCTGCGGTCGAAGCCCGCCGTGCCGCTGGCCGGCAAATATCGGCTGATCGACATTCCGCTTTCCAATTGCCTCAACAGCGGTCTGAACCGCATTTACGTGCTCACGCAGTTCAACTCCGTGAGCTTGCACCGGCACATCCGCCGCACCTACACGTTCGATCCGTTCAACGGCGGCTTCGTCGAACTGCTGGCCGCCCAACAAACGCTGGACAATGCCGACTGGTATCAGGGCACGGCCGACGCCGTCCGCCAGAACCTGCGCTACTTGCAGCAGCCGGGCATCGACCACGTGCTGGTACTCTCCGGCGACCAGTTGTACCGCATGGATTACAACACCATGCTCGCCACTCACGAGAAGTCACGCGCCGACGTGACGATCGCCGCGCTGCCGGTCGAGCGGCAGCAGGCCGCCAGCTTCGGCATTATGCGACTGGACGACAGCGGCCGCGTAATGGGTTTTTTGGAAAAGCCCAAGACCGAGGCCGAGTTGGCCCTGGTCCACACCGATCCGGCGTGGATCGATGCCCACGGCGTCGCCAGCCGCGGACGCGATTGCCTGGCCAGCATGGGCATCTATCTCTTCAACCGCGACAAGCTCATTGATCTGCTCACCAAGACCGATTACCGCGATTTCGGCAAGGAAATTTTTCCCGCGTCGATCCGCACGCACCGCGTGCAGGTTCACTTGTTCGACGGCTATTGGGAAGACATCGGCACGATCAAGTCGTTCTACGAGGCGAACCTGGATCTGACGCAGCCCAATCCGCCGTTCGATCTGCACTCGGCCGTGGCGCCGATTTACACGCGCAGCCGTTTCCTGCCGCCGTCGCAAGTCGACGGCGTGACGATTACGCAGAGCCTGATTTCCGACGGCTGCAAAATCGCCGCCGGCGCCCGCATCGAAAACAGCGTGATCGGCCTGCGTTGCCAGATCGGCAAGAACGTCACGATCCGCAACTCGGTGGTGATGGGCAACGATTTCTTTCAGACGCCGGCCCAGATCGCGGCCGACGCGGCCGCCGGCATTCCGCCGGTGGCGATCGGCGAGGGCACCGTGATCGAACGGGCGATCATCGACAAGAATTGCCGCATCGGCCGCCATGCCCGCATTACCAACGACTCCGGTGCCGAAACCAGCCCGGACAACGGCTCCGCCATGATCTGCGACGGCATTGTCGTGGTGCCCAAGGAAACGACGATCGCCGACGGCTGGAAAATGGCGCGCTAAGCGGTCCTGCACGCGATTGCTCCGTTGGCGCCCCGCCGTATTGGTCTCGCCGAGTGCCACTGCTGGAAGAGCCAGTATTGGCACCCCAGGGCAGCGCCATAATTGTCTCGCTCGGTCGATGATCGAGCAGCAGATACGCGACTCCGGCCCCGCCTGATTAATCTTCTACAATACATGTAGACGTTTCTGGCATCAGCGCGAAGCATCCGTGCTCGCCGCCAGTCTTCGGGCCCACCGCGGTGCTGCGCGAAGACTCGCCAAATTTAATGGTTTATCTATTCGACGCACTTTACGGTGAAATACCGGATGAATCCGTTTTTCAGAAAATTCCATAACACAAGTGAAAACAAGGAGTAACGACGATCGAAGGCAACGGGGGGGCGATTATACACCCCGCGGGTGGTTGTCTCGCATTCTGCGTACTCTAAGCTTCGGCCAAGGTTCGTAACGGAGTATTCGTTTACTTGCTGAGTATGCGTTTGTGCGGGCGGCGGGTGCAAAGCGTTGCATCGCCCCGCGCATTGTCTTGTCTGCCGCATTCGTGTGGCCGCCCGCGCGTCGCGTTTTGTGCGCGGGGAAAACTAGAACCTGGTGCGACCGCCCGCGGCGATTCGCCGCGCGCTGTAGCGCGCCACTCATGCGTGTAAGGAGGCCGAGATGAAATTCACTGCGCTCGTATTATTGCTGTTGGCAGCCGTGGCGGTTGGGGCGGTGGCCGGTGGGGCGCCGTCGGGCGAACCGCGCACGGCGGCCAGTCCCGCTGCTTCGCCCCCAGTGGCCGCGCCGACCACTTCGGCGGATGTTGCCAAATCGACCGGCGCTTCGTCGCCGCGCAGGCGCGGACTGTTGTCCAGCATCGCCCAGCGGCGCAAGACCCGGCGCGCCGCCAACATGGTTCCAGCGTTTCGCCTGGCATCCGCCCAGCGTGACGCGCTGCTGCGTCAATTCTTTCCGAAGGTCGACAATCCCGAGTGGCGCCGCATCCTGGCCGATCCGGAGTTGATCGTTTACACCGAAGACGAGATGCCGAAGGCTTATCAATTCTTCGATGGCGCGTTTCCCGGCGTGCACAGCGCCCACTACAACATTTCGGCCAATGGCTCCGAGCCATTCGGCAACGGTAACCGCGAGTTCCCCTGGTCGGGACCGGTCGGAACGCATCGCACGTCCAACGTCGGCGCGTTCCGGTTTGTCTATCTGCCGCGCGACGCCGAGGGGCGGCGCTGGCCGATCGTCTGGTACCCGCAAGACGGCAGCTATGCCTGGACGTTTCCGGTAGGCGCCGTAGTGGGCGAAGTGCTCACGCTGCGCGGCCCCGACCAGCACGATTACACGTTCGAAGTCCGCTTGCGGCGGCGCGAAGTCGGCTTTTGGGAAGTGGACGTACTGCGCCCGTTCCCCACGGCTGTCAGCCTGGCGAAGCGGATTCGCGAGTTGCGGCCCAATTGGAACGAGCAGCCGCAACTGCGATTGGTGTGCAACCATCTGCAAACGGCCAAGTCCATGCCCGTGTTCACACTGGCCGACGTGCAGCCGAACAAGCGGGCCTTCTCGCAAACGCTGGCGGTCGACGATCTGCCGACGCTCGGCGACGACAAGCTCGTGAGCCAACTGTTGACGACCACTCCGTTCCGCTCGGCGACCGGCGAAAACTGGCGCGAGCTGGCCTACGGCCTTTCGCCGCGAGCGCCGACCACGCAGGCGCCGTTTCACGTGATCCCGGCCAATTACGATGCGGGATTCGTTTCCGTCGATAGCAAGTCGTGCGCACGCTGCCACGACACGGTCAACGAGTCGGTCCGAGAGTTCAACCAGGGCCGCGATTGGTACGGGCGGATTCGCGGCTCCGACGGCATCTTTTCGTTCCATCCCTTCGCGCTGGAGAGCATCAGCGGCAACGGCTATTCGGCGCCCGTGCGTATTCGCCCCGAGTTGGAAGCGGCCGGCATCGTCTCCCGGTTCGACGGCCGCATCCACACGGCTGCCCGCTACCAGGGACTCTATCGCCTGCCACCGACGCTCTAGCGCACGGCAGTCCGACACGATCGGAAGAAATAAGACCACGGATTGGACGGATGACACGGATTGAAAAACATCCGTGCCCATCCGTGTGATCCGTGGTCCCTTCTTTGTATAATTCATGCAGTCGTATTGCGAGTCACTTTGCTCTAGTGGATAAGTGTGTCATGGAAAAAGCCACGTTTGCCGCGGGTTGCTTTTGGGGCGTGGAAGAGCTGTTCCGCAAAATGCCGGGCGTCCACTCCACGGCCGTGGGCTATTGCGGCGGAACCACCACGAACCCGACCTATCAGCAAGTCTGCACCGACAGTACCGGCCATGCCGAAGCGGTCGATATCGACTTCGATCCGGCGCAAGTGAGCTACGAGCAGTTGCTCGATGCCTTCTGGAGCAACCACAATCCCACGACTCGCGACCGCCAGGGGCCCGACGTCGGCAGCCAGTACCGCTCGGCAGTCTTCTATCACAACGAAGCTCAGCACCAGGCTGCCGTCGCCATGCGCGACAAGCTGGCGGCCAGCGGCAAGTTCAGCCGGCCGATCGTCACGCAGATTGTGCCGGCCGTCGAATTCTATCGGGCCGAAGACTACCACCAGCAGTACCTGGCCAAGCGCGGCATGGGCCAGTGCCATACGAGCTAGGCGGGCATCGCAATTTAAACGCGGGCCAGCTCGTCAGCCGCGCGGCACATCAGCCGCGCTTTTCGCGGGGCACGAACTCGCGTTCGGCCGGGCCGTTGTAAATCTGACGCGGCCGGCAGATCTTCTTCGTCGGCGAGGCGTGCATCTCGCGCCAATGGGCGATCCAGCCGGGCAGTCGGCCGATGGCGAACAGCACGGTAAACATCTGCACCGGCAGGCCCATCGCCCGATAAATGATGCCCGAGTAAAAATCGACGTTGGGATACAGCTTGCGCTCGATGAAATACGGATCCGAAAGCGCGGCGGCTTCCAGCTCCTTGGCGATGTCAAAAATCGGGTCGTCGATGTGCAGCTTATTGAGCAGGATATCGCAGGTCTTCTTGATGATCGTGGCCCGCGGATCGTAATGCTTGTACACGCGGTGGCCGAAACCCATCAGGCGGAACTTGCTATTCTTGTCCTTGGCCATGTCGATGTACTTGCCGACGTTGCCCCCTTCGGTACGAATGCGTTCGAGCATCTCGACGCAGGCCTGGTTGGCTCCGCCGTGCAGCGGGCCCCAGAGCGCACAAATGCCCGCCGAAATCGAAGCGAACAGGTTGGCATTGGCCGAACCCACCATGCGCACCGTCGAGGTGCTGCAATTCTGCTCGTGATCGGCGTGCACGATCAGCAGCAGGTTCAACGCCCGCACGAAGTCGGGATCGATGACGTACGGCTCGGCCGGCACGGCGAACATCATCTGCAAAAAGTTTTCGGAATAGGTCAGATCGTTGCGCGGATAGATGAACGGCTGCCCGATCGACTTTTTGTAGCTCATGGCCGCGATCGTAGGCAGTTTGGCCATCAGCCGATAGATCGAGATCTCGACCTGGGCCGGATCGGTCGGATCGAGCGAATCCTGGTAAAACGTCGAGAGCGCCCCGACCACGGAGCTGAGAATGGCCATCGGATGGGCGTCGCGCGGAAAGCCGTTGTAGAACGCGCGCATGTCCTCGTGCAGGATCGTGTGCCGCTTCAGCGACTTGCGGAATTGGGCCAGTTGCTCGGCATTGGGCAGTTCGCCATAGATCAGCAGGTAGCTGGTTTCGACGAAGTCGCACTGGTCGGCGATGACTTCGATCGGGTAGCCACGGTAGCGCAGCACCCCCTTGTCGCCGTCGAGGTAGGTGATGGCGCTGGTGCAGGCGCCAGTGTTGACGTAGCCCTCGTCGAGCGTGATGTAGCCGGTCTTGGCCCGCAATTGGGAAATATCGACGGCGTGTTCCTGCTCGCTGCCCACGACGACCGGCAAATCGATTTCCTGTCCGTCGAGGCGTAGTTTCGCGACCCCGCTCATAGGCGGCGTTCCTTTCAGTTCCACTTGGTTGTGCACGAACCAGCAGTTTAGCGGCACCGGGCGCGTTCGACAATTCGTCGAATTCACGTCCTCGGATGTACGGTTCGTAACAATCTTCTACGGCTGCTCGAGCAAGTCAGCGTAGGAAGCATGGATTAACATCTCGCCGGTGATGCCGAAACGCTGGGCCAGTGCGTCAACCTGACGTTGACCGTCGAGCGGAGTAATCCCCGGCCCCAGCACCGCTTCGAACTCGAGGAAATCGCCCAATCCCACCACTTGGTCCAGATGAATGCGGACGTTGTCTGCCAAAAAAATCTCCCGCCGCTTATCCACGACCACGCGCATGCCGCAGGCGCCGGCAAGTGCGGCTTTTAACAAAGCCGGCGAGTCAACCGGGACTAGGACGTAATTGCTCAGCTTGGCCGACGGCTGGTCGGGCCGCTCGTACCAGACAAGCTGAGCCTGGCCCCCGTCGATTTCGCGCAGCTTGAGCCGGCCGTGGCGGCTGACAAAGTACGTATCGACCTGCCGCTGGACGCCCAAGTGTTCGGTGGCAACTTGCGCGGCGACCTGCCGGGCCGCCGCCAGCGAGCCGAGCCGCGCCTTGAGCTCGATGTTTTGCGCGTTCATCGTCCGCCGGTGGTCTCGCCCGAAGACTGCGTGCCGACGCGCCGCACGTCCAAATAGTTCGGGCCGAGCGTCTTGTCGGCGACGATCAATTCCGGCGCCAGTTCTGCCGGCCCGACGGCGACGTCGCTAGCCCGCAGCACGCAGCTTCGCTCGCCGGCCTTGACCGGCTGTTCGAGTGTTCCGCCGGCCAATTTCAGCTTAGCCATTCCGTCGGCCCGTAGCGGATCGAACAGCAGGGTGAACTCGTAGTCGCCGCCTGCGGCGAACTTCACGTCCCAGTGGCCTTGGCTGCCCGGCTTCCAATCGCTCGTTGGCGTGCGCCGGTCTTGCCGAGTTAGCAGCGTGGGGTTTTCGTGCGGCGAGCCGAGCACGATGGGCGGCGGCGCGTAGCCGCGCGAGGCGCTCACGTCGTCGAACCAGGCGTCATAAGCCTCCTTGAGCCGCCGCACAATCTGCGGGTTCGACTCCGCGATGTCGTGCATTTCGTCCGGGTCGGCCACCACGTCGTAAAGCTCGAAGCGGACATTGCCCGGTTTCCAACCTGGCCCGGTGCTCAGCGGCTGCACGAGCTTGTAGCGCGGCTCGCGCGCGGCGAACGCCCGATAGCGGTCCGGCTCGTCGCCACGATGCCACTGGAAGAACAAGGTCCTTGCTGGCCAGTCCTGGCTTCCCTGGCCAGTCAATTGCGGCCACAAACTGCGGCCGTCGAGCTTCACTCCGTCGGGTGCGTGAGCACCGCAAGCTTCGAGAATCGTCGGCGCCAGGTCGATGTGAGCGGCAATCGGCGCGATTCCGCCAGCCCCATTCTTGATGCCCGGCCCGCGCACCAGGCACGGGACGTGAATGCCGCCTTCGTAAGGCGTGCCTTTCATGCCTTTAAGGCCGACGTTGTATCGCGGCTGCGGCGGGCCGTTGTCGGTAAGGAAAATCACCAGCGTGTTGTCGGCCAGATGCATTTGCTCGAGGCCGTCCAGCAGCCGACCGACATTGTTATCAATATTCGTAATCATTGAATAAGCCCGCGCGATATCGTCGGCGGGCACGTTGCCGGTCGGATTGCCTTGCGTGGGAAAGCGCTCCGGCCGCAGGTCCTGCTGGAGATATCGCTGATAATCCAGCTCGGGCGCCTGGTAAGGCGAGTGCGGGCAGTTGAAGGGCAAGTACACAAAAAACGGCCGGTCGTCCTGCTTCCGAATGAAGTCCAAGGCCGCGCTGGTGTATACGTCGCTGCAATAACCTTCGGTCTTTACCAGCTTGCCGTTGTGCGACAGCGTGGGGCTGAAATAGCTGTTGCCCGTCGGCGGATCGGCCGGTTGGCACAGGCCGCCGCCAAACAGCACCAGCGATTCCTCAAAGCCCTGGTCCATGGCCCGCATTGGGTAGCAGTCGCCCAGGTGCCATTTGCCAAAAATACCGGTGCGATAGCCGGCCGAGCCCAGCATTTCGGCCAGCGTGACTTCGGCCGGATCCATCATGGCCCGGCCGCTGAACGTGTCGATCGCGCGCGTGCGATAGTTGTAGCGGCCCGTCATCAGGCTGGCCCGGGTCGGCGTGCAGACGGGCGAAACATAAAAATGCTTCAGCTCCACCCCCTCGCGTGCCAGCCGATCGAGCCGCGGCGTATGGATCACAGGATTGCCTTTGCTGCCGAAGTCGCCATACCCTTGGTCGTCGCTCATGATCAGCACGACGTTTGGTCTACGCGCCGTTTCAGCAGAAAACGCCCAATTATCGGCCGATATCAACAACAGCGGCCCAGCAGAGACAACGATCAGCGTAGCTATTCTCTGTAGTAACTTGCCTAGTAAATCCTGGGGGCTTGGTACTGCTGGATGGCGGCAATCCGAAAACATTGGAACCTCGCAGAGTCGAACGGGCTGGCCATAGACGCGTCACCGCAATATCGGCTTTGGCCGTCCTTCGGTCAACTTTTGGCCAGGTGAAAAGTCGGGGGGAGACCAAGGCACATCGAGGTGGCAAGGTCCATACCGGATTCGCCGGCTAAGTACCGCACGCTTCGACCGCCGGCTGCGAGTCGATGATTCCAGCTCGAATCCGTTGCGAGAACTCAGAACTGTCATTCGCTTCCAGCGCAAGATTCTGAATCGCGCCGCGCGCCTGCAACTCGCGAAATGGAACGTCGGAGGCCAATGCGCCAAGGCGATACAGCGTACGTGCCGAGAGGCCGTTTAAAAAAATGCCTGGCCTTAACCACCAACGCGTCTGCCGGTGCTGATGATAAAACAGGTTGGTCGTGCAGTTGCTAGCGATCGAGTTGTACCACTGGGGACGTTGCGCCACGGCTTGAGCGCGCTGCAAATAGTCGCGCAACAGCGTACGCACGCGGTTGACGGGAAGCCGAACGCGATACAAATAGACGCGTTCATGGCGGACATTCGTACGCAAGCGAACGATATCGCGCTCGTCCCCGATGACGAACATCAGCTCGTAGGCGCGGAACAGTCCCCAGAAGGGCGAATAGCGCTGCCATCGTTGCCGCCGCGCCTCAACAGAGATAGCCATGAACTGACCATCGTCGAAGCCAAAGCTGACAAGCGTGTGGGCGATAATCGGCCCCTTCCAATGGGACAGAAAGTAATCGACCGAGCACACCTTCGACAGGTCGAACGTGCGCTGTTCGTAGTGCGGTCGTGGATCGCCCGATGGGCCGTAGTCGAAGCACCGGAAATGCTCGACGTGCACGAGGTCGCCTTCGATCTGCACTCGCGGCCGGATCTCCATGCCCAGGGCCCAGTCGCGACTGCCGAGCGGTCGGCGCGTAAACCACCACAGCCACACTACTGCGAACATCGCCAAGCTCAGGGCGCACGTCCACGAGTGAGGCAATAGCACCAGCGAACCAAGAACCACGGCAATCGGCAACAGCGAGATCAACCATCGCACCCACCGCTCGGGTCGATGGTAATGCAGGGCAAGCGCCATCCACACGGTCGACACCACGATCAGGAGATCGCCGACCACCGATCCAGCGCTGGTGTTCATAAGCAAGTCATCAGCGAGGATTTGCCGGCGCGCCGAGAGTCGCCACCGACCCTAAAAACCGCCGCTTCAGTTCAGCGAGGTGCTGTTGCAACTCGGGCAATCTCGCTTCGGCCGCGCGCTCGCCCACCTCGGCGATCTCGGTCGCCCGATAGAAATCGGCCAATCTGAAACCTGACGTGTCGGGCGTGATCCAGAAGTCAACGGCACGATTCCGCAGATCGCACAAGTTGTGCGCCTGCGTCTCGAAAATCCGCAACATCGTATCGAGCGTGCCGGGCGGCTTCATTTGGCTGGTGGGCGTGTCGGGTCGGTTTTTGGCAAATTCGTGACGCATGCGCGTCGAGACGTCGACGCCGATCACAAAATCGACATCGCGCTCAACAAGCACGTCAGCCGGCAGGGCATTGAGTATGCCGCCGTCCACCAGCACCATGCCATCGCGCAGGATCGGCGCGGAGAGTACGGGCAGATTGATGCTCTCCAGGATCGCGTGCACCGCGTCGCCCTGGTCGCGCACGAGGGTCTGCGCCTGGACCAGGTCGGCGGCAACGGAATAGAACGGGATCGGCAACTGCTCGAGCCGCCAATCGTGCAGGTATCGGCGCAGCATGACGTCCCAGGCGCGACGGCGGAATTGCGAGAGCAGATACCAGTTGGGCCACTTGGGAAGCAGGCGAAACAGGGCCGACGGCAGCAAGTCGTTCTGGAAACGCTCGACCGCCAGGCGCGGTGGCATTCCCGCGGCGTATGTGATTCCCGCCATGGCCCCCGCGCTGGTGCCCGACATTGCGTCGAACGACAGGCCTGCATCCTCGAGCACGCGCAGGACGCCCAAGTGGGCCATGCCTTTTGCACCGCCGCCAGCCAGCGCGATGCCAAGCGAATAGCCGCGAAGCGATCGGACGAGCCGATCGAGGCCTTGGCGCTCGAGGCGGTGGGGCGGTCCGTCGCCGTGATCGCGCTGGCCGGCCATCGGCATGCAGATGGGCCGGCGCCGCCACTGCCAACCGGTCAAACAAGGCGAGATCGGCTTTTCAGGGTCGACCAGCCAGACAAGCTGCACGCGGTCGATCAACCCTGCGCTGTCACCGAGAATCTGGAGCAAGCGCTCGCCAACGGTGTTCGCTTCGGAGGCTTCGGCGATGTGCAGCACGTGGTCGCAACTGGCCGCGCGTTGCCGGTCGCGGGGGAGATCGGCACCGGGAGACCAGACGATGACTCGCCGGTCGACCTCCGCCGGGCAGGGCTCGGGCAGCGGAGACGCGCCATCGTCGAGCGTCGAAATCGTGATGGACTCGGGCCACTGGCCGCCGCTGCGCAAGGCCGCGGGGTCGTCGCTCCAGACGCGCAACCGCTCGCCAAGCTCGGAAAGTCGCGCCACGAGTCGCCCCGCCAGCCGGCGAGCTCGCGGGCTCGGGGCCACGATTCCCAGCCGCGGCGCGGGCAACGCGCGATCGCGGATGCCGACCGCCTGCTTGAAGCGCTGGCTGAGCGTGCGAAACAGGCTGCGCATCAGCGGAGGATACGCCTCGAGCCATGCGTGCAGCCCCTCGGCTGGGACGGTCAGCAGGGTGCCGGACGTGCGGCTCGTGAAGCGCAAGAGGCAGTACGAGTGCTGGATGATCGCGACTTCGCCGATCGTTTCGCCCTTACGGATCACGCCCAGCAAGCTTTCGCGCCCATGCGCGTCGCTGAGGTAAGCCTCGATCTCGCCTTTGATCACGATCCAGAACTCGGTCACGGGACTGCCGGCAGCGGCCAACGTCTCGCCCGCGGCGAACTCGCGCCACCGCATCTGGCCTGCCATTGCCGTTAGGCTCGCTGCGTCGAGGCCGTCGCACAGTGGCACGGATTCGAGCAACGCTGCGATTTGGCTTGCGTCAGCAGTCATGTTGGCCATGTGAAAAGCGCCCGTCGGCCTAGTCTTCCTCGATAAACACGTCGAGCTTGCCCTCGCGCACGGCTCTCACGAGAAGCTCGTGGTCGCGCTCGCTTTGATCGGCGTAGGCACTAGCAAAATCCGCGATGGCCTCGTCGAACTTGTCGCTCTTGCCGAGGTAGCCACTGATCTTCGCCGGCTCCCCGCTGCGGGCGTGCGCTCGCGCCAGCGTCCAACCACAAATCTCGGCATATTGGCGCATCACGCTGGGAGTGAAGACATCGACGAGCATCTTGATCTTCATGTCGCGAAGTTGCCGGACGTAGAACTGCCGCCCCGATTCGCCTTGAGCCCAGCCGAGAAACAAGTCGCTTGCCGATTGCATGAGCTGATGGCCGATCACAACGCGTTGGCCATGCTGAGTATGCGAGCTGGCCCCCGCAAACGCTTCAAGAACCGAAGGCCGCGCTTCTTTGACCTGCAGAAACAGCGGGTCTTGCTCGGCGGCCATCAACAGCAAGACGAAGCACCAGGTACCGACGCTGCCGACACCCACTACCTTGACGGCAACGTCCATGAGCTTGAACCGATCTAGGAGCACGCGCCGATATTCGGGCAAGGTCTCGCGGTAGCGCTGGAAGCTATTCTGAACATTTTGCATGGCCTCTTCGTGCGCGAGCTCGCGCCAATGATAAATCAGCGGGGGATTTTCTTTGATTGTCGGAGCCAGCGCCGCGGAATGCACCAGTTCGGGAAAATCGTGCTCCAGCACGCTGCGCTCGCGGGCCTTTAGCAGCCGCTTTTGAGCGCGCTTTCGCGCTTCGTCATCCTGGATCGTCGGAAGGACCTCTTCCATGTCGATGGCGGCGTACCAGACATCCAAGGTGCGCATTTCGCTGAACTCGGCCATGTGCTCGCGATACGAGCGCACGCAGGCCAATACCGCGTCACGGGCATCGTCTTCGCTGTGGCCGTTGTTACGGCTCGCCAAAATGAAACTGGTCGCGAGGCGTTTGACGTCCCATTCCCACGGGGCTGGAAGCGTCTCGTCCAGGTCGTTGATATCGAAGATCACGCGACGCTCGGGCGTTGCAAACGCGCCGAAGTTCATGAGGTGGCAGTCACCACAAGCTTGCACGCGCAGGCCGGTCGTGGGCGTGACGGCCAGATCGGCGGCCATGTTCAGCGCGGCGCCGCGAAAGAACGTGAACGGCGATTGCAACATGCGCCCGTAGCGAATTGGAATCAACTCGGGTATCCGACGGGCACTCGATTGCTCGAGCAGCCACAGCGGATCGGCCCGGTGAGGCGAGGGCTTCCAGGTGGCGTGCCCGCTGCGCGGACAGGTATCACGAAGAGTCTTACCCAGTTCATACAGCTCTTGGCGCGAAGGATGAAACCCGAACTTTGGACTGGTTTCAAGTGTCGCCATCATGACTTTCGCGCTTTCCCAAACGGCGGCCTATCGAGGTCTGAAAGCCCCTGCCGCATCGATCATTTCAAGTCGTCGTTAACGAGCATCACGACAGAACGAGAAGCAGTTCCACGCGCGCGGCGGCACCGGATCCAGGCTGAAATTCACGCCGCCGTCGACCACATCGGCGCCCAACGGCTAACTGCGTCGGACGCTTTCGGCGACGGCATCGCATGGCCCCTAGACGTTGTCCCCTTCCGTCGACGTTGTGCGAGTCTTGGCCGGCTCCTTGCCGCCCCACTTCCAACCGCTGATGGCCGGGATGTCATCGCCATGCTTGGCGATGTATTGCTTGTGTTCGATCAACTTTTCGTTGATGGCTTGCTTGAAATAGGCAGCCCGCGAGCCGAGCTGCGGCAAGCGATCGATCACGTCCCCCACGAGGTGAAAGCGGTCGAGGTCGTTGCGCACGACCATATCAAAGGGGGTCGTCGTGGTCCCTTCCTCTTTGTACCCACGTACGTGCATGTTCTTGTGATTCGTGCGGCGATAGGTAAGCCGATGGATGAGCCAAGGGTATCCGTGGAACGCGAAGATGATCGGCTTGTCCTTGGTAAACAAGGCGTCGAAATCGCGATCGGGCAGTCCGTTGGGATGCTCGCTTTCAGGCTGCAGCTTCATCAGGTTCACGACATTGACGACCCGGACCTTCAGATCCGGCAGGTGCTCGCGGAGCAGCGCAACGGCCGCCAACGTTTCGAGCGTCGGCACGTCACCACAACAGGCCATCACGACGTCGGGCTCGCACCCCTTATCGGTCGACGCCCATGGCCAGATGCCGAGACCTTGCGTGCAGTGCTTGACAGCCTCGTCCATGGTCAGCCACTGCGGCGCCGGCTGCTTGCCCGCGACGACGACGTTCACGTAGTTGCGGCTCCGCAAACAGTGGTCGGTCACCGACAAGAGCGTGTTGGCGTCGGGCGGCAGGAAAACGCGAACCACCTCGGCCTTTTTATTGATGACGTGGTCGATGAAGCCGGGGTCCTGGTGGCTGAACCCGTTGTGGTCTTGCCGCCAGACGTGCGAGCTGAGCAGGTAGTTGAACGAGGCGATATCACGCCGCCACGGAATGTGGTTGCACACTTTGAGCCACTTGGCGTGCTGATTGAACATCGAATCGATGATGTGGATGAACGCTTCGTAACACGAGAAGAATCCGTGCCGCCCGGTGAGCAGATAAGCTTCCAGCCAACCCTGGCATTGATGCTCGCTGAGCACTTCCATCACGCGCCCATCGGGGCTTAAGTGGTCGTCCTCCGGGTAGATGTCGGCCATGTAGCAGCGGTTCGTTACTTCCAGCACATCCTGCCAGCGATTCGAGTTATTCTCGTCCGGGCTGAACAAGCGAAAGTTCTTCGATTCCAGATTGTTCTTCATGACGTCGCGCAGGAACTTGCCCATGACGCGCGTCGACTCGGCAGTCGTCACGCCGGGGCTGGGCACGTCGACCGCGTAATCGCGAAAGTCGGGCAGAAGCAAATCTCGCAGCAACAAGCCGCCGTTGGCGTGCGGGTTGTCGCTCATTCGGCGGTGCCCCTGCGGCGCCAGCTCGGCGAGCTCGGGCTTGAATCGGCCCTCGGCATCGAACAGTTCCTCGGGGCGATAGCTCTTCATCCATTGCTCGAGAATCCTGATGTGCTCGGGCTTGTCCATGTCGCTCATCGGCACCTGATGGCTGCGCCAGTAGTCTTCACATTTCTTGCCGTCGATCTCGGCCGGACAGGTCCAGCCCTTGGGCGTGCGGAAGACAATCATTGGCCAAGCAGGGCGCTTGATCTCGGCCCCCTCGCGTCGAGCGTCGGCCCAGATGCTCTTGATCTCGGCGACGACCGTATCCATGACCTCGGCCAGCGCTTGATGAATGAGGTCAGGCTCGTGCCCTTCGACGAAATGCGGCTTGTACCCCATCCCCTCGAAGAACTTCTGCAATTCGTCTTTCGGGATGCGGGCGAGAAAGCAGGGGTTCGCAATCTTGTAGCCGTTGAGGTGCAGGATCGGCAGGACGGCACCGTCGCGGGCAGGATTGAGAAACTTGTTGCCGTGCCATCCGGTGGCCAAGGGGCCGGTCTCGGCCTCGCCGTCGCCGACGACGCACGCCACGATCAGGTCTGGATTGTCGAACGCAGCGCCGTAAGCATGGCTCAACGCGTAGCCCAACTCGCCACCTTCGTGGATGCTGCCGGGGGTTTCGGGCGCCACGTGGCTGGGAATTCCGCCCGGGAAGCTGAACTGCTTGAACAGCTTCTGCATGCCCGTGGCATCCTGGCCGATGTTAGGGTACACCTCGCTATAAGTTCCTTCCAACCAGGCATGCGCCACCAGCGACGGTCCGCCGTGACCCGGGCCGATGACGTAGATCATGTTCAGGTCGTCGCGTTGGATGACCCGATTCAAATGGACATAGAGCATGTTCAAGCCGGGCGAAGTTCCCCAGTGCCCGAGAAGACGCGGCTTGATGTGCTCGCGCTTGAGCGGCTCACGCAGAAGCGGGTTGTCGAGCAGATAAATCTGTCCGACCGACAGGTAGTTCGACGCCCGCCAGTATGCGTCGAGCATGCGCTGTTCGTCGGCCGATAGCCGAGCACCGGTCGATTCGGTCTTAGGCGTGCCGCTTGGCCTTGATCGTGTCGTTGTAGAAGTCATCGGATCCTCCCTGTGGCGAGTTCGCACACTCGTGGGCATTCTCACGCGCCGCGGCGCGAACGAAATGTTAGATTCTCAATTAACGACTCACGGCGATGGACTGCCGGAACCGGCTGATGCTGAACGTGAAGAACGCGAGCCCGATACCGGCTACGGTCAGAAACTGCGGCCAAACAATATCGAAACCCGCCCCGCGATAGATGATCGCCTGGGCGAAGGCCACAAAATGCCTCGAAGGGAGCACGATCGTCATCCGTTGCAGCCAGGGCGGCTGGCTCTCGATGGGCGTGTTGCCTCCCGAGAGCATTTGCAGCACGATGATCAGCAGGATGATTAGCAGCGCGAATTGCGCCATGGTGCGCGTGATCGTTCCGAGAAACACGCCTAGCGCCGTTCCGAAGAACAGATACAAAACGACGCCGGCGAGGAACAACAGCGGCGAGCCGGCGATCGGCACGCCGAGGGCCATCTTCACGACGAAAAATAGCGAGGCCGTGGCGGCGACCAGAATAACGAGTCCGTTGGCGCACACCTTGGCCATCGCAATCTCGAAAGCGTTTAAGGGCATGACAAGCAAATGTTCGATCGTGCCATGCTCGCGTTCACGCAAGAGCGCGGCACCGGTCAAGATGATCGTGAGCATCGTCACCTGGTTGATGATGGCGACGATGCTGTTGAACCACGACGTGTCCCCATTGGGATTGAACGCCTTGCGCACGACCAGGTTGACGGGGACGGCGGGCTTTTGATCGGAGCGCTGCACGAACGTGCCGACCTGGTCGCCGATGATGTTGCGAATGTACGAGGCGCCGTTGCTCGCCTGCATCATCGCCGTAGCGTCGATGTTCACCTGCACCTCGGTCTTTCGGCCGGCGCGAACGTTCGCCTCGAAGCGCGGCGGAATGGCGACGGCGAACATGTAAAGTCCACGGTCCATCGCCTCGTCAATATCGCGAGCAGCGATCATCTCGGGGGGCTTGAACCTCGGCGGATAAAAGGCCTGGATGATCTGCTTCGACAACGACGATTGGTCTTCGTCGACGAACGCGATCGACGCGCGGTTCACTTCCGAGGAAGTTCCTTTCGCCTGCGTGTAGATCGCCAGCGTGAACGAATAGATCACGAACACGACGAGCACCGCATCGCGCTGCAGACTGCGCAGTTCCTTGGTCCCGAGCCAGAAGATGTTCGCGATGCGCTTCATCGTCACAACTCCTGCTTCCGCAGCGCCGCGGCCGTGGCCACGAGCAGCACCGGAATGAACAACGCCAAGGCGATCGCGTCAGCCGCCAGGATGTCGAAGTGCAGCCCCTTGGTGAACGCTCCGACGCTGGCGTGCATGTAATACGTCGTCGGCCACAACGATCCGACGATCCGCGCACCCCCTTCGAGCGTCGAGACGGGCTGCAACATGCCCGAAAACTGGGTCGTCGGCAGGATCGTGAGAATGGCGGTGACAAACACGGCCGCGACCTGGCTGGAAGTGAACGTCGAGATCAACAGGCCGATCGACGTGGTCGCGGTCACATACAACAATGCGCACAACGTTAGGGCCAAGCCGCTCCCTTTGACCGGAACGTCGAAAATGAAGACCGCCATCGCCAACAGGAGCACGTAGTTGATCATGGCAATCACGATGTACGGCAACTGTTTTCCCAACAGAAATTCGACGCGCGTCGTTGGCGTCACGTAGAAGTTCGTGATCGAGCCAAGTTCCTTTTCACGCACCACGCTGATCGCCATCAGGATGGCCGGAATCAGGACGAGCAGGATCGGCGGCACGCTGGGGACGATGGCATAAATGCTCTCGAACGTCGGGTTGTACTTGAAGCGCGACTCGATGTCCGGCAGGTTGACCGTGGTGCCCACCGTCGACTCACGACGAAAGTGATCCTTGAGATATGCCGTGTGCGCGCCGATCACGTATTGTTTGATCGTCTCGCCACGGAAGGGATTGGCGCCGTCCACCCAGGTCGAGACTTCGGGCTGCGAACCGCGCGTGAGATCGATGCCGAAGCGTGGAGGGGTTTCGATCGCCAGCGAAATGTCGTTGGCCTTCAGGCGACGATTCATGTCCTCCGGATCGGCCAAGGGCGATTGTCGGGAGAAGTAACGTGGCGAGCCGGCGAAGGTTTCGAGATATTCGCGGCTCCCGGGCGTTTGGTCCAAGTCGAGCGCGGCATAGCGAATGTGTTCGACGTCGGTCGTGATGCCGAAGCCGAAGACCAGCATCAGCAGAATCGAACCGACGAACGCGAACGCCAGGCGGATCGGATCGCGCAGAATCTCCAGCGCCTCGCGGTAGCTGTAGGCCAGCAAGCGGGCCGCCTTGAGCGCGATTTCCGAGCGCGGCGGACCGGCGGCTGCGGCCGCCTCGGCAATCGCATCGGTTTTGCCGGTCTGTAGCGTGTCGCCGGCGGCGTCGGCAATGTAGCCGATGAACGCCTGCTCCAGGTCGTTGGTTCCGCGGGCGGCCATCAGCGCTTGCGGCGTGTCGCAGGCCAGCACGGTGCCGGCATGCATCAGCGACATGCGGTCGCAGCGCATGGCCTCGTTCATGAAGTGAGTGGAGACAAAGATCGTGACGCTTTGCTGCCGCGAAAGATCAATCAGCATTTCCCAGAACTCGTCACGCGCCACCGGATCGACCCCCGAGGTCGGCTCGTCGAGAATCAACATCTCCGGCTCGTGAATGACCGCGACTGCCAGCGACAACCGCTGACGCACGCCGAGCGGCAGCGAATCGGAAAGTTGATCCAGGCAATCCGCCAGCCCGAAGCGATGTACCAGCTCGTCGATGCGCGGGCCCATTTTGTCGCGCGGCAAGTGATACAACCGAGCGTGCAGCCACAGGTTCTGGCGCACGGTCAGCTCGCCGTACAGCGAAAACGCCTGCGACATATACCCCACGCGCATGCGCGAATCGGAGCTGGCAGCGTCGACCTTCTGGCCGAACAGCTCCGCCTCGCCTTCGGTCGCGGGCAACAGGCCGGTGAGCATCTTCATCGTCGTGCTCTTGCCGCAGCCGTTGGAGCCGAGGAAGCCGAAGATTTCACCGCGCTCGATCGTGAAGCTCACGTCGTTGACGGCGGTGAACTTGCCGAACCGCCGCGTCAGGTGCCGGGCGACGATGGCTGGCCCTTCGGTCGAGGGCCGGCGCGGGGGAATGGTCAGCTTCTCGCCGCTGCCGCGTTTCTCTGCGGGCAACAGCGCCACGAAAGTCTCTTCGAGCGTCTCGGTCTTCGTCCGCTCCTGCAGTTCGCGCGGCGATCCGGTGGCCAGCACGTTGCCGGCATCCATCGCCACGAGCCAACTGAACCTCTGCGCCTCGTCCATGTAGGCGGTCGAGACGAGCACGCTCATTTGCGGGCGCTGCTCGCGAATGCTGTCGATCAGCGTCCAGAACTGCTGCCGCGAGAGCGGATCGACGCCGGTCGTCGGCTCGTCGAGAATCAGCAAGTCGGGATCATGCACCAGCGAGCTGCACAGACTGACTTTCTGCTTCATGCCGCCGGACAGCTTGCCCGAGGGGCGGTCGGGGAAGGGATCCAACCCGGTCGCCTTGAGCAACGCATCGATGCGTGCGCGGCGCTCCGCCTTGCGCTGGCCGAACAGCCGTGCGAAGAAGTCGATGTTCTCGAAAACGCTCAGCTCTTTATACAGGTTCTTCCCGAGCCCCTGCGGCATGTACGCGATGCGCGGACACACGGCGCGCCGATGCCGTCCCTCGGCCATGTCGCCGTCCAGGACGAGCACCTTTCCCGACTGGATTTTCTTGGCGCCTGCGATGAGCCCCAACAGGGTCGACTTCCCGACTCCGTCGGGTCCGATCAGACCCACCATGCAACCTGCCGGAATGGCGAGCGTGACGTCGCATAACGCCCTCGTGCGGCCATACCAATGGCTCACGCCGCCGATAGAAACAACGCTTCCAGTGGTGTCCGGCGTTGCGGCGTCGCGGCGCATTGGTCCTGCCGTCGGCGAGGTACTTGCGGCATCGGAGTGCATAACCCGCCCCAGGGCTTTGCGGAGATCGCCCCTATTTGGATGGCGACTCGCCGTCAGGCTCGGGAAGCCGCTCTTCGAGCGAAGCCGGCCAAGGAACCGAATTGTCCAACCGGACGTACCCTACACCGCGTACTCCGGTTTTGATTCTCTCCAGATAGGGCCGGAGGGTCTCCTCGGGCACCTGCAACTTGACGCGGAACATCAGCTTGTCGCGCTCGCTGCGCGTCTCGACTTGTTTGGGAGTGAACTGCGCCTCGGGAGAGACGAAGCTCACATTGGCCGCCGCGACGTAGCCCGGCCGCGCATCAAGCGTGATGCGCGCATCCGAGCCGATTTTGCACCGAGCAGCGTCCTGCCCAGGCAGAAAGATTTCCATGTAAATGTCGCCGAGATTGATGAGCGTCATCGCTTTGCCCCCGGCGGCGAGCACCTCACCGACTTCCGCCAAACGATACAGCACGCGTCCTCGCACCGGCGATTTCAGCGTCGAATCGTCGATGCGCGTCTGAATGCGTTTCACTTCCGCCGCCGCGGCCTCGGCACTTTGCGTCACCGACCGCAGTTTGGCCTTGATCGACGTCACTGCCGCGCTCGAGGTATTGCGCGACGTTTCCTTCTCTTGGAACTCTTCGAGGGAAATCGTTCTTTTGGCGACCAACGCTTGGGCTCGCTTGAGTTGCTGTTCGGCGAATTGCAGCTCGCTTTCCTTCTTGATGATCTCCGCGCTCACTTCGGCCTTGTCCTCTTCCGCTTCGGCGACCTTCGCTTTGGCCTTGGCAAGCTCTGCCTCTACCTCGTCGGTGTCGATGATGACGACTACCTGGTCGGGTTCGACCAAATCGCCTTCCTTGGCAAACAGTTTCTTGACGCGACCGCCGTACTTGGCAGCCACGTCGACTTGAATCGACTCGATCCGGCCGTTACCCGAGACGATCCCCTCGGGCAGAGCCGCGGTCTGTTGATCCTTCCACCACTTGTAGCCGAATCCGAAGGCCACGCCTGCGAGGAGAACCCACACCAACAAGCGCAAGATCGTTTTCATTGCGGCATTCCCCGCGAGAGTTTCGGCCCACTGCTACCCCAGCCGAGCTGCGCGCCAAGAACTGACGTGCGGTCGATCGGCACTCAGTATACCTCTGGAATCCGCTTTGACGAGTAGTCGGGCTCGCAGTAATCTTTGTCTTTTTGCCGCTTGGGCAGCTTGACCTTTTCACGGGAAACCGTGCCGCAGGGAATACGGCTCAAGAGGTGGCTGATCACATTCAGTCGTGCCCGCTTTTTGTCGTCCGAACCAACGACGTGCCACGGCGCCCACGCGGTATCGGTGGCCGCGAACATGTCGTCGCGAGCGCGGGAGTAGTCGAACCATCGGCTGTACGACTTCAGATCCATGGGCGAAAGCTTCCAGATCTTTCGCCCGTCATGGATGCGCGATTCAAGCCGCCGCGTCTGCTCGTCGGGACTCACTTCCAGCCAATACTTCAGTAACACAACCCCCGACTCGACAATCGCCTTCTCCACCAGCGGAGTCGCTTCGAGGAAGCGTCGAACCTGCTCCTCGGTGCAAAAGCCCATGACACGTTCGACCCCGGCGCGGTTGTACCAGCTCCGATCGAAGATCACGATCTCTCCCGCCGCAGGCAGATACGAGACGTAGCGCTGCAAATACATCTGCGACTTTTCGCGCTCGGTCGGGGCCGGTAGCGCGACCACGCGAAACACCCGAGGACTGACGCGCTCGGTAATCGCCTTGATGACGCCCCCCTTTCCGGCGCCGTCGCGGCCCTCGAAGACGATGCAAATCTTCAGGCCTTCCTGTTTGGTCCACTCTTGAAGTTTCACGAGCTCGACGTGTAGTTTCTTGAGCTCGCGCGCATAGTCCTTGTTCTTGATCGGAGCGCCCGATTGACCGTTGTCGGCATGACGCGCATGCCTGTCAGCCGGTCGGTTCTTATGCCCCATGACGACGGCTCCCTGAAAGACAGAACGACGCTTTGCCGTAAAGCCCAGTACCCCGAATGCTGCACCACTAAGATTTGGATGCGTCGCGGCGAAAAGCAATACCCGGCGGTCAACTTTTGGACATTTGATCGAACCATTCCTCGCGTTTATCCACGCCATCCCGCGCTCGCCAGGGAATACCTCGCAACGCGAAACCAGGCCGCTACAATAGGGTTCGTGCCGAGTCTGAGCGTTACCCGTCCTGCGCAGCACGTCGCATCTCATGAGCGAAGCGGAGCGATCTCCCGAGAACATGCTGCCGCGCGCGTCGCCGTCTGTAAGCTTTGGCATTTCTTTGGCCAGTGCCGCACGAGTGTTGCGGCGGCAACTGTGGTTGGGGCCGCTCCTCACGGCCGGTGTGCTGGCGGTCGTCGGCTGGCTGCTGTATCGCACGGTCGAACGCAGCTTGCAAAACACGCTTGCCGACGAGTTGCAGACGATTCTGCAAGCCGACCTGGCAACGCTGGACCTGTGGTTGGGTGCGCAGCGAGACAACGCCTCGGCACTGGCCTCCGACCACGAGATGGTTGAAGCCGTCGAAGGCTTGATCGATCGCTTCGGCAAAAAGGCCGACGTCTCGGCGCTGCTGCAATCGCCCGAGCTGGCGCAAGCGCGCGAGTTGTATTCCTCCGCGCGCACGGCGAGCCAGTACGACGGCTTGCTGATCGTCACTCCGCAAGGTCGCGTTTTGGGCGCGGTGCGCGACGAGTTGATCGGCAAAGACGCGAACTCGCTGTATCCCGAAAGCGAGTTTCTCGAGATGGCGCTGGCCGGCACGCCGACCGTCTCGCGGCCCATGCCCAGCGAAGTCGTCTTGCCCGACGGCCGCGGAAAGCTGCGCGCGGGGGTGCCCACCATGTTCGCCTGCGCGCCGGTGCGAGACCATGCGTCGCACGTGATCGCGGCCTTGGGCCTTCGCATCCATCCGGAAGTGGAATTCACGAGGATTCTGAACCTCGCGCGCTTTGGCGGCAGTGGTGAAACCTATGCATTCAATCGCGAAGGCCTGCTCTTGTCGTCCAGCCGGTTCGACGCTGATCTGAAGTCGATCGGCTTGCTCCCCGATACCGATGACGCGGAATCGATCCTCACCTTGCGCCTGCGCGATCCACTGGTCGATCTGACTCGCGGACAGCGCACGCCGCAAGGAGCCCAGAGGCCGTTGACGCACATGGCCGCCGAAGCAACCGCCGGCCGCGACGGCATCGACGTGGCCGGATATCGCGACTATCGCGGAGTGCCGGTCGTGGGCGCCTGGCGGTGGTTGCCAGCTTACAACTTCGGCGTCGCAACCGAGATCGATTACGACGAAGCGTTTCAGACGCTGGGGTACGTGCGTCGCTCGTTCGTCATTCTTTTCATCCTCCTGGTCTTGGCGGCCTTCGGCATGCTAGGAGCCATGCTCTGGGTGTCACGATTGCGATTGGCGCTGCGCGTCGCCGCGGTCAAATCAAAACAGCTCGGACAATACACTCTCGAAGAGAAGCTCGGTGAAGGAGCGATGGGCGTCGTCTACAAAGCGCGCCACGCATTCCTCCGCCGCCCTACAGCCGTCAAACTGCTGCACCCTCGCGTCACGTCGGACGCGGCCGTCGCGCGGTTCGAGCGCGAAGTGCAACTGACCAGCCAATTGGCCCACCCCAATACGGTGGCCATCTACGACTATGGCCGCACCGATGACCAGGTCTTTTACTACGCGATGGAGTACCTCGACGGCCTGTCGCTCGAGGCGCTGGTGCGCCGCTTCGGGCCTCAGCCCGACGGGCGAGTGGTCGGCATCTTGCAACAACTTTGCGGCTCGCTGGCCGAAGCTCACGGGCGTGGTTTGATCCATCGTGATATCAAACCCGCGAACCTCATTTTGAACCACCGCGGCGGCCAGTCGGACGTGCTCAAGGTCCTCGATTTCGGACTCGTCAAGGCGGTCGGGGCCTCGGAAGATAAAACCGTTACCATGGCATGCGCGCTGGTGGGCACACCGGACTATATGTCGCCCGAGGCAATCGCCAACCCCGAGCGGGTTGACGCCCGCAGCGACTTGTACGCGGTGGGTGCTGTCGGGTACTTCTTGCTCACGGGATGCAGTGTCTTCGACGGCAATAGCGTCATCGAAGTCTGCAACAAGCATCTCGGAACACCTCCCGTGCCACCGTCACAACGCGCTGAAGCGCCGATTGCGGCCGATCTCGAAGCCGTCATCCTACGTTGCCTGGAAAAGCGTCAAGAGCAGCGGCCCCAATCGGCCGACGAGTTGTTCGACTTGCTGCGAGAATGTTGCGGCGTACAAAGTTGGGACCGCTCCCACGCCGATGCGTGGTGGGCGGCATCTTCCAGCGCCAGCGACAAGGCTGCGCATGTCGGCTCCGAGGCGGGGCCTCTCTCCGAGACGATCGCCGTCGCGCAGCCCTAGCAGTTTGGGCATCTCAGTTCGGTTTGGGCGGCGGACTCGGCTGAGCCGGCTCTTCCAGCCGCACCAGCAGCCATTGTTGCGTCTGCCCGTCGGCAAAGTGGATCAGCGCCGGTGCAGTGTCCTCGGTTAGGTTTGAGATTCCGGTTTCCATGATCGGCCGCCGCTGCCCGGCCACGGTCCAAGCCGCGCGCTGGCTGACTTTGTCGGCCATGCCTTCGAGCGTTTGCGTCTGGCTGGTGGCCGTATTATTCATGGTGCCCGAGATGACTCCCTCTTTGCTGAGCGCCAGTTGCATGTAGAGGGTTGGCGAAACGCCTTTGGCCTGCCCATCCTGCGTTAGCGCAAACACGCCCAGCGGCATCCACTGCGTATTTTCAGGCTGGATTTGCGGGGCACTGTTGATCACCGCCTCCGCCTGCTGCGTGTATTGCTCGGCCGTCGCGACGGGCTGGTCGCCGTAATACACCTGGTCGTCGGCATAATAAACATTCTCGCCATAGGCGTACGGGCTCGCGCTGCTCCAACCGTAGCCGCCAACCCAGCCGCTGACCGCGGCCCAGGTGGCCCAACGATAGGGTCGCGTGATCCGCATTGCGGCCCAACCGGGATGATCGCCCCAGAAGTCCATCCAGGGATGGTCGTGGCGGACCTGGTCGCGAATCTCGTCGCGACGCGAAGTGCGATCCTGTTGTCGCTGTTGACGATTATCGATGCGCTGCGGGCGATTACCGGCCAGGTTGCCTCGTCCCGCGGCGATGGCGCCGGCGCCAGGGCGAGCGCCGGAGCCGATGCCCGAGGGGAGCTGCGACGGCCGATTCCCCCCGGCGCCCGACGGGCGTTGTGAGGCGACACCGCCTCCCGCTGGAAGCTGCGAAGCCACGCCTCCGCCTCCCTGGAGAAAGTCGGCGGCGGCGCCGCCGGGCCGCGCGCCGCCGATCGCGCCCGTCGCCGGCCGCGGGACATTCATGAAATTGTTCACCTGCCCGGCCGTGGGACGGCCGCCAGGCTGCACTCCGCCGGGTCGGCCGGCTGGCCCGCCGGCAACGCCCGGCCGGCCCACTCCACCCGCCGGTCGGTTTCCAATAGCGCCGGTTCCGGGTCGACCGCCGTAGTTTCCTGCACCGGGCGCGGGTCCAGGCCTGGTTGCCGGTGCCGCCGGCCGGGACATTCCACCCCCGTAACCGCCGCGGTTACCGCCGCCGCCATATCCACCCTGATGACCGCCGCCACCGCCATATCCGCCGCCAAAACTTCCCATTCCGCCACCTCCTCCGCCTCGACCACCACCACCACCGCCGCCGCCGCGGCCTCCTCCGCGAGCCAACAAATAATTGGCTGCTCCGATCCCAACAATGGCCAATACCAGCAAGCAGGTTAGTGTGCGCTTCATAAGTCACCTGGATGATTTCAGAATGGTCGGATGTCCGTCACGAGCAGACTGGCTGTCCACTGAGGCGCTACTTGCGCACAATGGCTACTTCGTCGATGTTGGGCAGCAACTCGCCGCCCACCGTGCGCTCGATCGTCTGCCAGGTGAACGTGTTTTCATCCACCGGCTTGATGACGTTGACCATCGAGGCCCGGCGGCCATCGGCCACGACGCCGGTGTTACGCACGAACCAGGAATCACCTTTGCGGGTCCAAGTGGCTTCGGCAAACGTACCGTCCGAGTCGAACGTCCAAGAGCGGATGGCCTTCGCGGCCGGATCCCAACCGATCACCTGCATTCCCGACATGTTGATCTGGTCGCGAACGGAAAGCGCATAGCTGCGCACGAGAAAGTTCCGGTTCTTGGACCAGTTGCACTCGCCCTCGGCGTCTACGTCGTCGCCTTCGTCGTCGACCCATTTGCCGACCATCCACTCGAGCACCTTGAGCTGCTCGTAATGCGATGGGGGCGATTTTTTTTCATCGTCACTGACGCGGTCGAGTAGCCACTGGCCGTCGCGTTTGACATACACGGCGGTGTAGTTGATTTCGTCCGGTTCCTCCTTGGGAACGAGCAACTTCGAAGTGCCGTGCTCCACCGCTACGCTGGGCGAAAGCAAACCGATCGATTCGGTGCTGACTGACAGCCGGACTTCAGGTTGATGCTCGAACAACGCTTCGAATTGTTTGGCGATGGCTTCCCGCCCAGTGGCTTCCACGCCCGTCACTCGGTCGAGATATACGGCCTCGGGCGACCAGAACCTGGCCAGCGCCGCGCTATCATGCTGGTTGAAGGCCTCGACATACGCGGCGACCGCTTGCCGGATTTTCGTTTCGTCGCTGGGCTCAGCGCCGGATGGCTCGTCCTTGGCTGTCAGCTCCACGACTCCGGCCGTTAAGGCGCAAATGGCCAGGCAGATCACCGCAATTCGCCTCATGGGCGGCTCCTTTAATGTTGTAGTACGTGATGGGGCACGTACGCCCCTTCTGACAATCGCCAGCAATGCGATCGTCCGGCCGCGAGCCGGCCGAGGTTCTTCTCGATCGTGAGCGTCGCGGGTTCGGTCGAGACTGTCGCCATGGAACGTTCCATCATGCGGATTGCGCAACCCATGCGATTCGGCCGTCCAACGAGCGGCCGCAAGTCAAGGGCGCCCCAACTCCGCCGAGACTTCGCCTACGTGACTCATGTGATCAGATGTGTGCCGGTTGCGCTGCATGCCGAAAACGTAGGCGCTGCACCACTACCGGCTAGCCCCGGACCGGGTGCATTCAGAGATGCAAGAGGAGACGGTAACCGACGAACTTATGCCGTTCGGCCGGCGTTTGCAACAATTATCAAGGGGGGGGCCGCTAGAATTCGTGGCAACTTTCGACGATCGACCAGCCAACAATCTCCGCCCTGTGGGCGCATCGTGAGGCTATTCAGGTTCTGTTACGATCGCCGCCGTCGGATTTGCCGGGCGCTAACACCATCGTCATCATTCGTGCAGCGTTAGGCTACGGTCACTTCTTTGCAGAGATAGACGTCCTGGATGGTATTCAGCAGTTCGACGCCTTCTTTCAGCGGCCGCTGAAACGCCTTGCGTCCGGAGATCAAACCCATGCCGCCGGCGCGCTTGTTGATCACGGCGGTGGCCACGGCTTCGGCAAAATCGTTCTTGCCCGACGCGCCGCCGCTATTGATCAGCCCGGCGCGGCCCATATAGCAGTTGGCCACCTGGTAACGGCACAGGTCGATCGGATGGTCGCTGGTCAGCTCGGTGTAGATCCGTTCGTCGAGCTTGCCGTAGCTGCTGTTGCCCGTGTTCAGCGCCTTGAAGCCGCCGTTGTTTTCGGGCAGTTTCTGCTTGATGATGTCGGCCTGGATCGTGCAGCCCAAGTGATTGGCCTGGCCGGTGAGATCGGCCGACACGTGGTAGTCCTTGTCCTGCTTAAAGGCGTTGTTGCGCAGGTAGCACCAGAGCACGGTGGCCATGCCCATCTCGTGGGCTTGGGAGAAGGCCTGGCTGATTTCGACGATCTGCCGGCTGCTCTCGGCCGAGCCGAAATAAATCGTGGCCCCGACCGCGGCGGCGCCCATTTCGGCGGCTTCGCGCAGCGTGCCGAACAGGATCTGGTCGGCCTTGTTGGGGTACGTCAGCAGCTCGTTGTGGTTGATCTTTACCAGGAACGGAATCTTGTGGGCGTAGCGGCGGGCCACGCTTCCCAGCACACCGAAAGTCGAAGCCACGGCATTGCAGCCCCCTTCGATCGCCAGCTTGACGATGTTTTCCGGATCGAAGTAGTCGGGATTCTTGGCAAAGCTGGCCCCGGCCGAATGCTCGACCCCCTGGTCCACCGGCAGGATCGACAAATAACCGGTATCGGCCAGGCGGCCGTGACCGATCATCCGCTCGAGATTGGCCAGCACCCGGTTATTGCGGGCCGACGGCTGAAAGATGCGGTCCACAAAGTCGGGCCCCGGCAGGTGCAGCCGGCTGGCGGGAATTTTCGGCTTGTCGAAGCCCAGCAGGAAACGCGATTTTTCACCCAGCGCTTTTTCGATATTGGCAAGCATGGTCGGATGGCTTTCAAGAAGGGAAACTGGGCATCAATGACTCCTCGGCCGGCCAATCCCGCTTCGCCAGCCCCGCCCTGCCCGAAATCGTACCCGAAAGCCCCATCCCCTGTCGATTGGGCGTCGCAATGGCACCGCCAGGCCGACAGCCGGCAGCACGTCCATAGCGATTCCAAAAACAGTTTGAACAGAAGGTCGCAAAGTACGCAGAGAAGGGAGAAAGACGGGGCCGGAACAACGAAAAAGTGTCGCCGCTGGCCCACTCGCCAGCATTCCTGCCGCTAGTTCTTTTGCTTCTTTCTTAGCGCTCTTCGCGCCCTTCCCTTCGGCCTGAGGCTCAGGGCTCGAAGGCTGTTCAATTGCTTCGTCATTCCCAATGGCCGTCGATTCCTACGGTCGCACTCTCGCAGGACGTAGGGTACGCACCCCAGTGCGCACGCTCGGCGCAGAGTATCGCCTGGGAGAAGCGCGCGAAAAAAAAATTTGGGCGCCGCTGGCTGCCGCCTACCGGCGGCTTGTTCTTGGTGGGGGTGCCGGGCGGCGCCTCCTATTGGCATCGCCAGGCGTATAGGTTAGTGGATGCCAGGCAGGCGACGCCGGTCACGGTGGTGGGCCGTTTTTCTTCAGGACACCTAACACTGCGACCAGTGGCCAGCCAGCGGCGCGCCGGGACAATTACGGCACGTGGGTCTGCCAGCGGAACCGCGTCCGACTCAATTGCCCATGAGCCTGGCGCGCTACGCTCACAAACCAGCTTGACCGACTCCCGAATCGGCACGACCCCCGCGGCCGGGCGAATGTTAACGATTCATCCGGCAGCCGGAGAGAGAGGGGCAACAAGTTGCCACCAGGGCGCTCGCCAAAAAGGCGTAGGGCCCTGCGCGTCGTCCAAGCGCTTGGCGAGCCAAGTTACCCGCTCGCCGCCCGCTCACTTCTCAACCCTGCAATTCCTCTCAGGCCGATCCAGCTACGCGGCATCATCCCAAACCGCGTGTCAAATTCCAAAGCTTTTTTATGCGCGCTTTACGGCGAGCCGGGAGCGTCAGCGACCGGAGATCCCTACAAAAGCCAAAACGGTTTGAACAGAAGATCGCGAAGGACGCGAAGAAAGACGGAACAGAAGCCGCCGTCCAAGTTGACTGATTTCGTCCCCTCTTCCTCTTTCTTAGCGTCCTTTGCGGCCTTCTGTTCAACTGCTTCGTAACTGTGTTTCGTAGTTAAGCCCGGCTTTCGACTTCTGTTCGAGGCCGGAATAGGCTGTAAGGCGAAAACACGGCGCTGAACGTTCAAAACAATGTAAGTGATTCTGCCGTCGACTCTTACCCGCCGGCGCCTGCATTGTTGAGCACAAAAAAAGGCGGCCAACAATCCAAGTAGTGCGGTTCCACTCTCGCACGCAGGCCATGTGCAGGTCCGACGGCGGGGAACTCGCAGTGGCAAGCTAGCTGATTTGCCGTGGCCGAAAGCGTTAAAAGTCCGTAACTTCAACAACTTCGTCCATGCCTCTGCGTAACCAAGCGCAGACTGTGGCGGTTCAATGCTGAACCGCATCGAGTTTCGCACTCCTGCCAGGATCCGGCCGTCATGCAACGCATCGCTTTAGAGGACGCAGCATTGCTCCTACGACGGACCGAAATCCCTCCCGCGGACCTGCCTGGAACCGTTGCCGGCATTGCGACCGCGCTCAATTGGGAACCGGATCCACGCAGCGGCCCCCCGCATGACGCGGCGCTGGCCCGTTGCGAGTTGCTGCACGAGTTGTTCGAGTTGCAAGCCGCCCGGCGGCCGCAGCAGGTGGCCGTGGTTTGTGGGCAGCAGCAGATGACCTACGCCGAACTGGACCAGGCGGCCAATCGCCTGGCCGCGCTGCTGAGCGAGCGAGGGATTGTCAGTGGCGATCGCGTTGGCCTGCTGTTGCCGCGCTCGGCCGACGTGTATGTCACGATCCTGGCGATTCTGAAAATCGGCGCGGCCTATGTCCCGCTCGATCCCGACTATCCGGCCGAACGCATCGGCTACATCCTCGGCGATTGCGGAGCCAAAGGCGTGGTGACCGACAGCAGCCTGGTGGATAAAACTGCCGGCGCCGCGGCTGTGCCATTGTGCCTCGATCAGCTTCGCCAGCAACTCGCCGAGCAGCCGGCCGATGGCTCGGCCAATTCGCATTCGACCGCCACCAGCACCGATGTGTGCTATGTGATTTACACGTCGGGCTCGACCGGCAAGCCCAAGGGCGTGGAGATCGAGCATCGCAGCGCCACGAACCTGGTGCGGGCCGAAGCTCAACTCTTTGGCGTGCGGCCCGACGATCGGGTTTATCAGGGCTTTTCGATCGCCTTCGATGCTTCGGTGGAAGAAGTCTGGCTGGCA
Source organism: Pirellulales bacterium (assembly GCA_036268995.1). Classification (GTDB taxonomy): domain Bacteria; phylum Planctomycetota; class Planctomycetia; order Pirellulales; family PNKZ01; genus DATATB01. Next base: position 20,621 of record DATATB010000117.1, on the reverse strand, counting down.
CTGTTTGCCGGCGCCACGCTCGTGGCCGCCACGGCCGAGATGGTGCATGCCGGCCCGGCGCTGCCCGAGTTGCTCGACGCGGCGGGCGTCACCGTGCTCTCATGTGTGCCGACGCTGCTGGCCATGATGGAAGACCGCTGCCCACAAATTCGGTTGCTGATTTTGGGCGGCGAAGCCTGCCCGGCCGCGCTCGTGGAGCGCTGGAGTCGCCCGGGCCGCCGATTGGTCAACACCTACGGGCCGACCGAAGCCACGGTGATTGCCACCTGGGGCGAAATGCTGCCGGGCCAGCCGGTCACGATCGGCCGGCCGGTGCCGAACTACAAGATTTATCTGCTGGACGAACAGTTGCGGCCGGTCGCGGCCGGGGCTGTCGGCGAATTGTATATCGGCGGCGTGGGCGTCGCCCGAGGTTATGTCGGCCGGCCGGATCTCACGGCTGAGCGGTTCGTGGCCAATCCTTTCGAGCAGCCGGGCGACTGCGCTCCGCGGCTGTATCGCACGGGCGATTTGGGCCGCTTCACGCCCGCGGGCGACATCGAGTTCATGGGCCGGGCCGACACGCAGATCAAGCTGCGTGGGTTTCGCGTCGAGCTGTCGGAAATCGAATCGGTGCTGCTGGAATATCCGGGCGTGCGGGCCGTGGCAGTCGCCGTGCGCGAGGATACGCCGGGCGTGCAGCAGTTGGCGGCCTACCTGGTGCGCGACGACGGCGCGGCGCTGGACGAAGCCCCACTGCGGGCCCACGTGCGCGGGCGGTTGCCGGTGTATATGATGCCGGCATTTTTCGAGACGCTCGACTCGCTGCCCACGCTGCCCAGCGGCAAAGTCGATCGCCGGGCGCTGCCGGCGCCGCGCAGCCAGCCGGCCGGCGGCGAGCGTGAATGCATCGCTCCGCGGAATGATCTCGAACAGCGGTTGTGGGAAGTTTGGAGCCGGCTATTTCATCCACTGACCGTCTCGGTCGACGCCGACTTTTTTCTCGATCTAGGCGGCCATTCGCTGGTGGCGGCGCAGATGGTGTCGGAGCTGCGGCGCGACGCGGTCTTTGCCGGCGCTTCGATGCTCGACGTCTACAGCTATCCCACGATCGAGCGCCTGGCCCGGCACTTTGCCGGCGAAGATGCCGAGCCGCTGGTACACCAGTTGCCGATCGCCCCGCACGATCCGCGCGAGCCGCGGCAGCCGTCGGCGTGGGAACATTTTCGCTGTGGCCTGGCGCAATTGGTGGCGCTGTATTTCGTGTTGGGCCTGTTCTCCATCCAATGGCTCTCGCCCTACGTGGCGTTCACCTACCTGGTGGACTTTGAATATACGTACACCGAGGCACTGATTGGCGCCGTGATTGGACTCATCGCCGCGTATCCGATCATGCTGGTGTTGGCGGTAGCGGCCAAATGGATCCTGATCGGCCGCTACAAGCCGGGCCGGTATCCGCTGTGGGGCTGGTATTATTTCCGCTGGTGGCTCGTGGATGCGATTCACGCCTCCGTGCCGATCACGTATCTGGCCGGCACGCCGCTGATCAACATTTACTACCGCCTGCTGGGTGCCAAGATCGGCCGCAACGTCCACTTGGGCAGCGACGATTTCGGGGCCTTTGATCTGCTCACGATCGGCGAAGGCACGAGCATCGGCACCGACGCCCACCTGAGCGGCTGCTCGGTCGAGGACGGCTGGCTGCGGATCGGGCCGGTGACCATCGGCGAGAACTGCTTTGTCGGCACGCGCAGCGTGCTGCGCGACGGGGCCGTGATGGAAGACGGTTCGCGGCTCGAGGACTTGTCACTGCTGGGCCGCGGCGCGCTAATCCCCGCCGGCCAGTCTTGGGCCGGTTCGCCCGCGCGGCTGGCCGGCGAGGCCCAGGACAGCCACTCGGCTGCGGCTGAGCGCAACGTCCCCAGCCGCGCTCGCCGCTTTGCCGCCGGCGTGGCTTACGCCCTGGGCATCATGCTGTTTCCGATCCTGGTCGTGGCGGCGATCTTTCCCGGCATGATCGTGATGAACCACCTCAATTACCTCGACGACTACTATTACTACCTGGTCTTTTCGCCCGTCGTGGCGGTTTCGTTCGTCGTCTTTTTGTGCCTGGAGATCATCGCCATCAAGTGGCTGCTGCTGGGCCGCGTGCAGCCGGGCGCGTACCAAGTCGATGGCAGCTTTTATTGGCGCAAATGGTTCGTCGACCAGCTCATGGAGTTGAGCCTCGACGTGCTGGGACCGCTGTACGCCACGATTTATCTGACGCCGTTTTATCGGGCCTTGGGAGCCAAGTTGGGCAAGCGGGCCGAGGTCTCGACCGCCTCGTTCATCTCGCCCGACCTGCTATCGATCGACGAAGACGGCTTCATCGCCGACAGCGTGTCGCTGGGAGCCGCCCGCGTGGACCAGGGCTGGATCCATATCGACCGCACGCACGTCGGCAAGCGATCGTTCATCGGCAACAGCGCGCTGCTGCCGCCGGGCAGCTCGGTGGGCGACAACTGCCTGATCGGCTGCCTCTCGACCACGCCGGTCGCAACCGCCGAGCCGATGCCCGCCGACAGCTCGTGGCTCGGCTCGCCCGCCATCTTTCTGCCACACCGCCACAAGGCCGAGGGCTTTTCCGACGAGACCACGTTTCACCCCAGCCGCAAGCTCTGGTGCCAGCGGGCAGCGATCGAGTTTCTGCGCGTCACGCTCCCTTCGACCTGCTTCATCATGATCACTTGCGTGCTGATGTCGGTCTTTCTGCTGATTCACGAACATTTGGAATTCATCGAGCTGGCCGCCTTGTTCCCGCTGCTGTACGTCGCGGCCGGCATGGCAACGGTGGTGATGGTCGTAGGCTTGAAGTGGCTGTTGATGGGCCGCTACCGGGCCAGCGAGTATCCGCTGTGGAGCGCGTTTGTGTGGAAGACCGAGTTGGTGACAGCCATGCACGAGAGCCTGGCCTGCCTGTTCATGGTCATGCACCTCCGCGGTACGCCCTTCCTCTGTTGGTATTTTCGCCTACTGGGGGCGAAGATCGGCCGCCGCGTGTATCTGGACACCACCGACATGACCGAGTTCGACCTGGTCCAGATCGCCGACGACGCGGCGCTCAACGGCGATTGCACCGTGCAGACGCACCTGTTCGAAGACCGGATCATGAAGACCTCGCACGTCGACATCGGCCCGCGCTGCACGGTGGGGGCCATGTCGCTGGTGCTCTACGACACGCGCATGCAGGAAGGCTCGCTGCTGGACGACCTATCGCTGCTGATGAAAGGCGAGACCCTGCCCGCCTGGACCCGCTGGCAAGGCATCCCCGCGCGGTAAAAGTAGCCGGCACACTCCGTATGGCCTGTTACTTTGGACAAACTACTACGGCCGGAGCACGATTTTGCCGGAAAGGGTGCCGGTCTTTTGAACGGTGGCTGCTTCTTGCAGGCGATGGGCGGCGGCGGTTTCGGAGAGGGGGAGCACGCGGTCGATCCGCGGCTTGAGCTTGCCGCTGGCGAGCCAGATGTTGATGTCGTCGGCGGCGCGGCGCTGCTCGTCGGGCGGGGCGTTGAACATGGCAAAGCCGTGCAGCGCGCAGTCCTTCACGTAGAACGGGCCGACCGGAAAGGTGGGCCGCGCCTCGCGGCCGGCCATGATGATCATCCGGCCGCGAAAATGCAGCAGCCCTACGGTGCGCTCGAAATTCGGCTCGCGCAGCGTCTCCCACCAGACGTTCACGCCGCCGGGCGCGAATTGCCGGATGGCCGCGTCCACGTCTTCGGTCTTGTAGTTGATCGCCAGGTCGGCACCCAGCTCGCGACAGGCTTGGACCTTCTCCGGCGAGCCGGCCGTGGTAATCACGCGAGCACCGACGGCCTTGGCCATTTGCACGACGCTCGAACCCACGCCGCCGCTGCCGCCATTGACGAATAGCGTTTCGCCCGACTCGAGCCGCGCTCGCTGGAACAGGCCCAAGTGCGCGGTAATGCCGACCAGCGCGCCGGCCGCGGCCTGCTCGTCGCTCACGCCGTCGGGCGTGGGATACAGCCAGGCATCGTCCACCGCGGCATATTCGGCAAAGCTGCCTTGCCGGCCCAGCAGGCCCTGGTTGCTGCCCCAGACGCGCGTGCCGACCGGATAGCGCATGCTGGCCGGCCCGGCCTCGACCACGCCGGCCAGATCGCAGCCGACGACAAACGGCCGCGGTAGTTCCATCTTGACGGCGCCGGCGCGGACGTACGTGTCGATCGGATTGACGGCCACGGCCGCTACGCGCACCAGCACTTCGGCGCCATGCGGCTGCGGCTTGGGCAGATCGCCGTAAACGATGCTTTCCGGAGGACCTGGTTGATCGATGTACGCGGCCTTCATGGGCGAGCCCTTTTAAACTGTGCTGAAATCGAAGCCGGCCGAACCGGCTGAATTATGCAACCAGCCCGCGGCTGTTGGCAACAGACTGAAATTGCGGAAAAAAGAAAGAAAGCCACAGGGACACAGAGGCATGCAGAAGAGCGCACGTCATCGGCCGTTCTTGCCGCGGCGACTTGTCAGTGTTTCGCGGGAAGATTACATTTCGGCATCGATCAACGTGCTTCCCAATGGCCAGATCCGGACCCTGCGAGCGAACGCCCATGTCTACTGAAGCCATGACCACGGTCCTCGAGTTGTACGTTTTCGTGCTGGCCGGGTTCTTGGGATTTCAGCTCATCACGCGGGTGCCGCCGCTGCTGCACACGCCGCTCATGTCGGCGACCAATGCCATTTCGGGCATCTCGCTGGTCGGCTCGCTGGTCGTGGCCGGCGGACATTTCAGCGGCATCAGCACGTTTTTGGGCATGGTGGCCGTCACGGCCGCCACGATCAACGTCGTGGGCGGGTTCATGATTACCGACCGCATGCTAAAGATGTTCAAGCGCCAGGACGGAAAATAACGATGCAGGGATCCATCGAGTACCTGATCCAGGCGGCCTACCTGGCGGCCTCCGTGCTCTTTATTCTCGGCATTCGCGGCCTCACCCGGCCGGATCGTGCCCGGCGCGGCATGCAGTACGCCGCGGTGGGCATGCTGGTGGCCATCCTCGGCACGCTGCTGCACCATGATATCGTCACGCCCACGTGGATCATCATCGGCCTGGTTGTCGGCTCGATCGTGGGCGCAGCCATCTCGATCTGGATGCCGATGACCGCCATTCCGCAGCGAACCGCCATCAGCCATGCCTTCGGCGCGCTGGCAGCCACGCTCGTGGGCATCGCCGAATATCACGATCGCGTGCTGCAAGTGGGCATCGCCCAATATCACCCCGTGCATTTGAGCGGCGAAGAAATGGCCGCGCTGGGTTTCGAGGTCATGTTCGGCTCGCTGACGATCACCGGCAGCTTCATGGCCTTCGGCAAGCTGCAGGGCTTTGTTCCCAGCCGGCCCATGACCTACAAGTTCCAGAACCAGTCGAATATCGGCCTGTTTGTACTGGCCTTCATCCTGTTTGTTTTTCTGATCATCAATCCCGGCGCGCAAGCGGCGTTCTATCTGATGGTGCTGGTCGGGCTGGCCGTGGGCGTGCTGATCGTGCTGCCCATCGGCGGGGCCGACATGCCGGTCGTGATTTCGCTGCTGAATTCCTACGCCGGGTTGGCCTCGTCGGCCACGGGTTTTGCCATCGGCAACAACGTGCTGATCATCGCCGGCGCCCTGGATGGCGCCAGCGGATTTTTGCTCTCGATCCTGATGAGCAAGGCCATGAACCGCTCGTTCTCGAACGTGCTGTTCGGCGCCTTTGGCGGCGGCGAGGCCACGGCCGCGACGACCGCTTCGTCGGCCGGCTTGTCGGTGCAATCGCTCACGGCCGAAGATGCCGCCATGCAATTGGCCTACGCTCGCAGCGTGATCGTGGTGCCGGGCTACGGCATGGCCGTGGCGCAGGCGCAGCACCAGGTGCGCGAGCTGGCCGAGTTGATCGAGAAGCGGGGCGGCGAAGTCAAATATGCCATCCATCCCGTCGCCGGACGCATGCCGGGGCACATGAACGTGCTGCTGGCCGAGGCCAACGTGCCCTACGACCGGCTGTACGACATGGACGAGATCAACCACGAGTTCAACCGGGCCGACGTGGCCTTGGTGATCGGCGCCAACGACGTGGTGAATCCGGCGGCGCGCAACGATCCGTCCAGCCCCATTCACGGCATGCCGATTCTGAACGTCGATCAGGCCAAACGCGTGATCGTGCTCAAGCGCAGCATGAACCCGGGCTTCGCCGGGATTGAGAACGAGCTGTTTTATCAGCCGAACACGGCCATGCTGTTTGGCGACGCCAAGGCTTCGCTCGGGCAATTGGTGGCAGAGATTAAGAATCTTTAATCTTCGGCACCCCGGGGACTGCAATCGCAGGGGGCATGAACGCGTCGAGTACTCAGCAGGCTGGCACCATGCAGCCGGACATTGGCGACGTGCGGCTCCGCGAACTGGCCCAGTGCATCGAGCATGCCGCGCACCTGCTGCCGGCGCAAGGCCCGATCACGGTCTTCATCCATCACAACACGCTGCACGCGCTGGAAGACCTGGAATTCACTGAGGCGGTCAAGCAGGGCGGCCATATTTTCGGCTGCCATCCGTACCTCTCGGAAGATCGCTACCGCGATGCCCTGCGGCGCGGGCGGATTCGCTTTGCCGATTTGCAGTCCGTGCTCGAACAGGACTTGGGCGCCGATGCCTGGGAGCCGTTGCCTTGTTTCGAGACGCGGCTCGATCTGCGGCTGGCGATGCTGCAGTATCCGCTGCTCACGGGGCCGACCGTCGAGTTGGTGTGGTACGTGGCCGAGGCCAATGCCATGCGGCGCGTGCGGCCCGAAGCCTCGTCGGCCGTCCGTGCCCGGCTGATTTCGGAGACGCGTCATTGGGTGATGCGGGATCTCCGCCGCGGCGCCGAGTCGGCCGCCGGCCGCTCCGACCAGCAGTGCGAGCACGGCGGCGTGTCGGACAGCCTGGCCGAACTGATCGACCGCTTCGGCGAGTCGGCTATGGAAGAGTGGAGCGAAGAAGAGTGGGAGGGCTTTGCGCTGCAGGCTCTGTGGCGCGTGTGCTGCGAGGGCGTGCGTGAGCTGCCCCAGTTCACGATGCCGCCCACGCCCAGCCGCCGGCATCGCGATTTGCTGTTCGAGGCGACCGGCGTCGATGCCGATTGGCTGGTGCACTCGAAGCTCATTCCGCTGACGGCCGCGTTTCTGGACCAGGGACTCGCGCATTGGCCATTGCCCTGGCGCGAAGCGGGTTTTTATCGGTCTTTTTGCAAACTCTATCGCCAGGCGGGCGGACCGCCCGACCGCTGGTTGCGCGGACTCCAGCGTGAGCTGGCGCGGTTGGAAGACCAGAACATCGGGCCGCTGGAATCGATCCGCGAGTCGCTCGAACAGTTGGGCGTCGGCCCCGACGAATGGGACGCGTTCATGGCCGACACGCTCTTGGCCCTGCGCGGCTGGGCCGGCATGGTGGCGCAGATCGAACTGCGCGGCGATCGCGCGGTGTTGCCGGTGCCGCCGGGCAGCATGATCGATTTTGTCGCCGTGCGGCTGATCCTCGACCGCTTCGCCGTGGCCCACGTCGCTCGCGAGAACCTGGAGTATCGCGGGCCGCTGAACCAGATGCGCGCCGCGTTCCGGCCGCGGCTGGAAAAACATTGGCCGCCGAGCGTCGAGCAGCGAGCATTCCAGGTGTTTCAGTTGGCGCAGATCGTGGGGCTGTCGCCCGACGTGCTGTACCGGCTCGACCTTGACCAGTGGGCGACGATCGTCCGCGAGATCGAAACTTTCAATGGCTTGGAGCGGCGGCGAATCTTCCATTTGGCTTACGAGAAGCGGTTTACGACGCAGACGCTCGACGCCATTACCTTGCACGCCCGGCGCAAGACCGGCCGGCCGGCGGCGCCGCGCTTTCAAGTGAGCTGCTGCCTCGACGAGCGTGAAGAGTCGTTCCGCCGGCACCTGGAAGAAATTGCCCCGGACGTCGAGACGTTCGGAGCGGCCGGCTTTTATAACGTGGCCATGTACTACCGGGGAGCGGCCGAGGCGCATTTTGTGCCGCTGTGTCCAGCCGTGATGCGCCCGCAGCATTGGGTAACCGAAGAAGTCGCCGACGACGCCGAGGAGATCTTTCGCCGCCGGACGCGCACGCGCCGCGCGCTGGGCACGGCCTCGCACCGCATTCACGTCGGCAGCCGCACGTTCGCCGGAGGCGCCGTGCTCACCGGGTTGGTCGGCGTGCTGGCTTCGTTCCCCCTGGTGGCCCGCATCTTATTTCCGCGGCTGACCGCTCAAATTCGGCAACTCTTCGGCCGCATCGTGCAGGTGCCGGTCGCCACCCGGCTGCGGCTGGAACGCAGCCAGCCGACCCCCGGCAGCGAAAACGGCCACGTGGGCTATAACCTCGACGAAATGACCGATGCCGGCGGGCGATTGCTGCGCGACATTGGATTGACCAGCGGTTTCGCCCGGCTGGTGGTCCTGCTCGGTCACGGCTCCGCGAGCCTCAATAATCCGCATGAGTCGGCGCACGACTGCGGCGCCTGCGGCGGTTCCCCCGGCGGCCCCAATGCCCGCGCCATGGCGCAGGTGCTCAACGATCCGCGCGTTCGCCAGCGGCTCGCCGGCGACGGGCTGATCGTGCCGGACGACACCGTGTTCGTCGGCGGATACCACAACACTTGCGACGACTCAGTGACTTTCGCCGACCTGGATCGCATCCCAGCGTCGCACGCCGCCGACTTTGCATACGCGCGCGAGGCCCTCGACCAGACCCGCGCTCGCAACGCCCACGAGCGCTGCCGTCGGTTTATGTCGGCGCCGCTGACGCTGTCGTTTGCGGCGGCGCTCGAGCACGTGGAACAGCGGGCCGAAGACTTGGCCGAAACACGGCCTGAATTTGGACACGCCACCAACGCCATTACGATCGTCGGCCGGCGGGAGTGGACGCGCGGACTGTTCTTGGATCGCCGTGCGTTTCTGGCGTCCTACGATCCGACGCAGGACGATGCTAACTGCACGATCCTGATGCGGCTGCTGGGAGCCGTGTTTCCGGTCTGTTCAGGCATCAACCTGGAATACTACTTTTCGTACGTCGACAACACCGGCTTCGGCTGCGGCACGAAACTGCCGCACAACCTGGCCGCCCTGTTGGGCGTGATGGACGGCGCGGCGAGCGACCTGCGCACTGGGCTGCCGTGGCAGATGGTCGAAATCCACGAGCCGGTCCGTTCGTTATTCGTTCTGGAGACGACTGCCGAGCGCATGCAGTCGGTCATGGACCGCAACGAGATGATCGCCCGCTTGAGCCGCAATGGCTGGGTGCTGCTGACGCTGATTGATCCCGAGACGCGCGCGATTTCCGTCTATCAAAACGGCCAGTTCCGGCCCTACGAGCCGCAGTCGACGGTGCTGCCCCAGGCGGCTTCGTCGGCCGACTGGTATCGTGGCTGGCGCGATCACCTGGAGTTTGCCGAGATCGAATCGCGGTAAGTGCCGATAGGCCGGCGAAAATTCCAGGTCGTTTCCAACTTCGAAAAGAACACGAGCGATGCCCGACTTCGAGACATGGATCAAGTTCTTGGGCCTGGTCGTCGTTGTCAGCCCGGCGGTGTTGACGATCGTGCTAGGAGTTTCGGCGCTGCTGAGCCTGAAGCTGGCCGAGGAGACCACGACGCGGTTGGTGTCCGCCGCGATTGTCTTCGGCCTGCTGGCAGCGCTCGTCGTGTTGGCAATCATGCTCTGCACCGACAATCGGCACATTGCCATCGAATTGGGCGATTGGGTGGCGATTCCCGGCTATCACTTTTCGTTCAAGTTCGTCTTCGATCGGCTGTCGGTGCCGTTTGCGATCTTGTCGTACATGCTGTCGGGCACGATCGGCGCATTTGCCAGCCGTTACATGCACCGCGAGCGGGGCTTCGATCGGTTCTTCGTGTTGTACGCGATCTTCTTGCTGGGCATGATCCTCACGTCGCTGGCCGGGACCGTGGAGACGCTGTTCGCCGGCTGGGAATTCGTCGGCCTGTCCTCCGCACTGCTGGTGGCTTTTTTCCAGGAACGTGCCGCGCCGGCGCGCAACGGGCTGTGGGTGTGGGTCGTCTATCGCTTCTCCGACGCCGCGCTGCTCCTGGCCGCCGTGGCCATGCACCGCTTGACCGGAGAAGGCGATTTCGACCAGTTGCTGGGCCACGGACTCTGGCCCGACGAGTACTCGACCATCGCCGTCCACGACGCCTTCGTCGTGGGTTTGCTCTTGCTGGTGGCCGCGGCCGGCAAATCGGCGCTGGTGCCGTTTTCCGGCTGGCTGCCACGGGCCATGGAGGGACCGACCCCCTCGAGCGCCGTGTTCTACGGCGCGTTGTCGGTGCATCTGGGCGCGTTCCTGCTGTTGCGGGTCAGCCCACTGCTCGAACGTTCGCTGTTGCTGTGCGCGATCGTGGTGATCGTGGGGCTGGCGACGGCCGTGTCCGCGTACCTGGCCTCCAGCGTGCAAACGGACATTAAATCGGCGCTCAGCTTCGCCTCGTTGTCGCAGGTGGGCATCATCGTGGCCGAAATCGGCCTGGGGCTGCGCTACATTGCCTTGATCCATCTGCTGGGGCATGCTTGCCTGCGGACGCTGCAATTTGTGCGGGCACCCACGTTGTTGCGGGACTACCGCACGCTGGAGAACGCGATCGGCGAGCGGCTGCCGCGCACCGATTCGCCTTGGAGCCGCCTGGTCGGCGGCCGGCACGCGTGGATCTACCGCTGGGCCCTGGAGCGCGGCTATCTGGATGCCCTGCTGCTGGACTACACCGTCATGCCGCTGGTCAAAGTGCTCCAGCGATGCGATGCGCTGGAACGCCGTTGGACCGACTTCCTCGCCGGCGAAGCGTCGCGTGAGTCCGACCAGGTCAAGCCGCACTTCGTCACGATTGAAGAACTTACATGAACGCCTGGCAGCTACCCTGGCTCGAGTTGGCAATGATCGTGTCGTTGGTCGGCTCGCCGCTGGTGAGCCGCCTGCGCGACCCGGAGCGGGCCTATCGCTGGGGCCTGGCGCTGACCGGTCTGTCATTCGCCTGCTCGGTGCTGGCCTGGATCGGCTTCGATCTGGGCATCTCGTCGCTTGATCGCTGGAGCGTACAGCCTTGGCTTTTCGGCCGGCAATTATTTGCCTTGGACGATCTCAATGCGCCGCTGATCCCGCTCGTGGCCTTGTTGCACTTTCTGACGGCGCTGGCCACGGCGCGAACCCACATGCGGCGGTTTTCGTTCTCGTGGTCGCTGGCGGCCGAAGCGACGCGGCTGGCCACCTTCAGTTGCAAAGAGCCCTGGCCACTGATTGTGCTGCTGATCGTGGGCACCGTGCCGCCGTACGTGGAACTTGTCAACCGGGGCCGGCCGACGCGCGTCTACCTGCTGCACATGCTGGCGTTCGCGGTCTTGCTGGTCGGCGGTTGGGCCGCCGTCGAATCGTCGTTGGCCGACTCGACCCACGCGCCCTGGTGGGCCACGGTGCCGCTGTTGGCCGCGATTCTCATCCGCTGCGGCACCGTGCCGGTGCATTGCTGGCTGACGGACTGGTTCGAGCACGCGTCGCTGGGCATCACGCTGCTGTATGTCATCCCGCTCAGCGGCGTGTATGCCGCGGTGCGGCTGGTTTTGCCGATCGCCGACGACTGGATGTTAACCAGCATCGGCCTGATCTCGCTGGCCACGGCCGTCTACGCCGCCGGCATGGCGACGATTCAACGCGAAACCCGGCGATTCTTCGCCCACTTGTTCTTGAGCCATGCATCGCTCGTGCTCGTGGGCCTGGAACTGCACAACGACTTGTCGCTCACCGGCGCGCTCAGTCTGTGGCTGTCGGTCATCCTGGCGGTCGGCGGCTTCGGCCTCTCGTTGCGGGCATTGGAATCACGCTTCGGACGCCTTTCGCTGACCGACTACCACGGGCTATACGAGCACTCACCCACGTTGGCCGTCTGCTTCCTGCTGACCGGCCTGGCCAGCGTCGGTTTTCCGGCCACGATCGGCTTTATCTCGACCGAGCTGCTGGTCGACGGCGCGATCGAGGCGAATCCTTCGGTCGGCGTCGCCGTGGTGGCAGCGGCCGCGCTCAATGGCATCGCCGTGCTTCGAGCCTACTTCCGGCTGTTCACCGGAGCCCGGCACGTGTCCACGGTCTCGCTGGGCATCGGGCTGCGGGAACGGATCGCCGTGCTGACGCTGGCCTTCTTGATCCTGCTAGGCGGCCTGATCCCGCAGCCGGGCATCTCGTCGCGGCAGCGTGCCGCCCAAGAGATCCTCGCAGGCCGCATGCCTGTCGAGCGCCGCCAGACGCCGCCGCCCACCGCGCGGCGCAAGCCGCCGGCACGCGCCGTTCGCGCCTCGGGTGCGCGGATCGGTCCGGCCCTTACTTGACCAGCACGATCGGCACCGAGCTGTCCATGATCGTGGTAAAGGCCTGCTGCAACTTCGTCTGCCGCTGACTCAACGTGCCGATGCACCACTTGTAGCCGTTGGTCGGATCGCTCGCCGAACTGGGAAACGTGCTGTTGCCGATCGTCGAGATGGATTGCAGCATCGAAATTGCCGGCGATGAGTACGACGAATCGGCGGTCGGCTGAAACAGCGCGCCAAACGCGATGCACTGAATGATTACCGGCTTGCTGCTCGTGGAATAGCCGGGCAACCCGTTGTTCGTCGTGCTGTCGAGCCCGCAGATGGTGGTGGCCGCCGCGATCGCATCGGCCGCGGGATCGCTGCCGCTGACGGAATACGAATTGCCCGTGCCGATGTTGTAGTACGACTGGTATGCGCCGCCATTGGTGACCGCGGCGGTGGTGGCGACGTTCGCCATGCCGTCGGTTTCCAGGATCACCAAACGCTGCGCCCCCTTGCGCCCGTAGCCGCCCAGTCCGCTGGTCTGGAGCGCCGCGTTGCCGCTGAGCTGATTGTAGGCCAGCATCAGGCCGTAGCTGGTGGCCGTGTTGCTGCAATAATCGCCGTGGGCCCGCGGGGCATTTTGACCGTTGGTGTCCCACGGGCGCACGTCGGCGCTTGTGCTGTTGGCCGGATACCACAGCGCGTTGAGCATGCTGGTATAACTGCGGCCGAGCGTCACTTGCGGATTGTCGAACACGCCGACGGAGGTGGGATCGCCCGCATAGCTGGGCCGGCCGTAATAGATGAGCGAGACCATGTCGTTGGGATGATTGTTCTGAATATCGGTGATCGCGCCGGCAATGCCCAGCTTGGCCGCGACCATGGACACATCGTGCGACGTGCCGGAAATCAAGCCCGTGTCGAGCATGTATTGGATCATCGTCATGGGGCCAAACCAGAAGCGATGGCGCGGCCGCAGCGGATTGTCGGTCGGCGCCATAAAGGCCGTCGTGCCGCCGTACTTGGTGGACGAGTCGGGCCCCGTGATGCTCACGCCCGTGCCATCGCCGCAGGCGAAATCCGGACCATAGCTGCACGTCGAGCTGCCCGGGGCCTGGGTGTTGCCATAAGGATCGCGCCACACGCCCAAAGCAAAGTCGATGTACTCCTTCCAAAACCGCTGGTCGGCGTTGGAGATGGCGCTGTTGAGCTGCGAGTAACTGTAGGCGGACGCCGGCACGTCGGTGGGGATCGAGCTGTAGAACAGAATATTGCCCGATCGCAGTTGCGCCGGAAACGGATTGGGCGACGACACGATCCAGGCCAGGATCGCTTTGTAGTTGATCGTGTAACCGCCCGTCGTCGGGGTTTGCCAGTTGCCGCCGCTATCGTACAGCGCCAGGTTATTGCTCACCGGAGTGCTGGCGGACCCCACGTAGAAGAACTTCTTGCGCCAATCATTGGCGGCCAGCGCGTCCGGCGGCCAGATGAAAAACGTCTTGCCCCAGTAGCCGGGGCCCTCGGTGTAGCCATTGAAAGTCTTGTTCGTAAAGTACTTGTAGCCCTTGGTGGCGAAGTTCTTGTTGTAGGTATTCGTTAAACTTGTGCTGCCGGTAATCTCGGCCAGGGTTCGCCCGGGGGTCGTCGTCGTATCCCGGGTGGTGGTCAGATACGTGTCGCCCAAGGGCGTCGTATTCGTGGCGGCCGTCACCTTGGTGAAAGCCGACGCCGCCGTGCTGCCGCGATTGTTCGAATAAAAATCGTTGACGATAGCCGGCACGCCCGAGACCGACGTCGTGATGTTGCACAACCCCACGAGCGGATCGCTGGAGCTGGTGCACTGGAGCGTGGCCGACGGCGAAAAGCTCGGCGAATAGACGCCCCACTGTGGAAAGGTCGAGTCCGTGTTGTTCGGCGTGTTGAGGTCGCCGCCCAGGTAGGATTCGCAGTTCCACAGGTCGGTTTCGTTGTTCATCGAGCCGGAAAAATCGATCACGATCGCCACGTCGCGCGGGCGGTAGGCGGCCGTGGCCGTAGCCGAAAGGTTGAACGAGCTCAGGCCCAGCGCTTTCGAAAAAAATCCCGAGCGCGTGGGCGAGACCACGACTTGCATCAGGTTGTAGTTGTCCGGCGACGCCGGCGCACCGACCGTGGGCACGAAGGCTTGCGTGCTGGAGTTGTAATGCAGGTAGCCGGCCGAGGGAGTCACGTCCGAAGTATTGACCGAGACGCTCAGAATCTGATTGGCCGCCGCGGCCGATTGGGCAGTCGCGGTGGCCGACGACGTGTTGGTGCCGGTATTGCCGTTGAGGGCCCGCACGCCGGCCATGGCCGCGTTGTCGGCCGCGTTCTGGCATTGCGTGACTCCGATTGCCAGCACGCCGACGTCGACGGCCATGGCTACAAAACCCAGGATCGCCACTAGCAGCAGGGCAAACAACGGTAGAACCGTGCCGCGGCGAAGGTGCTTGCCAGTCATATCGTTTTCGGACTCCGCTGGTTGGTAAGTCATGCTCGTTTTGGTTGCGCATCGGGCGGCGATGCGACAGGCCGGAGAGCCTGTCGCCTGCTTGACGCTAGCCGTCAATACGCCTCGCTGTACATCACCGCGGTCGCTTTCAGCGGCACCAGGCTGGGGAGCATGCTGAACGTCGGCGTCATGGCTTGATAATTCGCGGTCATTTGCACGCCAATGCAATTGGTCAGGCTGGCGCTGGTCCAGGTGCCGATGTTGGCGCCCGACGTAGGATCGGCCTCATAAATCGTGATATTCACGCTCGAAAGCTGCTGCCCGGCGAGATAATTCGTCACCGTGGCTTGAATCTGGGCGGTGGTCATCGAACTGGTGTTGACGATCGCCTGCCGCGCGCCCTCGCGCACCGCGTTTTCCATCAACTGCTGCATCATGATCACCCGGCCGAAATCGAACAGCGCCAGCACGAACATGATTGCCAGGCCGAGCACCAGCGACGTTTCCACGATCGTCACCCCGCGCCGCTTGCGCGGCCAACGGCATCGAGATGGGGGCGAGACGCTCATCATGAATTCGATCGCGACCAGGCCTTAATATCCAGCCGGCACGGTGATGTTCGACGGATAGCTCTGGCCGTTGTTCGACAGCCAAATGTTGGTCGCCGACAGGACCGTCGATGCGTTGGTGACAAGCGTGGCCGAGGCCCAGCGCACGTTGACGAATGGGATCGTGACCGTGATCTGTAACTGATCCAATTCCGTGGCGGCCGTCGCGTCGGTGCCTGCGTGCGTCAGGTCGGTCACGGTGACCGCGGCATTCGTGGTGGTCAGGCCGGCCATCGACAGATAATTCAAGGCGATTTGTTGCACTTGGGCGTTGGTGTATTGCCCGCTCGCGGCGCGGCGGCCGGCTTCGCGTGCCGCGTTGTTGAGGATCTGCTCGACCTCGACCAGGCGGCCGATTTCCCAGGTCCCCAGCATGAGCGTCATGACCAGTGGCAGCAGCACCGCGAACTCGACGGTCGCGGTTCCCAACCGCTCCCGCCTTCGCGCCCGGCGTGGATCGCGAAGCTCAATCGATCGGCGCATCGTGGTCTGCCCGGTTAAGACAACAAAGCCGCGGAAGAAACTTTGAATCTCCGACGAGACCCGCCGGAAGGGTTGAATTGCCCATCGGAACCATAGCTCACTTTCTTCGGGATAGCGCTTTTGTCCGTCCTGGGGGGCTGCCGCTCTCAGCTCCGCGAAGCAATTCAGACCTTTCGCCACATCCGGGCCGCCACGAGCCGAAATCATGACCTAGAGTTGAATGGGAGATCGCCAGGCGCCTCGTAATCCCATCTCGCGCCGGCTGATTTCACCTCCCTCTCTCACATCTGAATGCGTAAGGAGCGGCGTCATGCGGAAGTTTTTGTGCGCAGTGGCCGTGGGGTGCAGTCTGGCAGTTCCTGTGAGCTTGGCCCACGCGCACGGCGGTGGCGGCCACGGTGGCGGTGGTGGCGGCGGACACGTCGGCGGCGGTGGCGGCGGTCACTTCGGTGGCGGCCATGGCGGTGGCCACGCGGGCGGCCATCATGGCGGCGCGTCGTATGGCCATCCGGCCGGATTGTCGCATCACGGCCATGCGGGCTCGGGTCACCACGACCACGGCGGCCATCAAGGCGTTCACCACGACGAATCGCGTCTCAACCACGCCCGCCAGGCCGATCACAATCAGCGGCAAACCGTCCGCAACGATCGCCAGCAGGTAGACCAGGCCCGGCAGACGGTGCGTGGCGACAGGCAGAACATCCAGAAGGATCTGTCCAACGGAAACACGGCCCAGCTCAAAAACGATATGGGCAAGCTGCACCAGGACGAAGGCACGCTGCGCAACGATCGCAGCCAACTGCACCAGGCCGATCGGACCTTGCGGCACGACAACCACGAGGTGCGGCACGACCGCCACAACCTTGATCACGCCATCGCCAATTCCGGCCGCCAGGGCCGCAGCGTGGCCCAGCGGGCGACCCGCTCGGCATCGAACTCGCAAACCGTTCGCCAGGATGCATCACAACTGCGTAATGCCCAGCAGAATCTGCGCAACCAGCAGCAGACGGTCCGCAACGATCGTCAGCAGGTGAACCAGGCCGAGCGATCGGTGCACGGTGACATGCAGAACATTCGCAAGGACATGCAGTCCGGAAACAGCGCCCAGCTCAAGAGCGATCTCAACAAGCTGCACCAGGACCAAGGCACGCTGCACAGCGATCGCAGCCAGCTCCACCAGGCCGATCGAACGCTCAATCAGGATCGCCACGCCGTGAATTCGGACCGTCATGAATTGCGGCACGATGTCAACCAGGCCGCTTGGAACGGTTCGACCGGCTCGGCGCCCGCCGCCGCCGGCAGCACGGCCGGCACCGCTCCGACCGGCACCGCTCCGACCGGCACTGCTCCGGCCGGCTCAACTGGCGGCAGCAACTAGCGGCCCTCCGCGCGACCGTAGCCGTCTCGCTAACTGCGAGGCGGCTACGGCATCGCCGCAGGCATTCATTTCCGCCACACGTAGGCGAAGTAAGCTCCGCACAGCTCGCGGCCGTCGGCATCGTAACACCACGACTGCATTTGGAGCCGCTCGCCTCGTTTCAGCCGAACGGTGAACGGCACCTGGCGATCGTTGGGGCCGACCGGTTTGGTTTCGTCGAGTCCGCCGATCTTCAACCGGATTTTGGCAATCGGCAGGGCTTGCCCGGCCGGGAGCCCGCCTTGCACGGCTTCAAAAGGCGGCACGCCGGCTGCAATCGGGGCGTCGGCCTCGACCGGCCAGCGGCGCAGGCCAATCTCGTACTGGCCGTCCTGTTCCACCAGCACGTGCCACGGGGCGTTGGTCGGCTTGCCTTTTCGCAAGTCGTGCATGTTGTCGCAATACACGTTGGCCCAATCGGCCGATGTGAGCCGCACCGGGTTCTCCTGCGGAGCGCCGATACTGACGGGGCTGAAATCGTTGACCAGCGGTTCGATGCCGGCCCACCACGAGGCGTAATGTTCGCGCATCTGCCGGGCCACCTGGGGCTGATCGTCCACGACATTGTGCTTTTGCCCCGGATCCGCCTGGATGTCGTACAGTTCGTTGCCGTGTACCAACCGCCACTGGTCCCAGAGCACGGCGGCCGCATCCTTGACCGGTTCCTGCCCATATTGCACCACGAGCATGCGGTCGGCGAGTTTGGCGTTTTTGTCTTTGAGCACGGGCGCAAGACTCGTGCCGTCGAACTTCGCCGACTTCGGCTTCGGCAGGTCGCAAAGATCGATCAACGTCGGCAACAGATCCTGCACCTGGGTCACTGCGCCGACGTCGGCGCCCTTGCGCAGCGGCCCGGCCGGCCAGCGAATGAAGCAGGCGGCGCGATGCCCGCCGTCGTAGTACTCCGTCTTGTGCCCACGCATGCCGGCGTTGAACAGTTTGACCCCGGCTGTGCCGCCGTTGTCGTTCAGGAAAATGACGATCGTGTTGTCGTACAGGTCCGACTGCCGCAAAAACTCGTCGAGCTTGCCCATGTTCTCGTCCAGGTTCGCCAGCATGGCGAAGAAGTTGGCGGGACCGCGGCCTTGATACGGCTCCTTGTACTTGTCGGGCACCCAGTGCGGTCCATGCGCGGCGTTGGTCGGCAGATAGACGAAAAACGGCTGCTGGGCCTGCTTCTGCTGGCGAATAAAATCCTTCGCCAGGTCGAACCACACGTCGGTGCAGTAGCCGGGATACTCGGCCAGCACGCCGTTGTGACGGAATTGGCCGTCGAAGCAATCGTTCTTCCACACGTCGGCGATGGCCGTAATGCCCCAGCCGAGAAAGTACACGGTCTCGCCGAAGCCGCGCTGCTGCGGCAAGTTCGGATAACTGTCGCCCAGATGCCATTTGCCGAAATGCCCGGTCTGGTAGCCGCCCGAGCGAAAGATTTCGGCCATGGTCGGAATGCCGCGACGAATGTACGAGCGGCCCGCGCAGACGCTCGAAGCCCCGTTGCGCAGCGCGTCGACGCCCGTCATGAGCTGCCCGCGCGTGGGCGTGCACATGGGTGCCACGTGAAAATCGGTCAGCCGCACGCCCTGGTCGTGCAGGCGGTCGAGATGGGGCGTCTTGAGCACGGGATTGCCGGTACACGAGAAGTCGCCGTACCCCTGGTCGTCGCTGAGCACGACAATCACGTTGGGGCGCGACGCGGCGGCAGCGGCCGGCGCGCCTGATGCCAACGCAACCAGCAAGAATGTAGACGCCACGCATACCACACTCGACAACTTCATGGTTAAACTCCGCAGGCCTGCGAACACCCCTTTTTGCGACGGCGCGCCGGACCTGGTGGCCCCGCCAGCCGCCGTTGATTTAATTGCCCGCTTATTCTGTATGCCCGACGCGCCCGGTACAATCCGGCTGGCACATTCGCCCAGCAAATCGCCACGTTCGGGGGGGCTTGTGTTCGATCTGCCTCCCGCTTCGCTCGCCAGTCACGTAAGCTTTCACATCGAGCCCAAGCGAGATTGTCTACCCAGCCAGGATAAGAAAGGGACCGCCCATGAACCTGCGCTCGTTCCATAGCCGCCTGCTCGCCATCGTGGCCGCGCTGCTGATAGCAACGGCCGCTCGAGCCGACGAAACCCAGCTCAAGCTTTCCGACAGCCCGGCTGCCGTGCAGCAAACGTTCGTGGCCGAGGCCAAGGGCGCGCCTCTGGAAACCATCATCAAATCAACCGACGACGACGTCACCCTGTATGCCGCGCGCGTGATGATCGGCGGCAAACGCTACGAAATCACGGTCGATGACGAAGGCACGCTGATCGACAAGACCCTGAACGAGGAGATCGTCGAAAGCGAAGTGGCTTTTACCAGTGTGCCGGCCGAAGTCCAGAAGACGCTGCGCGAGGAATCTGAAGGCGACGAAATCGACACGCTGAACAAAACGACCCAGGGCGACAAGTCGATTTACGAAACCGGCGTGACGATCGGCGGCAAGGACTATTGGCTGATGGTCGACGGCCGGGGGCGGTTGCTGGAGAAGCGGCTGGGGTTCGAGATCGAGGAAGATTCGATCGACCTGGAAGATGCTCCCGCCCCGGTGCAGCAGACCTTAAAGCGCGTGGCCCAGGGGGCCGAAATCGAGTCGCTGCACAAGACGACCGAGAACGCCAAGTCGGAGTTCGATGCGCAAATCGAGATCGGCGGCCGCCAGTACACCGTCCGCGTCGGTGATGACGGCACGCTGATCGAAAAGGCCTTCAGCGCCGAAGCGGAAGAAGAAGAGCTCGAATTGTCCGAAGTGCCCAAGGCCGTAGAGCGCGCGCTGCGCGAAGAAGCCCGCGGCGCCGACATCGAAGCCGTCGTCAAAAAGACGCATGACGACGAGTCGCTCTACGGCATTACCGTCGAGCTGGGCGGCAAGGCGTATTGGATCATCGTCAATTCCGAAGGCCGGTTGGTCTCGAAGGAACTCGACGAATAGGGGCCAGGTCGAATTGCGTGCGCCACCGTAGACGTCTCGCTCCGCCGAGACGAACCTTCACGACGGGCCTTGGTATCGGCGAGGTCACTGGTAGTATTCTGCATCCCGGCGGAGCGGGATGCGTACGGTGGTTTCGCCGCATGCGTCTTGCCCACCGTAGTCGTCTCGCTCCGCCGAGACGAATCTTCGCGACGGGCATTGGTATCGGCGAGGCCACTGGTAGTATTCTGCATCCCGGCGGAGCGGGATGCGTACGGTGGTTTCGCCGCATGCGTCTTGCCCACCGTAGTCGTCTCGCTCCGCCGAGACGAATCTTCGCGA
>DATATB010000116.1:0-62002 GCA_036268995.1 Pirellulales bacterium | reverse complement strand
GCTAGCCGGGGTCCAGGGGCGGCAATGAGCCCCCCTGGTCTGCGTGAACGCCAGAAACAACTGCGGCGATAGCCGATCCACTGCATTCTTCGCCTTCGTTCAAACAACGCTTTTCACCCACAGATTCCGCTGAAGACCCTTCTTTCTTCTTGTCAGAATCGGTCCTGGCCAAGGACAACAGATCTTCGTCCAGCAGCATGTAAATCCAACCATGCTTGGCGCTGGTCGGCGCAAATTTCTCCAAAGACAACAGGCCCGTGTACATTTCGGATGCCACGTCGGTGGACCGCTTGCTGGCGGTGATTTTCTTTTCGCCTGTTTGCTCGAGCAACCTACCGAGGTTTTGTACGATGTGTTGGTTCGGCTCGATTTCGATGGCCTTCTGCCAATAGGCGAGCGCGTGCGGCGCGGCGCCGCGTTTCAGTTCGACGAGCGCCAGGTTGTTCAAGACGGCCACGTTGTCCGGTTCCCGCTCGGCGCACTTCTCGAAGGCTTGCTTGCTCTTCAGATAATCGGAGCTCACGACGGCGTACAGCACGCCGGTGAGAAAGTCGGCGCGGATGGTGTCGGGCTCCAGTGCTGCCGCATCTGCAAATTTACGACGGAAGCCGTCTTCCTGCTTCAGCCGCAAGAGTTCGAGACCTTGCCGCATGAGCGAGTTGGCCTGATTGCGGACCCGCTCAAACTGCTCCGTTGAAGTCCATGCGCCGCGCATCCACACCATGTGTTTTTCGGCCAGCTCGCGCAGCTCGAGCATCTGATCCGTGACCGCTTGACGGTCCTCGTCAGTCGTCTCGGGGTCCTGGCAGAAAACTTTGTACAGCAGCAGCCGCGCTTCGGCCGACTGGCAGCGAGATGCATTCCGCTCGAGTTTTTCGAGCCGCGCGTTTTTGGCGCCGGCAGGCTTGCTCGCGTGTTGCTGTGCGTAGCGCTGATCCTCGGCGGAGAGTTTGTCGAGCGGAACGGATCTTTCGCTGCCGTTCTTCAACCGCAGGCGGACGTTCGTCCCCTGCACCTCGATCAGTTCGGCCTCAGTTTTAAAGCCGCCCGTAGCCGCGGACCATGTTCGGTACTCGGCAATTGCCAAAGCTTCCGCAACACCCAACACGATCACGAAGGCATGCACGGAGATCGCCCGCATTGCCAGGCTCCAATCAAAAAGTGAAGTCGTTTTGGCGACGAGGACAGCGCCGCAGGAAGGAATTCGCCCGCACGCGCGACTGGGCGCGGGAACGGAAGTACTCGGGACGACGGAGGGATTTGTTACGCATGATATCGCTCATTTGCATTGCCAGGCAAGCGATTTGCGCAGACTTCGTTCGTTTCCGCCACCAAGCCCCGCGCAAGGGGGAAGGCCGGTGCGCCGAAGGTAGCGAATATGGCTGATCTACTAGCGCTGCCGAGCCGCCAGCGGCGTAATGGTACCGTCTTCCGGGCTGCTGGCCGTGGCGTAGAGCTTGCGCGGGATGCGGCCGGCGAGATAGGCTAGCCGGCCGGCTTCGGTGGCTGCCCGCATGGCGCGGGCCATCAGCAGCGGATCGGCCGCATGGGCGATGCCGGTGTTCAGCAGCACGCCGTCGACGCCCAATTCCATGGCGATGCTCACGTCGCTGGCCGTGCCCACGCCGGCATCCACGATCACCGGATAATCGGGATCGCCTTCCTTCAAGTATTCCAGGCAGATGCGGATGTTGTTGGGATTGAGGATTCCCTGGCCCGAGCCGATGGGACTGCCGGCCGGCATGACGCTCACCGCTCCGGCTTCTTTCAGCCTGCGAGCAGTGATCGGATCGTCGGTCGTGTAGCACAGCACTTGAAAACCTTCGGCCACCAGTTGCCGCGTGGCTTCGAGCGTGGCCACGGGGTCGGGCAGCAGCGTCTTGGTGTCGCCCAGCACTTCGAGCTTGACCCAATCGGCGCCGGGATTTTCCAAGCCCAACAGAATCTCGCGGCCCAGCCGGGCCACGCGCACGGCGTCCTCGGCCGTAAAGCAGCCAGCCGTGTTGGGCAGCAGCGTGTAGCGGCTTGTGTCGATATGTTCCAGGATGTTGCGTCCCTGGCGATCGACCAGCCGCTCGCGCCGCACGGCCACGGTGATGCAGTCGGTGCCCGACAGTTCGAGGGCCTCGGCCATCAGTTCGTAGCTGGCGTATTTGCCCGTGCCGACGATTAGCCGGCTAGCGAGCAGATGGCTGCCCAGGCGGAACTCATCGGTCGTGCTGGACTGCTGAATCGACATGATTTGATTTACCCTCCACCGACGAGCGTGACGACTTCCAGCCGATCGCCCGCCGCGAGCAGGTGCTCGGCATGCCGGGTTCGCGGCACGAGCTCCAAATTCACTTCCACGGCCACTTGCCGCGGCTGGATTTCGAGCTGGGCAAGCAGCCCGGCGATCGAAGTGCCGGGCGCCACGATCTGCGGCTGGCCATTGAAGTAGATTTCCACGAGCGGGGCCTTGGTTGCGCTTTTGCATTCGGACAAACCCGAATTGTACGGCAAGCCGAGCGAGCTGGAAACTCGGTCGACAAGCGGCAAATCGGCTCGGCGCAAGGAGCGTTGCATCGGGTCCACGACGTTGCGGAAACGGCGAAAACGCCAAAGCCTGCCTCCCTGGCGGCTGCCGGGACGGCCGGGTAGCGGTCCCGCGGCTCTCGGGGCCTTAAGCTGCCATTGACTGCACTTGCGAGCCTGAAGTAAAGTTCCGCCCCTGCGGGGCGGCCGTCAAGGATGTCCGGTTTCAACGCGATCAGCCAAGAAAGGTGCATGAGTCAACATGCGCAATCGATTCGGCGTTGTTGCCCTGCTGCTGGGGGTCTGTTCGTTCCTCTATATCGTGTCTCGCTACGACGTTTGCTTTCAGAATTCGGAAACCGCCTGCGACTTTACGGCGCGCCGCCTGGTCAACGGGATTGAATTCAGCTCGAAAGATTTTGCGACGTCGCTGGACGTCTGGCGATCCGACGGCGACAGCCGCCCGCGCGTGCTGTCGGCATTTGCCGACATCGTCACCACGAAGAGTCGCCTGGCCCTGTGGGACTACGTGTTGCCGCACCCGACGTTTACGCCCTTATGGGCATTGACGGTGCTGCTGGGAACGATCCTGCTCTACCAGTTCATTTACATCGCCACCGACGATCGCCAGGCGGCGCTGGCCGGCGCCGCGGTGTATCTCGTGTCGCCCGGCTTGCTCAGCGGCGTGACGATGCTGTTCCATTCGGGCAAGCCGCTGGCCAACCTGTTTGTCATCGCGGCGTTCTGGCTTTCCGCGAAACTCGATCGGGCCTGTGTTGACGGCGGCCTGAACCTGTTCAAGGCCAGGCGGTATTATGCGGGCCTGTTTGCGGTGTTATTTTGTGCGCCCTTTGCTGACGAAACGGCCGCGTTTGCGTATTTCGCGCCCACGCTTTGGTGCTCGTCGATGTTCTGGCCGACGCGGGCCAAGCCGCGGCTCTGGCTCGCGAATTGGCTGGCGATTCTGCTGCCGGCGATTGCGTCCGTGGTCGTCATACTCTGGGTACTGCCACACTTGACGATGGCAACTCTGGGCGTGGAATTCAATCTGCCCAGTTATTTACAGCGACTGATGGATACGAACCGATTCGGCTTCGCGTATCTGCTGTGGACGGGATACAACCTTCTCGCGGCCTTCACGTTGCCGGGCGCATTCGACCGGGTCGACGTGCCGGTCCGCTGGCGCGGTGAGAACACCAACAACATCGATTTGTCGGCGGCTTCGATCGTCATTTGCGCGATCATGATTGCCGGCGCAACCTGGATCATGCGCCGCCAGAAGCTGGCGACGCGTTTTTACAAACTGGAGCTGATAACGGGTGTTTTTGTGCTGTTCGAGGCGGTGGTGTTGCTGTGCCATCCGCAGCTACTGGTGGCGCCCGGCTTTTACTACGGCGCCATCTTTTCGATCCTGTTCGCGAGCCTCGCGGCCATGCTGTATGCAGGCCTCCGCGCGCGGGGCACGCGCCTTGCGAACTTCGCGGCCGTGGCGCTGATTCTTTTCGTCGGCGGCGTGTCGCTGCGCAACTTTCTCCCGGTAAATGCCTCGTGGATGCGCCACGAAAACTACCTCGGGAATTATAAAATGCGCGATCTGCCGTTTTTTAAGAAGCAAGGCAATTGGGAGCCGCTGGAAAGGCTTCTTCCGGGCCGCACCGAGTACTACGGCGAGGATGCCGCCTGGGTAGCCGGCGATTCTCCCTTAAATGAAACGCGGAAGATCTGGCAGCGCTGGCAGAGCGGGGAGCCGAAAATCCTGGCAGGCACCGTTCACATCCGCGATATTTGGGTGGCTAACGAGCTCATCTTAAAAACCACCCTGTCGGCTGAAAGCACCGCGGCCAATCGCCGGCCCGATCTGCGGTGACCTTTAAGCTAAGCCCAAGCAGCAGTCGCCGCAGCGTGAACCTTATTCCCCGCAGTGCATCTAATTCCTGCGGCGAAATCAGCACTTGCGCACCAAGCAGCGGCAGCCGGCGGTTGAAATTCGGCCAGATGCCGCTTATCCTAATATGTTCGGGGAAAAGCGACTTATTTCGATTGGGAGGCGAGGTTTACCGTGGCCACGATCAGCAAGCCGGCTAGCGCCACCCAGATGGTGAGCGGGTCCGATATCGTCGTGCAATCGCTCATCAATCACGGCGTGGACGTGATTTTCGCCTATCCCGGCGGGGCGAGCATGCCGCTGCACCAGTCGCTCACCCGCTTCAAGGACAAAATCCGCACCATCCTGCCGCGGCACGAGCAGGGGGGCGGCTTCGCGGCCCAGGGCTATGCCCGGGCTACCGGAAGGCCGGGCGTGTGCATGGCCACCAGCGGTCCGGGAGCCACGAACCTCGTCACCTGCATCGCCGACGCCAAGCTCGACAGCATCCCGCTGATTGCCCTCACCGGGCAGGTGGGCACGCGGGTGATCGGCAGCGACGCCTTCCAGGAAACGCCGATCGTCGAAGTCTGCCGCGGCATTACGAAGCATCATTACCTCGTTACCGACGTCAACGATCTGGCCCGCGTGATGCGCGAAGCCTTTCATCTGGCCACGACCGGCCGGCCCGGCCCGGTGCTCGTCGACTTGCCCAAGGACGTGCAGCAGAGCTTCACCACGCCCGATTACGACGCGCCGTTGCACTTGCCGGGCTATCGTCTCGAGCACCAGCGGGCCAAGCCCGAGCAGATCGCGCAAGTGGCGGCCGCCATCAAGCGGGCCAAGCGGCCGGTGATCTACTCCGGCGGCGGCATCATCGCCAGCGGCGCGAGTGACGAGCTACGCGAGTTGGCCCACAAGACTGGCATTCCTCTGACCATGACGCTGATGGGCTTGGGCGCGCTGCCCAACGACGATCCGCTGTGCCTGGACATGCTGGGCATGCACGGCAGCGTGTACGCCAATCAGGCCGTCGATCAGAGCGACTTGCTGTTGGCCTTCGGCGTGCGGTTTGACGATCGCGTGACCGGCAAGGTGAGCGAGTTTGCCAAGCACGGCAAGATCGTGCACATCGACATTGATCCCTCGGAGATCAACAAGAACAAAGAGGCCCACATCCCGATCGTCAGCGATCTGAAATACGCGCTGGCCGAGTTGAACAAGATCGTCGAGCCGCCCGAGGATATTGCGGCCTGGCAGACGCAGGTGGCGGCTTGGAAGAAGGCCGATCCGTTCCACTACGATCAAAAAGCCCTCGGCATTCTCTCGCAGCACGCCATCAGCGAGCTGTCGCGCTTGACGCAAGATCGCGACACGATCATCAGCGTGGGCGTCGGCCAGCACCAGATGTGGGCCGCACAGTACTACAAGTTCCGCCAGCCGCGCACGTGGCTGTCCAGCTCGGGCTTGGGCACGATGGGCTTCGGCCTGCCGGCGGCCATCGGCGCCAAGGCGGCGTTTCCCGACCGGCTGGTCGTCGATATCGATGGCGACGGCAGCTTCCTGATGAACATCCAGGAACTGGCCACCTGCGTGTGCGAGAAGATTCCCGTCAAAGTGCTGCTCTTGAACAATCAGCACTTGGGCATGGTCGTGCAGTGGGAAGACCGCTTTCACGCCTCGAATCGAGCCCACACGTATTTGGGTCCGATCGACGATCCGGAGGCCACGGGCCAGGGCGACGGCCTGGGTCCGCACAAGCGTTATCCCGACTTTGTCACGATCGCCCAGGGATTCGGCTGTGGGGCGAGATACGTCAAAGAAAAATCCGAGCTGGCCGACGCCTTGACCGAAATGATCGAATACGACGGGCCCTTTGTGCTCGACGTGCAAGTTCCCTACCAGGAGCACGTGCTGCCGATGATTCCCTCGGGCAAGACGGTCAAGGACCTCATCAAGGAATAGCACGCGCCGCGTCGTCCCCGGCGAGCCGGCCCTCGTCCCGAGCTCAGGTCGAGGGGGAGCGTGAGCGACCGGAGTCGTCTCTCATGGCCAGCGACGTCGCTTGTCGGCCGGCAAGTGAATTGAAAGGCGCCGCAAGCAGCCACGACCGGCTTGCCTGCTCGCTCGACTGGCTGCTGCTGACTGGGCTATTGGCCGGAGCCGTCGGCGCGGTGTTCTATCGCGTGGTCGAGTTCCAGTTTCTTAGTTGGGACGACGACGTCCACGTGACGAAGAACCCGCTGCTGGATCCGGTCTCGTTTTCGAACCTCGCGCAGTTCTGGCTGCACCCGTACGAAAACCTCTACATTCCGGCCAGCTACACGTTCTTCGCGGCCGAAGCCTGGCTCTCGCAGTGGACGTTGGGCCGGTTGGATCCCCATGTGTTTCATGCCGCTTGTCTGGCGCTGCACCTGGCGTGCGTGTGGCTCGTGTTTCGCCTGCTGGCGCGGCTGATCGAGAATCCCCTGGCGGCCTGGGCCGGTGCACTTTGTTTCGCCGTGCATCCGTTGCAAGTCGAATCGGTGGCCTGGATCGGCGAGACGCGCGGACTGCTGGCCGCGCTGTTTTCGCTAGCCGCCTTGTGTTGGTACTTGCCGCGGGACCGAGCGACGCTCGAACTGTGTGCGATTGCTGGCACGGACCGCTTTTCAACTCGCCGCTACGCGTTGGCCAGTGTCGCGTTTGCTTTGGCTCTATTGTCCAAACCCTCAGCGGCCGCATTGCCGCTGATGGCTCTGGCGATCGACCTGCTCTGGCTGCGGCGCTCGCTGAAGCGCAGCCTGGCTTGCCTTGCTCCGTGGCTGGCACTCGCGCTGCTGGACATCGGCTTATCAAAACTGTTGCAAGCCGACGAGCGGATCATGAACCGCCCCGATTGGTCGCTGCGGCCGCTGGTGGCCTGCGATGCGCTGACTTTTTATCTCCGCAAGCTCGTCGTGCCGCTGGGCCTGGCATTCGACTACGGACGCACGCCGGCCGTCGTCTTGTCGAGTGCCGGGCTGTATTGGGCGTGGATTGCGCCGGCTTGCGCGTTAGGTCTGGCGCTGGCATCGCGGCATCGCCGACAGTGGCTGACCGCCGCCGGCATTTTTGTGGCTGGATTGCTGCCCGTCTTGGGCTTCGTGCCGTTTCTGTACCAGGACATCTCGACGGTGGCCGATCGCTACCTGTACCTGCCGATGCTGGGCGTGGCCTTGGCGCTGGCCGTGTGGCTCGATCGGCACTGGTCGCGGCCCATGTTTGCGATTACTTGCCTGCTGCTGGGCGCGTTTGGTCAGATCGCCTGGCGGCAGACGAGCTACTGGCACGATGATCTGACCGTGTTCAACCACGGTGCCGAGGTCAGTCCCGCCAGTAGCGTGGCTCAATACATGCTCGGTACGGCGCTCGCTCGAGCCGACCGGGTGCCGGAGGCCCAGGATCATTTTCGCGCGGCCATCAAGCTCAATCCGCGCAGTGCCCCGGCCCACAATGATCTGGGCGCGACGCTGCTGAAACTTGGCAAGACCGCGGCGGCCAAGCTCGAAATCGAGGCCGCCTTGGCCATCGATCCCGACTATGCCGAAGCCCACTCGAACCTGGGCAATGTCCTCGCTCGCGAGCACCGGCCGCAGCAAGCGGTCGAGCAGTATCGAATCGCGCTGGAAAAGAAGCCGCGCTTGGCCGAGGCGCACGTCAACTGGGGCAATTTGCTGCTCGAGCAAGGCCGAGTCGCCGATGCGACCACTCATTTTCGCCAGGCGATTGACGCCCAGCCGCGGCTGGCAAGCGGGCATTTTCGGCTGGGCGAGGCCTTGCTCGCCAGCGGCGACTTGACGCGTGCGGAAGCTGAACTACTGGCCGCGCTCCGCTGCGATCCCGATCTGGCCCAAGCCCACAACAACCTGGGCGCGATCTATTTCCGCCAGCACAAGTTGGTCGCCGCGGCCAAGCAGTACGAAGCCGCGCTGAAACTCAATCCTGAGCTGCTCGAGGCCCAGTTCAATCGCGGTTGCATTTTCATCGAGCAGGGCGACATGGCCCGAGGCCTGGCCGATTTTCGCGCCGCTTTGCGGCTGCTGCCGGCCGACTCGCCCCAAGCCGCATACATCCGCGGCGAGCTGAAAAAATACGAGCACTCGCCGCAAAACGCTCGTTAGCGGCGGTTCTCACGCCGCAAATTGCGTCGCCCGCCGCCACTATTTCGCGCGCGAACGTAGCAGGGACAGGAGCTTCACCAAAATGGCTTCCAGACGAGACAACGGTATCAAATACAGGCCTCGCATCACAACTCGCCCGTCGCGAACGAATGGGGCCTTGCCTCCACAGTGTGCGGCTGGAGCATAGGCGCCGGTTTTCCGGTTTCGAAAACGAAACCTGCATTCCATCCAAATTTCGTCATTCGCGAGGATGGCTGCCTGGGCATCATCGGCGGCGTGTGTCAGATAAGAATCCCAAAACATGTCGTGACCGCGCGGATCAGTGAGTTCTCCAACAGTCACGCCGTCGAGTTCGATGTGCCAGCCGTCGTCGCGACCATAATTAGACTCGACGAGGCTCCGGGCGCGCCGAAAGATCGCTATGGGATTGATGACCGAAGAACAGTTGTAGCCGCTCGACATAATTTGGCTGGCAGCCATCGTCCGTTTCCGGGCGCCCCTCCTGCGAAACGTTACTCGGCGGCTTTTCCGGCCGCTTCTTCGATGCAAAACAAATGCTCGAAGGTGCGCAAAAACGCCTGGCCGTCGGAAAAAGCCAATGTCGAATTGGTCCCCTCGCCGAGCTCGTTCGTGCCGAGCAGCTCGAACTTGTCGCTGCGGGCGGCGAACATGTGCGTGGCACCGTCCTGGTTGGTCACATACAGCCGCTTGCCCACGGCGATGACCGAACTCCAAATTCGCGCGCCCGGCAACCGGCCGCGCCACAGTTCCTCACCCGTGCGCGCATCAAGACATTGGGCCAGCCCCGGCTCGTTGGCCATGTAAACGTGCCCGTCGATGAGCACACCTGAGCCGATGCGCTGCGGAATGCGGGTGTCGTTGCGCCATAGCCGGCCGCTCGACGTGATATCGCCCGAGCCGCCCAGTTCGAAGCCAATGGCCGGGCCATGATAACCCCCCATCGCCACGCCGATGCCGGCTCCCACCAGCGGGTCGGTGTAAGCCAGGTCGCCCAGCCCGTCGCACCGCCACAGCAGCTTGCCACTGCGCGGATCGAAGGCTTTGACGTGCTGCGCCAAGCTCACGAGCACCTGATCGCGGCCGCCGACGCTAGCCACCACCGGCGTGCTCCACGAACCGGTCCACAGCGGCTTGGCGGCGTCCTTATCTTTTTTGCCTTCCGGCTCTTCGCCCGTGGCACCGCCCGGTTCGTCTGCCTGCCACAGCGTCTTTCCTGTTTTCAGGTTCAGCGCAGTGACGAATTGCCGCGGGCCGGGGCCGCAGTTGAGCAGCACTCTCTCCGCCTCATGGATGATCGGCGAAGAGCCGTAGCCCCAGATGTGCCGGAACTTGCCCAAGTCGCGCGACCAGAGCGGCTGGCCGTCGAAATCGTAGCAATGCACGCCCGCCGACCCGTGCCAAACCACGACGCGGCCATCGGCGGCCGCCGGCGACGAGCCGCAGTAAGGGTTCGTCTGATGCGTGGGTTCGTCGCCCGTGTAATCGACAATCCGGCTCCAGGCCAGCTTGCCGCTGTGGCGGTCGAAGCAATACAGCCCGCGATGGGCGCCCGCGTCGGTCGCGCACGTGACGAACACCCATTTGCCGACGACAATTGGGCTGCTATTGCCCTTGTCCGGCAGCGGCGCCTTCCAGCGAATGTTTTTGTTCGGGCCCCAAGTTTGCGGCACGCGCGCTTCGCGGCAGATGCCATCGCGCTGCGGCCCGCGGAACTGGTTCCAATCGTCTGCCCGGACAACGATCTGCGCTGTTAATGTGAAAGCAAGAGCGAGCCAGATGGGTGCCATGCCCACGCCGCGTGGGCATGCGCGTTGGCGGTGACCGAAGACCCACATGCCCACGAAGCGTGGGCATGGCACCCGGCACTTGGCGTTGACGTCAGCCACGATGATCCTCACGCGTCACTTGCCCGGCTTGTGCCGCTGGCCGATGCAATACAGCACGCGATCGGAGCGGGCAAACATCTGCCCTTCGCTGGGCACCAGCGATGCCCGAAAAATTTCGTCGCTCGCAGCATCCAGCGGATTGCGGGCGACAATGTCGAGCTTTGGCCCGGGACGCAGTACCGTCGTATCGCCGCTTTCGCTCTGAAAATACGCCAGCCCATTGGCTGCAATCGGCGAGGACGAAAAATTCTCGCCAATCCGGGCCTTCCACAACTCGCGGCCGGTGGGCGCGTCGTAGCAACTGGCGATGCCCTTCATGTCGACCACCGTGATGAAGTTGCCGACGACGATCGGCGAAGGGATGTCGCGCTTGCCTTTGCGCGGCGTGTGCCAGGCCATGTGCGTGCCGGTCACGTCGCCCCGGCCGCCGGGACGCACGGCATAAATATCGCCCGACAGGCCGTTGACGACGCACAGCAGGTCGCCGGCGGGCGTGACGGTCGGCTCGCCGCGGCCATTGAAGCTGCGGCACGACCACAGCTCTTTGCCGCTTATCGGGTCATAGCCGCGCACCGCGTCGTGGCCGTTGAGCACCAGTTCCTGCCCGTCGGGCGCTTGGATGAGAATCGGCGTGCTCCAACCGCGATGGTCGGGCCGCGGCGTTTTCCACAGCGTTTCGCCGGTGTGTTTATCCAGCGCGATGATAAAGGCTCCGGAGTCACTGTCGCCGTTCTGAATCACACGGTCGCCGACGATCACGGGACATGCGGCCACGCCCCAAGGGCTCTGGAACGAGCCCAGCTCGCGCGACCAGAGATGCTTGCCCTCGACCGAGTAGGCGTGCAGGCCGCCGATGCCGAAAAAGGCCACGACGACTTGCCCGTCGGTGACGCAACTGGCCGAAGCCCAGCCGTTCATGATATGGACTTTTTCCGGTTCGCCGGTCCAGGCCGTGTGCTGCCAGAGGATTTTGCCGTCGTTGCGATCGAGGCACAGCACCTGGCGTTCGCGGCCCTTGTCGACGGCCGTGGTCAAAAACATCCGCTCGCCCCAGATGACGGGCGTGGATTGCCCGTGGCCCGGCAGGTCCACCTTCCAGGTGATGGAATGCGCGTCCCACTTGACCGGCAGATCGGTCTCGGACGAGTGGCCGTCTTCGTGCGGTCCGCGCCACCGCGGCCAATTAGCCTCGGCCCGGCAGGGGGCGGCCAGCGCGAAAGCAACGAGTGAACAAGCAAGCAAGTAGGGGGCAGCGCGAAGCACGTCGAGCTCCTTCGATTTCAATCCGGCCGGCGGGATACAACTGGCAGCAAAATAGCAGTGGGTACCGGCCGATTGTAACCGGCCGGGCTTATGGCAGGCCAGCGATTTGTCCGCAGCCCAAGAGGGCGTAAGTCGCCTCGTTTCGCCCGCAAACCGCGGAGTGTCCTTGTAGGGCGGCTCCCGCGGCAAGTAGATTGAACATCGGCGGCCGGCAGCCGTCGGACGGTAAATCAGCTTATTTTTGGATCTTTGCATGGCGCGGGTCGTGTTGGCAATGTCGGGCGGGGTGGATAGCAGCGCGGCGGCGCATCTGCTCCAGGCGGCCGGCCACGAGGTGATCGGGCTGTTCATGCGGCATGGCGAGCCGGCGCCTGCGGGACCCTGTGGTGATCAAAGGTCGTCGCAGTTGGCGATTGTTTCGTCGGCGCATAAGCAGGGCTGCTGCACCGCCAGCGATGCGGCCGATGCGCGACGCGTGGCCGATCGGCTGGGCATCAGCTTCTACGCGCTCGATTTCCAGGAAGAGTTCGGACGGATCGTCGATTACTTCGTGGCTGAG
Organism: Pirellulales bacterium; assembly: GCA_036268995.1. Lineage (GTDB taxonomy): Bacteria > Planctomycetota > Planctomycetia > Pirellulales > PNKZ01 > DATATB01. The sequence goes on along the minus strand of DATATB010000116.1, from coordinate 49,753 downwards.
TACACCTCCGGCCGCACGCCCAACCCGTGCGTCATGTGCAACAACTGGCTCAAGTTCGGCAAGCTGGTCGAGTATGCCGATAGCATCGGGGCCGAACTGGTGGCCACCGGCCATTACGTCCGGCTGCAGCCGATGCCCGGCGAGCGCGTGCCGGCGCTGGTACGCGGGCGCGATGCGGGCAAGGACCAGTCCTATGTGCTGTTCGGCATCGATCGCGAAGTGCTGCCGCGGCTGCTGTTTCCGGTCGGCGGTTACGAGAAGCACGAGATTCGCGCCCTGGCTCGCGAGGTCGGGCTGCGCGTGGCCGACAAGAAGGACAGCCAGGAGATTTGCTTCGTGCCCGAGGGAGATTACGCCGCTTTCGTCGATCGGCAGGAAGGCGCGGTCGATCTGTCGGGCGAGATCGTGACGGTCGAGGGCCAGGTTGTCGGCCAGCATGCCGGCTTGCAGCATTACACGATCGGCCAGCGCAAGGGGCTGGGCATTGCGCTGGGCGGCGGGCCGCGCTACGTGGTGCGGCTGGAGCGCGAGGCGCGACGCGTCGTGATCGGTACGCGCGAGCAACTCGGCCGCAGCCGCTTCACGGTCGATCGCGTCAACTGGCTGGCCGAGCCGGCCGCGCGGCTCGAGTGCGACGTGCAGATTCGCTACCAGAGCCGGCCCGCGCCCGGCTGCGTGACGATGCTCGAAGGCGGCCGGGCTGAGGTGGAACTGATCGAGCCGCGTGATGGCATTGCGCCCGGCCAAGCGGCCGTATGGTACGACGGCGATCGAGTGTTGGGCGGCGGGTGGATCGAATAAGAGTCCACAGCATGGCACGCTACTTGAGAATTGCGCTGGGCGCCGTGTTCACGATCGCCCTGGCGCTTGCGCCCTGGGTGCTGCTCACCGCGCCGGGCTCGACGGGCCCGGCCGCCCTGCCGGCGCTGTGGCAATACTGGACCGGCAAGCACCGCACGCTAGTCTTGGAATTCGACCGGCCTACGGACGTGGCCATTGGCGACGTAATCTTCATTGCCGAAGGCGCCCCCGGCCACCCCACCGGGCTGCGGCGAGTCGGCGAAATCCAGGAACTGCTAGCCGACGGCCACCGGCTCGACACGCGCCGGGCCGAGGTTGTCGAGGCCAGCGCCTTCATTTATCCCGCGGCGCCGGATCTTGGGGCACAGCCCGCCTTAATCTACGAGACCAAGCCGGATACGTTCGTGTGGGTCGTCGATGCGCTACTTACGCCCGAACGCAAGAAGCTGCTCATGTCAGAGCTACAGCAGGCGATCGACACGCATCGGGCAGAGATCGTGGCGGCGTTCCGGCCGGTGATCGAGCACAGCCTACGTGACCTGCTCGGTGTGCTGGAGCAGGATTTGCCGCCGGCAATCGAGCGGCATCAGCCGCAGTTCGCCGCTTTGCGGGACCGCTATCGCCGCGAAATCCTGAATAAGGACTTCTTGCCGTTGGTGAAGAGCGACGTCCTGCCGATCGTTCGCCAGCGGGCCGAGCCGGTGCTGCGCGAGGTCGGCCAGGAGTTGTGGCAGCAAGTCTCGCTGTGGCGCTTCGGCTGGCGTTTTGCTTACGATCTGTCACCGCTGCCGGAAAAAAATCTGATGGATCGCGAGTGGAACCGGTTTGTGGAGCAAGATGCGCTGCCGGTGCTTGAAAGGCACTCGGATCAGTTCGTCAACGTGATCAAGGATATTCTGCGCGACGTGTCGCGCGACGAGCGATTGCAAGAGGCCGCCCGCAACAGCCTCAACATGATCGCCAGCGATCCCGATTCGCGGAGCGTGCTGCGCGAGTTGTTCGAGGAGGTGGTGGTGCGCAATCGTCATTTTCGCGAGGCGCTGGAGCGCGAGCTGTCGGCCCCGGAAACGCGGCAAGCCATCGAAGTGGCGGCACGCCGGCTGGAACCGGCCATTCGCCGGGCCGGCGACATGATCGTCGGCACGCAGTCGACCGGCATCACGCCCGAGTTCGCGCGCGTGCTGCGGACCGAGATCCTCGATAAGGACGAACGTTGGTTCCTGCTCGAGCCGGGCAGCGGCGCCGCGCCGTCGGCCGCAGGACGGCCGCTACGAGCGCAGGTTCGATACGCCAGCCACTGAAGACAGGGTGTTTGTTGAATGACCGTTCAATCCCGATCGTCTTCCGGCGTGGCAGTCGAAATCCAGCAGTTGACGCTCGTCGCCGGCCGGCGGCTGTTGCTCGATGCCGCCGCGGCGCGCTTCGAGCCGGGCGCGATCACATTGGTTATGGGCCCCAGCGGGGCGGGCAAGTCGCTGCTGTTGCGCGTGCTGGCCGGCCTGGTGCGGCCGGACGGTTCGGCCATCAAGGTCAGCGGCCGGCTGCTGCTGGACGGCCGCGAGTTGCCGCACTCGGGCGAAGGTTTTGGCCAGGTGGGGGTGGTCTTTCAGAATTTTGCGTTGCTGGACGAACTGTCGCCGGCCGACAACGTACACTTCGCTTCGGCCCATCGGCGGGCTGCCGCGCTCGGACGGGCTGCCGGGCGAGAGCGCGACCTGCGCATGCTGGCCGAGTTGGGCGTTCCGCTCGACGTGCGCACGGCCCATCTCAGCGGCGGCCAGCGCCAACGCCTGGCCATTGCCCGGGCACTGGCCTATGACCCGCAAGTGATTCTGTACGATGAGCCGACTTCGGGGCTCGACCCGGCCACGGCGGCTGAAGTTGCACGGCTGATTCGTGACACGCACGTGGCCCACGGCAAGACTTCGATCGTCGTCACGCACGACGATCGCTCGCTGGTGCCGATTGCCGATCACGTATACCTGCTCGACCCCGCTTCAAAACGGCTCGAGTCGATCCCGCGGGACGCGTGGGGTCGGGTCGAAGAGTTGTTCCGCCCCGCGGTCGGCGACGAACAAGCCAAAACATCGGCACGCCCTGTCGGCGGACGATTAACCGCGGCGCTGCGCACGGCGGCCACGCGCGTGGGTGATTCTCTCGTCGGCATGTCGCGCTTCGCCGAACAAGCGGCGCTCTTTCCCCTGCGGCTGGTGCCGCGCTGGCGGAGTGTGACCTGGGGGCTGCGCTTCTTGCTGCACTATATGCGGCTGGTAGCCGATCCTTCGGCCTGGCTGTACATCGCCGTGGCCGGTGCGATTGCCGGCTATGTGGCGACCTATTTCACCTTTCGCTTCCTGCCATTTCACTCATACACCGAACCGCTGATCATCGAGGATCTGTTGCGGGCGTTAGGGTTTTCGATCTACCGCGTGTTTGTGCCGGTGCTGGCCACGCTGCTGATCGCGGCCCGCTGCGGCGCGGCCGTGGCCTCCGACGTCGGCGGCAAAGTTTACGGTCAGCAAGTCGACGCGATGCGCACGTTCGGCGCGCCTCCGTCGCGCTACCTGGCCACGGGCATCTATCTGGCCTTCTTGCTGGGCACGCTGATCCTGTCGAGCATTGGCTTTTACACGGCGCGGCTGTCGAGCCTGGCGGTGTTCAGCACGACGCACGCGGAGTTCGGTCCGTTTTTCTGGGACTTTCATTTCCATAACGAACTGCGCTCGCCGGGGCAGTGGCTGTATCGCGGCACCGGCTGGCTGGCGGCCAAGCTGTTGGTATGCGCCGCCGGCATTTCCGTGATTACCTACGATCTCGGCTCGCGCCCCAAACACTCGACCACCGACGTTAGCCGCGGAATCACGTCGACCGTGCTCTGGACCACGCTCTACGTGCTGCTGGTCCATCTGGGCTTTGCCCTGTTTGAATTCGACTAACGCACGCGCGGTTTTTCGCGAGTCTGCATCAAGCGGCCGCTGTTGCTCATCCGATGTTAGACCTTGCCGGTCACGGATGGTGGGCGAAATAAACGGCGCGGCAAACGGCCTTGATGGTCGTGACGAGTTTGCGGGCAGCAAGCTCGAAGCCAGCGCGGTCTCTTCGCCACGCGGCTTGGGCAAGGATGTCGGAATCGACGCGGATCCTACAGCCCCACGCTTGGACCATTTTGTGACGCAATCGCCGAATTATTTGCGCTTATTCGACGCACCGCCTGCCGGCTCGCCGGCTGCCACGGCCGGCCACAAGCGGCTGGAAACGCTGAACCGGGCCTTTGCGCTGGCCACCGGTTGGCAACTCGACGACGCCGCGGCCGCGCGATCGGAAGCGAGCGGTCAATCGCAGGCCGGCTCGCGAGCCTCTGCCGAGCGAACGACCCGCTTGCCGTTGGAACAAGCGGCATCGTTGGCCGAGGCTTTGGCCGGCCTGGCTGCCGATTTGCACCGCACCGAGCAAGTGCTGTGTCAGCGCGAAGCCGAACTGGCCGCCGCCGTGCCGGTCGTCCGGCCGCGCGGTGAGGGCAATCAGCTCGCCCAGCGGCTGGAGGCAATTCTGCGAGCCGGCGCCGAGAGCATCGGTTGCATCGCCGCCGGACTCTACTTGCTGGACGAGGGCACCACCAGCTTGAGCCTGCGAGCAAGCTGGAATCTGCCGGTCGATCGCCACACCGACAACCCCCGTCCGCTGGCCAGTGCCGTTGGCGATCTGGAAGCGCTGTGCGGCCATGCGGTGGCCGTCGAAGACAGCATCAACGACACGAGTTGGAATCCGCCGGAGAGTTTTCCCGCTTTCCTGTGCGTGCCGGTGGCCAGCGCCCGAATCCCGCTGGGGACTCTGTGGCTGTTTGCCAATGGGCCACGCACCTTTTCCGATCCAGACGTGAATGTTGCCGAACTGCTGGCCGGCCGGCTGGCTGCCGAACTGGAGCGCGAGAGCGTGCTGGCCGAGCACACAACCGAAGTGCTGACGACGCGCAGCCTGGGCCAGGCCGTGCAGTTGCAGCAAAACCAGTTGCCGCGAGTCGCTCCGCTGATCGAAAACTGGTCGGTCACCGGCTGGACCAAGCAATCGGAGACGTTGGGCGGCAGCTTTCACGATTGGATGACCACGCCGGACGATCGCCTGCTGGTTGCCACGGCCCAGGCGCTGGAGGGTGCTGCGGCCGGTGCCTTGGTGGGCGCAAGCTTGCGAGCTGCCTGGCGCGCGCACGGCCAATACCATCCATCGCCGGCGAAACTGCTGGAGCGGGTCAATCATGCTCTCTGGACTGGCTCGGCCGGCGATCAGTATGCCAGCCTGGCTTCGGTGCTAATCGATCCGGCTCGTGGGCGGCTGTTGTTAGGCACCGCCGGCAATGTCCTGGCCCTGCTAGTGCGCGAACACAGTTGCGAGTCGCTGGTCGAAAGCTCGTTGGCCATCGGCCGGCAGCCCGCCGCCGCGTATTCGGCCATCGAGCGCGAGATGGCACCAGGCGATGCTCTGCTGCTGGCCAGCGGCACGAGCCTGGAGCTAGTCGACCGCGACGCCATTCGGCCAGCCATCGAGATGCTGTCGCAGGCCCTGATCGAAAACCGCGATCGCGGCGCCAGCGCGCTGGTCGATCTCGCCCGAAAATTTCTGGCAGCCGCGTTCGCCGGCAATTCGGAAGAAGTCAGCATCCTGGTCGCGCAGCACGACCGCCGGCGCCGGCCGCGCCGGGGTTAAGCGACGGCGGGGTAATGAGAGTGCGAAATCCATAATTTGCGGTCGGGCATTGGCCGGCCCACGGAAGCGACGCATACTTCGGCGGCTTTAAGGGCGACATAGTCCATTCTGGGAAAACGATAGCAGAGCAGCGCAAGGCGAGCGCTAAGAAAGCGGGTCAGTCCCGGTGGCATGATCGTCAAGATTCTTAAATGCAATTTCGGTGATTTGCGGCGCATAAAAGAGCCGCGGGTACGAGTCTTGCATTTCCCGAAGAATGCCGCATTCGACGAGTTTTTCTAGATCGCCTTTGGAGGTTTGATAAGAGACCTTGTACTCGCTCTGAATCGACGGAATGGTGCATAGAGGCGAGGTGAACAGACCGTTCACGATTGAATAGATTCTGGGTCCGTCGCATTCTCTCCTGATTTTCTCAGTATATTCGTCCTGCAATTTCTTGAGCGCGTGGCAGCGCTTGATTGAGTCGTTTGCCTGCGCTATCGCCCCGCGAAGGCAAAACTCAATCCAGTGAGTCCAGTCGCCAGTCGTGCTGACCGCAAAGAGCCGCGCCTCGTATTCGTCATTGAATCGCTCAAAGTACGGACTCATGTACAGCCACGGCAATGAGTGATTGAGCCGCACGCTGACCATCAGCGACAGTATTGCCCTTCCAACTCTGCCGTTGCCATCTCGAAACGGATGAATCGTTTCAAATTGGTAGTGAGCCATGAAACAGCTGATGAGCGGATCAACGCGCTCGTCATCCTTGGCGTTGGCATACTTCTCGAAATCTCCCATGAGGCGCTGAACGTTGTTGGGTGGGGAAGGAATAAACCTGTACCCTTTGCCGACGCTAACCTGCACGGTGCGAAACTGTCCGGGCTGTTTGTCGTGCCCACGAACGCCGTGCATCAGAATCTCGTGGACTTCTTTGATGAGGCGTATGCAGATTGGCAACTCGGACAGCCGATTGTTCCCATGCCGAAGCGCGCGGATGTAATTGTGCACCTCTTGCCGATCGGCAGTCTCTTCGTTCTTGGACGTCGGCTCCTTCGGATCTAGCTCATAGATTGCCAGCTGCTCCGAAGTAATGTGCGTGCCTTCGATAGCGGACGAGGTCACGGCCTCTCGGTTTTGCAAAGGCCACAGCAGTAGCTGCGGGTTGGGCAGCGTATGGCCAATCCCGTCTAACTTGCCGAGAGCCTCACGGGCCTTCACCAGTAATGGCCAAAGCTGGGGGGCAAATTCCCACTGAGGCGGCATCTCGTTGGGAACGAACAGCCAGTCATGCTCCCCCCGCTCGGGATCATAAAAACTTTTCAACTGGCCGGGTGCTTCCTCAGAGAACTTAGACTTGTTCATCTGTGCACCGATTGGACTTCAATGTTAAACCATCGGATTTAAATTTTTGCCGCTTTATTTCAATCTGCAAGCCTGCTATTTAAATTTAGCCCAGTTTTTTTCAATCTGGCTATTGAAAAGTGTCTAGTGGCTAGCTGGCAGATCGGGGCTCCCGACGGTTAACCACTTTCCTGTCGGATGTGGCCGAGCGGCTCGTAAACCGCACGCAAATGACGACCGATGGATGGCGATGGGAGGGCCCGAAAACGACTTCGTCGCAGCTGTCGACCTCGCCCAGCCGCCGGGGGACGGCGGTAACCTTGACTGGCTGGGCAAATGGCTTAGACTCAGTTCCGGCCCTCCCAAATTTGCGCGAGTGGCGGAACTGGCAGACGCACCAGCTTGAGGGGCTGGCGGTAGCAATACCGTGCAGGTTCAAATCCTGTCTCGCGCACTAGAGCTTTTTGCACACGATTTGCCCCGATCCTGGCAATCGGCGCAGCGCCCGCGATTGATCGTGTCAGCCGGCCGGCTTGATGCCGCCGAAGGCCGCAAAACAGGCGTGCTTGTGCAGCACGTCGACCGGCCGAAAGCCTGTCCGCGCAAGCAGTTCGAGCTGATACGTCAGCGATCGCGGCGTGTCTTCACGCTGGACGTAAGCGAACACTTGGTCGCGGTAGTCCGGGCCTTTGAACTCGGCCAGGTACTGGCCCCAGCGATCCCACATCATCTGTTGGATGCGGGGATCGTCGTGGCTCACCAGGTCGGCGATCCAGAAACTGCCGCCGGGACGCAGGGCGGCCCAGACCTGCTCGAAGACAGCTTCCCACTCCTGGTCGGTGCGTAGATGATGCAGCACCGCGGCCGCCATCACGATATCGAACGATCCCTCGGCGAATCGGCACTCGCGAATGTCGCCCTGCTGCGTCGCCAGGTTGCCATGCGGACGCTCGCCGATGCGCTGACTCGCGCGCTCGAGCATCGGCAGGCTCAAATCGACCAGCGTCACGTCCAGTGGCCCGGTCTTATCGAGCAATCGCAGCGTGTAGTTGCCGGCGCCGCAGCCGATATCCAGCACGCAACGAGCGTGCGGGCAACAGCGCGCAGCAGCATCCGTGACCAGCTCCAGCACCAGCGGCGCATCCATCGTCGCCTGCTGGCCGGTCTCCAGATTCGAGAACCGCTCCACGTCGCGATCGAACCGCTCGCGGATTTCGTCGACGGTTGATTTATGCGGCTCGGTCATGGGCGGAAGCAATCGGCGGCGAGCAAATTACTGTCGTAATTCGGCCAGCAAATCAAGGTCGGTCAGAACGCGGATTCGACGCTGCAAGCAGTATGCCAGCACGTTGGGATGAAATAAATGGCGGTCGCGGGTGCAAATCACGTCGGCTTGGTGTTCTTCGGCCGTAAAGACAACATGATCGTCCAGCGGATCACCAACCACGACGGGCGGCCGGCCAACAGGCACGACGACAATATCAGCCAGCAATTCGAGCGCTCGAATAAATCGTTCAATCGCAGCATCGTCCAATTGATGTCGCTGCCGCAATCGCGGCGCCTTCAGAGTTCGTTCGACTTCCGCCAAAAGAACGTGCGAACAAACCAATTGATGCGGCGACTGTGCCAACCGAGCGACAAGTGCCGCGGCCGGTCCCGACAGCGACCAAGCTGCCCGCACCAAGATGTTGGCGTCGCAGACAACAATCATGGATCAAGGTTGAGGGCCATGCCGCATCTCGTCGCAGACCTCGTCGGCAAGCCGATCGAATTCGTCCGCCGTCGTGCCACTGGCGGCGATTGCGGCCTCGGCCTGCCGGGCAATCTGCTGAATGTCAGCCAGCGCGCCTTGCCGCCGTTGCTCGTCTCGGGGTTTGACAAGCACAATGTAAAACTGCTGCTGTTCGTCGAGCGCGAGTCCGGTGGCTTCCGCCAAGGCTGTGCGCACGGCAATGGGCAGGCTGCCGATGGTAGGTAGGTCTTTTTCCATAATCCGAATTATACCGCGCGGAATGATTGGGCTATTCAATGTTCGCGAGAATCGCTGCCCCCAGTTGCTCGGTCGTGAGCTTGCCTCCGAGATCAGGAGTGCCGTGTCCGGCGGCGAGCGTGCGCTGGACGGCGCTGCGAACGAGCGTCGCGGCGTGCTCTTGGCCGAGCCATTCGAGCATCATCGTGGCACTGAGAATCGCGGCCACCGGGTTGGCGATGCCGCGGCCGGCAATGTCCGGCGCCGAACCGTGTACCGGCTCGAACATCGACGGGAACTGCCGCTCGGGATTCGTGTTCGTGCTGGGCGCCAAGCCCAAGCCGCCGGCAATGGCGCCGGCCAAGTCGGTGAGCAGGTCGCCGAAGAGGTTCGAAGCCACGATCACGTCGAACTGCTCGGGAGCGCGAACCAGGTTCATGGCCAGCGCGTCGCAATGCTGTTTGCCGGCTTGCACGCGCGGATAGTCGCCGCGGATTTCTTCCAGAATTTCGTCCCACAGCACGTAGGCATAGCGCTGCGCGTTGCTCTTGGTGGCCATTGTCAACCGGCCACGCCGCCGGCCGGCAATCTCGAAGCCGAAGCGCAGGATGCGTTCGATGCCGCGGCGCGTGTGAATGGCCGTCTGCAAGGCGAACTCGTCGGGCCGGCCGACATGAAAGCGGCTGCCCGAATCGACGTACTCTCCTTCGGAATTTTCGCGCAGCACGACCAGGTCGACGTGCTCCGGCCCTTTGCCGGCCAGCGGGCCGCGCACGCCCGGCAGCAGCCTGGCCGGACGCACGCAGGCGTATTGATCGAAGGTTTGCCGAATCTTGACCAGCGGGGCCAGTGTCACGTGGTCGGGAATTTTCTCGGGCCAGCCGACCGCGCCCAGCAGAATGGCGTCAAAGGGACGCAGCACGTCGAGAAAATCGTCGGGCACGACTTGTCCTGTGCGCTGCCAGAATTCGTAGCCCCAGGGCAGCGTGGTCAATTCGAGGGCGAACCCCTGCCGCGTGGCGACGTGCTCGAGTACGCGCACCGCCTCGGCGGTGACCTCCGGCCCGATGCCGTCGCCAGGATACACGGCAATGCGAAACCTGGCGGCAGCGGCGGCATTCACGTGGGGGCTCAGCCTTTCGTCAAGAGTTGAATGATGCCGTCCCAGCCGGGCGGCGGTGTGCGATCGTGTTCGACAATATACACGGTGAGAAAATCCTTCACCCGGTCCTTGGCCGGCAGATAGTGCAGTAGCTCGATGGCTTCGCTCCAATGCCCGGCCAGGAATTCGTTCAGGGCCCGATCGTATTGTTCGAGATGCTCGTCGGTGAGGTCCGGGTAATCGGTCGCCGGCGGCAGCAGCTCGCTGACCATGATGGGCGTCGTCATGCCGTAGGGACGCACTTTGGCGATCCGCCGGCTGCGCGCGACCGTGCGCGGCACCTGCTCGCGGACAAACTTGGCGGTACTCTCGTCCATCAGGATCGGCGTCTGCAGGATCTTAGTCATGCCCTCGAGTCGCGACGCGCGGTTCACCAGCGGGCCGAAGACCGTGACTTTGACCTGGTCGGTGGTGCCGATGCGGCCGGCTACGGCCCGACCGGTGGTCAGCCCGATGCCGACGCGGAAGTCCGACAGAGGGTGGCTTGGCTGGCGGCCGGCCACTTCAAAATCGCGGCTGATTGCCAGGGCTGCCAGACAGGCGCGTTTGATTTCGTCCTGTCCTGCCAGCGGCCACCCCCAAAAGCCCATGGCGGCATCGCCCTGAAAATCGCCGAACACGCCGCCTTGCGCCAGAATATGGTGCGTCATCACGCCCAGCGCGCCCGACACGCGATTGAGCAGCCCGAGCAGGTTGTCGGCATGATGTTCGCTCTTGAGCGAGAAACCGCGCAGGTCGCAGAACAGCACGGAGAGCTCGGTCTCGCGCGGCGCGAGCACTTCGTCGGGATCGCCGGTGGCCAATGCCTTGAGCACGGCCGGAGCGAAGAACTGGCTGAGCGAAGCCTGCCGGCGCTCGAGCATCTTCACCTGCCGCACCGAGCTGAGCGTAGCGGCGACCAGCTCGGCGAACTTGACGTCCTCGCGCAAGTCGCGGCCGCGATCGTCGTCGTCATCGCGTGGCGGCCGACTGGTCAGAAAATCCTCGCTGGCCGTGTGCCCCGCCAGGTATAAGGCCCAGGCCGAGCAGGCTTCGCCGGCCACCGGCGTGCAAAAGGCCCAATCGACGTTTTCGGCCATGGTGAAGGTTTGGGCCGTGGTTTCCGACTTGCCGCCCCAGACGTGCAGCACGCTCTGTCCGCGATCGACCGCCTCGCAGATCAGTCGTTGGCTGGGGTGAAAGTCGTCACCCAAATTGCGCCGGCGATCCCAGTGCAAGGCCTCGACGCGCCGCTTGCCGTCGGTCGTATGCAGCTTGACCAGCGCGGCCGTGGAAGCTCGCCGAATGCCCGACAGCAGCATGTTCACCAGCCCTTCGAACAGCTCCGCCTCGTCCGAACTGCTGGAGATCAACTTGGGCAAACGGCTGAGCACTTCCAAGCGATAGTCGGGATTGCGAAATCGCAGCTGCTTGAGCGACTGCGGGCTGAAGGTCAATTGCTCGGTGGGCTGCGCCTCCTGCGGATCGTGCACGCGGTCGCCCACGAGCGTAAACGTGGTCTCGCCGATCACGAAGTGCTCGCCGGGCTGCAGCTCGAATTGGTCGCGGGCATCGCCGGCCAAGAAGATCGGATTGCGGGCGCCGGGCAGCCGCTTGACGGAGAGCCGCCCCTCCTGGAAGCAGACTTCGGCATGGCTGCGCGAAAGATGGTCGTCCCAGGGCAGGCTCCAGCCCTCGGCCTGACGGCCCAGCACAAAGGTCTGACCGACGCGCAGCAAGCGGCGGCGAATCTGCTGCGACCGGCTTCCCTGGGCAATCAACTCAGCCATAACCGATCCCCGACTTGCGGGGCTCCCACCGCGGAGTATGCGCTTCGTCCAAGACACGACGCAAGACTCCGAAGCACGTTACGAGCGGTGCAGGATTCCAGATCCGAGCGTCTGGCCAGCGTTTTTTTGAGAGCAATTGGAGGAAAAGTCGAGGGGAATTTGACACCCCAAAACGGGGGTGCCAAAATGCGGACACGGTCAGTGGAAATTTCTGTGCGCGGTTGCGGCAAAGCGGCTCTCGGAACTCTTACGGGGTAAGGAGTCGAGTCCAATGACGAAATGGTACTACAAGGACGCGGAGCGGGAGATCGGCCCACTCGACGGCCCGGTTCTTAAGCAGCTTGCTGACAGTGGAGTTTTGTCGCCCAGCACTGCGGTCCGGACGGAGGATATGCGGAATTGGGTGCCCGCCGATCGTATCGGGGGGCTATTTGGAAAGAGCACGGCGCCTGCCGTGACGCCCACGACTGCCAAGTCGACCGCAGGAGCGGAGGCCACGGCGGACCTGTCGGATTTCAAACACGCCACGCCGCCTGAACAGCCGGCCGGCATGGGCGAACGTCTATTCTCGATGCTGAAGACCGCCACGGCGCTGGCCGCCAAGCACGCACAGCTCAAAACGCTCCAGTGGGACCTCCACCGCGCGGACGAGCTGACGGGCAACACGGCCCATGCCGGCCAGATCGGCCGGCAAACGTGTGCAGATTTGTACAACCGCATTACGGCCGTCGACGAGGATCTGGCGGCAAAGCGGAGGGCCGAGCCGACCCCTTCGTCGGAATCAACGACGGACAAGGCTACGCGCTTGGCCTATGAAGCCACCAAGAAGGTTGCGATCGAGTCGCTTTTGTCTCAGCGCACCAAGTACCTGCGCGAGCTGGGCGAGCGATTGCGCACTGCAGGAGAAACCGGCAATAGCCCGGCGTTCGTGGATGCTTTGAAGCAAGCCCGCCGGGCCGACGTGCGCGTCGAGGCGATGAAAGCGGAAATTGCCGCCCTCTCGGCACAATCTCCGCCGCTGGTGAAGCGTTTGCTGCTTGTGGCCGCGACCGCGGTCGTGCTGCTGACCGGCTATTGGGCATATGGCCTGGTCGCCAGTTGGACCCATCATGCGGCAACCGTTACCGGTGCCCAGGCAGGTAGCGCCCAATTCCAAGCGCAGTTGGCCGAAATGCAGCGAAAACGCGAGCTCGAAGCGGCGGAGCGAGCGGCCCGTCAAAAGTTAGAGACCGAGAAAAGCGCGCTGGCCGCGGCCGAGTTCCAGCGGCAACGTGAAAGCGAAGCGGCCGAACTCGATTTCCGGCGGAAGCAGGCGGCCGAGAAGGCGGCGCTCGATCTGGAGCGGCGCAAGTTCGAGGCCGAGAAACAAGCCAAGGAAGCGGAGTTAGCGAAACAACAGGGCGATTCGGCGCGACGGATGCAGTCGGCGGTGAGCGAGGCCACGGCGCTCGTCGAACGCCGACATTTGGCCGACGAGCTGCTCGGAAAAATCGTCCTCGATCCGGCCAAAGGCGTGCAACTGTCGAAGACGTTGATGCAGCGTTTTAAGGCCACCGTCGAATTACGCGGCCCGAAATACCTGGACATCGCTGAGTTGCACGCGAAACGAAATTGGTTGGGATTGATCAACCTGGTATCGAACAACGCCTTCCTCGATCTTCCGGACGCGCAGACCATTGAAAATGCGTTTCAAACTCTGGGGCAATACAACTTCACCATGCTCGTGCGGACAACCCTCGTCGTGCCGAACCGGGGCTCCAACATCCCCTCGCTGTTCCTGATTTCCTTTCCGTTGCAGTTTGGCCGCACGTACGGCGAAGCGGTGGTGGCGAGCAATCGCTGGGAAAGACATCCCGACGGAATCGGCTACTTTCACCCCTGGAAGCCCTCGGACGGGTATTCGATCGTCGTGCTGGCGCTGCCCAATGTTGTGCACGGCAGCGTTCGACAGGTGAATACGGAAGTGCGGCAGAAGTTCGAGGTGTTGCAAACGAAGCTCAAGCTGGGCGAAATCGACGAAACGACCGTGCAATTGGAATCAGCGATGATGCTCTCGCGGGTCCGAGAGCAAGTTTCCGCCTGGGCCGCGAATCAGTAGGCCGCGCCCGGCAGAGCTTCCGCGGTCGCCGAGCGACGCGGGGCTCGTCCGGCGCTCCAGTGTTCATGGCGAGAACGTGAAATCGACGATCGGCAGGCGGATCTCGTCGCTTGTCGTGCCGTCCTTGAAGACGCACTGGACATAAACCGCCGCCGAATCGGCGGGCAAGGTCGCCTTCCAAATCTCGGCACGCGAGCGCGACACATTGCAAGCAACCACGTTCTCGATGCTGACCTTCACGGCAACGGTTTCAAGCTCGCCCATCTTGTGGCCAACGCGAACTTCACGCACATAGCCCCAGTCGTAATACCTCTGGCCGCCGGATTGCTCGGCAGGCAGGCAAACGATGACGGGCGCTTGCTGGACGAAGCCCAGGCCGGCGTGAGTCAGCTGTTCGCCGCGCGAATACACGCCAGAATTCGGAAAGTCCGCCGGGTCTAGCGGAAACCGCTCGCGGATGCGGATGCAAGCGAGCTTCTGCACAAGGTCTTCTTTGGTGAAGCGCGGTTTCAACATGTTGACGATCATCGACGGCGCGTCCTTCAGCCGATAGCGAAACGGGCCCAACTCGGTGCCGTCCTGCTTCTTGAACAAAAGCCGTACAAGGGTATCGCGGACGGGGCCCAAACAGTAATACACCCGACCAGCATAGGTTTCGGAAAACGGGGCTTTGAAGAACCCTTCTTCATCGAAGGAGTACATGACCTCGACCGTGCCAACGGGCGGATCCGGCACGAACTGGATCTCATAATGCTCGCCGTTCGTGAATACCAGTTGCGTGGCCGCGAACAACGGCGGCACAAGCTTGCCGGCAGCATTTGGCTCGGCGGGCACGCGCACCCCAAATCTTCCCTGCCGATCCACGCCGGGCTTCCACAATTTCGTGTCGCTGCGCGTGCCGTCGTAGAATTCCAATTGGACATACAGTTGCTTCGCACCGATTCGATAGGGCACGAAATTGAAGCCATACTTGTCGCTGACCGCCGCGATTGCGTCCTTGTCTTCGACCGGTGGCGAGGGAGGGATTTCGATCACGCGATCGAGGTTGTCAGCGGTTTCGCCAAAGCGAACCCGCTTTACGGCGGGAAAATAAGATCGGAGCCAGGAGTCACTGAGAAATCCGCCTTCGCCGCGCGAGCTTTCGGACAGCCAAGGTTCGTGGCGCAGCGCGGTCGCCTTGTACGATTCCAACAGCTCGTAGGCCTTAGCCGTCAACCCCGTGGCCGGCACCGGCGGCCGGCCGGCCGGTTCGGTGTGCCGCGCGGTGGGCGCGTCGGGAATGCCGCCGGGTGCTGTTGGCGGCTGCGAACCGGCGGTCGGTTGAATCGCCAGCGCAGCGGCCGGCGGTGGCGTCGAGTTAGCCGTCGAAGCCGCGTTGGCGTCGGCTGGTGCTGCCGGATCGTTCGCGGATTGTCCGCTGAAAGTTCGCGCGAACCAATCCGCGATTTCCGCGCGTCTGGTATCCCAGACCAGACGCTTCGCGGCAAAGCCGCCGCCCGCCAGGATCGCGAGCAATATTGTCACAGTCACGAGTTTCGAAACGAATCGCCGCACGATGGCCAATTTCGACGGCCGGGCGAGTTGCGGCAGCTCCAGCGTGGCCGCCAGGTCCTGCTGCAAACGGTCCATGTGGTTTTTCAGCGGACCCTTCCAAACGTCGGTCCACTGAGCGGCGGAAATAAACAACTCCAGCGACTTCGAGGGCACGACCTCGGCCAGTCGCAGCGGGAAGAGCGGCTTATGCTTGCTGACGGCCCGCTCGATTTCGCGCCGCACGAACGTTGACTCGTTGGCGGCTTTCGAGAGCAGCAGGACCGTGCAGCGCGATTCCTCGATTCCGCGAATGATTTCGTCGGCGTATTCGTGCCCCGCCCGCACGTCGCGCGGTGCAATCCAACACCGGAAGCCGCGGTTTTCCAGGCTCCGGCAAATGATGGCCGCATGCTTTTTGTCCGCCGACGCGTAGCTGATGAAAACAGCGTACCCCGAATCTTCATGCGACACGGCAAAGGCCCTCGAACTGTCGACGAGGCCAGATTCGCCACACGAATCGGCAGTGCCAGGGGACGATTCGTGGTTCCATGTTCATGGCCGTTACCAGAATCGAGAATCGGGCTGCCAACCCCGTCTCGGCCGCAGGGCGGCAAGGCCGGCGGGCGGCAGCGGCAGCTTTGTGATTGAGTGTATCCGCGCCGATTTGCGATTACCAGAATTGGTAAGCCGGCGCGAGGTCGTAATGCCAAGGAAGCCTGACGCGGTTAGGGGCTGCGCCCCTCCATCGCCTGGCTTGGGCTCAGTGGAGACTACAGGCCACGCGGAAGCCCAGGTGGTTGCCTCGGACTCGCGCAGCGGCCCCGTTACGGGCCGCCGACCGGCAGTCCTGCGGCGCGTCGAGCCAGCTTCCGCCCCGGATCGAGCGGATTGAGCCCCTGGGGTGGCCTTGCGGGTCATCGGCCGCGGACTGAGCGTAATAGCCCCGCGCATACCAATCCGAGCACCACTCCCACACGTTCCCGTGCAGATCATACAGGCCGAGCGAATTGGCGCACTTCTGACCCACGCGGTGCGCATATTTTTCAGCACCGTCGGCCGCGTTTACAGCGTACCAGGCATGTCCGCGTAAACGGGAGTCCTCGTCCCCAAAGCTGTAGCTGCTGGTCGAGCCGGCGCGGCAAGCGTATTCCCACTCGGCTTCAGTCGGCATGCGATAGGCCCTTCCATCGCGCTTGCCAAGCGCCCGGCAGAACGCCATCGCGTCGTCCCAGCTCACGTATGTGGCGGGATAGTCGGTGCCTTCCCGCATATTTTGGTGCGCAACGAGCCATCCCCTCCACGGGGCGGTTCCCATCACCGCCCGCCACTGCCCCTGGGTGACCTCCGTGGCCCCCAGATAAAACGGCCGCGTAATCCGCACCCGATGCTGCGGGCCTTCGTCATCGTCTCGGCCTACTTCTCCAGCCGGAGAGCCCATCATGAATTCGCCCGCCGGAATCAGCAGCAGCTTCATTCCGATCGAGTTGATATGGTGTTCCTCGAATCCCCGCTGCGTATGCTGCTGCGCCACCCGCTCTCGCTCGGCGGTCTCTTGCGCGGCCTGTTCGCGCCGCATCGCGAACTCGCTGGCTGCCCGCCGCTCGTTTTCACGTCGGCCGGCAGCCTGAAGTTCATCCTCCCGGCTCTGGCGCGCAGCGCGTTCGCGTTCCGCCTGATGCCGCGCCGCACTTTCGCGATCGGCTACTTCCTGCGCCGCTCGCTGGCGCTCAGTGTGTTGAGCGCTCATTTCGCGGGGCAGCGAGGGAGGCGCGTCGGCATCAGTCGGAGGGGCGAGTATGCAGGCCACGCGGAAGCCCACGTGATCGCTCCGGCCGTCCTGTGCGGCCCAGCTGCGGTACGCCGACCGGCAGTTGAGCGGCCCGCTGCTCCAACCGCCGCCCCGGCGCACGCGGACCGAGCCTGTGGAAGGGCCTTGCGGGTCATCCGGCGGGGACTCGGCGTAATAGTCCGTTGCCCCCCAGTCCGAGCACCACTCCCACACATTCCCGTGCATGTCGTATAAAACGAGCGGGTTAGCTCGCTTCTGGCAGACGCGGCGCGCGCATTTCTCTCCGTTGTCGCCCACGTTCGCCTCATACCAGGCGTATTCACCCAGCCGGAAGCTATCGTCCCCAAAGCTGTAGCTGCCGGTCGAACCGGCGCGGCAAGCGTATTCCCACTCCGCTTCGGTCGGCAAGCGGTACGCTCTTCCATCCCGCTGGCTAAGCGTGCGGCAAAATGCCACCGCATCATCCCAACTCACATGCGTGGCGGGACAATCGGCGCACTCCTGCACGGATTGCTTTGCAAAGAGCCAACCCTTCCACGGGGTCGTTCGCATCACCGCCTGCCACTGGGCCTTAGTGACTTCCGCGGATCCTAAGTAAAACGGCTGCGTGATTCGCACCCGGTGTTGCGGGTCCTCGTCGCTTTGCCGGCCCTCCTCGCCCTCCGGTGAGCCCATCATGAACTCGCCCGCAGGAATCAGCACCAATTTCATCCCGATCGAGTTGGTGAAATGTCCGCGCCGTTCGCGTTCCACCTGTTGTCGCGACCCCGGCTCGCGCTTGGCCTGCTCGTGAGCGCTCCGCTCGCGCTCCGCCGCCTCGTTCGCAGCCTGCTCGTGCTCTGCGCGCACCCGCTCGGAGGCCTCGGCTGCCGCCTGCTGGCGGTAGGCTTGTTCACGTTCGGTCTGTTCACGTTCCGCCTGCTCGTGAGCGACCCGCTCGCGCTCTGCCGCCTCGTTTGCAGCCCGCTCGTGCTCAACGCGCACCCGCTCGGCTGCCTCGTGCGCCGCCCGCTGGCGCTCGGCTTGTTCACGTTCGGCCTGCTCGCGTTTGGCCTGCTCACGCGCCGCCTGCTCGTGAGCCATCCGCTCGCGCTCTGCCGCCTCTTTCGCAGCCCGCTCTTGCTCGGCCCGCCCCCGCTCCGCCGTCTCGCGTTCGGCTGCCTCGCGTTCGGCCTGCTCGCGGGCCACGCGTTGTCGCTCCTCTTCGAGCTGCCGCTCGCGCCCGGCGATAGCAGCCTCGATTTCGCCGATTAGCTTCGCCACATCGTGCTTGAAGTCGGGATTGGGGCGGAGCCGCGCGGCGTGGAATTCGGTGAACTTGCCGAGCGTCGCGGGTAACGCCTTCTTTGAGGGCATCTCGGCGCCATGCAACAGCACGGGCACTGGCGTCACCTTTTGGCGCAGCGCCTCTTCGATCTCCAGGCGGACCCAGTCTTCGGCGTCGTCCAGCCGGCGCCGGCCATCGCCATCGCGGGCATCGAGCCATTGCCGGCCGATGAGCGCCAAAAAAACGTCACACTCCGCGATGGTCGCCTGGATTCTTTGGGGGAACCGCTCGCCTGCGGACAGCGAGTCGGCGTCCATGAACACGGCGTCGTCGCCAAAGTGGCTTTCCAACTTGTCATGCAACCGGCCGGCCATGTCCTGGCTGTCCAGCCGCCGGTAGCAGATGAAGATTTTGCCCATGGCGAGCGCGCCGATGCCGATTTGGCGTTCCGCGGCCAAACCTAGCCGTCGATTCTACGCTGCGGCGGGCCGGGGGGAAACAGCCGGCAAGTCCAGAGAAACGGGGCCGTTTTTCTTTCCTGGGCCGAAAATCTAAGGTAGGATGCCTGAATCACTTTAGTCTGCTGGCACGCCCGCGAACCGTGCCGGTGGGAAGCATCCGCTTCCGCCGGCTCTCGGTGGCCGATCTTCTCGGTTCGAGGGGGGTGCCTGCGGGATCGGCGTTTCGCCACAAGATAGACAGCCAGTTCTCCTCGGGCTCGCAGCGCGAATGGCTAAACTGCGCGACACGATTCTCGCTCAGCAAAACCTGATCTACAGCGGGTATCTGAAGAACTTGCCCCGCGCGGCCCCGGCATTGGCCGCCAGCCCGCACGCACTGCAGCGTGAGTTCATCCTGGGCGTGCTCAAGGCACTGCTCGAATGCCTGGGCAGCGGCGTGGATTCGGCCGCGCGCACTTGGGCGGCCGACTGGCTCGATCGCCCCACGTCCAGCGTCACCGAATCGCTGGCGGCTGTGGATCTGATTGCACGCCTGGCGCGCGGCCGGGTGGCTGCGGCCGATGCAGCGGATCCCGAGCGGCTGCTGCACAACCTCGACAAGCTCGACGCCGGCATTGCCCTGCTGCGCGGCGCCCTGATCGAGACCGAGTTTCAGCAGTCCCGGCGGCTGGAGTGGCTGGTCGATGCGACCACGGATTGGGCCTGCCTGATCAGTGACGACGGCCGCGTGCTGTTTGCCAACGAAGCCGTCCGCAGCCGCTGGCTGACGGGCGAACTGTCCGAACAGGTGTTCGACTGGCATTCGCCCAAGACGGCCGACATGCTCCGCAGCGTGGCGCTGCCCGCCGCCCGAGCGACAGGCAGTTGGCGCGGCGAAGGCGAAGTGCTCGACCACGCCTCGCAGGAGCCGATCGACGTCGAGATCATGCTCACGGCTGTCGGCGGAAACAATGGCCAGGGTTATCTGGCCCTGGTCGAACGCGATCTTAAGGAGCGCAAGCGCATCGAGGATAGCGAGGCCTGGAAAACCGCGATTCTCGATTCCTCGCTCGATCCCATCATCTCGGTCAATCACCTGGGCGTGATCTGCGACTTCAATCGCGCCGCCGAACGCACGTTTGGTCGCCCGCGGGCCGAAGTCATCGGCCGCAAGCCCGAGGACATCCTGTTTCCGAAAGAGGACGCGGTCAATCCGGGCCGCGTCGATCGCAATCTGTCGGCGGGCCAGGGCTCGATGTTGGGTCAGCGCACCGAAGTGCCGGCGGTGCGGGCCAATGGCGAAATCTTTCCGGCCGAAATGGCCATGACCATCAGCCGCGTGCACGGCCGGCCGGTGTTCACTTTTTTCCTGCGCGATTTGACGCGGCAAAAACGGGCTGAAGAGCAGATTCGCAGCTTGGCCCGGTTTCCCGACGAAAACCCCAATCCCATGCTCCGCATCGGCCACGACGGCACGGTGCTGTACGCCAACGAGGCCAGCGAACCGGTCCTGCGGCATTGGGGCTGCGACGTGCGCGAGCGCGTGCCGGACCACATCCACCAGGATATCGAGCGCGTGCTCACCAGCGGCAACCCGGCCGAAGTGGAAGTCGAGTGTGGGGCCGCGTGGTATTCGTTCGTGCTCACGCCCGTGGCCGATGCCGACTACGTGAACCTGTACGGCCGCGATCACACCAAGCGTAAACTCGCCGAGCAGGCCTTGCGCGAATCGGAGACGCTGTACCACTCGCTGGTGGACACGCTACCGGTGAACATCTTTCGCAAGGATCGGCAGGGGCAGTTCACGTTCGTCAATCGCCATTTTTGCCAGACGCTGGGCTATGGCAGCCAGGACGTGCTCGGCAAAACCGACTTCGACTTCTATCCCGAGCATCTGGCCGAAAAATACCGCCAGGACGACCTGCGCGTGCTCGATGCGGCCGAGACGCTGGCCAGTATCGAAGAAAACCAGTCCGCCACCGGCGAGCTGACGTATGTGCAGGTTTGGAAGACGCCGGTCTACGACTTCTCGCAGCGCGTCGTGGGCGTGCAGGCGATTTTCTGGGACATCACGGCCATCAAGCGGGCCGAAGTCGCCTTGCAGCGCGCCAAAGACGCAGCCGAAGCGGCCAGCCTGGCCAAGAGCGCGTTTTTGGCCAACATGAGCCACGAAATTCGCACGCCCATGAACGGCATCCTGGGCATGACCGAGCTGGTGCTCGAGACGCCGCTGTCGGTCGAGCAGCGCGAATATCTCAACACGGTCAAGGAATCGGCCGAGTCGCTGCTGATCGTGATCAACGACGTGCTCGACTTCTCCAAAGTCGAAGCCGGCCGCGTCGAGCTGGATTGCGTCGAGTTCAACATTCGCGACCGCCTGGGCGACGCCATCAAGCCGCTCGCCTTGCGGGCGCACATGAAGGGGCTCGAGCTGGCCTGCCGCATTGCCCCGCGCGTGCCGGTGAACGTGCTGGGCGACGATTGCCGCCTGCGGCAAATCATCGTCAACCTCGTCGGCAATGCCATTAAGTTCACCGAGCAGGGCGAAGTGGTCGTACACGTCGAGCTGGGAGCGGCCGACGACGAGCAAGTCGAGTTGCACTTCACGGTCAGCGACACGGGCATCGGCATTCCGCCGGAAAAGCACCAGGCCATCTTCGGCGTCTTCGAACAGGCCGACAGCTCGACCACACGCCGTTACGGGGGCACGGGTTTGGGTCTGGCCATCGCCAGCCGACTGGCCGAGTTGATGGGCGGCCGGATGTGGGTCGAGAGCACGCCGGGCTCGGGCAGCCATTTCCATTTTACGGCCCGCTTTGGCAATCCCGGTGCGGCGGTCCAGGACGCCCGTTGGGACGGTGAACCGCTGAGCGTACTGGTGGTCGACGACAACGCCACCAGCCGACTGGTACTGGCCGAGATGCTCGAAAACTGGAATCTGCGGCCGACGGTGGTCGATGGGGCCCGCACGGCGCTCGAGATGCTCGAAGCTGCTGCCCGCGACGGCCGGTCCTATCCGCTGGCCTTGATCGATTCGCACATGCCCGACTCCGACGGCTTCGCCCTGTTTGAAACGATGGTCGAACGGGCGTTGCCCATCGGCTCGGCGGTGATGCTGCTGACTTCCGGCCTGCAAATGGACGACATTCGCCGCTGCGGCGAGGTGGGGATTGCCGGCTTCGTAATGAAGCCGATTAAGCAATCGGAACTGTTCGACGCGATCGTGTTTGCCCTGGATTCGGAGCACGACCATGCCTCTCCGGTGCAGGTTTTGTCGCCGGCTTGTTGCCAGAACTCGTCGGGACTGCGGATTCTGCTGGCCGAAGACAGCCTGGTAAATCAGAAGGTGGCGCTGCGGTTTCTGGCCAAGCGCGGGCACCAGGTGACCGTGGCAGGCAATGGACGCGAAGCCCTGGCCAAGTTCAACCCGGACGCTTTCGACATTGTGCTCATGGACGTGCAGATGCCGGAGATGGATGGTTTCGAGGCCACGGCTGCCATCCGCGCGCAGGAAGCCGCGGAGGGCCGGCATGTCCCCGTGATTGCCATGACGGCCCATGCCATGAAAGGCGACCGCGAGCGCTGCCTGGCGGCAGGCATGGATGATTACGTCTCCAAGCCGGTTCGCCCACACGAACTGTTTGCTGCCATCGAAGCGCAGGTTCGCTGCACCGCGCGGGTGGAACTCGCGGGCAATGGCCAGCCGCCGGTCGAGGCGCCGCTCGAGTGCGAATCGCTCGATTGGGACGCGGCCGTCTTGCGGCTCAACGGCGATGAAGAATTGCTGCGTGATTTGGCCGAAGTCTTCTTGGAAGAATATCCCAAGTGCCTGGTGGCCATTCACGAAGGGTTGGAAACCCAGGAAATGGCTCAGGTTCGCCGGGCCGCGCATACGCTCAAAGGCTCGCTGGGGCATTTCATGGCCAAAGGCCCGGCGGCTGCCGCCTTGCAGGTCGAAACCCTGGCCGCTGCCGGCTCTGGGGAGGCGCTGGCTGACGCGGTGCAGGTGCTCGAGGCTCAGTTGGAGCGGCTAGCCCCGGCGCTACGCGCCCTGGAAGTACGTCCGGCCTGAGCCTGGCAACGATTCGGCACTGCAAGATCCATCGCGGCACGCCCATTTCTGTGTGCGTCAGTCGCCCAGGGTTCGCCGGGTGCGCCTATTTGGCACAGGATATGCAAATATTGTTAGGAGGTGACGGCTTATTACTCACATCAGCCCTACGCCGGGGAAGTTGACAGGAAAGGCGGATGCCATGTTAGATCTCGAATTGGCCACTACTGAACAAATCATTGCGGAGTTGGCCAAGCGGCCCACTGACTTTGTGCTGGTATGTGTTCCGACGGGCGAAATCCAGGCAGAAGAAGGTTATATTGCTTTCAGCCCGCACCTGCCCCGCGGCGAGGTTCGCGGCATGTTGGATCGGGCCTCCAAGGTGCTCGCCGGCGATGACCACGATTCACCGTTCAATTTCGGCTGGCAGGACCAGGATCTGGATTTCGAATGACCGGCGCGGTGCCTTGCCGACTGTGGGCCGGTTGGTTTTGTCTCGACTTGAGGTATTGTGTCGCGCGCTGAGATTCGAGATAACGCGGGAAGTTGGTGAACCGCGCAGGACGCGGAGCAACCATCTCGAATTCTTCGGTCGCATGACGATCGAGTTCGGCTCATTTCGGCCGGTCCCTCTGAGCGCGCGACGTTCCCTATGAGCGGCCCTAATCCGTTCGAGCAACCATTTGCAGCCTGGACTCCGCGCCAGGTCATTCCCGCCACGGTTGTGGTTATCTTGCTGCTCGGCCTTTTTTGGCTCGCTTACCTGGTCAATCGCGTATTGGTATTGGCCTTTGTCGCCATCGTCCTGGCGACCGCCGTACAACCACTCGTGGCGCGGGCCGAGCGTTGGCGCATCGGCCGGCTGCCCGGCACCATTCTGGTCTACAGTCTGATCCTGGCGGCGCTCGTGGGCGGCCTCGTGACGATCGCACCGGTGCTGGCCGAGCAGGCCATCACCGTTTCGCAAAAGATTCCCCAGCAATACGAAAATCTGCGCTTCGACATGTCCAAGTCGCACAGCCGCGTGTTGCGCGGCATCAGCAATGCGCTCCCCGCGGGGCTGCGGCAGGTGGAGCCGAGCTTGCCTGCTGCGCCTTTGGATCGGCTGGCCGAAACCTTCGGCTATCTGGGCGAGCTCGGCGGGGGAGTGCTGGCGGCGATGCTCACGGTTTTGTTGGCCTTCTACTGGTCGTTGGAAGGCGAGCGATCCGTGCGGGCCCTGTTGTTATGGTTGCCCGTCGACAAGCGCGACGCCGGCCGCGAAATCTTCGCCGTACTCCAGGAAAAGTTGGGGGCCTACATTCGGGGCCAAAGCCTGCTGTGCGTGATCGTCGGCTCGCTGGCCTTGGTGGCCTACTTGCTCATCGGCCTGCCGCAGCCGCTGGCGCTGGCCTGCATGGTCGGAGTGCTCGAGGCGATTCCCATCTTTGGCCCCGTCTTAGGCGCCGTGCCTGCGCTACTGACGGCCCTGGCCGAAGCGCCGTCAATCGTCGTGTGGGTGCTGGTGGCCAACACCGCGATTCAGCAGATCGAGAATTACCTGTTGGTGCCGCGCGTCATGGATCGCTCAGTGGGCATCAATGCCATCGTCACGCTGCTGGCGATCGTGGCTTTCGGGGCCTTGATGGGACCGCTGGGCGCGATTCTGGCAATCCCCTTGGCGGCGATCGTGCAAGCCCTGTTGAACCGCTTCGTGCTCGACGTGAACGCCTTGGATATGGCCCCGACGGGGCGCACGAAGCTCAGCCGGCTGCGCTACGAAGCCCAGGAGCTGGCGCGCGACGTGCGCAAGCAAGTGCGGCAGCGCGAGCAGTCCAACGAGACCTTGCTCGAGGGTTTCGAAGATCGAATCGAGGCCATCGTTATCGAACTGGATCAGGCGCTGGCCGTCGCCGATCAGCCCGCGTTGGAGCCCGCCTCATGAGACGCTTGGCGCGGAACGTGGCGCTGGTGCTGGCGACGCTGTGCGTGGCCGTCGTGCTCTGGCACATTCGCGAAGGCGTCGTGCTGTTTGCCATTTCGCTGGCGGTGGCCGCGGCCGTGCGTCCCACGGTCGACGAACTCGTCCGTCACCGCTGGCCCAAGTCCATCGCCCTGGTCGTCACGTATTTTACGGGACTGACGCTGGCGGCGTTACTGGCGCTGCTCCTCAGCAATCCGCTGATGGAAGAAACACGTCACGCGAGCAACAAGCTGCTCCTTGGATATGAACACGTCACCAGCCGCTGGACGCAAGGCACGATGCTCGAGCGGGCCTTGGCCAGCCGCTTGCCGGCGCCCGCCGCATTGAGCGAAACGCTCACCGGCGAGCACGGGCTGGCCCTGGCGCAAACGGCCTTGGGCATCACCTGGAACCTGTTCGAAAACGTGATCCGCGTGATCATGGTGCTGGTGCTCAGCATTTATTGGAGCCTCGACCGCGTTCACTTCGAAAGCCTGTGGCTTTCGCTCTTGCCTGGAGACCTGCGGGCCGAAATGCGCGACATGTGGCACGACATGGAATCCGGCGTCGGCGCGTATTTGCGCAGCGAAGTCGTGCGGTCGATTGTCGCCGGTCTGCTGCTGGCCGGCGGCTATTCCTTGCTGGGGCTGGATTACGTGGCCCTGTTGACGATGATCGGCGCTTTTGCCTGCCTGCTGCCCTGGATCGGCGTGGTCGTGGCACTGGTTCCCGCCTGGTTCGTCGGCTGGCAAGCCGGGCTCGGCCTGGCGATCGCTGCGGCGGTTTATACGTTGGCCGTTTTCCTACTGCTGAAAATGGTCGTCGAGCCAAGGTTCTTCAATCGCCGCCGCTACAACCCGCTGCTGGCCGCCCTGGTGGCCCTGGCCTTGGCCGAGCTGTTCGGGCTGGTGGGGCTCATCATCGGGCCGCCGATTGCCGTGGCGCTGCAAATCTATTTCGCCCACTGGCTGCGGCGCAGCAGCCCGGCGCCCGATCTCGCGCTCGATTTGGGGTCGCTCGAAGTTCGCATTGCCGCCATGCGGGCCACGCTCGAGCAAACCGAGCCGCCGCCGCCCGAGTTGGTCAGCATGTTGGAGCGGCTCTCGACGCTGGTTCGGGACGCGGGCAGCGCGCTGGAGCCCCAAGGTCAAGCCTTGGCCACCGCCGCGGTTGCTCAGCGGTAAGCATCGGTCAATTCTGTCGTGGGCTTCGGAGGGGTCATGCGAAGCGTGTTGGGCCGGGTGTGGGCCGTCCTTTCCCAGACGATTGACCACTGGCAGAACGACGATGGCCTGACTCTGGCCGCGGCAGTGGCCTACTATGCCGCGTTTTCGTTTTTGCCGCTGGTGCTGGTGCTGCTCTCCGGCATCGGTTTTGTGCTGCGCGCTTCGGAGTCGGCGCACGCCGAGCAGCAGGCGGTGCTCGATCTGATCACCCAAAGCACTTCGCCGGATTTTTCCCGGCAGATCGAGGGCATTATCGAGACCGTCAAAAACCAGGCTCCCGTTGGCGGCCCGCTGGGCATCGTTACCTTGCTGCTGGGCGCCATGGCCCTGTTCGCGCAGATCGACTCCGCCTTCGATCGCATTTGGAACGTGGGCCCGGTCCAGCACACCACTTTTTTTGCCTGGGTTCACCGCGTGTTGGTCGACCGCCTTAAGGCCTTCTTGATGCTGTTGAGCTTGGGCGTGCTCGTGATGGCGTCTTTCGTGATGGGCATGGTGCTGGCCACGGTCGCCACTTACGTGCCGGGTTCGATGTTCGCTCAAACCGGCTGGCGCGCGGTGCGTACCCTGTCGATCGTGGCTTTCAATTCCGTGCTGTTCACGACGACTTTCAAGGTCTTGCCCCGCGCCACGGTGCGGTGGCGCGATGCGGCCCCCGGCGGCATTCTCACGGCCGTCGTCTGGGAGATCGGCCGCCAGGTGCTGGCCGTGATGGTGATCGGCGGCCGCTACAGCGCCTACGGAGTGGTCGGCACTTTCATCGCCATGATGGTCTGGGTCTACTACGCCGCCGCCGTCTTGTTCCTCGGCGCCGAATTCGTCAAAGTCACCTGCGACGCCTGCAATCCCAAGCCCAAATCCGGCCCGCCGCCCGATCCGCCAAGCCCAAGTTGAAATCGCGTCGCTGGAATAGTTGAAAGCGCATCGCAGTAATCCTTCTCCCTCCGGGAGAAGGTGGCCGAAGGCCGGATGAGGGCGATGCGACGCTGGGGCCAATACAAGCGGAATCGCTCACGATCGTCCCGCGGAAACAGCGCTTCGCAAGCGGTATTCCGAACGCCCCCTCATCCGTCGGCTGCGCCGCCACCTTCTCCCAAAGGGAGAAGGGTTTCCGCGCCGCGCTGGGCGTTGCGAATATCAGGATGCCGGCGCCTGCCAAAACCCTTCTCCCTCCGGGAGAAGGTGGCCGAAGGCCGGATGAGGGAACGCGACGCTGGAGCCAATACAAGCGGAATCGCTCACGATCGTCCCGCGGAAACAGCGCTTCGCAAGCGGTATTCCGAACGCCCCCTCATCCGTCGGCTGCGCCGCCACCTTCTCCCAAAGGGAGAAGGGTTATTATCAGGCGCGCCCGGCGCCGCGCTAGTTGCGTAGCTGCCCGGAAGTTGCCACACTTGCACCTGGACCGAAGACCGGCCACGGGAGACTTTCGCCATGTCGTTGGGCACGCGTATCGATCGCGGCGCGAGCATCCCCTTCAAGCCGCCGCCGGCGGCCACTGGCCAGGAGCTGTTCGAACGTTTTGCCGATAGCCAGGTGGACGGCTTTCGCGAGCAATTCGTCAAGCCGCTGCTGGCCCGTTTCGGCTTTCGCGGCATCTCGAACAAGCATGCCGCCAAGGAATTCGGCCAGGACTATGTGTTCTCGGAGCACGATGCATTCGGGCAGTCGCGCCACTTGTTGGCGCTTACCGAGCACGTCGAGCGGATTTCGCAGCCGGCCCAGACCGAGCGGCTGCTGAACCGCATTCGGCAGTGCTTCCTGGCTTCGTACAGTTTGCCCATCGCGCCCGACGAGCAACGATCAATCTCGGCGGTCTACGTGTTCAATACGGGCGAAGTCGCGGACGAAGTCGCCGCGCACATCCGCCGCTCGTTGGCCAAGACCATGTCGGCCAACGTGCATTTTCTTGGCGGCCAACGGCTGCAGTGGTTGGCCGATCATTCGTCGCAGCACCATGACCGCGATGTCCGGGTGCGGCTCGAGGCGCTGATCGTACAACTGCGGCTGAACGAGCACATTTGGGCCGAGCTGCGCAAAGGCATCACGGTGGAGAACGTGCCGCCTACCTGGGACATGCGCGGCGGGCTGCTGTGCGGATTGGAGGATTTTCTGACTCGTCCCGTCTTGCCCGAGCAGATTCCAGTGGCCGAAGTGGCCAAGCTTTGGCAGCAAGCCAAAACGATCCAGGCCGTCTCCATGCGCGGCTACCTGACGCTGGCGCCGCCGGCGGCTCGCGCCAACGATCTCAAGCTGCTGGCGACCGTGTGCCAGGACGCCATCGCCGGCTCGGCCGCGCTGCGCAAGCGGATCACGCAAGTGCTCAGCGATT
The DNA here is from genome assembly GCA_036268995.1 of Pirellulales bacterium. Classification (GTDB taxonomy): domain Bacteria; phylum Planctomycetota; class Planctomycetia; order Pirellulales; family PNKZ01; genus DATATB01. The sequence goes on along the minus strand of DATATB010000116.1, from coordinate 21,353 downwards.
TCTCGCCCGTGACGATCTGAACCCCTACGGACTGGCCGGTTGGCGAACCAGCTCGTAGCGATGCATCACGGGCACGCGCAGCCGGGCGATCTCGACCTCTTGCTCGGTCACGAGCGGATCGATGCGGGCGAGTTCCGCGGTGTTGTGCTCGTGCGACCGCCAGTGGCGGAAGAACAGCTCATTTTTCTTGACGATCGCGCGGCGCAGCGATTCGAGTTGCTCGAGTTCGGTGGGACAATCCAATCCCACGCCCTGTTCCCAAGCCTCGGACGAGGCCGCGGTCACGCGGCGGCTATCGATCGCGAGCACGTATTGGCCGGGCTTCAGGCCTTTGACGGTCAACTGGCCGGTGTGGCCGGGGCTCCGGACCGGAGCCGTCAGCGGCAGGGACGTCGATTCCAGCCGGAAGGCGAGCTTTTCGGCCGTGCGCTCGAGGCCGTCGAGCTTCGCGCCGCTCTGGTCGATTGTCCGGCCTGCGGCGTCCAGCGAGAGCTTCCAGCCCGAGGGCCGCAATTGAAGATCGTTTTCCAGCGCGGCCGACGTGATCCAATATCCGAGCTGGTTGAGCTGCGCGCCGTCGTCGGTCCAGAAGGGCGTGGCCGCCGCCTGCCGCACCGGCGCCAACCAGCGCTCCAGATCGAGGAACAAATCATCTCGCGTGATGGCCAGATCGTGCAGCGCGTCGACATAGTGCCAGAGCCGTTTGTTTTGCGCCGCGGGATCGGGCACGGGCGGCGGCAACCGCTCGTGCCGCAGCGGCGCCAGCACGATGATCCGCGCGCGGGTCTCGGCCAGCCGATCGAGCAGCCGCTTCACGCCGTCGGTGAACCGCTGGAGCCCAGCTTCGCCGGCCGACGATTCGTTGGCGCCGTACGCCACGACGATCACCGTCGGCCTCAGAGCCGCGACCTGTTCGATCCGGGCCTTGAAGCTCTCGTCGGGCGTGCCGGTGCCGGCACGCGACTCGCCCCACACGGTATCCCCGGTCAGACTGAGATTGCGAAACACGACCTGCGCGCGCGGGAAGTGGCTGACCAGCATCGTTTCCCAGTAGCCATAGAGTTGTTCGCGCGCGATGGTCGTGCCGCCCAGCAGCACCACGCGGTCGCCATCGTGCAGCACGAACTCGGCGTGCAGCGGGCGCGCGGCCAAGCCCAACTCCAGCAGGCAGAGCATAAGAACCGGCGGCAAACGCAGGGGGATCAACGGAGCGCGGTCCGTGCAGGAGACGGGCGGAGTAACAGCCGCGTGAACCCCTGCACTGTAATCGCCACCATTGCCGGCGTCGAGGTAGGCGGCAGCTTATGCCGCCCGGCGGGGCGTAGAGGGCACCATCGTGGGCCGGCGGGGCGGACCGGGCAGCCGCTCGCCGGGAATGTCTTCGTCCGCGTGCACGGCGACTGCGGCCGAGCGGCCGTACAAGCCACGCAGGCCGCTGTAAATCGTCACGCACACGAGAACCACGCCCAGGATCAACAGCCCATCGGTCGCGTACAAGTTGCTGCTGTGCATCGCCGACTGTTCCTTTCGAAAAGCGCCCCTGCGGCCGCCCGACGCGGCGCAACAGCCTTATCGACCAGCAAGCCGCGGGCACTTGCGGTTGTGAGTTAAGGCCTGTACAGGCCACATCAGCAGTCTAAAGAGGTGCTGGCTTGGGGGAGTCTGCCGGCGCAACTTTTCCGATTGAAGGCGGCGTGGGCGACCTTGTCGCTTTTGCGGCCAGGCCTATCGCCGGGTGCAAAGTGGCGAAATGGCTTTCAGACCAGTACGATCAAGGCATGATCGACGCCGATCCAGAAGCCGTGGTGGAATTAGTCGTCGCGATAATCGACGCCGTCATCAATGAGTTGCTCAAGGGTGATTTTGACGACGTCAGCGGGGAATCTCAAACGGTTCGATCAGAAGCCGAATCTCAAGCTTCGGCCCACGAGCCGAGGGAGCACCCCGCCTAGCTCACTTCGCCGACTGCCGGTGGAACTCGAGCATGAAATCGCGGAGTGCTTCCACGCCTTCGCGGGGCATCGCGTTGTAAATCGAAGCCCGAATCCCGCCCACCGAGCGGTGTCCCTTGAGATAGTGCAATCCACGGGCTTCGGCCTGCTTGATAAACGCGCTTTGCGTGGCGTCGTCGGGAAGGCGGAAGGTGACGTTCATCAGCGAGCGGCAGGCCAGCTGCGCGTGTCCGCGATAAAAGCCCTCGCTGTGGTCGATCACGTCGTACAGCAGCTTGGCCTTGGTCCGATTCTGCTCGTGCATCCGCTGAAGTCCGCCGACGGATTTTTCGAGCCAGCGGGTCACCAGCAGCACGATGTACGCGGAAAACACTGGGGGCGTGTTGGGCATCGTCTCTTCGGCGTAAAGCCGGTAGTTGAGCATCGATTGCAACTCATCGCTCGAGCGGGCCAGCAGATCGTCGCGGATGATGACGATCGTGACGCCAGCCGGTCCGGCGTTCTTCTGCGCGCAGGCGTAGATCAGCCCGTACTTCTCGATCGGCAGCGGCCGCGACAGAAAATCGCTCGAGGCATCGCACACCAGCGGCGCTTGGCCCACGGCCGGCTCGTCGAGGAACTCGACGCCCTGGATCGTTTCGTTCGAGGTGAAATGCACGTAGGCGGCTTTGGCATCCAGGTCGAGTTCGCCGGCCGCCGGCAAGCGGTCGAAGTTCGTCGGCTTGCTGTTGAACGCGGCGCGGACGCTTCCCTCGCGCTTGGCTTCCGTCATGGCCATCTGGCCCCAAGTGCCGGTGACAATGTAGTCGGCACTGTGGCCGGTGCCGCGCATCAAGTTCATCGGCACCATCGAGAACTGCAGCCGCGAGCCGCCTTGCATATACAGCACGCGGTAGTTGGCTGGAATGTTCAAGAGCCTGCGCAGGTTGGCGGTGGTCTCGTCGAGCACGCCTTCGAACCAGGGCGAGCGATGGCTGATTTCCAGTGCCGAAACGCCGACGCCCGGCAGGCACAGCAGATCGCGCTGGGCTTCTTCGAGCACCGGCATTGGCAGAACGGCAGGCCCGGGCGAAAAGTTATAGATGCGCTGCATACGGCTAACCCGCCTTCCAATCGGTCGGAATCGTAAGGCCGGCCCGGCGAGCACCCAAACAGGTTTTGTAGCTCGCCCGGACGGCAAAAAGCGTAAGAACCGCCGAGTATAAGGGTCGGTTTTCCACTTGAACAGGCCGGCCCCCAGGGGGGCGACAGCTGGCGGCACCCGCGGGTCAGCAAACGTCCGCTCCCGAAACTCGCCGCTGCCAAAACGCCGTGGTAAACTGGCCGAGCGCGCGGAGACATCCTTGCTATCGGTCGCTGTCCTTAGACCTTGGGGGGGAGTATCGCCATGCGAAGCGCTCTGTCTGTCCTGATCGTGCTGCTGGCGCTGGTGCCGCTGCGAGCCGACGACGCTCCAGTGCTGTTTTCCGACCATTTTGCCACGCTCGATCCGAGCTGGGGAGATGCCAATCAAAACGTCAGCGCCGGCGGCAACAAATTGGTGATCCAACCGGACGTCAACAGTGGCTTTTCTAAGATTCGCCAAGGGAGCGTGTTCAAAGACGCCGACATCCGCGTCAGCGTCGTCGAAGCCAAAGGCACCACGGGCCAAACGGCCGGCATCGTGTTCTGGGCCGGCGATACCGACAATTATTACCTGGCCCAAATCAACTTGGATGGTTTCGTCGGCATCACAAGGCTACAGCAAGACCGGCAGTTGACTCTGTTGCACTTTGCGCCCAGCGATGCGGTGGTCAAAGGCGTCGGGCAGGCGAATGCCCTGCGCGTGGTGACTGTGGGCAAATTGGCCACGGTCTACGTCAACGGAAAACAGATCGGCGCGATCAAGGGCTTTCCGCCGGAGGGCGGCAGCCGGATCGGCCTTCACGCGGAATCGAATGACGCGGTCAACACCTGGCAGTTCTCCGATCTCGAAGTGCGTCAGCCGGCAGCGGATTTGGCGCCCACCGCGGCTTCTGCCTCAGCAACCACCGATCCGTCCGTGATCTTGTCGGACGACTTTTCGATGCTCGACCCGGCGTGGGGCCCGCCCGATAATGAACAGAGTATCGCCGGTGGCAAGCTGGTTCTTAAGCCGGGTGCCGGCAGCAGTTACTCGTCCTTGTATCAGGGCAATTGGTTCGGCGACGCGGACATCCGGGTCAAGCTTGCCGAAACTGGTGGTGGAACCGACGCCCCCGCCGGCATCATGTTCTGGGGCACCGATTACAAGAATTACTACATGGCTCAAGTGCAGCCCGATGGAACTGTGGGCATCACGCGGCTCGTGCAGGGCCAGCAGTTGAATCCGCTGAGCTATGCGCGCAGCGATGCGGTGGTCAAAGACGCCGGGCAGGTGAATGCGCTGCGCGTGGTGACGCAGGGCAAATTGGCCACGTTCTACGTCAACGACAAACAGATCGCGCTGATCAAGGGCTTTCCGCCGGCTGGCGGCGGCAAGATTGGCCTCCACGCGGAATCAGGCAATACGCCTTATACTTGGCAGTTCTCCGACCTCGAAGTGCGCCAGCCGGCCGCCACTTCCTCCGCCGTTGCGGCCGACCCAGCGGTGATCTTCTCCGACGACTTTTCGACGCTCGACCCGGCTTGGGGACCGCCCGATGGCCAGCAAAGCGTCGCCAGCGGCAATCTTGTCTTTCAGCCAGGTGTCGGCACCAGTTACACGTCCTTGTACCAAGGAGCTTTGTTCGGTGACGCCGACATCCGCGTGAAAATCAACGAGGCCAGCGGCGGCCCAGACCAGCCGGCCGGCGTTGTTTTCTGGGGCATCGACTACGCCAATCTCTACGTGGCGCAGTTGCGCGGAGATGGCAGCGTCGGCGTCTCACAGTTGACGAAAGGCGACTGGCGCGCTCCGATCCCTTACACCGTCCGCGCCGGACTGGTCAACGGCGTCGGCCAGGCGAACGAGCTGCGCATCGTGACCCGTGGCAAGCAGGCCACCGTCTACATCAACGGCCAGCAGATCGCCGCCATCGACGGAGTTCCCCCGGCGGGCGGCGGCAAGATCGGCCTGCGCGCGGTGTCCGGCAACCAGGACATTTACACCTGGCAATTCTCCGGCCTTACCGTTCGCAAACCTTGACGACGAGTTGGCATCCCGGCCTGGTTTAACAGCCGGTCGTGCGAATCTTGATCGACTCTTGTAGGCGGCTGCGCCAGTATTCAGGGTTGTGCCGAATTTCGTCCATGAAGCGGCACGCCATTTCGCCGGGCGTCCTGCCTTGCTCCCAGGCTCGTACCGCTTTCACCGAGACTCCGAGGAATTGCGCAAACAACCCTTGGCTTGCGTTCAGCAGTTGCCTTGTTGCTTTGACCCGGGCAACCGTGTACGGTTGCGGCACCAGATCTAAAACGACGCGGCGGCACGTGTACTTCTTCTCGATCGGCTTGTCGCCTTTCAAGTCAGCAAGAAACCCTTCGAGCCCCGCGACCAAATCGCGCTCGACGCTGTTCATCCTGGCGCCAAGAGTCGCGGTTTTCTTCGCAGCTCTTCGGTCCTTCTTGTCCTTATCGGCCATCGTTTGCTCCTTCTGCTGTGAGCGTAACGCTCAGCCCTACCTACGGCGGAGTTCTTGTTCGATTCCTCGGACAACGGTGCTCAGATACTTCGCCACCGCGTCGGAAATATTGTCAATTTCATTCTTCCCATAGACGAGGCAGAGCAAAACCATTCCGAATTCTTCGAAATACACATAGAGGACGCGAGCCGCGCCACTTCCGCCGACGCGCCATCGCGGGGCGAGAATCTCATTTTTCGTATGCCCGCGATGCCTTTGATGACCTTCGCCTTGCGGGGCGCCGCCATGATAGACAGCTGCAACGCCGACAGATCGCCTTCGTCGTCGAGGCCAAGTTTCGCCCAACGTCTGGAGAAAACTGGCAGCTCGATGAAGTCGAGCAAATCCTCCGGCCGAAAGGCGTCTTGATGGCTTGGCAATTGTCAATCAATTGGCGTAATGCGTTTTTGAGCCTTTCCCCGAATCGTCGGCGGCCACAGGATGCGCCTCATTCTCCGCCGGAACGCCTGCACCCCGTCCATGAAATGTACCATTAAATGGTATATTCTTCAAGCCATGCTCGAGCGGGTCGGCGAGCCTGTGTCGCGGCTCACCCCTTGGCGTTGTGCCGGCGGTAGCCGGCGGCCTTGTGCTCCAGGCGCCGGGCGAGGCGGCGGCCGGCGGCGTCGAGTCGCGGCTGACCGAGATAGTGCTTCAAGAAGCGCAGCCGGTCGGTGCGCGTGATGCCGGGCACGTCGGCCGAAAAGAGCAACTCGGCCAGGTCTTTGATCCGCCAACGCGCGCGGCGCGAGTGCAGCAGCCGGCCAAAGTCGATCATCGCCAACTCGAAGGCATCCGGCTCCGGGCCTGTGACGCGGATGAACAGATGGCAGAGATAAAAGTCGCGATGATACCAACGGGCCGCGTGCAGGCGGCGGGCAATGTCGGCAATGCGGCGGCTGAGGGCTTGTTTGTGGGCCGCATCGCCGGGCTTTGCTAACTGCGAAAAGCGCCGCGGAATATATTCGTGTAGTGGCTCGAAGCCGCTCAGTTCGCGCACGGCCAGAAAACTGCGGCAAGCGTGCCGCCGGTCGGCCCCGGCAAAAACCGGCTGCGGCACCTGGATGCCTAGCGCCGAGGCCATGTGCAGCAAGTGCAGCTCGTGCGGTCCCGGAAATTGCCGCAAGGCCGCCAGCCAGCGCATCGGCCACGGCAGCCGGTGATATTTTTTCAGGTAGATCGGCTCGGGGCCGTGCGGACCGTCGAGATAATACAGGCCGGTCGAGCGCCCCTGCTTTTCGTGATAATTGCCGGCCGGCCGCAGGCCCACGATCCTTTCGTAGACTGCGCATGCGTCGGGCCCGCACCAGCCGCTCATTGCCGGATCGGTCCAGAAGAGCATGCGGCGCGACGAAAGGGCGGTCATGCGAGGCTGGCACGCCGCTGCCGGCGGAGGTGCGCGAGAATCATCGCAAACGGCGGCAAGTACACCAGGTCGGACACCAACAGCACGGCAATGAAGACCAGCGGCAGCTTGCCGACCGCCACGTAGTAGAGCGCCAACAGCGGGCCGAGCAGCTTTGTCAAAAAACCCAACAGCAGCACGTTGCGATTGGTGATCGGATCGATGGCCACCAGTGCATAGCCCAGGCCAAAAACCGCCACCAGCATGCCCACCAACTGCACGGGCAGTTGCAGCTCGGGCTTTTCGATGCCCAGCAGCTTATAGCCTTCGTGCACCAGGCAGAGCATGCCCGCGCCGGCCAGCAGGTTGTAGCCGGCGGCGATCCACAGCACGCGCGTCATCCAGGCGCGGAGCGGGCTGGAAGGCGATTCGGCGGCCAGCCGCGACGTGCCAACTGGCAACTCAGTGGGCCGAGGCGTTGCCGTTTCCATTGCTTGCGGTCGGGTGGATGTCCTGGTCGGATTCAAAGCTGGTCGTCCATGCCAACAGGTCACTGGCGCCTTTGCGATGGCAGAAATCGCCGAACGTTTCGCCGGCCGTCCGCTCGTGGCGGAAATACACAAACAGCGGCACGAGTGTGGGCACGACCATCTCGGCCGGAACCAGATCCTTGTAAATAAAATTGAGCCGGTCGCCCAGCCGGCGGCCGCCCACAAAGACCGTGTACTTGCCGGCCGTCTTGCCCACCAGGCCGATGTCGCAGTTGTAGGGCCGCGCGCAGCCGTTGGGGCAGCCGGTCATTCGCAGCGTGAAGACTTCCTGCGACAATCCCAGCCGCGCCAACTCGACCTCGAGCTTGTCGACCAATCCCGGCAGTTCGCGCTCGGCCTCGGTGATCGAGAGCCCGCAGGTGGGCCAAGCCACGCAGGCCATCGACCAGCGGCGGACCTCCGAGATTTCGTGCGAGAGCTTGATGCCGTGGTTGCGGAGCACTTGCTCGATTGGCTCGCGATTTTCCTCGGCCACGTCGGTGAAGAGCAGGCTCTGGTGGGCCGTGAGCCGGATGCCGGGGCGATAGGTGCTGCAAATCTCGCGCAGCGCGGTCTTGAGCTTCCAATCCTCGTGGTCGGCGATGCGGCCGTTTTCCACGTTCAAGCCGTAGAACCAGCGGCCGTCGCCCTGCTCGTGCCAGCCCAAGTGATCGTCGAATCCGTGTACGTCTTGCGGGTGCGGATCGGCCAGCCGCTGACCATAGTACTCCTCAACCTTGGCCTTGAACTTTTCCAGGCCCCAGTCGGCGATCAGATACTTCATGCGGGCCACCTTGCGGTCGACCCGATTGCCGTAGTCGCGCTGCACCATGATGATGGCCGTGGCCACGTCGATCACCTGGTCGGGCCGGATGTAGGCCATCCGCTTGGCGACGGCCGGAAAAGTTTTCTTAGCGCTGGGCGTGACGCCCATGCCTCCGCCCACCAGCACGTTGTAGCCGACGATGCGGAAATCCTCGCAAACGGCCATCAGGCCCAAGTCGTTGGCATACAGGTCGACGCAGTTGTCGCCCGGCAAGCCAATGGCCGTCTTGAATTTGCGGGGCAGATACGTGGGACCATAGATTGGCTCGACTTCGTGCCCTTCGGCCCCGCCGCCGCACAACTGCTGCTCGCCGGTATCGGGATCCGTGAGCCACAGCTCGTGATAGGCGCGGGTGCGGGGGCAGAGATGCGCGGCCAATTGGTCGGCCAGATCCTGCATCTGCCGGTGGACCGCATCGGTGTGATGCGGGGCCGGGCAGCACATCACGTTGCGCTCGACGTCGCCGCAGGCGGCCAGCGTCGAGAGTTGAATATCGTTGATCCGGCGAATCGTTTGCTTGAGATTGTCTTTGAGCACGCCGTGCAATTGCAGCCCCTGACGGCTCGTGATGCGCAAGGTCGTGTTGCCCACCTCGTCGCACAGGTCCAGCTCGCCGAGCAGTTGCTCGCTGGTGAGCTTGCCGCCAGGAATCTTGGTGCGCACCATGAACATGAAGCTCTTGGTGCTCTTGCCGCCGGCCCCGCGCCCGGCCGCTCGCTCGTCGCGATTGTCTTGCTGATAAGTGCCGTGGTGCTTCAGCAGGTTAATGCTGTCTTTGCCGAAGAAATCGTTGGCGTCGATCAGCTCCTGGCCGATCTCGCCGCGGAGGTAGTTGCTCTCGGCCTTCGCGACTTCGACCGCGCTCAGCTTTTCTTTTTCGTCAGTGGCCATGCGGGAATCCTCGAACGCCTCGGGCTATTCGGCGCAGAGAAGAGTAGAGATGAATTGGAGGCAGGTTAAAGATCAGCAATATGACTATCATGGTGGTCATTTGCTTTCTCGTCAATTGAATATACTTGACTTAACATGCTACCACCATATCTGTTTACCCATCGTGGGCAGACAGCATCTTTTGAAAGCAATGACCAGCTAGCATCAAATCGGCCAGTTTAGATCGAACGGGGCTTCGTCTTGCAGCAGCAAAGCACACCCGGGGGCGGCTTTAAGCCGGCTGTCTTCCTGGCAACCGGCTTCTGGGTGGGCTTTATTCCCTGGGCGCCGGGCACATTTGGCACGCTGCTAGGGTTACCCTTGGCCTGGGGTTTAGACCAGCTCGGCCTGCCGGCTATGGCCGTGGCCACGATCGTGATTTGCCTGGCCGGCATTCCGATTTGCACCCGGGCTGCCCGGCAGCTTGGCACGGGCAAAGACCCCGGTTCGATCGTGTTGGACGAAATCGCCAGCGTGCCGATCACGTTTTTCGCGATCGGCGATTGGAGCTGGAGCACCGTGCTGGCCGGGTTTTTGCTACACCGGCTATTCGATATCACCAAGCCGCCGCCGGCCCGGCAGTTCGAGCGGCTGCCCGAGGGGCTGGGTATTATGGCCGACGATTGGATCGCCGGTCTGTATTCGAATCTGGCCCTGCGGCTGCTGCTGTGGCTGGTGCTCGCCGCTCAAGCATAAAGCCTGGGCCAAAAGTGCCGGCCCTGTTGAGCCGGTCGGTCGTTCACTAGAATGTGGCCCACGTCCGCGCAAGATGCGCATGCCCCGGGGGTGCCGTGTCGCCCTCTCCCCACCCGCTCCAAGCCAAGAGGGTTCCCTGGTGACGGCAGCCATTCTCGACGGCAAGGCCTTAGCGCGGCAAATCCAAGCCGAACTGGCCGAGCAGATCGCGGACTTTATCGAAAACAACGGCGTGGTTCCGTGTCTGGCGGCCGTGCTGGTGGGCGAGAATCCGGCCAGCGAAGTCTACGTGCGCAACAAGCGCGAAGCCTGCCAGCGGGTCGGCATCGAAGGCGTGTTGCACCGCTTGCCGAGCGATTCCGGCTTCGACGATTTGCTCGAGCTGGTCCATCGGCTGAACAAGGACCACCTGGTCCACGGCATCCTGGTGCAATTGCCGCTGACGCCGCAGATGGACTCCGGCCGCATCCTGCACGCCGTACACCCGGCCAAGGACGTGGATGCTTTTCATCCCGAAAACGTCGGACTGCTCGTGCAAGGGCGGCCGCGCTTCCTGCCCTGCACGCCGCACGGGATTCAGCAATTGCTCGTACGCAACGAAGTGCCGATTGCCGGCCGGCACGTGGTGATCGTCGGCCGCAGCGAGATCGTGGGCAAGCCGCTGGCCAACATGCTCATGCAGCGCGGCCCTGGGGCCGATGCCACGGTCACCGTCTGCCACAGCCGCACGCCGAACCTGGCCGAAATTACACGTTCTGCCGATATCCTGGTCGTGGCCATCGGCCGGGCGCGGTTCGTGACGGCCGACATGGTCAAGCCGGGGGCCGTGGTCGTGGACGTCGGCATGAACCGCACGCCCGAGGGGCTGGCTGGCGACGTCGATTTTGCCGGCGTGTCCCAAGTGGCCGGCACAATCACGCCCGTTCCCGGCGGCGTCGGCCCGTTGACCGTTACGATGTTATTGCACAACACGCTGGCAGCCGCCCGCCGGCAGGTGTGAAAATACAATGCGGAAGTATGAATGATGAATGCGGAATAGAAATACGAGCTGCGTCCGCCCACCATCTTCCTCGTCGTCATTCATCATTCCGCATTCATCGTTCCTCATTTCCCCGGAGCACGCCCATGCCCGCCCGTCCGTTTGCCGACGTCACTGCCGGCGACATTATGCATGCCAATCCGATCGTTGTCGGCCCGGAACAGTCGCTGGCCGAGCTGCGTCATTTGTTGATCCAGTCGCAAATCAGCGGCGCGCCGGTCGTCTCGCAGGGCCAGTTGGTGGGTATTGTCAGCCGTAGCGACCTGGTGCGGATCGAAGAGATGCTCGAAACGCTTGATGAGCAAGTTGGCGACCGCGAAACCTGGCTCGACAACCAGGCCGACGGTTTTCAGCATCCGCTGCCGCAAGGCTTTGGCGGATTTCGCCGGGCGCTGGAGCGGATGCACGTCAAGGACGCCATGCGCGTGCAGGTCGTCACCTGCAAAACGACCACGCCCGTGGCCGAAGTGGCCGACGAAATGGTCCGCCAGCACGTTCACCGGGTCGTGGTGGTCGACGGCGACGGGCACAAGCCGGTCGGCATCGTCAGCACGCTGGACATTGCCGCCCTAGTAGCCGGCCGGGCACGCACGAAATAGCCGGCACATTCATGTGCCGTAGCCCGCGGCCCAATTCTCGGGGCCGGCGCGTTTACCGTGGGTCTTGGGCCAACTATATTGCGTGTCTTGGATTCGTGCGGCTCCCACGCGTTTGTCCTGCCGGCTTCGGCCCCTTCCGCTCTCATTTACAGGATCGATTGTCCATGGTGAATCGCCGCTGGCTGTTCGTGTGTAGCTGCATTGCCCTGATAACGTCGGCATTCACGTTCGTGGTGCGCGGCGACATCTTGCAGGACATGGGCGACGCATTCCACCTCACGCAGGCTCAGAAGGGAAGCATCGAAGGCGCCGTGTTCATGGGCATGGCCTTGTCGATGCTCTTTGGCGGCTTTATCTGCGACCTGCTGGGAATCAAGCGGATGATGTATCTGGCCTTGGCCAGCCACTTGTTGGGATCGCTGGGCACGATCTTTGCGCCCCATTCGGACATCAGCTACGCATGGTTGTTCGCGGCTTCGCTGCTGATGGGCTGCGGCAATGGCTTTACCGAAGTGGGCATCAACCCACTGATCGCCACGCTGTATTCCGACCGCAAGACGCATTACCTCAACATCCTGCACGCGTGGTGGCCGGGCGGGCTGGTCATCGGCGGCATCACCGCGCGGCTGGTGGGCAAGGGGCTGGACTTGTCGTTCATCCAGCTTCCCGGCCTGGGCTGGAACTGGCAACTGAGCTTGTGCCTGATCGTGTTTCCGGCTGCCGTGTATGGGCTGATGCTCCTGCCCGCCCAGTTTCCGCAGACCGAACGCGTGGCCTCCGGAGTCTCGACCGGCGATATGCTCAAAGAGTGCGTGCGGCCGCTGTTCCTGGTCTGGGCCGTCTGCATGCTGTTGACCGCGGCGACCGAGTTGGGGCCGCAAAAATGGCAAGAGTCGGTGATGACCAGCACGGCCCATATCTCGGGCACGCTGATCCTGGTCTATACGTCGGGCATGATGTTCGTGCTCCGGCATTTTGCCGGGCCGATTGCGCATCGCATTTCGCCAGTCGGCATGCTCACCGTCTCGGCGATCCTGGCGGGCGTGGGCTTGCGACTGCTCAGCTATGCCGACAGCGCGGCCACGGCATTTGGCTATGCCACGATCTTTGGCCTGGGTATCGCGTACTTCTGGCCGACGATGCTAGGCGTCACGGCCGAGCGGTTTCCCAAGGGCGGCGCCTTGGCTTTGGCCTTGATGGGTTCGGTCGGTAACTTGTCGATTTCGCAGGTCCTGCCGCAGATGGGCCGGATCGTGGACGTGAATGCGGTGGCCTATGCAGAAGAGCATGCACCGCAGGCCGCGCTGCCGGATATCCTCAAAAAGGAAGGCGATCGCTATATCGCCGTGGACCATGCCCGCGTCGAGAAGCTGCCGGCAGCCAGCGAAGAGGTGAAACTGGCGTCCGACGCCCAGGCGCATGGCTACCGGATGGCGTTTCGCACGGTCTCGCTGCTGCCCGTGGCCTTGGTCGTGCTCTTTGTGCTCATTATCTTCTACGACCGCTCGCGCGGCGGTTACCGGCCTGAAATTCTCATCAGCCGCGACGAAGAAGACGAGCTCCTGGCCGGCGGTGTGCAGGCCGCCGTGGAATAGCGGCTGGGACGGTAAGCCATTTGACCCAATCGCAGGCCAAATCACGCGGATCCGCAGGTGTCACAGCGTCGTGTGCAGCCGAGAAACGTAGGTGGCAAATCCGCCCACGGATGAACAACAAGCGAGCGAGGCTAGCCGTTACCGTAGCAGCTCCGATTACAGGCAATTGGAGCTACCGCGCCAGCCACTCGCCGCAATGTTGCGCGAAGTCCATCTTCGGCCACGCCGGGCGGTATTGCGGGTCATTTCGCCTGGTCGAGTGCCGCAGCGAATTGGGCATACGTCCACGTTACCGCAACTGCACCCGATGGGGGAAATAAGCGCCACAAACGGTGTCGAAACAGATTTCGCGCATTTCAGCATCTGATCTGATGCCTTCAGGATCGCGGCCGCGTTTTCTTGACCGGTAGTTTCACCGCTCGTCAGAACGAATGAGGGAACACCAGCCTTCAGGAGCGCGACAATTTCGACGTACCGCTTCCGGATATTTTTATCTTTGGTAACAATGATCCACTTGCGCCTCCCGACTTCCGTGATCCACGTCGGGTCGTCAGTGTCATGGGCGAAGTGATCCGCATGCACCTCGACGGACAATCCGCGCGCTCTTAGGGCATTCGGGACATCAGTATTCCCGAGGCACCGATCAATGAAGAAAGTGCGGCTAGGCTGCGGTTTGGAATTCGCATCTAAGCGCCTCTTCGACGTCCGCCGCTTGGCAGCCATAGTCTAAAGCAAGGTGCTCGATTGTGTCGCCCGCCTCGAAACGTTCTGCAATGGACTTTACTGGCACCGAGATAGACGCAAGCACAAGGCGCCCAAAAGCGTGCCGCGGATCGAAGAAGACACTCTTCGGGCTATCGTCGTCCACATGGGGCGGCCTGGTAAACGGATACAGCCGCATCACGATGTCGTTTTCGCGCTCCAGGCGCTTCAAGTGCTGCTCAACGACCTTACGCATTACCGTCTGCCCATGCGCCGTGGCATCGACAAGCTGCCCCAAATGTGTCACGAACAAGGCGATGCCGTCGGTTTCAAAGTCGCGTTCAATGAGCGGATGGATTGAGCTAAACGCCTTGCTCACATAATCGAGCGCCTTGCGGATATTCGGCAGCGGTATGTTATGCACCCGCCGACACGCGCTAAGGACATGGGCCTCGGCGAGATTAATAAACGACAGAAGCGAAATCTTCTTGTCCGGCAATGCGATTAGCGGTTTAAACCACCTACGTTCCTTGCCGGTGTCGTAGAATCGCCCAGACACCCAGCTGCGCAGCGTTGCCGGAGGAATCCGCAGATAATTGGCGGCTTCCGGAATGCCGTACGTGGGAACGGCACGCGGATCGTTGGTTCTGAGAATGGCTTTGAGGTCAGGCCGCTTAGGCATAAATGCCCCCGCTAGGATGCCAGCATTTTAAAGCGAACCTACGCGCTGGTCTAAAAGTTCCCACCGATTACGAGCGGTCGCCATCTTCCATTCTTAAACGACTTGCCGCGAGATCCGGACCGCGGCCCACTCCTCAGCAGCGAAGCGGCTTTATAATCCGCATTTCGGACAGGCACAACGCCGGCTAGGTTCGCCTACTCCACGTTCGGCTGGCCGAATCGGCCTCGTACTTCGGCTTGGGAAACGATCCGCCCCTCGCGGGAGTCCGCCAGCCCGGCCTCGATCTTCTGCCGGACGAAGATCTCGTATTGAAGATCTTCCCAAGTAGCGTTCGGTGGCAGCCCTTCGATAATCCGGCGGGCCTCCTCTTTGATCGAAACGTTCGACATTCAAGCTCTCCATGGACCGCGCGAGCCGGGCACGCAGCTATTGGCATTTTCGGTCCACCGTCCCCGGGCTTCAAGCTCCATTCGTTTTTTCGCTGGCCGGGGCTGCCGCCGGCACCCTTGCCGGCGCTCTTGTCCATTGCGCCGCATAGTTTTATGATGCGTAGCTGCACTCGCGGCACCCGCCGTTTTGCAGGGTGTTTTGCAGGCCTCGCCGCTGCGTAGCCGGGCGGCCGAAGCGCCTCGCCGGGGCCCGGAGTGCCAGGTCAAAATAGCCTGCGCGGGCAGGCAATTTTTCATTGAGGGGAGAGTAATCGGTGTCGATTTGGCTGTTCGAGCGATTCGTGATCCTGGCCCAGCAAGCCGACCAGCCAGCGCCCGGCTGGCTGCCATATGTGCAGTACGCGCCAATACTGCTGATCATCGTGCTTTATATTCTCCTGATTCAGCGCCCCCAGAAGCGCGAGCAGGCGGTCCGGCAGGCGCTGCTCAAGAGCCTCAAGAAAAACGATCGCGTGCTGACCTCGTCCGGCATTTACGGCGTGGTCACCAGCGTCCAGGCCGACGCCGACGAAGTGACCATTCGCGTCGACGAAGCGACCAATACCAAGTTGCGGATGCGGCTGGCCTCGATCGCCCACGTGTTGGGCACCGACACATCGGTCGAAAAGGAAGCGAAATAGGCCGCCCGGAAGATTCTCAAGCGGAAACATCGAAAAGTCGCCCGGCCACGAGCCCGGGCGGTTGCCAGAGGGAGATAAGAATCATGGTGGCGTCCAAGACGGTCCGTGCCCTGGGATGGGCGCTGACGGCGCTGGTGTTCCTTTCGCTGCTGACGGCCGACTCGCGCATGGCGTGGGCTCAGGCCACGACTCCGGCTCCGCCGCCAGGCGCGGTCGAGGGCGCCGAGCTGGCGTCGCCACCGGCACAGCAGCAACAGGACGTGGACAACTCCGGCAAGCTGATCCAGGGTTTCCTGATCGTCGCCGCACTGTTCGTCGGCTCCGTCGTCTTGGGCACCTGGATCGGCAAGGTAACGCGGCTGTCGGAACAGGGCCTGAAGTTCACCGTGATCGTCTTCTCGATCCTCGCTCCGACGGTGGTGTGCATCGTCGGCTGGCCGCCGAAGCTGGGCATCGACCTAAGCGGCGGGCTGATCCTGATCTACAGCGTGGATGAAAGCCAAATCGAGCCCGGTCAGCCGTTTGGCCCGAATGAGATGGACAAGCTCGTGGGCGCGATCACCCGCCGCGTGAATCCCGGCGGCATCAAAGAAGTGACGGTCCGGCCCTACGGCCAGCGCGAAATCGAAATCATCATCCCCAAGGCGACGCAGGAAGAAGAAGACCAGATCAAGGCCATCATCAGCACCAGCGGCGCGCTGGAGTTCCGCGTCACGGCCAACGAGCGCGACCATGCCGACGTGATTGCCGTGGCCAAAGAGACCAAGGGCCGCAACGTCATCGTCGACGACAAGGTGGTCGCCAAATGGGTGCCGGTGGATAAGGAAAGCACCAGCGAATTCGGCCGCGACTACGTCGTCCGACAGGGCGAAGGCGGCCGGGTAGAAGTGCTGGTCATGACCAACACGCCCGAGGTGGTCACCGGGCAGTATCTGCGCACCGCCCAGGCCGCGAAGGATCAGCGGGGCCAGCCCTGCGTGACCTTCTCGTTCGATAGCAAAGGCGCGCAGCTTTTCGGCGACCTGACCACGTCGAACCTGCCGGATACGGTCCAGAATTTCCATCGGCATTTGGCCGTGATTCTCGACGGCGAGCTGATCACGGCCCCGTCGATCAACGGCCGCATTTACGATCGCGGCGAGATCACGAGCAATTCGTTTACCGACGAGCAGACCACGCGGCTGGCCGCCGTGCTCACCGCCGGAGCGTTGCCGGCGGTGCTGCAAAAGGAGCCCAGCACTAGCCTGCTGACCGGCCCCCAGTTGGGCGCCGATACCATCCAAAAGGGCGTCTGGTCGATGCTCGTGGCCACCGCGGTGGTCGTGGTCTTCATGATCATCTACTACCGCTTTGCGGGCATGGTCGCCAACATCGCCGTGATCTTGAACGTCCTGCTGACCATAGCCTTCATGATCTTGTTTCACGCGGCGTTTACGCTCTCCGGCCTGGCCGGCCTGGCGCTGACCGTGGGCATGGCCGTGGACGCCAACGTGCTGATCTACGAGCGCATGCGCGAGGAATTAGCCCGCGGCGCCACGCTGCGCATGGCTATCCGCAATGGCTTCGACCGCGCCACCACCACGATTATCGACGCCAACGTTACCACGCTGATCTCGGCCGTCGTGCTGTTTTACATCGGCACCGACCAGGTCAAAGGCTTTGCCGTGACCCTGATCCTGGGCATCGTGATGAACCTGTTCACGGCCATCACCGTGTCGCGGGCCTTCTTCGACGTCGCCGAGCGCAATCGCTGGATCACCCAACTGAAGATGATGCAGATGATGAGCAAGGCCAATTACGACTTCATCGGCAAGCGCAAGCCGGCCATCGCGCTGAGCGTAATCGTGATTGCCATCGGCATGGTGGCCGTGGTGGCCCGAGGCGAGGGGCTGCTCGATATCGACTTTACCGGCGGCGTGTCGGTCGAAACGGTCTTCGACCAGGACCACCCACAGGAAGTCAGCCAGGTGCGGGCCAAGGTGCAGGACTTGCCCGACGTTACCGTGCAGGACGTCAAGATCGAGGGCGAGAAGTCCGGCGTGCGCTTTTTGATCGTCACGTCCGAGCCCGACATCGAGAAGGTCGAGCGCGACCTGAAGCGGATCTTCAAAGGCGAGTTGGCCGTCAACAAGCTGACGATTGCCTCGACCGACCCGATCCCCGGCGGCAAGGCGCAGCTCGGCCCGCCGACGACCGGCAACCTGGCAGCCGCCGAGCCGCTGGTGCCCGACGAAACCATGCTGGCTTTGGCCGACGACGCTGCCGCGAAGGATCCGCCGAGTGAGAAGGATCAGCCCGCCGCGAAGGCCACGCCCGACGCGACAAAGAAGCCCGATTCGGCCGAGAAGCCCGCCGCCGCCAAACCCAAAGCGGCCGAAAAGACCGCTGACAAGCCGGCCGCCGAACAGCCCGAAGCCAAGCAGCCGAACGCTGAAAAACCGAACGCTGAAAAGCCGGCCGCGGAAAAACCGGGTGCGGAAATGCCGGCCGAAGAGCAGAAGCCGGCGCTGGTCGACCCGTTTGCCGGTGGCACGCGCGCCAGCCTGCAATTCAGCGAGCAGATCGGCCACGACGCGCTGGTACACATGCTGCGCACCGAATTGGACCGCGAGGGACAGGGGACCGACCTGGCGCTGGATGCCAGCAATCCCGAGTACGCTTCGGGCAGCAAAACCAAGAAGTACAACGCCTGGGTGATCAAGTTCGCGATGCCAGTCAAGCAGGCTCAAGGCGTGCTCAACAAGTTGCAGCACGCGTTGGCGGATTCGCCGGTCTTTCCTTCGTCGAACAAGATCGGCGCCACCGTCGCCGACAACACCCAGAAGCAGGCGCTGTTCGCCTTGATCGCCAGCATTATTCTGATTGCCTTGTACGTGTGGTTCCGGTTTACGCAGGTGATGTTCGGCTTCGCGGCGATTCTGGCCCTGGTACACGACGTGCTCGTTACGCTGGGCGCGCTGGCGCTCAGTTCGTACGTGGCCGATTACCTGGGCTTCTTGGGCGTGGAACCCTTCAAGATCAATCTGCCGATCATCGCCGCGTTTCTGACGATCATCGGCTACTCGCTCAACGACACGATCGTGATCTTCGACCGTATTCGCGAAATCCGGGGCAAGAGCCTGGAGCTCAGTGCGGAACTCGTGAACTCGAGCATCAACCAGACGCTCAGCCGCACGTTGTTGACGTCGTTGACGGTGTTCCTGGTGGTGCTGATCCTGTACGCAATCGGCGGCCAGGGCATCCACGGTTTCGCCTTTGCCCTGGTCGTGGGCGTGATTAGCGGAACGTACAGCACGGTTTACATCGCCACGCCGGTGTTAATCTGGTTGAATCGTACCGGCGATTCGGCCCAGGCAAAAAGCTCCGGCGGCAAGGGCAAGGGCATCGCGGCCGCCTGACGAACCTTCGAGGCGATCGGCAATCCCCGCTTCGTCGGCAGCGCTCGCCGCCTGCTACAGGCGATACATTCTTGCTATCCCGGCGCCCGTCACGCCGCAAAGCGTTGTGCCGTTACGGGTGCGCCGAGATCGGCTGAACCGGCCGGGCCGCAACTCCCGATATACCAGCGATGAGGAGCGATTTCCTACGCTTCGACCGAGATCGCGAAAGCTGCCCCCGACCATGGCTGATCGGCGCACCAAGATCGTACTGGCTTCGGCCGTGATGGTCAGTGCCGTGGGCGGATCGTTGATGTTCTTTCGCCCGGCCGACAAGCAGCAACCGGCCGCGGTCTCGGCGCCGCCGGATTCGGGAACCAGCATGACGCTGCGGCACCGGATCGAACTGCCTGCTCCAGCCCCCGCTCCCGCCGCGTCTCCGCCCGCGGCTGTGGAAGTCAGCCATTTGCTCGGCCGCATCGAGCCCGATGTGCAGTCGGTGGCAGCGTCCAAGCCGCGCGTTGGCACCCAGGCGAAGCCGGCCACGTCGCGCCAGACGTACGAAGTGGGCGAGTTGCCGGCTCCTACGTGGAGTCCGGTTCGCCCGCAAGGCCATGATCGCCCGGCCGTGCATCGCGTGTGCGATGGGGAAACGCTTTCGGGCCTGGCGCGGCACTATTTGGGGTCGGCCGATCGCTGGACCGATCTGTTTGCCGCGAATCGGCAGGTGCTCGCCGATCCGGACCAGCTCCGCCCGGGCATGGAACTGGTCATTCCACCGGCGCCGGGTATCGCCCGGCCGGCATCGGTGCAGACTTCCAAGTCCGCAGTCACGAACCCCGGCGACGCCGATTGGGTCAGCTCCCAGCCGGCATCGATGGTGCCCATCACTCCTGGCGCGTGGCGGCGCGGCCGGCAAAGCGAGCCGCCCGTGCGGCACTATCGAGTGCAGGCCGAAGACACGCTGGTGGACATCGCCAAGCAGTTCTACGGCGACGGCAGCAAATTCCAGCAACTCTACGAAGCCAATCGCGATCAGCTTAGCGGCCCGGATCAGCTTCGCGAGGGGTTGTTGCTGGTGATTCCGTAGCGTCGCGAGCAGGAGCCCGCAGTCTCACTAGATCGGGCTTTTGCGCTCGGCCCAAGGATAAGACTGGCCGGCTGCCCGCACGTCGATGAAATCGCCGACGTGCTCGCCGAGCTTCAGGCTCTTTTCTTCGATCAGCTTCATGCCTTGCAGGCGGGTGCTCAACTGCTCGTAGAACAGGTCCCGCGTTTCCGGATTGGCCATCGTGGCTTTGTGGTAACCCTCGAACAGATTGTAGATGCGGTCGGCATTTCGCAGGGCCTTCGAATCGGATTTGCCAACGGCCAGGTAGATAGAAATATCTTTGCGGACCGCCATCTGCACCGGTCCCTGGAACGCGAGGTCTTGCAGGCTGAGATTCTTGAATACGAAGGGAGGCGAAATCATGAACACGGCCTTCACGTCCTGTCCCTGCTTGCCGGTGGTGAGCACCGGCTGGTTCCAGTCGTACAGCGTCCACAGCATGCCGACGACGGCGCCCATTTCGGCGCCGACGACGCTCAGCTTGTTGATGTTCAATTCGCCGTTGTTGTTGCGTTCCATCAGGTGCTTTTTGACGGCTTCCAGGTCGCTGGTAACCATCAGCGGATACTGGTCCAGCGGCATGCTGGCGGCCAGTACTTTCCGACCGTTGAAGTTCGTGCTGTTTCCGTGGCCGCGAAGATCGGGGGCGATCACTGCAAAGCCGTAGGTCTTTTGCAGGTACAGGGCCAGCTCATCCCAGTCATGCCGGTTGCCGCCGTATTGATGCAACAGGATCACCGGCACGCTTTCCTTCTTGTGCGTCCCGCCGAAATACGTGCATTGCAGCTCGACCCGATCCGAAGTCGTCAGGGCCACGTCGACCGGCGGCGGGATCTTGGGCTTATCTTCGTCCGACTCCTGGGCACGCGCGCTGGCACAGGCGAAGGTCAGCGCGGAAAGCAGCAGCAGCGGAATCCAGGTGGCCCAGCGACACGATCGGGTTTTCATAGCGGCACTCGGTGGGGCGTGGCAGTCATCGACAAAGGTGAACACCCCAATTGCGTCGCGGCGGCGGTGCCTTGCGGCGCTCTGGGGGCAGCTTCCAAGTCATCCTAGTTCTAGCCCGCGCCATGGTCAATGTTCGGCCGGCGGCCGGACCGGCTTTAGGGGACCAGGCGTTTGGGTAGCAGCGGTACGACGAGCCAGCAGGCAGCCGTGGTCAGGGCGCCGATGCCCACCAGCACGTTAAAACTGACGGTATGACCCCACAGGTCGATGCCCTGCTCGAATAACTTGCCGCCAAGATACGTCGATAGCGACGAGCTCGCGTTGGACAGGGC